>NZ_JBHEEW010000001.1:0-555833 GCF_041930185.1 Mycoplana ramosa | reverse complement strand
GTATAACCCTCGAAAGCAACGAGAAAATCCAGCCGCAGCCGGATCGGGAGAACGCTTTCGCGAGGGCAAGTGGCGGAGAAGAAGGGATTCGAACCCTCGATACCGTTTCCGGTATACTCCCTTAGCAGGGGAGCGCCTTCGACCACTCGGCCACCTCTCCGTCCACGCTGGCGCTGATAAAGAAAACGCGCGCGCTAATCAACTGGTTTCCGCACCCGAGCGACAATTAACAGTCCTTGTCCGTTTCGAGGCGGCGGCTTGGACCCCCTCTGCGCCCGGCCCCGACGCAGCGGGCGGCGCCGCAACGATTCGTTAACCAGTTCGGCGATCCTGCGTCCGAGCCGGATCAAAAGTCACCGAAGCATCATAGTTGCTGCCGGATTTGGCCACAAAGCCTCGGCAACCATCAGATGACTTTCTGACGTCGCGTCCGTTCAAGTCGCGTTCAGGAACGGGCGCTTAATGTTCAGGTCAAGCAAATGTAATTGCAGTAACGAGGAATACGCGTCATGGGATGGGTTAACAGCTACAAATATATCGGAAACGATTACGCAAACACCGTTTGGCAAGAAAATGTTCCCGAAGTCGAGATCTACACCTATGGCGGAAACGACAAGATCTACCTTAACCTCGTCAGCCGCGATGGCGGCTTCAACTATGTCGATGCCGGCGCCGGCAATGACTATGTGAAGAACTGGTTCGAGGGCGGAAACGAAATCTATCTCGGCTCCGGCAACGACACCTACATCCACACCGGTTACGCAATCGACGACTCTTACCGCGACTATGTCTACGGCGGCGCGGGCGACGACTGGTTCGAGGTGCTGACGCTGCAGAGCAAATACTATGGCGGCAACGACGACGATACCTTCCTGTCGGCCGGTTTCCGGAACTATTTCGACGGCGGCAGCGGGATCGACACGCTCAGCTATGAACTCCAGGACGACAGCAAGCTGAAGGGCACCGGCGTCTTCGTCGACCTCGAAGGCAAATACGCCAAGGTCGGCTCCAACAAGGAGACCTTCAACAGCATCGAGGATGCGATCGGCACCAGCTACAACGACACGCTGCGGGGCGATTCCTTTGGCAACAACCTCGAAGGCGGCAGCGGCAACGACATCCTGTGGGGACGGGGCGGCAGCGACCTGCTGCTCGGCGGCTACGGCAGCGACGAGCTGGTGGGCGGCAGCGGCAACGACTATCTTATCGGCGGCCGCGGTCACGACATCCTGAACGGCGGCACCGGCCGTGACCTCTTCATCTTCGAATCGATCAATGATTCGGTGGTCGGCACGAACCGCGACATCATCGAGGACTTCATCCGCTCCGAGAACGACAAGATCGACCTCAGCAAGATCGATGCCGACACCTCTGCCAGAGGCAACCAGGCGTTCCACTTCATCGGCACCAAGTCGTTTTCCGGCGACGCGGGCGAGCTGCGCTATTCCGGCAACATCATTTCGGGTGACGTCAACGGCGACGGGCGCGCGAACTTCCAGATCGACGCCAACTACACGAGATACTTTTCGAGCGATTTCATTCTCTGATCGGCCAATGCAAATCAGACTGGCGGCCGGGGTGATGCTCCGGCCGCGGAATCCAGCTCTGCCCCCGGATCACCCCGCCGCCACCTCAACCCAGCGCCGTTCGCGGAAAGACTGGGCCATGGCATGCACCGCGCGTTCGATGCGCAGGCCGTTCGCAAAGTCCACCGCGCGGAACGGCTCCCCGGCGATCGCGGCCATCAATTCGCGGCACTCGATCACCTTGAGGTCGTTGAAGCCAAGGCTGTGGCCGGGCGCCGGGATGAACCGGTCATAGGGCTTGTGGTGCGGGGCGGTCAGCACGGTGGCGAAGCCCTGCTCGGTGGCGGGATCCGAGGTCCGGTAGAGCTGGAACTCGTTCATCCGCTCCTGATCGAACAGGATCGAGCCGTGTGAGCCAAAGATCTGCAGGGCGATGCGCCCCTTGCGGCCCCAGGCGGCGCGGTTGGCCATCAACACGGCGGGAATTCCGCCGGAAAGCCGCATCAGCACGCTGGCCTGGTCATGGTTTTCGACCGCGCGCCGACCGCCGTCGCTCAACGGGCGATCCGGATAGGGCTTGCCCAGATCGGCGATGACCGCCTCGACATGGCCGAACAGGTTCCAAAGCAGCGACAGCGGATGCACGGCGAAATCGTCCAGCGCGCCATAGCCTCCCTTTGCCTCGCTCTTTGGCGAAAACGGCGCCTCCGGATCGGCCATGAAATCCTCGTCCATCTCGATGCGGACATGGTTGACCTTCCCGATCGCCCCCTGCCCGAGCAGCGTGCGAAGATGGCGCATGACCGGGTTCTGGATGTAGTTGTAGCCGATGACCGCCACCTTTCCCGAGCGCCGTGCGGCCGCTTCCATGCGCTCGGCGTCGGCGAGTGCTGTCGCCATCGGTTTTTCGCACCAGACATGCTTGCCGGCCTCGAGTGCCGCGATCGCCATGTCGGCATGGAACTGATTCGGCGTGGTCACGGAAACGACGTCCACGTCGGGATCGACGAGCAGGTCGCGCCAGTCGGAGGTTGCCTTCGCAAAGCCGAATTCACGGGCCCGGGCCTCGGCCAGCGCCGAATTCCGTTCCGCCAACCGGACGAGCCGCGGTCGCGCCACATCGCCGAAAATGGCCGCCACATTGTTCCAGGCAAGGGCATGGCACTTGCCCATGTAGCCCGTTCCGATCAATCCGACGCCAAGCCCTGCCATGGTCTTTCCTCCATTCGGCACTTATCGCGTAGATGATGAACCGGAAAGATCTGGAACAGAAGCTGTATTTCCGAAATCATATGGAATAAACATTTCACACATTCCATCCTATCGCTTTCGAGGGACCGCGGGCCGGACATGGACGACGAACAAGACAAGCAGACCGTGCGGGTACCGCGCGACTTCGACAGCCTGCGCAGCGTCATCATCGATCGGAAGTCGACGATGCCGAAGCGGCTGATGCAGGTGGCAGCCTATGCCCTTTCCCACCCGGACGAGATCGCCTTCGGAACCGCCGCCAGCATCGCCGCCGCCGCCGAGGTGCAACCCTCGACGCTGGTGCGGCTTGCCCATCATCTCGGCTTCGGCGGCTTTTCCGACCTGCAGACGGTGTTTCGCGAACGCCTCCGCGACCGCAACCTGTCCTATGAGGAGCGGCTGGCGACGCTGGAAAAGGGCGCTGCCGCCAACAGCGAGGACGAGCTGCTGAACGGCTTCATTGCCGCCGCCGGCCAGTCCGTCGCCCGGCTGGCCCAGGCGATCGACCGGAACGATTTTTCCAGCGCCGTCTCCTTGCTGGCGCGGGCCGAAACGATCTTTCTCGTCGCCAAGCGTCGTTCCTATCCGCTCGCCGCCCACATGGCCTATGCCTTCGGCAAGCTCGGCATCCGTCATCAGGTCATCGCCTCGCCAAACGGCATCGATGCGGAAATCGCAGCCTTCGCGACGCCGCGCGACAGCGTCATCGCCACAAGCTTCGCCCCCTACGCGACGGAGAGCGTAGCCCAGGCACAGGCGTTGCACGAGCGCGGCGTCCCGATCGTGGCGATCACCGATTCGGCGTTCTCGCCGCTTGCCGCCTTTGCCTCGCACTGGTTCGAGGTGGCGGAGGCCGACTATGGCGGGTTCCGCTCGCTCTCTGCCTCGATGGTGCTCGCCATGGCATTGCCGGTTGCGATTGCAGAGAAACGGCGCAGTCTCGATCGGAGCGGGAAAAACACCGCCAAAGAGTGAAATGGAATACACATTCCGAATTGACTGACATTCGGAATTGATGTTTCATTTTGCACTGGAACGCCGGGCCGACATTGACGGCGTTCGATGGGAGGAGGCATGCCCCGACACCACTCGGAAGCCCTGGCGGACGCGCGGCTCGACGTCATCACGATCGGCCGCTCCTCCGTCGATCTCTATGGCCAGCAGCTCGGCAGCCGGCTGGAGGACGTCACCTCGTTTGCCAAGTCCGTCGGTGGCTGCCCGGCGAACATCGCCATCGGCACCGCGCGGCTGGGGCTGAAGGCCGGCCTGATCACCCGCGTCGGCGACGAGCAGATGGGCCGCTTCATCCGCGAGCAATGCGCCCGCGAAGGCGTGTCGACCGCCGGCATCGTCACCGACACGGAGCGCCTCACGGCGCTGGTGCTGCTTGCAATCGAGGCCGAAGGCGTCTCGCCGATGATCTTCGTGCGCACCGACTGTGCCGACATGGCGCTCTCAGAGGCCGACGTCGACGAGGCGTTCATCCGGTCGTCGCGCGCCGTCCTCGTCTCGGGGACGCATTTCTCCAAACCGAACACCGAGGCGGCGCAGCGCAAGGCGATCCGCATCGCGCGCGAGAACAAGCGCAAGGTGATCTTCGACATCGACTATCGGCCAAACCTCTGGGGCCTGGCCGGGCATGCCGAGGGCTTCGAGCGCTATGTGAAGTCCGACCGGGTCTCCCAAGTGATGCGAACGATCCTTCCCGACTGCGACCTGATCGTCGGCACAGAGGAGGAGATCATGATCGCCTCGGGCGCAGACGACGTGCTCGCCGCGCTGAAGGCGATCCGCGCGGTTTCCGACGCGACCATCGTGCTCAAGCGCGGCGCGATGGGCTGCATCGTGTATGACGGGCCGATCAGCGACGACCTGGAAGCCGGCATCGTCGGCCAGGGGTTTCCGATCGAGGTCTACAACGTGCTCGGTGCCGGCGACGCCTTCATGTCCGGTTTCTTGCGCGGCTGGCTTACCGGGGAGGACCACGCAACCTCGGCGACCTGGGCGAATGCCTGCGGCGCCTTCGCCGTCTCCCGCCTGCTCTGCTCGCCGGAATACCCGACCTGGGACGAACTGACCTATTTCCTCGGGCACGGCAGCAAGCACCGGGCGCTGCGCAAGGACGAGGCCATCAATCACATCCACTGGGCCACCACGCGACGGAGCGAGATCCCGCTTCTGATGGCGCTTGCCTGCGACCACCGGATGCAACTGGTCGAGATTGCCGACCAGATCGGCGCGCCGCACGAAAAGATCCCCGCCTTCAAGCGGCTGGCGGTTGAGGCGGCGGCGCGGGTCGCGGACGGGCGGCCGGGCTACGGCATGCTGATCGACGAGCGTTTCGGACGCGATGCCCTTTTCGATGCGGCGGCGAAGGACTTTTCCTGGATCGGCCGCCCCGTGGAGTTGCCGGGGTCGAAGCCGCTGCGTTTCGAGTTCAGCCAGGACATCGGCTCCCAGCTTATCGAATGGCCGATCAGCCATTGCATCAAATGCCTGTGCTTCTATCATCCGGACGACCCGCCGGCGCTGAAGAACGATCAGCAGGAAAAGCTGCGCGCGCTCTACGAAGCGTCCCGGCGGATCGGGCGCGAGCTGTTGATCGAGATCATCGCCGGCAAAAATGGACCGTTGAACGACACGACGGTGTCGACGGCGCTGCAGGAACTCTATGATCTCGGCATCAGGCCCGATTGGTGGAAGCTCGAGCCGCAGGACTCGGCGGCGGCATGGCAGAACGTCGAGGCGACGGTCGCGAGGAACGACCCCTATTGCCGCGGCATCGTGCTGCTCGGGCTGGATGCGCCGCAGGCGGAACTGGTCAAGGCGTTCGAGGCGACGAAGGTGGCGCCGAGCGTGAAGGGTTTTGCCGTGGGGCGGACGATTTTTGCCGAAGCGGCGCGGCAGTGGCTCTCCGGCCGGATCGACGACGAGACGGCGGTCGCCGAGATGGCCAGGCGGTTCCGCGAACTGACCGAGGCGTGGCTGGAGACGCGCGGGCCGAAATAATGGAACTCCCCTCCCCAACCCCTCCCCACAAGGGGGAGGGGCGAAGCGGACCGCACCGCGTGTCGCCGATCGGCACCGTTGCACTGGCTGCTTGGCTGCACGGTTTCGGTTTGGAAGACGGGTGCGGCAGATCGAGCCCCTCCCCCTTGTGGGGAGGGGTTGGGGAGGGGAAAATGGAGTGCGGTGGGAGAAAGAAAACCGCGGGAGGAACGAATGGCCAAGACGATCCGGCTGACGATGGCGCAGGCCGTCGCGCATTTCCTGAAGGCGCAGATGACGGTCGTCGACGGCCACAAGATACCGATCTTCGCCGGCGTCTGGGCGATCTTCGGGCACGGCAACGTCGCCGGCATGGGCGAGGCGCTCTACCAGGTGCGTGCGGAACTGCCGACCTATCGCGCCCATAACGAGCAGGGCATGGCGCATGCGGCCGTCGCCTTCGCCAAGGCGAGCTTTCGCACCCGCTTCATGGCCTGCACGAGCTCGATCGGGCCCGGCGCGCTCAACATGGTGACGGCCGCAGGCGTGGCGCATGTGAACCGCCTGCCCGTCCTCTTCCTGCCCGGCGACGTTTTCGCCAACCGCATTCCCGACCCGGTGCTGCAGCAGATCGAGGATTTCGGCGACGGCACGGTTTCTGTCAACGACGCGTTCCGATGCGTGTCGCGCTATTTCGACCGCATCACCCGGCCCGAGCAGATCATCCCGGCGCTCAAGCGCGCCATGCAGGTTCTGACCGATCCGGTCGATTGCGGCCCGGTGACATTGTCGCTGTGCCAGGACGTGCAGGCCGAGGCCTATGACTATCCCGTGAGCCTGTTTGCGGAGAAAGTCTGGAAGGAGCGTCGGCCACGCCCGGACAGCGACGAGCTCGCCACAGCTCTGGAGGCGATCCGGCAGGCCGAGCGGCCGTTGATCATCGCCGGCGGCGGCGTGCTCTATTCGCGCGCCACCGCCGAGTTGAAGGCGTTCGCCGGCATGCACGGCGTTCCCATTGCCGTCACCCAGGCCGGCAAGTCGGCCCTGCCCGACGACCATCCGCTGTGCATGGGCTCGATCGGCGTGATCGGCACCTCCGCCGGCAATGCCTTTGCCGAGGAAGCCGACCTCATCCTCGCTGTCGGCACGCGCCTCCAGGACTTCACCACCGGTTCCTGGGCGCTGTTCAAGAACGAGCGTGCCCGGATCATCAGCCTCAACACGGCCGCCTTCGACGCCGCAAAACACGACAGCCTGCCGCTGGTCTGCGACGCACGCGAGGGGTTGATGCTGCTCTCCGAAGCGCTCGGCGGCTGGAAGGCGCCAGCCCCCGTTGAAGCGGCGGCCAAGGCGCGCAAGACTGAATGGATGGCGGCGGTCAACCGCGCGACGGCGCCGACCAATGCCACCCTTCCCTCCGATGCCCAGGTGATCGGCGCCGTCCAGCGCACGATCGGCGGTGAGAATTCCATCCTCGTCTGCGCCGCCGGCGGCCTTCCGGGCGAGTTGCACAAACTCTGGCAGGCCGGCAAGCCGGGCAGCTACCACCTGGAATACGGCTTCTCGTGCATGGGCTACGAGATCGCCGGCGGGCTCGGGGTGAAGATGGCGCGTCCCGAGGCGGACGTCGTCGTCATGGTCGGCGACGGCTCCTACATGATGATGAACTCGGAGCTTTCGACCTCGGTGATGCTCGGCCAGAAGCTGACGATCGTCGTGCTCGACAATCGTGGCTTCGGCTGCATCAACCGCCTGCAGATGGCGACCGGCGGGGCGAACTTCAACAACCTGCTCAAGGACGCCCGCATCGAGACGATGCCGGAGATCGACTTCCGGGCGCACGCCGAAAGCATGGGTGCGGTCGCCGCCAAGGTCTCCTCGATCGCCGACCTCGAGACGGCGCTCGAGCAGAGCAAGAGAAATGACCGCACCTCCGTCATCGTCATCGATACGGATCCGCTCGTCACCACCGAGGCCGGCGGCCACTGGTGGGACGTGGCGGTGCCCGAGGTGAGCGCGCGCAGCGAGGTGAAGGCGGCGCGGGAAAAGTACGAGGCGGCGCGCAGACAGCAGCGCTGAGCGAGTGAACGGCAGCCTGCCCGGCATTTCCGCCGGACGGGTGCCAGGCACGAGATTCTTTGGGAGTGTACCACACATGATTCGCTACGGCACCAACCCGATCGCCTGGAGCAACGACGACGACCGGACGATCGGGGCGCATCTGACGCTCGAGGACTGCCTGTCGGATTGCGAGAGGATCGGCTTCGACGGCATCGAAAAGGGGCACAAGATGCCCAGCAACGGCGAGGAACTGAAAAGGGTTCTGGCGGCGCACAAGCTCGTGTTCGTGTCCGGCTGGCACTCGCTGAACCTGCTCGCTCACGACGTGGAGGCTGAGAAAAAGGCGATCCAGCCGCATCTCGACATGCTGAAGGCGAACGGCTGCAAGGTGTGCATCGTCTGCGAGACCTCGAACGCCATCCACGGCGACGACGGCAAGGCGCTCGCCGACAAGCCCGTGCTGCCCGAAGATGCCTGGGCGAAGTTCGGCGCGGATGTCGAGGCGATTGCGCAATTTTGCGCCGAGCAGGGCATCGACCTCGTCTACCATCACCACATGGGCACCGTCGTTCAGAGCGGCGCGGAAATCGACCGGCTGATGGCCAGCACCGGTCCGGCGACGAAGCTCCTGCTCGACACCGGACATGCCTGGTTTGGCGGGTCGGATCCGGCGGATCTGGCGCGCAAATATATGCACCGCGTGCGGCACATCCACGCCAAGAACGTGCGCCCGGCGATCCGGAAGGAAGTCGAGGGCGAAAGGCTCTCTTTCCTCGAGGGCGTTCGCCGCGGCGTGTTCACCGTCCCCGGCGATCCCGAGGGCGGCGTCGACTTCCTCCCTGTCCTGAAGATCGCAGCCGAGCACGGCTATGACGGCTGGCTTGTCATCGAGGCGGAGCAGGACCCGCTGGTGCGCAACCCGTTCGAGTACCAGTCTATGGGACTGAAGGCGCTGAAGGCGTTTGCGAAGGAAGCGGGCCTGGACCGAAGCTGACACCCACCTGCCCCGACGAACGACGATGTATTGAGGAGAAACCGATGCCGAAACTGCTCGTCAAGCCGAACGGCACCCATGGCCGGGTGACGCATGTCACGCCGGAAAGCGCCGGTTGGACCTATGTAGGCTTCGACCTGCACCGGATGAAACCCGGCGAGATCGTCGCAGCGGAAACCGGAAGCCGGGAGGTCTGCCTCGTCTTTCTCACCGGCAAGGGCTCGGCGACGGCGGACGGCGAGAGCTTCGGCGTGCTCGGCGAGCGGATGAGCGTGTTCGAGGGGCAGCCGCATGCGCTTTACGTTCCCTCCAACTCGAACTGGTCGGTGACGGCCGAGACCGAGCTGGAGCTCGCGGTCTGTTCGGCACCGGGCGGCGGCGACCACAAGCCCAAGGCGATCCCGCCCGGCACCCATCCGCAGATCGTGCGCGGCAAGGGCAGCAACGTCCGCCATGTGACGAACATCATGCCCGAGGACGACGGGTCGGCGCATTCGCTGCTGGTGGTGGAAGTGATCACGCCGGAGGGCCACACCTCTTCCTATCCACCGCACAAGCACGACCGCGACGACCTGCCAAACGAGAGCCTGCTGGAAGAAACCTATTACCATCGGCTCAACCCGCCGCAGGGTTTCGCCTTCCAGCGCGTCTATACCGACGACCGTTCGCTCGACGAGGCGATGGCGGTGGAGGACGGTGACGTGACGCTGGTCCCCAGAGGCTACCACCCCTGCGCCACCTGTCACGGCTACGACCTCTACTATCTGAACGTCATGGCGGGGCCGAAAAGGGTTTGGAAGTTCCACAATGCCGAGGAGCACGCGTGGCTGCTGGCGCGGTGACGCGCAAAATGGATGTCGAACAGGGCCAAGATCGTTGGCCCATGAGCCGATCCTGCGCGAACGCAGGCCTTGGCTTTTGGCAGGGCCGCGACCGGACGAGCTGCGGAAAAGCCGCCATTGGGGCGGTTCTGACCGTTCTCATTCTGGGGGCGCATGAAGCAATGCACAATTAGGCAGAGCAGCGGAGGAACCGACGGGCTTGCCCCCTTTAAGGCTCCGGCATCCTGATGTAGCACATCTGCAACGAGACAGATGGCGAGAGAGGATTTTCCAATGAGCGCACACCATAAAGCAACACCGGAGCAGGCCCGCGCGAAAATGGCGGCCTTCGACTGGGAAGATCCGTTCCTGCTCGAGGACCAGCTGACCGACGAGGAGCGGATGATCCGCGATGCTGCCCGCGCCTATTGCCAGGACAAGCTCGCCTCGCGCGTGCTCGAGGCCAACCGCCACGAGATCTTCCACCGCGAAATCATGACCGAGATGGGTGCACTCGGCCTGCTCGGCCCGACGATCCCGGAGGAATTCGGCGGCGTTGGCGCCAACTACGTCTCCTACGGCCTCGTCGCCCGCGAAGTCGAGCGTGTCGATTCCGGCTATCGCTCCGCCATGTCGGTGCAGTCCTCGCTCGTGATGCACCCGATCTTCGCCTACGGCACCGACGACCAGCGCAAGCGCTATCTGCCGAAGCTCGCCTCCGGCGAATGGGTCGGCTGCTTCGGCCTGACCGAGCCCGACCACGGCTCCGACCCCTCCTCGATGATCACGCGGGCAAAGAAGGTCGACGGCGGCTATCTCGTCTCCGGCGCCAAGAACTGGATCACCAACTCGCCGATCTCCGACGTCGCCATCGTCTGGGCCAAGTCCGAAGCGCATGACGGCAAGATCAAGGGCTTCATCCTCGAGCGCGGCATGAAGGGCTTCGAGACGCCGAAGATCGAAGGAAAGTTCTCGCTGCGCGCCTCGATCACCGGCATGATCATGATGCAGGACGTGTTCGTTCCGGAAGAAAACCTGCTGCCGGAAGTCTCCGGCCTCGCCGGCCCGTTCGGCTGCCTCAACCGCGCCCGCTACGGCATTGCCTGGGGTGCGATGGGCGCTGCCGAATTCTGCTGGCACGCCGCCCGCCAGTACACGATGGACCGCAAGCAGTTCGGCAAGCCGCTCGCGCAGATGCAGCTGATCCAGAAGAAGCTGGCGGACATGCAGACGGAAATCGCGCTCGGCCTGCAGGGCGCGCTGCGCCTCGGCCGACTGTTCGACGAGCACCGCGCCCCGGCCGAACTGATCTCGCTGATGAAGCGCAACAACTGCGGCAAGGCGCTCGACATCGCCCGTGTGTCCCGCGACATGCATGGCGGCAATGGCGTGTCGGACGAGTATGGCGTCATCCGCCACGTGATGAACCTGGAAGCCGTGAACACCTACGAAGGCACCCACGACGTGCACGCCCTCATCCTCGGCCGCGCGCAGACGGGCCTGCAGGCATTCCAATAAGTTCAGCGCTCAAGATCGACGACGGGACGGCGCCTCGCAGCAATGCGGGGCGCCGTTCTCATTTCCATCGCGGGCATCCGCCGGAATTGCGATACGTAAATTTTGATATGCCGTCTTTAGCGATTTCCAACACAAATCTGCAAAAATTCCTTGGATGGTCATTCGGGGCATGATGCCTATTCCGGGAGAACCTATGATGGAGTTGGTCGACAAGCGCCAAAGCGGCGGCCTTTACGAGCGCAAATGGGAGCGCTTCAAGGTCAACCGGCAGGGCATGCTGTTGTCCGTTGGTCTTGATCTCGCAGTTCCCAAGACCCGGAGCTGCAAGCTGATCGACATTTCGCAAGGCGGCGCCAGCTTTTCCGTCAACACGACGATCGGCCTCGGCACGCACTATTATCTGACCATCGTCGGCGTTTTCGCCAAGGTCGGTTGCGCGGAGATCTACCGCAACGACCATCGCATCGGCGTGCAGTTCATCAAGGAGATCGATGAGGAGCTGCTGCACGAGATCGTGCGCGCCGACTACTTCACCGGTGGTGTCGCCGCCAAGAAGAAGGACGCACCGCCCACCTATGCGAAGGGCTTGGAGCGGCCGCAGTTCAGCCTGCCGCGCACCTGATCGACCGGTGGAATGCGGGTTCGCCAGAGGCGCCCGCAGACAGATCGAGCGCCGAGCGCCAGGCATTTCTGGGGTAACACCCTGAAAACATGACACAATCCTTGCTGAAAATCCATTTGGATTTTTGCCCGCATGCGCTACTGTGCCGGCGGTTTGCGCTGCCGGCCCGCTCGCGGGCGCGGCAGGCTTTTCCTTGACGTCCTTCAACAAGGTACTCGCAGAATGTCCGGCTTCTCCCGCTTCACCCCGCTCGTCAACGCGCTGCCCTCCACCATCCCCTTCGTCGGGCCGGAGGCGATCGAACGCCAGCGGGCAACGAAGGTAAAGGCACGCATCGGCGCCAACGAGAGCGGGTTCGGCCCCGCGCCGTCTGTGCTGGAGGCAATCGCCCGCGCGGCCGGCGACACCTGGATGTACAACGATCCGGAGAATTTCGAGCTGCGCGAGGCGCTTGCCCTCCATCACGGGGTCTCGCGCGACAATATCGCGATCGGCGGCGGCATCGACGGGCTTCTCGGCGAGATCGTCCGCCTCGTCGTCGAACCGGGCGCAGCGGTGGTGACATCGCTCGGCGGCTATCCGACCTTCAATTACCACGTCAACGGCTATGGCGGGCGGCTCGTCACGGTTCCCTACGTCAACGACCGGGAGGATCTCGACGGGCTGCTTGCGGCGGCCAGGGGCGAGGATGCGCCGCTCGTCTATTTGGCCAATCCGGACAATCCGATGGGAAGCTGGTGGGACGCCGACAGCGTCGTCGCCTTCGCCCGGGCGCTGCCGGAGCGCAGCCTGCTGGTCCTCGACGAGGCCTATTGCGAGACGGCGCCGGCCGGATCGACACCGGCGATCGAAGCGCTGATCGGCCAACCGAACGTTCTGCGGATGCGGACCTTCTCCAAGGCCTACGGGCTGGCGGGCGCGCGCATTGGCTATGCGATCGGCACGATCGGCAACGCCCAGGCGTTCGACAAGATCCGCAACCATTTCGGCATGGCACGGATTTCGACGGCGGCAGCGCTCGCCGCGCTCGCGGACCAGGCGTATCTGCGCGACGTCGTCGGCCGCATCGCCGCCGCGCGCGACCGGGTCGCGCAAATAGCCACGCAGAACGGCCTGCGCCCCCTGCCCTCCGCGACGAATTTCGTCGCGATCGACTGCGGAGGCGACGGCGCGCATGCGCGTGCGATCGTCGACGGACTGATGGAGCACGGCGTCTTCATTCGCATGCCCGGTGTCGCGCCACTGAACCGCTGCATCCGCGTCAGCGTCGGCCCGGAAGCCGAGATGGCTCTGCTGGAAGAGGTTCTGCCGAAGGTGCTTCGCACGGCGGGAAGCAATCGGTAGGCAGCAGAGTATCGTTGTTGGACAGCGATGCCTTTTTAAAGGTTCTCGTAGGTTGATTGCGCCCTACTGCCTACCCGCCTGATTGCCTATTGTCGTCAGTGCGTCGTCATCCAGTTGCGGGCGGCGCGAAGCGCCAGCGCCAGATCCGTTTTCGTCATCGTCGCGGCGAGATCGGCCCGCAGCTCGGCCGCACGATCGCAACCCCTGATTGCGGCGATGTTCAGCCACTTGTGGGCCGCGATCAGGTCGACGTCGCAGCCGCGCCCCGTCGCGTACATCAGACCCATGTCGCAGAACGTGTCGGCGCGGGTGTCGCCGCCCGTCATGGCGGCCATTTCGGCGTTCTGGATATCGAAGCGTGCCATTTCCGTTTGTCCCTGTCCTGTTGTCTTCTTCTTGTATCGCCCTGTTTTTCAAGCCTTTCGAGGGCCTGCCGTCTTCTGCGGCATGTGCTCCTCGGAAGGTTTTGCCGGCCGGTGTTTCCCGTGCTCGTCTTATGGCTGCACTATGCCAGCCCCCTTTCAACAGGCGCTTAAAATGCATGCTTAATTTGAGACGAACAAAGTTCAAACAGTTGGTAAACTTGGATTTTCGTTAAGCATTGCACCCGCTGGAACGCCGCGGATTTGCTTCAAAATTTACGCATTGTTCAACTTGCGATTTCAACCAATCGCTAACCACGGAGAGCGTTCGCGCGTTTCCTCCGCGCAAAAAGTGATCGCTGCGCCTGCCGGTGAGACAGAGCGGTGCCTTGGCCGCCGTGACTGGCAATTCTGATGGAGGTGGAGGAGCGGCCCACCCATCTTCCGTCACACCGGCCTTGAGCCGGTGTCCAGCCGCGCCGCGTCGGCGGCGCGAAAGAAGCTTCTCTAGCGCAAGGACTTGCGCGACTGGATGCCGGATCAGGTCCGGCATGACGAAATCTGGCGGGTCAGCGGCCCCTACCGCGCCCGCTGGCCGAACAGGATCTTCTGCGCTTCCTTGTCGTCGGCAAGGCTCGCCTGACGGGCGCGCTCCTCCTTGCCGACCTCGATGCCGCGCTGCACAGCGGGGCGGGCGAGAACGGCCTCGAACCAGCGCTTCAGGTGCGGGAAGTCCTCCAGCTTCTGGCCCTGGTTCTCGTAGGGGCGCACCCAGCCGATGCAGGCCATGTCGGCGATCGAGTAGTCGCCGGCGAGATACTCGTTCTCCGCCAGCCGCCTGTTCATCACGCCGTAGAGACGGTTGACCTCGTTGGTGTAGCGCTTGATGCCGTATTCGACCTTTTCCGGCGCATACTGACGGAAATGGTGCGCCTGTCCGGCCATCGGGCCGAGCCCGCCCATCTGCCAGAACAGCCATTCCTCGACCTGGACGCGGGCGCGCTCCTCGGTCGGATAGAATTTTCCGTACTTGCGGCCGAGATACTGCAGGATGGCACCGGACTCGAACACCGAGATCGGCGCGCCGCCCGGACCGTCGGGATCGACGATCGCCGGCATGCGGTTGTTGGGCGCGATCTTCAGGAAGTCGGGCGAAAACTGCTCGCCCTTGCCGATATTGACGTACTTCACCTCGTAGGGAGCGCCCAGTTCCTCCAGCATGATGGTGATCTTGAAGCCGTTCGGGGTCGGCCAGTAGTAAAGCTCGATCGGTCTGGTCATATGGTTCTCCATTCGATGTCACAACGAGTTAGCCACGACCGCGCCCGGCTTCAAGACCGTCGGGCATCGCTTTCTGAACGCCAGATGAACCGCCCTCTCAGGACGCATTCAGTCACGTCATGCGAGAAAGCCATAACGGAAAGACAATCTTAGGGACGAACGATGGAAATCCTGGCCCGCCGACTGACGATCATAACGCTGCTGATGACCGTTTTTGCGATCTCGGTCGCTGCCGCGGTCGAAACCGATGCGCGCCGTCACGACCAGAACAAGCGGTTTGGCACGGCGAGCGCCTGCTCGGTCCCGACCCTATGCCATCGCGCCCTCTAACCCTGCCGCAGCAAGGACGCCCGCCATGCCGATCGCGCTTTTCGCCAGCCTCGCCATCAGCCTGCGCATCCTCGTTCTGACCGCCCTCATGGTTGCGCCGCTTGCGGCCGTTTCCTACGCGGCCCACAATGGCAGCCTCGGCGCCGGCAAGCAGGGTGCCGGGCTCGTCCTCTTCGTCACGCTGCAGCGTCAGGCGATGAGTTGAAGACGCCCGACGTTTGAAGGCGATTTCCGCCTCAGGCGTTTTGCGCTATGGCATCGGCTCCTTCGCACGGAGCCAGAATGAAATCCTTCCTGATCTACGGCACCGCTGCCCTGGCGGAAATTGCCGGCTGCTTTTCCTTCTGGGCCTGGTTGGGCTGGAGAAGTCGGCGCTCTGGCTTGTCCCCGGCACGGCATCGCTTGCGGCCTTCGCCTGGCTGCTGACGCTGATCGATTCGAGCGCGGCCGGCCGCGCCTACGCAGCCTACGGCGGGATCTACATCGCCGCCTCCCTGCTCTGGCTCTGGGCTGCGGAAGGCGTCTCCCCCGACCGATGGGATTTGGCGGGTGCGGCCATTGCTGTCGCCGGAACGATCGTCATTCTTGCCGGTCCGCGCTGAAATTCGCACACAAGCACCTGAAAGCGACGCGGTTGACCGACTGGGGACGTTACATTCTTGTCGTTTGCGTGCAGAATTTGCCGAACTATAATGATTCATGAGCAAAGAAATCTTGTCCCGGCCCGCCCTTCCGTTTGCCCTGCCAGATCCCTTCGAGCCGCAGACCTTCGACGACCCGGTCAAGGCGGTCGATTGCCTGGAGGCGCTTTATGAGCGGAATACCCACTTCCTGACGGATGCTTTCGCCGGCCTGGCGAGGACCAGGGCGCCGGCGTGCCGCTATCGTGCGTGCTATCCGCAGGTGAGCGTCGAGACGACGAGCTTCGGCCACGTGGATTCACGACTGTCCCACGGCTATGTCGCCTCCCCGGGAGTCTACTCGACCACCATCACCCGACCGAAACTGTTCCGGCACTATCTGCGGGAACAGTTGGGACATCTGATCCGCAACCACGGCATCAGCGTCACCGTGTCGGAGTCCTCCACCCCGATCCCCTTGCACTTCGCCTTTGGCGAGGGCGCGCACGTGGAGGCGGAGATCGCCGAAAACATCACCGTGCCGCTGCGGGACCTGTTCGACGCGCCCGACCTGACGAATACGGATGACGAGATTGCCAACGGCTCCTACGAAGCCGGCCCCGGCGAGGCTTCGCCGCTGGCGGCCTTCACTGCGCAGCGTATCGATTACTCGCTCGCACGCCTCAGCCACTACACGGCCACCAACGCGCACCATTTCCAGAATTTCGTGCTCTTCACGAACTATCAGTTCTACGTCGACGAGTTCTGCGCCTGGGCACGACTGCAGATGGCCGAGGGCGGCAACGGCTATACGGCCTTCGTCGAGCCCGGCAACGTCGTCACCCAGGCCGGCAACGACAAGCCGGACACCGACCTGACGCTGGCGCGGCTGCCGCAGATGCCGGCCTACCACATCAAGCGCAAGGGGCACGGCGGCATTACGCTCGTCAACATCGGCGTCGGTCCCTCCAACGCCAAGACGATCACCGACCACATCGCCGTGCTGCGCCCGCATGCCTGGCTGATGCTCGGCCACTGCGCCGGCTTGCGCAACAGCCAGACGCTCGGCGACTACGTGCTGGCCCACGCCTATGTGCGCGAGGATCACGTGCTCGACGACGACCTGCCGGTGTGGGTGCCGATCCCGGCGCTGGCCGAGGTACAGGTGGCGCTCGAAAGCGCCGTCGCCGAGGTGACGGGGCTGGAAGGCTACGACCTGAAGCGGATCATGCGCACCGGCACGGTCGCCACGATCGACAACCGCAACTGGGAACTGCGCGACCAGCGCGGGCCGGTGAAACGGCTGTCGCAGTCGCGGGCGATCGCGCTCGACATGGAATCGGCGACGATCGCGGCGAACGGCTTCCGCTTCCGCGTGCCCTATGGAACCCTGCTCTGCGTCTCCGACAAGCCGCTGCACGGCGAGCTGAAGCTGCCCGGCATGGCAACCGCCTTCTACCGCACGCAGGTCAACCAGCACCTGCGCATCGGCATCCGGGCGCTGGAGAAGCTCGCCGGCATGCCGACGGAAAAGCTGCACTCACGCAAGCTCCGAAGCTTCTTCGAGACGGCCTTCCAATAATCCCGGTCTCGCGCCGGCGCGGCTGGTCCCGTCACCGCGGCTTGGCGGAAAACCACGACAGGACGATGGACAACGCCGTGCCGACGCAGGCGCTGGCGACAATGAGCAGATGGGCGTTGATGGCCGCCTCCGCCATCAGCGCGACAGCGGCCCTGTCACGCCCTGCACCGAACGCGACCGCGCCGGCCGTGATGCCGGCCGGATAGGTGCCGACGCCGCCCGGCGCATGCAGGGGCAGGACCGAAGACAGTTCGCCGCCGAGCGCGCCACCGAACGTTGCCGAAAGCGGCGTCACCCCGAGCAAGGCCAGAACCCAGGCGAGCACGATCACCTTCACCGCCCAATTCAGCACGGTGAAGGCCCAGGCGCGGACGAACCCGGCTGCGTTCGCGGGTACGCCGGCCTCGACTTCCTCCAGCAGCTTTTCCAGTTTCTGCGGCAAGGTGCCGTTCAGGTGCCGGAAAATCGGACCCTTGGCGGCAAAGAACACCAAGGGCGAGACGAGGAACGCAGACCAGGCTAGCCAGGCGACCGTCGTGTTCCGGGTCCCCAGCACCAGGCCGACGCCGGCGGCCGCGCAAAGCGCGTGCAGGTCCAAAAGCCGCATGACGAGCAGCGCCGCCGTCGCGCGCGTCAAGGGGACCGCGAATTGCGATCGCATCAGAAGCGGAAAGCTCGTCTCGCCTGCCCTGAACGGCAGCATGATGTTGAGGAGATTGTGGACCTGGGTGAGACGAAAAAGCTGCAGGAACCGTCCGGAGGTCTCGGCGGGAAAGTAGTCATAGATGCGCTGCGCACGCACGAAATAGGTGGCGGTCAGCAGGGAAAGGGCGGCGACGGCAGTTCCCGCTCCTACCCTGGACCACTGCAGAAGCAGCCGCCCCCAGCCCCATTGCCACTCGACGAAGGCGGCATAGGCGACGAGACAAGCCAGCGCCAGCAAGCTCATCGCGTGGCGGGAAAGCCAGGATCGTCGACTGGAATTCGGCGCTGAAGTCATATAGTGCTGGATTTCCGTGATCGGTGCGAACTGCGTGGTATCACGAACCGCGGCCGGAAAGAACTCCGCCGGAGTGGAGAAAGAACCGTTGCAAGAGAAGTCCCAAACCGTCGCTGCAACCGCGCTCGAGCCAAGCGGCATCGAAATGTCGATCGTCGTGCCCGTCTTCAATGAAGAGGAGAGCGTCGAACTTCTGATCGCGCGTGTCTGCGAGGCGATGGAGGGCTACGACAAGGCGTGGGAACTGATCCTCGTCGACGACGGCAGCACCGACGGCACGCTCGCCAAGGCGCGTCGTTCGCTCGAGCGCCCGGCCCTGCGCCTTGCAATCGTCGAACTGCAGCGCAATTTCGGCCAGACGGCGGCGATGCAGGCCGGCATCGATGCGGCGACCGGACGGCTGATCGCTACCCTCGACGGTGACCTCCAGAACGATCCGTGCGACATCCGCGCCATGGCAAAGGCATTGGAGGATCGCGAACTCGATCTTCTCGTCGGCTGGCGCAAGAACCGCAAGGACGGGCTCTTCCTGCGCAAGATCCCTTCGTGGTGCGCCAACGCGCTGATCGGGCGGATCACCGGCGTTCGCCTGCACGACTACGGCTGCAGCCTGAAGCTCTATCGTGCCTCGATCATCAAGCAGGTCAAGCTGATGGGCGAGATGCACCGCTTCATTCCGGCCTGGGTGGCCGGCGTCGTGCCCTCCTCGCGAATCGGCGAAATGGTGGTGACCCATCACCCGCGCACGCTCGGCACGTCGAAGTACGGCATCTCCCGCACCTTCAGAGTCATCCTCGATCTCCTCTCGGTGCTGTTCTTCATGCGCTACAAGGCGCGGCCGGGCCACTTCTTCGGCTCGATCGGCCTTGCCGCGGGCGCGCTCAGCGCGCTGATCCTCGGCTACCTCTTCATCGACAAGGTCGTCTTCGGCAACGATATCGGTACCCGCCCGCTGCTGCTCATCGGCTTCATGCTGTTCCTGTCGTCGGTCCAGTTGATCACCACCGGCATCCTGGCCGAGATGATAGCCCGCACCTATTTTCGCGACGACGACACGCCGAACTATGTCGTAAGGCAAACGTTCCGGCACAATTGAGATGACACGGTTCCTGCGCGCCTCGCCGAACGCGGTGTTCCTGCTGCTCGCCGGCTATTTCCTGCTGAACTTGCTCGTGCGCCTCGCCATGCCGGACTCGCTGGAGCGGGACGAGGCGCAGCAGATCCTGCTGTCGCAGTGGCTGGCGGCCGGCTACGACACGCAGCCTCCCTTCTACAACTGGCTGCAATACGCGGTCATCAAGGTCACCGGTCCGAGCGTCTTCGCGATCAGCTTCTTAAAAAACCTGGTTCTGTTCCTCGCCTATTTCTTCTACGGACTGGCGGCTCGTACCGTCCTGAAGGATCGCGATCTGGCGATCATCGCGACGCTGGCGCTGCTGACGGTGCCGCAGATCGCCTTTGAGGCGCAGCGCGACCTGACGCATACCGTCGCCGTCATCTTCGCAACCTCGCTGTTCTTCTACGGCTTCTTCCGCACGCTCGCCGCCCCGACTGCGGCGTCCTACCTCCTCACCGGGCTCGCCATCGGCATCGGCCTTATCTCGAAATACAATTTTGCCCTGCTGCCCGCCGCCGCGCTGCTCTCGGTGCTCCTTGACCGAGAGTGGCGGTCGCGCCTGTTCGACTGGAGGCTGCTGTTGACGATTGCCGCCAGTGCCGCAATCGTCGCCCCGCACGTGCTCTGGCTCGCCGATCACCTCGGCCTTGCGACCGAGCGGACGATGGAAAAGCTCAGCGAGGGGACCACCGGCTTGTCGTCGCGGATCGGTGGCGGATTTGCATCGCTGGCCCTGGCCATCCTCAGCTTTTCGAGCGTGACCGTCATCGTCTTCGCGGCGGTGTTCCGCGAATCCCTGTGGAAGGCGCTTTCGCACGGCAACCGGTGGACCGCGCTGATCGAGCGGATGATGGTCGTCTTCCTGCTGGCGCTGTCGCTGCTCATCGTCTTCGGGGGGGCCGAGCACATCAAGGACCGCTGGCTGACGCCGCTGTTGCTGATCCTGCCACTCTATCTCTGCCTCAAGGTGGAGGCAGCCGGCGGACAGGACGCACTGCACCTGAAACGCTTCCTCCCGGTTCCCCTCATCGTCATGCTCGCCGTACCGGCGATCCTGTTCGGCCGCGTCGCAATGGCCGGATTGACGGGCGACTATCAGAAGCTGAACGTTCCCTATGCCGCCTTCGCGGCCCATGTCCGGGCGACCGACCACATCGTTCCCGCCGCGATCCTGACGACCGACACGCATCTCGCCGGCAATCTGCGCCTGCAGTTTCCCGAAGTGCCGGTTGTTTCGAACAGCTATTCCGGCTTCGCGCCCAAGATGGCGATCAGCCACCAATCGCCGCTATTGCTGGTCTGGCGGTTCGAACCCGGAGCCGAACCGGCGGCTCCTGCCGATCTGCTGACCGAGGCGGAGCGCTTGCTGGATGGCGCCATTGGCACCTCTCCGATCGTGCACACGGCCGAACTGCCCTATCACTACGGCCGGGCGCAAGATGTCTACACGTTCAGCTACGCGTGGGTTTATCCGGCTGCGGAGTAGCGCGTTCCCCGTCTCATCCCGCCACGCCGGACCTGCCGTCGGCATCCAGCGCAAAAGATTCTGCGCCGCAGTCACGGCACTGCTGGATGCCGGATCGAGGCCGGCTTGACGGAGGCCAGCCGGCCTCCGTCACAAACGCGATGCGGCCTCAGCCCTTCATCACCTTCCAGGCGTGATCGAGCCCCTTGCGGGTGATCTCGATCATCTGATCGATCTCGCCGCGGGTGATGACCAGTGGCGGCGAGAACAGCATGCGGTCGCCGGTGGCCCGCAGGACCAGGCCGTTGGCGAGGCAGTGATTGCGGACCTCGACACCGGCCCGCTCGCGATCTTCGAACCGCTTGCGGGTCGACTTGTTCTCGGCAAGCTGGACCGCGGCCATCAGGCCGGCCGACTGCGTCTGGCCCACCATCGGATGATCTTCCAACGACTTCAAGCCGGCCGCCAGATAGGGACCGACGTCGTCATGGACGCGCTCGACCAGCTTCTCCTCCTCGATGATGCGCAGGTTTTCCAGCGCCGCTGCGGCGCAAACCGGATGGCCGGAATAGGTGAAGCCGTGGTTGAAGTCGCCCACTTCATTGACCAGCACGTCGGCGACACGATCGCTGACCATGACGCCGCCGATCGGCAGGTAGCCGGAGGAGAGACCCTTGGCGATCGGGGCAAGATCGGGCTCGACGCCGAAATGCTGGTGGCCGAACCAATGACCGGTGCGGCCGAAACCGCAGATGACCTCGTCGGTCACGAGCAGGATGTTGCGCGCCTTGCAGATGCGGGCGATTTCCGGCCAGTAGGTTTCCGGCGGCACGATGACTCCCCCCGCCCCCTGGATCGGCTCGGCGACGAAGGCCGCGACGTTGTCCTCGCCCAACTCGTCGATCTTCGCTTCCAGTTCACGGGCCATCTTCAGGCCGAAATCGGCCGGCGAGAGATCCCCGCCCTCGCCGTACCAGTAGGGCTGGCCGATGTGAACGATGCCGGCGATCGGCAGGTCGCCCTGCTCGTGCATCCACTTCATGCCGCCGAGCGAGGCGCCGGCAACGGTGGAACCGTGATAGCCGTTGACGCGCGCGATCACCGTCTTCTTCGTCGGCTTGCCCATGGCAGCCCAATAGACGCGCGCCATGCGGAACCAGGTGTCGTTGGCCTCCGAACCGGAACCGGTGAAGAAGACGCGGTTGATGTTCGGGCCGGCATGAGACGTGATCTTCTGTGCCAGAAGCACTGTCGGCGGCGTGGTCGTGCCGAAGAAGGTGTTGTAGTACGTCAGCTCGTTCATCTGCTTGTAGGCGGCGTCGGCAATCTCCTTGCGGCCATAGCCGATGTTGACGCACCACAGCCCGGCGAAACCATCGAGATATTTCTTGCCGTGATTGTCATAGATGTAGCAGCCTTCACCGCGCTCGATGATACGGGTGCCGGCCGCATTCAGCTTTTTCATGTCGGAGAAGGGATGAAGATGATGGGCGGCATCAAGCGCACCGATATTGGAGAGGGCGGCATGCATATTCGACATGAATGGCTTCCTTGGGTTTCACAGGGTTTTCGCCAATTCCACCTCAGACCGGCGAAAGCTCCCTGACGCATTGAACGACGGGTCAGAATGGGCTAGGAAAATGCCCACCTGACAGGCATTTGGCAATAGAGCGGCGCAAGAATCGCTTACCGCCGAGTGACCTTTGAACAACCCTCCAGAGTGAAAATTGACCATGATCAACGAAAACCCGGTGGCC
The DNA here is from genome assembly GCF_041930185.1 of Mycoplana ramosa. Taxonomy (NCBI): domain Bacteria; kingdom Pseudomonadati; phylum Pseudomonadota; class Alphaproteobacteria; order Hyphomicrobiales; family Rhizobiaceae; genus Mycoplana; species Mycoplana ramosa. The sequence continues at coordinate 533,194 of NZ_JBHEEW010000001.1, read as the reverse complement.
GGCACCACGCCCGCCAATGCTCCCTCCCGTATCGAAATCCTCCTCGTCGGCATGAACGGCGATCTGCGCGGCAAGCAGATCCCGATCGAAGCGGAGAAGAAGGTCTGGGAAGGGACCGTCCGCCTGCCCTCGTCCACCCAGTCGCTCGACATCTGGGGCGATGACAACGACGACATCACCGGGTTGTCCATCTCGATCGGAGACCCCGACGGCAACTGCATTCCCGACCGCCGCTCGCTTACCGCCTTGCCGTGGGCGCCGGCAGGCTCCAAGCAGGTGCTCGCCACCATGCACGAACTCGACGGCACGCCGAGCTTCATGTGCCCGCGCGCGATCCTGGCAAACCTGCTGAAGCGCTTCGAGGCGCGCGGACTGACGCCGGTGGTTGCCACCGAACTCGAATTCTACGTGGTCCAGGACGACTGGCGTGTGACCGGCAAGCCGCGCCCGCCGGAACGGCTGATGTACCGCGACCAGCCGAACGGCTTCCAGCTCTACGACATGGGCGCCGTCGACGCGCTCGAGGACTACCTGCAGACGGTACGCACCTGGGCGCGCGACATGGAACTGCCGGCGGACGCCACCACGGCGGAATTCGGCCAAGGGCAGTTCGAGATCAACCTCCTGCACCGGCCCGACGCGCTCGCCGCCGCCGACGATTGCATCTATCTCAAGCGCGTCGCCGAGCAGGCCGCGCGCCGGCACGGGCTGAAATCCACGTGCATGGCCAAGCCGTACGCCGACCAGGCCGGCTCCGGCCTGCATGTGCATGCCAGCATCATCGACAGGGACGGCCGCAACATTCTCGACGCCAAGGGCGGCGATCCGAAGAAGCTGAAGTCGATCTGCGCCGGCATGCTGAAGACGATGCGCGACGCGCAACTGATCTTCGCACCCTTTGCCAACTCCTACCGCCGCTTCCAGCCGGGCTCGTTCGCACCGGTGGACATCGACTGGGGCTTCGGCCATCGCGGCACCGCGATCCGCATTCCGGACAAGGACGGTCCCGCCGCACGCGTCGAGCACCGTGTCGCCGGCGCGGACGTCAACCCCTACCTGCTGCTGACGGCCATTCTCGGCGGCATCCTGCTCGGCCTGGACGAGGACCTCGATCCCGGTCCGGCGACGGAACCCGGCCAGGATCCGGTCGGCACCCAGCGGCTGACGCACGACTTCCTGACGGCGGTCGAGGAGTTTTCCGCCTCGCCCTTCATCGCCGACGTCTTCGGCCCGCGTTACCAGAAGCTCTACGGCGACACCAAGCGCAAGGAAGCGATCACCTACCTGCGCACGGTCTCCGACTTCGACTACCAGACCTACCTGCCGCGGATCTGAGGCTTCAGGCGGCCGCTTGCGGCTTTTGCGTTGATTGTGTCGCCACCTGCGGCACGATCACCTTCAATTCGCCGGCGTGCAGCCGCAAGGAGACATCGCGGCCCATCGGCAGCAGTTCGCCGTCAATGACGCAGTTGACGGCGCGGTCGATCTTGGGAAAGTGCAGTTCGACCGCGCTCCCCGTCATCTCGGTGACGGCGGTGTTCTCCCGCAACCGCCCGCGCAGGATGTCGTAGGCCAGCCGTGCGACGCCGGACGTCGTCAGCGGCTGGGCGACGTAAATGCCCAGGTGTCCGCCGGTCACGGCATCCGCGTAGAGCAGCGAATCATTGCCGAAACGATTGTTCGATACGTTGATCGCCGAGACCATCTGGTGCTCTCGGACGCCATCGACGTCGTACTCGACCTCGAATCGCGGCGGATCGAGCATGACACCGATCGCCGCGCGAACATTTGCGGCCATCTTGCCGGGCCGCGAGCGGTAGGTCATGGCGTTGCGCAACCGCACCATGCGGGCGTGCATCCCGGCAGAAAACTGATGGACGAAGGCGCGGCCGTTGGCGCTGCCGATATCCGCGTCGGTGACGGTTCCCCCGGCCAGCGCATCGACCGCCTGCCAGATGTTGAGCGGAATGCGCAGCGAACGGGCAAACAGGTTCATGGTACCCGCCGGCACGACGCCGAGGCTGATGCCGCTCTCCCAGGCAAAGCCGGCTGCGGCCGAGATCGTGCCGTCGCCGCCGCCGGCAAGCATGGCGTCGAGATCGGTCCGCCCGGCGCAGCGGCGCAACGCCATCTCGATGTCCGCTCCCTCGACGACATCGCAATCGAGGTGATGACCCGCCGCGGCGAAAACCGTCTCGGCGTGCCGCACATAGGCTTCCATGTCGGTGGTGCGGAAGGTGCCTCCGTCCTTGTTGAATATCGCCTGGATCCGCATCTTGGTTCTCCGAACTCTCGCACCAACGCCCTCCCCGAAACGTTCCAGGCAATTAAACAGTTGCAAAGCGGCAAAATAGCAGCAGCCGCCGAGACGGCGCCGGTCCGGTAGCCGCAGCGGCAGTGCTGCCATGCAAAAAATAGCCATAGGAATTGCCGCGAATGGTGCTACTTTCGCCGCCGTCCGCGGCCTTCGCGGGCCGATCTTATTGTTTTCCAGGCATGGCCGTCGGCCGGAGCGTCTGCGAGGCACCCAGGAGGAGGGTGACTGCGCGAACTCTGTCTGTGTGCCGCGCGTTGGGCCATCACACGGAAGACGACGTGACCGAACTGCGCATCCCCGCCGAGGCTGCTCCTTCCTCCCGGCAGCCCGCCCTCTCCGCCCTGACCGTCACGCTGATCATCGTCGCGCTTGCCGTCGGCAGCTTCGGCATCGGAACAGGCGAATTCGCGATCATGGGACTGTTGCCGGACGTGGCCACGACCTTTGACGTCACCAATGCGCAGGCCGGCTACGTCATCAGCGCCTATGCGTTCGGCGTCGTCGTCGGGGCCCCGGTCCTTGCGGTCCTCGGCGCGCGGTTCCGCCGGCGCGATCTGCTTCTGGCCTTCATGGCCGTGTTCGCGATCGGCAACCTTGCGAGCGCGCTTGCGCCTACGTTCGAGAGCTTCATCCTGATGCGCTTTCTGACCGGCCTGCCGCACGGCGCCTATTTCGGCGTGGCGGCCCTGGTCGCCGCCTCGATGGTGCCGGCAAACAGGCGCACGCAGTCCGTCGGCAAGGTCATGCTCGGACTGACGCTGGCGACCCTGATCGGCACCCCGCTCGCCGCTTTCTTCGGCCAGATGCTCGACTGGCAGTTCATGTTTGCCGCCGTCGGCGTCACCGGCGCCCTCACCGTCATCCTGATCGCCGTCTTCCTGCCGCGCGACGAGGCCCCGATCGGCATCAACGCCCTGACGGAACTGGAAGCGCTGAAACGCAAGCAGGTGTGGCTGACGCTCGGAATCGCCGCAACCGGCTTCTGCGGCATGTTCGCCGTCTTCACCTACATTTCGCCGATCGTCACCGAGGTTGCCGGCCTTTCGCTGTCGATGGTGCCGGTGATCATGGTGGTGTTCGGCTCGGGCATGATCGTCGGTAACATCTTCGGCGCCAGGCTCGCCGACCTGTCGCTGGTGCGCACAATCGGATGGACGCTGTCCATCTACTTCATCGTGCTCGTCACCCTGTCGCTGACGGCCCACATTCCGGCGATGCTGTTTATCTGCTGCTTCCTGATCGGCTGCAGCTTCGTCGTCGGACCGGCCCTGCAGACGCGCCTGATGGACGTTGCCGGCAACGCGCAGACGCTTGCCGCCGCGCTGAACCATTCGGCCTTCAACGTCGCCAATGCGCTAGGCGCGCTGTTCGGCGGCCTCGCCATCGGCCACGGTTACGGCTACGCCTCGATGGGCTTTGTCGGTGCGATCATGGCCGTTTGCGGCTTCGCCGTCTTCTGGATCTCCGTTGCCATCGAGCGCCGCGACCGGAACATCGCCGTGCTCGCCGCCTGCGCGGCGGAGTAGGCGCGCGCAAACCGGGTGTTACCACGGTGACACCCGCAGGTACCCGCTCTGATAGAGATGTCTCCGACGACCCAAGCAGGGTCGATACCGGCGCCGCCAGACGGCACCGGAGAAACCAACATGTCACTCGGAGATTGCAATGCCTCGCTCTATCGACTCGCTCACCGGCTCGGACTGGTTCGGCTATTTCGCCCGCATCGTGCTGACCTCGATGTTCTGGACGAGCGGTCTCGCCAAACTCCTCGACTTCGACGCCGGCATCGCCGAGATGGCTCATTTCGGATTGGAGCCGGCCCCCTTCTTCAACGTGGCGGTCGCACTGACGCAACTCTTCGGCTCCGCCTTCATCATCGCCAATCGGCTGACGTGGCTGGGCGCCGGCATGCTTGCCGTCTTCACCGCCCTGACCATTCCGATCGCGCATGCCTTCTGGACCATGGAAGAGCCGATGCGCACGCTGGAATTCTACTTCGTGGCGGAGCACGTCACCGTGATCGGCGCGCTGATGGTCGTCGCCTGGAAAGCCAGCCACCCCGATGTCATGAACACGGTTGCCGCTGCAAAGTAGCGGCAAAGGGGCGCTGCCCTCCCCACAACCCGGGGCGGCGTCCCGCTTACCGCAAGTCAGGCAGCTTCAGCGGACCGCCGGTCTTGATCGTGCGGATCGCGAAGTTGGAACGGATGTCGGAGACGCCGGGCAGCGTCAGGAGTGTGTCGGTCAGGAGCCGTTCGTAGGCCGCAAGGTCGGCCACCACCACCTCCGCCAGGAAATCGGCATTGCCCGAAATCAGGAAGCAGGACACGACCTCCGGAATGGCCAGCAGCGCTTCCTGCTGCGACAGCGCATTGTGCAGATTGTGGCGGTCGACCTTGATCTCGACGAAGACGGTCAGGCCGAGGCCGACCTCCTTGCGATCGATGTCCGCCCGGTATCCCTTGAGAATGCCCGCCTTCTCCAGATTGCGGATCCGGCGCAGGCAGGGCGACGGCGACAGGTTCACCCGCTCGGCGATCTCGACATTGGTGGCGCGTGCATCCTCCTGGAGAATGCGCAGGATCGCGATATCGAATCTATCGAGACTTGGCATCTTTTCGACCTATAGCCGCGACATTTGGCAGATAGTTGCGCAGAATACTTTCTCCTAGCCACATTTCGCAAGGACATGCCTCGGCATTCGGCAGTAATTTTTCGGTCTGGAACAGCCCTGGACCGCATGGAGATATGCCGCATGTCCGTTTCGACCGTCTCTTCCACCGAGCGCACCTCGGCCGCGGCCGGCTATGCCGGCGCGATCGTCACGGTGCTGATTTGGGCAACCTGGGTGCTCGCCACCCGCCATAGCGGCTCCACATCGCTGACCACGATCGACGTCGGCCTGCTTCGCTATGGCGTGCCCGCCATCTTCCTGGCGCCGATCTGGTTGCGCATGGGTCTGTTTCCCAAGGGCGTGCCGTTGCGGCTGATCATCATGATGGTCGCCGGCGCCGGCGCGCTGTTCTTCCAGGTGACCGCCCATGCGCTGCATTCCACGCCGGCCGCCGCCGGCGGCATCCTGCTCGGCGGCTCGATGCCGCTCGCAACCGCTATGATCGGCATCGCCGTTTTCAACGAACGTCCGGACCGGATGCGCGTGCTGGGTCTCGCAGCCATCCTCGCGGGGCTGGCGATCCTGCTCGCAAAGGCCGTCCTTTCGGGCGGCATGACGCTCACCGGCTTCGTCCTGCTCCCGCTTGGCGGTCTGTTGTGGGCCGGCTATACCCACGCCTTCCGTCGCTCCGGCCTGACACCGCTGCAGGGCGGCGCCCTGATCGCGAGCTGGTCGACCCTGATCCACCTCGCTCTGGCGGCACTCTTCGGCACGACGCTCGCCGCCGCCCCGCTACCGGAAATGGCGGTGCAGTTCACCAGCCAGGGGGTTCTCTCCGGGCTCGTCGCCACCTTCGCCTATGGCACCGCCATCCGCGCGCTCGGCGGAACACAGGCTGCGGCATTCACCGCGATCACGCCGGTTCTGGTGACGCTTGGCGGCGGCTTGCTGCTCGGCGAACCGCTCGGCATGACGGAAATGGTCGCCGCCGTCGTCACCGGCGCCGGGGTCGCGCTCTCCACCGGCATTCTGTCGAAGCGGGCGTGAGGCCGCCGCGGCGCCAACGAAACAGGCCCCGGCGAGCAATCACCGGCGCCGTTCGGGCTGGTAACACTGGCACTGCGTGCGCTCCCTGCCTCCCATCGGGCCTTCGGGCTGTCTCACTGGCGCCGCGAGCGCTCCCCTCACCTCCGTCACACCGGACTTGATCCGGGGTGCAGCCGCGCCGCGTCGGCGGCGCGTAAGAGTCATTGCGTTCGAGGACTTGAGCGCGCTGGTTGCCGGGTCAAGCCCGGCATGACGGTTCAATTTGGTCGCCGCCCAATCACCCCTTACCCGTGCACGATCTCGCGGTGGCGCTGCAGGCGCTTGCCGTAGGCCTGGCTGACGCGGTCGAAGATGATGGCGATGCCGACAATGGCCATGCCATTGAAAATGCCGAGGGTGAAGTACTGGTTGGCGATCGCCTTCAGCACCGGCTGTCCGAGCCCCTGCACACCAATCATCGAGGCGATGACCACCATCGCCAGCGCCATCATGATCGTCTGGTTGATACCAGCCATGATGGTTGGCAGCGCCAGCGGCATCTGCACGTTCTTCAGTTTCTGCCAGTTCGAGGACCCGAAGGCATCCGCCGCCTCCAGCACGTCCTTGTCGACCAGCCGGATGCCGAGATTGGTCAGGCGGATCATCGGCGGGATCGCATAGATGACCACGGCGATCAGGCCGGGCACCTTGCCGATGCCAAGCAGCATCACGACCGGGATGAGATAGACGAAGCTCGGCATAGTCTGCATCACGTCGAGGATCGGATTGACCATGTTCTGGACACGATCGGAACGCGACATGACAATGCCGAGCGGAATGCCGATCGCGATCGACAGCACGGTACAGACGAAGATCATCGAGATCGTCTTCATCGTGTCGTCCCACATGTCGAAGTAGCCGATGACGAGCAGCGTGCCGATGCAGCCGGCGACGATCTTCCAGTTGCGGCTGGCAAGCCAGGCGATCAGCGCGATCGCGATCAACACGATCGGCCAGGGCGTGCGCGTCATCAGCCGCTCGGACTGGATCAGAAAGAATTGCAGCGGATCGAAGAAGGATTCGATGCTGTCGCCATAGGCGCGCGTGAAGGTCCTGAACCCTTCATCGATCGCCTTTTTCAACTCGCGCAGCGAGTCGTCGTTCATATGCGGAAAGCTGGTGAGCCAGTCCATGCGGTTTCCCCTATCGTCGTTGTCTTGCGCCAACGGGCGGTCTTCCGCTGGCGGAAAAGACGACAGGCGGCGCGATGGTCGCGCCGCCTGTCGTCAAACCTTCCGAATCAGAGGGATGCCTTGATCTTTTCGGCCGCTTCCGGCGATACCCAGGGGGTCCAGAGCGCCTCGTTCTCCTTGAGGAAGTGCTTGGCGCCGTCCTCGCCGCTCGCCTGGTTGTCGGTCATCCACGCCATCAACTTGTTGACGGTGTCGTTGGACCAGGCGCGCTTGTTCAGATACTCCATGACGTCGGCGCCGGCGCGCTCGGAGAAGCCCTTGGTGACGAGCGTCTGCACCTTGTCCTTCGGCCAGTCGTTCTTCTTCGGGTCCGGGCAATCGGCGACGGTGTTGCAGCGCTTCCATTCAGCTTCGTCATAGGGAACGCCGTGCTCGAGCTTCACCATCTCGTACTTGCCGAGAAGCGCCGTCGGCGCCCAGTAGTAGCCGACCCAGCCCTGCTGGCGCTCGTAGGCCTTGGCGATCGAGCCGTCGAGGCCGGCAGCAGATCCGGTATCGATCAGGTTGAAGCCCGCCGCTTCGCCGCCATAGGCCTTGAAGAACTGCGTCGTTGCCAGCGTGCCACCCCAGCCCTGCGGACCGTTGTGAACCGCGCCCTTGCTGGAATCTTCCGGATCCGGGAACAGTTCCGGGTGCTTCAGCGCGTCGTCGATCGTCTTAATGTCGGGATTGGCGTCGGCGATGTACTTCGGAATCCACCAGCCCTGCACGGCGCCATCGGACAGCGCGACGGCGGCGCCGACAAGCTTGCCTTCAGAAAGACCGCGGTTGACGACGTCTGGCAGCAGGTCGACCCAGCCTTCCGGCGCGAGATCCGGCTCGCCCTTTTCAATCATCGAGGTAATGGTCGGAACGGTGTCACCGACGATGATCTCGGCGTTGCAGCCATAGCCTTCGCTAAGGACGATCTTGTCGAGGCTCGCCAGAACTTCGGCGCTCTGCCAGTTCATGCTGGCGATGGTCACGTCGCCGCACTCGGCAGACGCGGCGCTCGCCATGCCAAACAGGCCAAAAGCGAGACAGGTGGTTGCAAGCAGGTGTTTCATGTCGGTTTCCCTCGTTATATTAGCGGCGGTGAACGCACCCCCGATGTCCGACTGCACCGCCGCAACCGGCATCATGATTCGTTGCGAAGCCTCGTCGACCACTCCCGTCGACGAAATTGAATCCGCTCCGCAAATAGGAGTTTTGCAGGTGTGTAAAGGAATGTCGATCAATAAGCGCCCGAGACTGGCCCGGTTGCGCCATGGCGGATCAAATCACGGATAAAATTCGGTTGAGTAAATCTTCACCAGCGCGATAAACGTGCAACAAGACCGACCGGGTGACAGAACGTGATATTTTGTTCAACTTGTATCGGCACTTAGGCCTGATGCACGACGACCCTGTCACCCACGTTTACGCGCTCGTAAAGATCAATCACATCATGGTTGAGCATCCGGATGCAACCGCTCGATACCGCGTGACCGATCGTTTGAGGCTGGTTTGTGCCGTGGATGCGGAACATGGTGTCGTTGCCGCCCCGGTAGAGGTAGATGGCACGGGCGCCGAGCGGATTGTGCGGCCCGCCGGAGACACCGCCTGCGTATTTCAAGTTCTTCTCGGGCTCGCGGCGGATCATGTTGGGCGTCGGCGTCCAGCTCGGCCATTCGGCCTTTCGACCGACGTAGGCATTGCCGGAAAGGGTCAGACCTTCGCGCCCGACCCCGATACCGTAGCGCATCGCCCGGCCTTCCCCGAGGACATAGTAGAGCCGGCGCGCCGGGGTATCGACGACGATCGTTCCGGGCGCATGGGCCGTCTCGTAGGCGACCTCCTGCCGGCGCAGTTCCGGCTTGATCCGGTCGAGCGGCATGGCTGGCAGCGGGAACTGCTCGTCCGGCCGGGCCGCGTAATTTGCCCGGTGGTTCGGATAGTTGGTCGAGCAGCCGGCCAGCACTGCCGAGAGGCCAAACACCAGGGTGCGACGGGAAATCGGCATGGTCAATTCCTAAGGTTCGGTGGTTACAACCAAACCTAGGGACATCATGGTTAATGACCGGTAAAATTGCCGCGATCGCGTGTGCGCGTCACCTTCACGCGTGGTTGAACGAAGACCGCCGCGACCGCCGACCGGACCGAGCATTGCCTGCTCGGTCGCAGCGACCCTTCGCCACGTGTTCGAACGGTGGTCCGGGCGGGCCGGACCGAACATTACATGTTCGGATAGACCGGCCCTTCGCCACTCATTGCTGACGGTGGTCCGGGCGGGCCGGACCGAACATTACATGTTCGGATAGACCGGCCCTTCGCCACCTTGTGGCGGAACCCAGTTGATGTTCTGGTTCGGGTCCTTGATGTCGCAGGTCTTGCAGTGGACGCAGTTCTGCGCGTTGATGACGAACACGTCCTTGCCGTCCTTCTGCACCCATTCGTAGACGCCGGCCGGACAGTAGCGCGTCGAGGGGCCGGCATAGACGTCCAGCTCCGAGGTCTTCTGCAGTTCCGGGTTCTTCAGCTGCAGATGGATCGGCTGGTCTTCCTCGTGGTTGGTGTTCGACAAGAACACCGAGGAGAGCCGGTCGAAGGTGAGAACGCCGTCGGGTTTCGGATAGTCGATCTTCTGGTGCTTTGCCGCCGGCTCCAGCGAAGCGGCGTCGGTCTTGCCGTGCTTCAGCGTACCGAAGAAGGAGAAGCCGAACAGCGTGTTGGTCCACATGTCGAGACCGCCGAGCGCGACGCCGATCGCGGTGCCGAACTTCGACCACAGCGGCTTGACGTTGCGGACCTTCTTCAGGTCCTGGCCGATCGCGCTGTCGCGCCAGCCGTTCTCGATCTCGATCGGCTCGTCATGGGCGCGGCCGGTGGCAATCGCATCGGCCAGCTTCTCGGCGGCAAGCATGCCGGAGAGCACCGCGTTGTGGCTGCCCTTGATGCGCGGCACGTTGACGAACCCGGCCGAACAGCCGATCAGCGCCCCTCCCGGGAACGACAGCTTCGGCACCGACTGGTAGCCGCCTTCGGTGATGGCGCGGGCGCCATAGGACAGCCGCTTGCCGCCCTCGAAGGTGCCGCGGATCGCCGGGTGTGTCTTGAAGCGCTGGAACTCCTCGAACGGGAACAGCCACGGGTTCTTGTAGTTCAGGTGGACGACGAAGCCGACGGCGACGAGATTGTCTTCCAGGTGATAGAGGAACGAACCGCCGCCGGTCTTCATGCCGAGCGGCCAGCCGAAGGAGTGCTGCACGAGCCCCGGCTTGTGGTGCTCCGGCTTCACCTCCCAGAGCTCCTTCAGGCCGATGCCGAACTTCTGCGGCTCACGGTCCCTCTGCAGGTCGAATTTGGCGATCAGTTGCTTGGCGAGCGAGCCGCGCACGCCTTCGCCGATCAGGGTGTACTTGCCGAGCAACGCCATGCCGCGGGTGTAGTTCAGGCCCGGCTCGCCGTCGCGGCCGATGCCCATGTCGCCGGTGGCGACGCCGATCACCGCACCCTCGTCGTTGTAGAGCACTTCGGTGGCGGCAAAGCCCGGATAGATCTCGACGCCGAGCGCTTCGGCATGGGTGGCCAGCCAGCGACAGACATTGCCGAGCGAGACGATGTAGTTGCCGTGGTTGTTCATCAACGGCGGCATGAAGGCGTTCGGCAAGCGGATCGAGCCAGCCGGGCCGAGGAACAGGAACTGATCGTCCGTCACTTCGGTCTTGAACGGATGATCGCTTTCCTCGCGCCAGCCCGGCAGCAGCCGATCGATACCGATCGGATCGACGACGGCGCCGGACAGGATGTGCGCGCCAACTTCCGCGCCCTTCTCCAGCACGACGACCGACAGTTCGGGATTGACCTGTTTCAGCCGGATCGCTGCGGCAAGGCCGGCGGGCCCCGCGCCGACGATCACCACGTCGAATTCCATGCTCTCGCGCTCGGGAAGGTCCATCGCTTCAGTCACTCTATTGCCTCCAGATTCAGCCGTCCCCCGACAGCCAACCATTCGTTGGATTTTCTCATGACAAATGCACAAAGCCTTGTCGAGCCAAGCTTTGACAAACACTCATCGCTTTTGTGCATGGGATGATGCATCGATATCAGATCGCCCCGTCCTCCGGGGCGGCGCGGGGCCGATATCGACGGCGGCTGTCTCAGATGCGCCACGGACGCCATATCCGCCTTGCTTTTGCCCGCCCGCCATGGGAGGAGGCGCGCCCGTCCGTCCCCTCACCGCATCGGATACGTCATGACAACCGCATTTGGCCTCGATTTCGGCACCACCAATTCCGTTCTGGCGACGGCCTGCGGCACAACGACGCAGTCGGTGCGGCTCGACACACCCGTTGGCGAAGCCGACACGCTGCGGACGGCGCTTTCCTTCATGAAGAAGAATGCGCACGAACTTTCATTTGAGGCCGGTCAGGCGGCGATCGCCCAGTTCATCGACAATCCCGGCGAATGTCGATTCCTCCAGTCGATCAAGACGTTCGCCGCCTCGCCGCTGTTCCAGGGCACGCTGATCTTCGCCAGGCGCTACCAGTTCGAAGACATCATGCATGCCTTCCTGTCGCGGCTGCGCGACTATGCCGGGGCGGCCTTCGACGACCAGGCCGGACGCGTGGTAGTCGGGCGCCCCGTGCGCTTTGCCGGCAGCAACCCGGACGAAGCGCTGGCGACCGAACGCTACAACGCGGCGCTGACCCGCTTCGGCTTTCCGGAGATCCACCACGTCTACGAGCCGGTCGCCGCCGCCTTCTATTTCGCCCGCAATCTCGATCGCGATGCCACCGTGCTCGTCGCCGATTTCGGCGGAGGCACCACCGACTACTCGCTGATCCGTTTCGAAAGCCATGCCGGGCGGCTGACGGCAACCCCGCTCGGCCATTCCGGCGTCGGCGTCGCCGGCGACAATTTCGACTTCCGTATTATCGACAACATCGTCTCGCCGATGATCGGCAAGGGCACACTGTTCAAGAGCTTCGACAAACTGCTCGAAGTGCCCTCCGGCTACTACGCGAATTTCGGGCGCTGGAACCAGCTGTCGATCTTCAAGACGCTGCGCGACTTCACCGAGTTGAAGAAACTGGTGCGGGTCAGCCTTGAGCCGGAAAAGCTCGAGGCCTTCGTCGACCTGATCGAGCACGACGAGGGCTATCCGCTCTATCAGGCCGTGTCGGCGACCAAGATGCGCCTTTCCGCTGCCGAGGAGACGGTTTTCTCCTTCGCCCCGCTCGGTGACAAGGCCACGCGGACTGTCCTTCGGTCCGACTTCGAGCAGTGGATCGCCCCTGAACTGGAGCGGATCGAGGGAGCGCTCGACGACGTGCTTACCAAGACCAACACCGAATGCGGCGACATCGACAAGGTGTTCCTGACCGGCGGCACCTCGTTTGTCCCGGCCGTGCGGCGGCTGTTCGAGCAGCGCTTCGCCCATGACCGGATCGAGAGCGGCGGAGAGCTGCTGTCGATCGCCCATGGCCTGGCATTGATCGGCGAACGCGACGATATCGCCGACTGGACGGCGAAGCTCTCTTGACCATCAGGCGGCAAAGTCGTTGATATGGCGCACGATTTCGCCAGGGACAATGAAACGGCGGCAAGGAGGGCAGACATGGAACTCGGCATCAAGGGAAAGCGGGCACTGGTTCTGGCCTCCTCGCGCGGACTGGGACGCGGCATTGCCGTGGCACTCGCACGCGAGGGCGCCGACGTGCTGCTGTGCGGCCGCAAAACCGACGAACTTTCTGCCAATTGCGCGGCGATCAATGCCGAGGGGAACGGCAGGGCTTCCTTTGCCAGGGCTGACCTTTTTGAAAGCGATGTCGTCGAGACGCTCGTCGCGGCGGTCGCGGAAAAACTCGGCGGGCTCGACATCCTCGTCAACAATTCCGGCGGCCCGACACCGGGATCGAGCGAGGACATGACGGCCGAACTGCTCGAAACCTACTTCAACGCGATGGTGCTGCGGCTGATCACCCTGACCAACCGCTTCGTGCCGCAGATGAAAGAGCAGCGCTGGGGCCGGATCCTCACGGTTGCGTCTTCCGGCGTGATCGAACCGATACCCGGCCTTGCGCTTTCCAACACGCTGCGCCCGGCCCTGGCCGGCTGGTCGAAGACGCTGGCGAATGAAGTCGCCCAATACGGCGTTACCTCCAACCTTCTCCTGCCGGGCAGCATTTTCACCGATCGGCTCAAGAGCCTCGACGCCGCCGCGGCGCAGCGCAGCGGAAAGTCGGTCGACGAGGTGAAAGCCGAATCGGAGCAGGCCATCCCGGCACGCCGCTACGGCACCGTCGAGGAGTTCGCCGCCACGGCGGCCTTCCTGTGCAGCCAGCCGGCGAGCTACGTCACCGGAAGCATCATCCGTTGCGACGGCGGCGCGGCCCGGTCCGTTTGACACCGGTTTGCCACACAGGTCGGACGACCTTCACCGACGGTCCCTGCATCACAGGCGGGATGGGCGCAGCGACGCCATGACTTGCCGCCGCCGAGGTCATTCCTGTATGGCTAGAGGATGATCTCCGCTTCAGACCTCGACGCCGCCGAACTGGCCGCCCTGCTCGCGTTTCACGCCGAGGCGGGCGTGGAGTGGCTGCTCGAAGAAACGCCGATCGACCGGATCGCGGAATTCGAGGCGATGCGCGCCGCGCATGCGGCGCGACAAGGCGCGGGCGACACGGCCGCTCGTTCCGAAAGCGGATCGAACAGGCAAACCACCAACGCCTCCCGCAGCGGTTCACAGCCGGCAACGCGCGCGGCGACGCCGGCCGCACCCGCTGTCGCCATCCCGGACAGCCAGGCCGTCGCCGACGCCGCCTTTGTCGCAAGCAGCGCCCGCTCGCTCGCCGAACTGAAGTCGGCCATGGACGCCTTTACCGGCTGCAACCTGAAGAACAGCGCGCGCGGCCTCGTCTTCGCCGAAGGCAATCCGCGGCCGGCGGTCATGGTGATCGGCCCGATGCCCAATGCCGATGACGATCGCGAGGGGCTGCCCTTCTCCGGGCGTCAGGGCGCGATGCTGGACCGGATGCTCGGCGGCATCGGCCTGAGCCGCGCCGACGTTGTCCTCACCAATGTCATCCCCTGGCGCCCGCCCGGCAACCGCGTGCCGTCGGCACCGGAAAGCGACATCTGCCGGCCGTTCATCGAGCGTCAGATCGAGCTGGTCGAGCCGAATTGCCTGTTGATCCTTGGCAATTTCGCCGCCCGCTTTTTCTTCGGCGGCACGCAGACGATCCACCAGCTTCGCGGCGAATGGCGCCAGGTTGTCGTTGGTGGACGAACGATCCCGGCATTTGCCACCCTGCACCCGCAGGATCTGGCCGCAGCCCCCATCAGCAAACGCCTTGCCTGGCAGGACCTGCTCGCTTTCCGCGCAGGGCTCGCATCGTCCGCCCACCCCGGGTGACAAAGAGCGGTGCCGGTTCCACCATTTCGTGACGGTTTCCTCGAACGCAACCGGGCGGTTCGATTCGCACGTTCGATGAACCGGAGATGACCAAAGCCGTGAGAATTGCGCATATCAGCCGGGCGCAATGTCGCATTGCAAAAGCAATGCTGCATTGCGATATAGGGCCAGGGAGGACAGTTTAAGGATATAAATCATGACCGCCCGCCTTCGCCCCATCCATTCGAGCTTCGAGACGCTGCGCTATGTCGGCTTCCGTCCGGCCAATGGTTTCGGCGGCTTGCGCGCTCCGGCTGTTGAACAGCTGACGGCCTCCGGCTACGCCCGCATCGATCGACCCGCCAGCATCTACGCCGACCTCGTCCAGCGCTGAGCCGCGAATTCGCCACGGGCGTCCCAATCCGGCGCGCCTTCGATGATACCGGACCGGGGCCGTGCAATGACAAGACTGCGCAAACTCATCTCCGACCTCCAGGACATTCGCACCGCGGTGAACGCCGCACGCGAATACAATGTGCTCGCGTCGCTGCCGCCCGATGCGGCCCAGCGGCGCGATCCGCTCAAGGCATTCCTGCCGAACTGACCGACGACGCCGGCGACCATGCAACGCAGGGGGGCTTCGGCGCCCCTTCTTGCCGACAACGTCCTGCACCGACCGTTCTTCCGTCATTCCGGACTTGGTTCGGCATCCAGTGCCCTCAAGTCACTGAGCGCAAGCGACTCGATCGCGCCGCAGACACGGCGCGGCTGGACCCCAAGTCCAGGGTGACGAGGAGGGACGACCGCGAAAAGCCCAGCGGCCCGAGCAGCAGTTCGGCGCTCCCTTCTTTGCGCCAGTGTTTGTCGCAATGGACGGCGCCACCGCGCTTGGTTACAGCCACACTCGCCCTGTCCGTCCACGCCATCCCGGCGTGCGCCCCTTCCTGCGGAAAGACATGCTGAAGAGCCTCGTCCCCTTCGTGAGCCTCCTGTTGTCCACGCTCTTGATGATGGTGGCGTTCGGGTTGCAGAGCTATGTCATTCCCGTCCGCTCGGTGGCGGAGGGCTGGTCGACCCAGACGATCACCTGGATCGCCACCGGTTATACGCTCGGCTTCACCGTCTCGTGCATCGTCACGCCGAAATTCGTCCTCGCCGTCGGCCATGTTCGCGTCTTCGTGGCGCTGGTCACGCTGCTGTCGATCGCCATCCTGCTCTGCTCGCTGGTGGTGGACTGGCGTGCCTGGATGCTGTTTCGCGCCATCTCTGGCTTTGCCATTTCCGGCAGCTACCTCATCATTGAGAGCTGGCTGAACGAACGGGTGACGAACGAGAACCGCGCCTCGGTCTTCTCGCTTTACGTGATGACCACCATGGTCGGCGGCATAGGCGGCCAGTATCTGGTGCCGCTCGGCGATCCCACCAACACGTCGCTGTTCATCCTCTGCGCCATCATTTTTTCCGTCTCGCTGCTTCCGACGGCCCTGACCTCCTCGCCGCTGCCCGCGCCCCCCACCCAGGCACGCTTCAACGTGCTCAAGCTCTACAGGCGTTCCCCCGTTGCCGTCGTCGGCGCCTTCCTGGCGGGCGCGCTGTCCGGCGGCTGGCTCAACCTCGGCGGCGTCTTCACCCAGCGGATCGGCCTGACGACCGCCCAGGGCGCGACCCTGCTTGCCGCCGTTCTCGTCGGCAGCGCGCTGTCGCAGATCCCGATCGGCCGCGCATCGGACCGCGTGGACCGGCGCGTGGTGATGGTCTTTTGCGGCCTCGTCGGTGTCGTCTCCTGCCTCGCCATGATCGCCGCCCAGGGCAGTTCGCCGACGGTGCTCTATGTCATGGCGGCAGCGGTCGGGTCGGTGCTCTTCCCGATCTATGCGCTGAACGTGGCGCATGCGAACGATCTCGCCCAGCCGGACGAATACGTCGAGGTCAACTCCGGCATGATGATCGTCTATGGGGTGGGCACCATCTCCGGCCCGCTGATGGTCGGGCCGGTCATGGACCGCTTCGGGCCCAGTTCGCTGTTTGCCGTCTTCACCCTCTGTTTCGCGCTCTACGGCGGCTATGCCGCATGGCGGATCATGCGCCGCGATGCGGCGAGCGGCCTGGTGGCGAAGACCGATTTTCGCGCGATGCCGGTGCAGCCGGTCGGCGCGGAGGCCACTGTGGTGGCGTCTGCGGCCGAGGGGACGAGCGACGTCGTGGCGGATACGACAACGCCGCAGTGGTCCAAGGTCTAACCAGGCTCGGCAGCCTCGAGGGGACAGCGGTCTCTGCTAGCCTTGCGGCGTCAGGTGACGGCGGGCGGCCTTTCTCTGCAGGCCGAGCCGGTGTTCGCGGGCGATGATGAAGATGCCCGCGGCAATCACGATGATTGTGCCGACCAGCATCGTCAGCGTGGGAATGTCGTCGAAAAGCAAGTAGCCGAACAGCATGCCCAGCACGATCGACGTGTATTCGAACGGGGCGATGGTGGAGACGTCGGCGTAGCGGTAGCTTGCCGTCAGCAGCAACTGCGCGACGCCGCCGCAGAACCCGGCGAGCGCCAGCAGCGTCAGCGCCTTTGCGCTGAGCTCGACCCAGCCGAAGGGCAGCGTCGCCAACGAGAAGACGGCGGCCGACAGGGAGAAATAGAGCACGATCGTCGGCGTCTTCTCCGTCTGGACCAGTTTGCGCACGAGGACCATCGCAATGGCACCGAGCGTCGCTGAGGCAAGAACGGCCACCGCTCCGAGGGCTTCGGCCATTCCGACCCCGCCCTCGCCGAACAGCGTCAGGCGTGGAAAGGTGATGATCGAGACCCCGAGCAAGCCGACCAGCACCGCCGACCAGCGATAGATCCCGACCGTTTCCTTGAGGAAGAGCGCTGCAATCATCACCGCAATCAGCGGCATGGCATAGCCGATCGCAATCGCCTCGGGCAGCGGCAGGTGGACGAGGCCGTAAAAGCCGAAGCTCATCGAGACGATGCCGACAAAGCCGCGCGCCAGATGGCCTCGCAGGTTCCGCGTGCGGAAGGACTGGAAAAGCTCGCCGCGCGCCGCGAGAAACACCACGATCGGCACCATGGCGAAGGCGGACCGGTAAAAGGTGATCTGGCCGGTCGTGATGTCCTTGCCGGCCGCCTTGATGAGCGTCGACATGCAGACGAAGATCACGACGGAGGAGACCTTCAGGAAGATCGCCTTCATCGGCTGCTGTTCGGCGAATTCCATGGGAAGGACGGACTTTCACTCACGACCGCGGCAGCGACGCCGGACGGCCTCGGGACGGGCTGGCAAATCGGTTGGCGCGATAGTAGCGCCCTATCCGGCGAAAGTGCGATCAATCTTCGTGATGCGGCAGCACAGCTTTTGATGGCCGAACGTTCCGGTCCTCTCACTGTCAGGGCTGCTCGGGACAGCCGCATCAACCACCGTTCAGCGCCTGCCAGACCTTCTGCGGCGTCGCCGGCATGTCGATGTGGTCGATGCCGCGCGCCCGGAAGAGCGCGTCCACGACCGCGTTCATCACCGCGGGACACGACCCGATCGTCGCCGCCTCGCCTGCCCCCTTTATGCCGAGCGCATTCGTCGTAGAGGGGACGTTGCGGGTGTCGAAGTGGAAGAACGGCAGGTCCTGGGCGCGCGGCAGGCCGTAGTCCATCAGCGTCGCCGTCAGCAGTTGGCCGTCGGGCGAATAGACCGTCTCCTCGTTCAGGCACTGGCCGATGCCCTGGACAATGCCGCCATGCACTTGCCCCAGCAGAAGGACGGGATTCACCGTCACGCCGAAATCGTCGACAACCTGATAGTTGACGATATCGACACGACCGGTGTCGGGATCGATCTCGACTTCGACGATATGGGTGCCGTTCGGATAGGTCGCCTCGTCCTGCACGATGTCGGACACGGCGATCAGGTCGTCCTGCGATTTCGCCGCAGCCGCTATCCCGGCGAAGTTCAACGACTGGTCCGTGCCGACAACGCGCGCCTCGCCCGCGACCAGTTCGATGTCGTCGACCGCAGCCTCCAACTCGTCGCCGGCGATGCGCTTCATCTTTTCGGCGAGGCCGTCGCTGGCGGCGGCAACGGAAACGCCGCCAAGCGGAATCGAACGCGAGCCGCCGGTTCCCCCGCCCCTGTCCAGTTCGGCCGTATCACCCTGGCGGACGATGATCTTGTCGAAGTCGATGCCGATCTTGTCGGCGATGAACTGGCTGTAGGCGGTGGCATGCCCCTGCCCGTTCGTCTGCGTGCCGATGAAGAGCGTGATCGTGCCGTCCTCGTTCAGCTTCAGCTTGGCGGGCTCCGAGCCGGCGAAAGCGCAGGCCTCGACATAGGTCGACATGCCGATTCCGCGGATCAATCCTCTTTCGGCGCTCTTTGCAGCGCGCACGGCAAAGCCGTCCCAGTCGGCCAGTTCCATCGCCTTGGTCATGTGACCATCGAATTCGCCGACGTCATAGAGCCGTCCGCCCTGGGTCCTGTAGGGGAACTTTTCCGGCCGGATGAAGTTGCGGCGCCGAAACTCCGCCGGCGACAGGCCGCTTTCGCGCGCTGCCTTGTCCACCAGCCGCTCGATTGCATAGGCCGCCTCGGGCCGCCCCGCGCCGCGATAGGCGTCGACGGGCGTGGTGTTGGTGTAGAAGGCGCGGATGTGCATGTCGAGCAAGGGAATGTCGTAGACGCCCGTTGCCATGATCGCCGCCATCGTCGGGATCATCGGTCCGTACTGCGAGAGATAGGCGCCCATGCTCGCATCCATCCGGATGCGCAGCGCCGTGATCTTGCCGCGCTCGTCCATGGCCGCGGCGGCATGCACGATGCTGTCGCGCCCATGCGAATCCGCCAGAAAATGCTCGGCGCGGCTGCCGACCCATTTCACCGGCCGCCCGAGCCGGCGGGCCGCCTCCAGGACCAGCGGATACTCGCGATAATTGAACGCCTTGGTGCCGAAGCCGCCGCCGACGTCCGGGGTGACGACGCGGATCTTCTCGGCCGGCATGCGGAAAACGTGCCCGGCGAGCGAACTGCGCACCCCATGCACGCCCTGCGATCCGCATGTCAGCGTGAAGCTCTGGCTTGCCGCGTCCCATTCACCGAGCGCCGCGCGCGGCTCCATGTAGTTGGCGACGAGACGGTTGTTGACGAGCGCGATCTCGGTGACCCGGTTTGCCTTCGCAAACGCCTCCGCCACCGGCGCCGGGTCGCCGGTCTGATGCTCGTAGACCAGATTGGAGCCGAGTTCCGGCCATACCAATGGCACGCCCTCGCCCTCGGCGGCCCCCCGGAGCGAAACGTTTGCCTCCTCCATCTGCCAGTCGATCTCGATCAGTTCCGCCGCGTCCTCGGCCTGGTCCTGCGTATCGGCGACGATGAAGGCCACGGCATCGCCGACGTGGCGGACGCGGTCGCGGCAGAGCACGGGGGCATTGCGTACCTGGTGTTTGCTGCCGTCCGGCTGGACGACCCGGGCAAGACACGGCACGTCGCCAAGCTCGGGTATGTCTTCCGCCGTCAGGATCAGGCGGATGCCGGGCGCTACGCGTGCGGCGTCCAGCGACATGATCTTGAACATCGCGACCGCATGCGGCGAACGCAGGACAAACCCGCGCAATTCACCCGGGCGCGCGATGTCGCCGGTATAGCACCCCTCGCCCTTGAGCAGCGGAAGGTCTTCCTTGCGCAACGCGGAAGCCCCCACTCCGAATTTCGGTGTAGCGATCGTCATGCCGGTCGTATTCCTGAGGTTTACCACAAGCGGTCGCGTGCGCCGCCGCCTCGTGCAAAGGTTAGGTCACCCTCGCAAAATGTCGAGAGGCGCCACGGCAATATTCCTCAAAATGAAAGGAACACCCGCGCGTGTGGCAATGAGATGTTAAGCCACAACCAATATCAAAAGTGCGAGCCAAAGACCAATCCGTCCTTTTCCCCTGGTCCAATTGCGTTAAAACGGGACAGAGTAAAAGGACACGAACAGGACATACCATGCGCACTGAGAGCGGCCGGATCATCCATCTGACAGACTACCGCCCGACAGACTTCGTTCTTGAACGCGTCGACCTCACCTTCGAACTCGATCCGACCGAAACCAAGTGCACATCGCGCATGCTGTTCCATCGGCGGGAAGGCGCCGCTGTCGATGCTCCGCTGGTCCTTGACGGCGACGAACTGAAAATGACCGGCCTGCTGTTCGACGGCATGCCCATGGAGCCGGGACGGTTCACCGAAGACAACGATACGCTGACGATCCGCGAACTGCCGGAAACAGCCGCCTTCGAGATCACCGTCGACACGGTCATCAACCCGGAAGCAAACACCCAGCTCATGGGCCTTTATCGGACGAACGGCATCTATTGCACCCAGTGCGAGGCCGAGGGGTTCCGCCGCATCACCTATTTCTACGACCGACCGGATGTGCTCTGCGTCTACACGGTCAACATCATCGCCGACAAGGAAAGCTGCCCGCTGCTCTTGTCGAACGGCAACTTCCTTGGCGGCGCGGGCTATGGCGAGGGCAAGCATTTCGCCGCCTGGTTCGACCCGCATCCAAAACCCAGCTATCTCTTCGCCCTCGTCGCCGGCGATCTCGGCGTCGTCGAGGACACGTTCACGACCATGTCCGGTCGCGAAGTCGCGCTGAAGATCTATGTCGAGCACGGCAAGGAGCCACGCGCGGCTTACGCGATGGACGCCCTCAAGCGCTCGATGAAGTGGGACGAAGAGGTGTTCAGCCGCGAGTACGACCTCGACATCTTCATGGTGGTCGCCGTTTCGGACTTCAACATGGGGGCGATGGAGAACAAGGGGCTTAACGTCTTCAACGACAAGTACGTGCTTGCCGACCCGGAAACGGCGACCGATGCCGACTATGCCAACATCGAGGCAATCATCGCGCACGAGTACTTCCACAACTGGACGGGCAACCGCATCACCTGCCGTGACTGGTTCCAGCTGTGCCTGAAGGAAGGGCTGACGGTCTATCGCGATCATGAGTTTTCCGCCGACCAGCGCTCGCGCGCCGTCAAGCGCGTCGCCGAGGTACGGCACCTGAAGTCGGAACAGTTCCCCGAGGACGCCGGCCCCCTGGCCCATCCGGTACGGCCGACGAAGTATCGCGAAATCAACAACTTCTACACCACGACGGTCTACGAGAAGGGAGCCGAGGTCACGCGCATGATCGCGACCATCCTCGGGCGCGACCTCTTCAAGAAGGGCATGGACCTCTATTTCGAGCGCCATGACGGAGACGCGGCGACGATAGAGGACTTCGTCAAGTGCTTCGAGGACGCCAGCGGCCGCGACCTCGGCCAGTTTTCGCTCTGGTACCATCAGGCGGGGACGCCTCTCGTCACCGTCAGCAGCGCCTTCGACCAAGCAAAGGGAACCTTCACGCTGGCGCTTGAGCAGATGGTACCGCCGACGCCGGGACAATCCGCCAAGGAACCGATGCACATCCCGCTGCGCTTCGGGCTTCTTCTTCCCGACGGAAGCGAAGCGACGCCGGCCTCGATCGACGGCGTCGAAGTCACCGGCGACGTCCTGCACCTGACCAAGCGCAAGCAGGTCGCCACTGTCACCGGCCTCGACGCCCGGCCGGTCGTCACCCTCAATCGTGACTTCTCTGCCCCGATCAACCTGCACTTCGAACGCACACCCGCAGACCTCGCCCACATCGCCCGGCACGACCGCGATCTGTTCGCGCGCTGGCAGGCGCTGAACGACCTCGCGCTGCCGAACCTGGTGGAGGCGTCGCGCAACGCGCGCGCTGGTACCGCCATCGCCGTGAATTCGCTTCTGTCCGACACGCTCATCGAGATCGCCGCAGACGAGACGTTGGAGCCGGCGTTTCGCGCCCAGATCCTGGCGCTGCCGAGCGAGGCGGACATTGCGCGCGAACTCGGCAGCAACAACGATCCCGACGCGATCCGTGCCGGCCGCGAGGCCGTTCTCGCCTTCCTGGCGAGCGAAGGCAAAGCGCTGTTCGCAACGCTCTTCGAGCGCCACGACGGTAAGGGCAGCTTCACGCCGGATGCCGCAAGTGCAGGCCGTCGGGCGCTTCGCAATGCCGCCCTGCCCTTTCTCGCGATCGCCGACGGCCAGCCGGCCCGTGCCGCACAAGCCTTTGCCGACTCAGACAACATGACGGATCTCAGCGCCGCGCTCGGCGTCCTCGCCCATCGCTTTCCGGAAGCGGAGGAAACGCAGGCGGCGCTGGAGACCTTCCGCGCGCGTTTCGCCGAGAACGCACTCGTCCTCGACAAGTGGTTCGCCATCCAGGCGACGATACCTGGCGAGGGCGCATTGGGTCGGGTGCAGCAGTTGATGCAGAGCCCGCATTTCAACGCGGCCAACCCCAACCGCGTGCGCGCACTGGTCGGCACCTTTGCCTTCTCCAATCCGACCGGCTTCAATCGCCTCGACGGCGAAGGCTACCGCTTCCTCGCGTCGCAGATCCTTCAGATCGATCCGAAGAACCCGCAACTGGCCGCCCGCATCCTCACATCGATGCGCTCCTGGCGCTCGCTGGAGGGCGTGCGTGCCGAGCATGCGCTGAACGCGTTGCGGCGGATTGCAGCCGGCGAGAAGCTTTCCGCCGACGTCGCCGACATCGTCGAGCGGATGCTGAACGGCTGAAAACCGGCCCGAACACTCAAGGCCAGCCGCCCGGCGCCGGATTGCGTCGCCGGACTATGATTTCTCAACCCTCAAAACTGGTTAAGAAACCCTTACCTTTCCTCTGGACAAGGCGAATCGCGAATGATTCATTAGCTTAGATTCGGACGGGCGATTTTCCGAATCACCAAGACGGAACAGGGTGTTGGATATGGCGGACGCGCAACGGGGACGCGCAGCCGAGGGGCGGATTCGTCTCAAATTTCCAGGCGTGGCGGCCTGGGACGAGAATCCGGCGGGTCATGCCCGGATCTTCGCGGGTCCGGCGACCTTGCGCCTGTCGCGCGCGGAGCCGGTTCTCAAGCGCTCGATCCCGATCCTGATCGTTGCCTTCCTGCTGGTCGTGGGTATTTCACGGCTGGCCGGCATTCTGCTGGAGCATCAGCGCATGGATTCCGGCGTCCGCGACAGCACGGCGCTGATGGCTGCCGCCGTCGGCGCGCTGTTTTCCACCGACAACGGCGCCCTGATCTCCGAAGGCCAGCGCAATCAGGTCGAGCGTGTGCTCACGGCGCACCTGCCGCAAGACCGGCTTCCCGAGGGCGCGCTGGTGCTGTTCGTCCAGAAGAACGGCCGCATCTTCGCCAGCTCGCTTTCCGGCGCCGGCTTTGTCGGCATGTCGGTCGCACGGATCGCGCCCGACGTTGCCGCCACGCAGTATTTCGGCGAGCAGTCGGGGGTGATGCAGGCCCGCATCGGCGATGTCGAGCACTATGTCTCGATCGTCGACGGCGGCTCCAGGGGTGGCGGCTACGCGCTCGTCGCCAGCCCGCTCGACGGCGTCGAGGCGCAGTGGCGCAGCGAGCTGTCCCTGAACGTCACGCTCTTTGCCGGAATATCGGCCATCCTCGGCTTCATCCTCTATGCCTATTTCCTGCAATCGAAGCGTGCGCGCGAGGCCGATGCGATCTTCGCCGAGTCCAACCTGCGGGTCGAGACCGCCCTTGCGCGCGGCCGATCCGGGCTGTGGGACTTCGACCTGTCCGGCCGGCGGCTGTTCTGGTCGCGCTCCATGTACGAAATGCTGGGCATGACGCCGCGCGACAACTACCTGTCCTTTGGCGATGCGGCCAGGTTGATGCATCCGGACGACGACGGCATTTACCAGGTTGCCCGCGCAGTGGCGAAGGGCGAGGCGCGGCAGGTCGACCAGGTGTTTCGCATGCGCCACGCCGATGGACACTACGTCTGGCTTCGCGCCCGTGCGCAACTGATCCGCATGGCCTCCGGCCGCACGCACATGATCGGCATCGCCATGGACGTGACCGAGCAGCACCGGCTCGCCCAACGCTATCAGGAGGCCGATCAGCGGCTCGCGGTCGCGATCGAGTGCACCTCGGAAGCATTTGTCCTCTGGGACAAGGACGATCGCCTCGTCATGTGCAACGCGCACTATCAGCAGGCCTACGGCTTGCCGGATGAGGTGCTGGTCCCGGGTACGGAACGCATCGTCGTGCTCGCAGCGGCCGCCCGCCCGGTGATTGCCCGCCGGATCGTCGAAACCAACGGCAGCAACAGTTCCCAGACGTCCGAGGTCCAGCTTGCCGACGAGCGCTGGCTGCAGGTAAACGAGCGGCGCACGCGCGACGGCGGCCTTGTCGCGGTCGGCACCGACATCACCATGATCAAGCGCCATCAGGTGCGCCTGCGCGAATCCGAGCGCCGTCTGGTCGCCACCATCGGCGATCTCTCCGCCTCGCGCGCCAAGCTTGAAAGACAGGCGTCGGAGCTTTCGGTGGCCAACGCCAACTACCAGGCCGAGAAGGAGCGCGCGGAGGCCGCGAACCGGGCAAAATCCGAGTTCCTCGCCAACATGTCGCACGAATTGCGCACACCGCTGAACGCGATCCTCGGCTTCTCGGAGATCCTGCAGAACCAGATGTTCGGACCGCTCGGCTCGGAGAAGTACGACGAGTACGTCCGCGATATCCATGAAAGCGGCCGACATCTGCTGAACGTCATCACCGACATCCTCGACATGTCCAAGATCGAGGCGGGTCACATGCGCATCAGTTGCGAAGCCATCGACCTGGCGCCGCTGGTCGAAGAGACCCTGCGCCTCACGACCGTACAGGCACAACAGAAGAACATCCGTGTCGAGCAGCAGGTCTCGTCTGGCCTTGCGCTGATTGCCGACCGGCGGGCGATGAAGCAGATCCTGCTCAACCTGCTCTCCAACGCCATGAAGTTCACCAATGACGGCGGCAGGGTCAGGGTGCGGGCACAGAAGCGCGACGGCGCGGTCACGGTCACGATCGCCGACACCGGTATCGGCATCCCCAAGGCCGCCCTCGCCAAGATCGGCCAGCCGTTCGAGCAGGTGCAGAGCCAGTACGCCAAGAGCAAGGGCGGTTCGGGCCTCGGGCTCGCCATTTCCCGATCGCTGACCCGTTTGCACGGCGGAAGCATGCGCATCTTCTCCGAGGAGGGCAAGGGCACGATCATCTCCGTGCGCATACCCGACCGGGAGGGCGTGAGCCTGCCTTGCAGGGCCCGCGCCTGAGGTTCATTCCGGCTTGTTGACGGTGACTTAGCCGGTGATCGTCGCCTGGAAGATCCGTCGCACGGCCTTCGCCAACCGGCGGATCTCACTTTCGAGCGTGCGCAGGTCCGGGCTGTCGCCAGCCCGGCAGACAAGATCGATCAGCCCCGCCGGCGCCTCCTTCGGATCGAACGGGCCGTCGATGCAGAGGCGCACGATTTGGGAGATCTCCGTATAAAGCCGCAGCGCCTGCTCGAGGGTCCCGACGTCATTGACATCCATCTGCCCGCCGGCAACGAGGGAGAGCACCTCTGCGGTCGGAAGCGCCTGTTCCGGCAGGCCGACACCGCGCGCCGGCGCTGCCAGTATCAGGAACTGCGCGATGAACTCGATGTCCACCAGGCCGCCGGGGATCAGCTTCAGGTCCCAGATGTCCTTCGGCGCCTTTTCTTCCTCGATCAGGGCGCGCATCTCGGCCACGTCCTTGGCGATCGCGACAACATTGCGCTTTCGGTCAAGGATGCCGCGGATCGTCGAGCGAGCCTCCTTCGCCAGGTCTCCGTCGCCACAGACGACGCGGGCTCGCGTCAGCGCCATATGCTCCCAGGTCCAGGCCTCCTCTTCCTGATACTTGGCAAAGGAGGCGATGCGGGTCGCGACCGGCCCCTTGTTGCCGGAGGGCCTGAGCCGCATGTCCACCTCGTAGAGCACGCCTTCCGATGTGGGCGCCGACAGCGCCGAGATCAGCCGTTGGGTCATCCGGGCGTAGTAGCGGGTGGCGTCGAGCGGCTTGGGGCCAAGCGATTCCGTCGCGGCCGATCCGTCGTAGTCATAGAGCAGGATCAGATCGACGTCGGATCCGTCGGTCAACTCGAAGCTGCCGAGCTTGCCCATGCCGACCACAGCGACCCGCCCGCCCGGAAAGGTCCCGTGCGCCGCCTCGATTTCGCGTTTCACCGCGTCCAGTGCGGCCTCGACGATCAGGTCGGCCACGTGGGTGAAGGCGCGCGCGGCCTGCCGCCCGCCAATGGCGCCGGTCAGAAGGCGGATGCCGATGAGGAAACGCTGTTCGGCGGCAATGATGCGCAGCCGGTCCAGGATGTCCTCGTAGTGTCGGGCGCCGGCGACGAACCCCCTGATGCGATCCGCCAGATAGCTGCGCGTCGGCAACTCGGCCAAAAGCGTCGGGTCGAGCATGCCGTCGAACACATGCGGCCGGGCGGCGATGATCTCCGCCAGCCGCGGCGCCGAGGACATGATGTTGACGATCAGCGACAGCAGGCGCGGGTTGTTGCCGAGCAGCGAAAAGAGCTGGATCCCCGCCGGCAGGCCGGAGATGAAGTGGTCAAAACGCAGCAACGCCTCGTCCGCCCGCTTACTCTGGCCAAACACCCGCAACAGATCGGGCGTCAGTTCCGTCAGCCGCTCGCGGGCCTCTACCGATTGCGTGGCGCGGTAGCGGCCGTAGTGCCAGGTTCGAATGGTCTGCGAGATCGCCTCGGGCCGCTGGAAGCCGAGCTTGCGCAGCGTCTCCAGCGTATCCGGATCGTCGCGCTGGCCGGTGAAGACCAGGTTGCCGCCGTCGGTCGACAGCTTCGCCTCCTGCTCGAACAACGCGCCATAGCGCCGCTCGACCGTCTTCAGCACGTTCACCAGCGCTGCGGAAAAATCCGCCGTACCGGCAAAGCCCATCATGTAGGCGATGCGCTTCAGCTCGCTTTCGGTATCCGGCAGGAGATGCGTCTGCTCGTCGCGCACCATCTGGACGCGGTGCTCGACGTCACGCAGGAACCAGTAGGCTTCGGTCAGTTCCTGGCACGTCGCTTCGTCGATCCACTTGGCCTTGGCAAGTTCGACGAGCATCGGTTCGGTCGCGCGCAGCCGCAATGCCGGCATCCGGCCGCCGGCGATCAGCTGCTGCGTCTGCACGAAAAACTCGATCTCGCGAATGCCGCCCCGGCCGAGCTTGATGTTGTGCCCCTTGACCGCGATCTCACCATGTCCCTTGTGCACATGGATCTGGCGCTTGATCGAATGGATGTCGGCGATCGCCGCGTAGTCCAGGTATTTGCGGAAGACGAAGGGCGTCAGTTCCCGCAGGAATCGCGCGCCGGCATCGAGGTCGCCCGCGATCGCCCTGGCCTTGATGAAGGCCGCCCGCTCCCAGTTCTGCCCCCGCCCTTCGTAATAGAGCATTGCGGAATCGACCGAGATCGCCAGTGGCGTCGCGCCCGGGTCCGGCCGCAGCCGCAGGTCGGTGCGGAAGACATAGCCGTCGGCCGTCCGTTCCTGCATGATCCGGATCAGCCGGCGAACGAGCCGGGCGAACGTCTCCGTCGCCTCGCTGCGGTCCACGACCACGTCGGCCTGCGGGTCGAAGAAGACGACGAGATCGATGTCGGAGGAGTAGTTGAGTTCGGCCGCGCCCAGCTTGCCCATGCCGAGCACGATCAGCCCGGAGCCTTGGCTCGGTCGCGCAGCGTCCTGCAATTTCAGCTTTCCGCTCGTCGCGGCCGAAAGCAGCAGGTGGTCAACTGCGGCCGATACGGCGGCCTCCGCAAGATCGCTGAGCAATCGGGTGGTCTGCCGGCCGTCGATCAGCCGGCCGAGGTCGGCCATGGCGGTGAGGAACGCGACCTTGCGCTTGGCCTGACGCAATCGCGCCATGACCGCGGCCTCACCCGTGTCTTCGTGAAGCGAAGGATCCGAGGCCCGGCGCGCAGCGGAAACCGCTTCTTGAATGAGCGGCAGCAATGGCTTGCTGATCGCGAGTGAAAGAAAATCTGGCGTGACCCGTGCCGTATCCCGCAGATAGGGAGACAGCGTGAACGCGGCGACGACGAAATCCTTGAGCACACTCTCCGATGCCAGCAGCGCGGCAACCTCCGCGTTGTCACGGGCGATGTCCTTCAGGTCGGAGAGAACGGATCTGGCCTCCGTCTGGCTCGACGGCCGGATCGGGCACGTTTCGATGTCGCTCAGGCGCGTGGTATCGGCAAAGGTCATCGCTCTCCCCTGGATGCGCTATTGCCTCCACCGTCTATCAGGCGCCGCCCTTGCCCGCCAGCGTCAAGGGAAAATGCATCGTGGCCGTGAGGCCGCGCTCGACGCCGTCCGATACCGTTGCTGCAAGCTCCAGCCGGCCGTGATGCACCTCCGTTACCGCCTCCACCAGCGACAGGCCCAGACCGGTGCCAGGCTTGGAGCGGCTGCCGTCCAGCCGGACGAAACGCTTCAGGACGTCGGCGCGACGTTCCGCCGGTATGCCGGGGCCGTTGTCGGCCACGGTGACGACGGCTCCGTCGCCGGCTCGTGCGAGGCTGACCTTGATATGCGCGTCCGGCCCGCCTTCGGCGTATTTGATCGCGTTGTCGAGCAGGTTTCCGAGCGCCTGGCCGATCAGTTCGCGGTTGCCGGTGATCTTGATGCCGGCAGCAATTTCCGAGGTGACCGACAGGCCGGCCTCCTCCGCGGCAGGCTCGTAGAGCTCGACGCAATCCGCGACGATCTCGGTCAGGTCGACCGGCCCCATCTCCGCCACCGCGGAGCCGGCTTCGACCCGGGAGATCATGAGAAGCGCGTTGAAGGTGCGGATCAATTGATCGGATTCCGCGATCATCTCGGACAGCGCTTCGCGATACTCGGCCGTCGTGGCCTTGCCGGCTGGGGCGGCCTCGGCCTTGTTGCGCAGGCGCGTGAGCGGCGTCTTGAGGTCATGGGCGATGTTGTCGGAAACCTGGCGGAGCCCTTCGTTTAGCTTCTCGATCCGCCCGAGCATCGCGTTCAGCGATTCCGACAGGCGGTCGAACTCGTCGCCGGAGCCACCGACCGGGAGCCGCTGCGTCAGGTCGCCGTCCA
Organism: Mycoplana ramosa; assembly: GCF_041930185.1. Taxonomy (NCBI): domain Bacteria; kingdom Pseudomonadati; phylum Pseudomonadota; class Alphaproteobacteria; order Hyphomicrobiales; family Rhizobiaceae; genus Mycoplana; species Mycoplana ramosa. Next base: position 503,630 of record NZ_JBHEEW010000001.1, on the reverse strand, counting down.
TGATGCGCTGGCTGGCGTCCGACATGCGGTCCATGCGCCGCAGCGCATTGCGCCCGATCAGGTACCAGATCGCCAGCGCGCCGATGCCCATGATGCCAAGCGCCACGACGAGCGCCTGGCGGACCAGACCGCTAAAATTCTCCGGCTCGCCCAGGTCGCGGCCGACCAGAATCCGCAGACCGTTGTCGAGCACGAACACCTCCGCGCGCGCAACGTGGCGCTCCGAACTGCCTTCGTCCTCGAAGCGCTGGTAGCGGAAGGACGATTGCGTCCAGCCTTCCTGGTCCAGCACGCCCGGCTGCAGCGAATACACGTTGCCCGCAAGGATCTCTCCCGTCGGACTGGCGATGATGTACAGGTTGGCGCCCGGCTGGCGCGCACGGCGCTCCAGCGTTCTGAGAAGACCGTTCATCCCGTTGGCGGCATACATCTGCTTGATCTCGCTGACCTCGATCAAGACAGTTTCCCGCATCTGCTGCTTCAGCAGGCCTTCCGACATTGACGTCACGTAGAAGACGAGAAAGGCGGCGCAGGCGGCAAAGAGCAGGATGTAGAGGGCGGACAGGCGAACCGCCGTCGTCCGGAAGAGCGTTGAGAGGCCGGACAGCATCTTCAGGCCGACACCTCGTCCTTGATCATGTAGCCGGCGCCCCGAACCGTGCGCAGCAGCGGCTGGTCGAAATCCTTCTCGATCTTGGACCGCAGCCGTGAAACATGCACGTCGATCACGTTGGTCTGCGGGTCGAAATGATAGTCCCAGACGTTTTCCAGCAGCATGGTGCGCGTCACCACCTGGCCGGCGTTTTTCATCAGATATTCGAGCAGGCGGAACTCGCGGGGCTGTAGCGGTATCTCCTTGCCGGCGCGACGAACGACATGGGCAAGCCGATCCAGTTCGAGATCGCCGACCCGGTAGGTCATGTCCTGCTCGGGCGTGCCCTTTCGGCGCCCGAGCACCTCCACGCGGGCCAGCAGTTCGCTGAACGCATAGGGCTTGGGCAAGTAGTCGTCGCCGCCGGCACGCAGGCCGGTGACACGATCGTCGACCTGCCCCAGCGCGGAAAGGATCAATGCCGGCGTGTGGATGCCTTTTGCCCGCAGTTCCGATATCAGCGACAGGCCGTCCCGCCGGGGCAACATCCTGTCCACCACGAGCACGTCGTAGCTGTTCTCGGACGCGAGAAACAGGCCGCTGTCGCCGTCGGAAGCGTGATCGCAAACAATCCCGGCCTCGCGAAACGCCTTGCAGAGGTAGGCGGCGGCGTCCAGATCGTCTTCAACAATCAGTATCTTCATGGCTGGACCTTACACGTGTTGTCATCCACTTGAACAGACCGCCGGCAAGGGGGGCGATCAGGACGCGAACGCCGCGAAATCTTGCGATTTCGCGGCGTTCCGGATCGAACTGTGCGGATCAGCCCTGGCCGATCGGCAGGGCAAGGAAGCGGCTGCCGTTATCGGTGTCCACCTGGAACAGCGCCTTGGAGCGACCGTCCTTGCGGGCCTGGTCGATGACCTTGGTAATGTCCTCTGCGGACTTGACTTCCTGGTTGTTGACAGTGGTGATGCGATCCCCTGCCTTCAGCCCACGGTCGCTGGCGTCGGAGTCCGGATCGACCGCGGCCACCATGACGCCGTTGCCGTCATCGGCCGGGCTGACGGAGATGCCGAGATCGGCCAGTTCCTGTTCGCTGGACTGCTGCTGGTCGGGGTTTGCCTGCTGTTCGGAGGCAGACGCCTGCTGGTCGCTTTCCAGCCTGCCGATCTCCACCTTGACCGTTTCGGACTTGCCGTTTCGCCAGACCGACAGATCGACGGTGGTTCCCGGCTTGATCACGGCGACGCGCTTGGCCAGATCGCGCGAATCCTTGACGGTGTCGCCATCGAGCGCGGTGATCACGTCGCCCTTCTTGATGCCGGCCTTCTCGCCCGGCGAGCCGGACTGCGGCTCGACCACCAGTGCCCCCTGCGCGTCGGCCAGGCCGAGCGACTCGGCGATGTCCTTCGTCACCGGCTGGATCTGCACGCCGAGCCAGCCGCGCTCAACCTTGCCGTCCTTCATCAGCTCGGCGACCACGTCCTTGGCGACGGAGGCCGGGATCGCGAACGCGATGCCGACATTGCCGCCGGAGGGCGAGAATATCGCGGTGTTGATGCCCACCACCTGGCCGTCGAGGTTGAAGGCCGGACCACCCGAGTTGCCGCGGTTCACGGCGGCGTCGATCTGCAGGTAGTCGTCATAGGGGCCGGAGCCGATGTTGCGGCCGCGGGCCGAGATGATGCCGGCCGTCACGGTGCCGCCGAGGCCGAACGGGTTGCCGACGGCCACGACCCAGTCACCGACGCGCACCTTGCTGTCATCGGCGAAACTGACATAGGTAAACTTGCGATTTTCCTTGTTGTCGACCTTGAGGACCGCCAGGTCGGTGCGGCTGTCCTTGCCGACCAGCTTTGCATCGAGTTCCGTGCCGTCATGCATGATGACGGTGAAAGCAGCGCCGTCGTCGACGACGTGGTTGTTGGTCACGATATAGCCGTCCTCGGAGATGAAGAAGCCGGACCCCTGCGAGGTGGGACGGAGATGCCCCTTGCGCTTGCCACCATCCTTTTCACCGAACTGGCGTGGAGCGCTCTGGCCGCCATCCTGGCCGCCGAACTCGCGGAAGAAGCGCTTCAGCGGATGGTCGTCCGGCAGTTGATCGAAACCGCGGCCGCCGAAATCGAAGGTGAAGTTGCCGTCGTTCTCGACCGGCTTGACGTCGGACTGAACGCGGACGGAAACGACGGCCGGGGAAACGGCGTCGACGACATCGCCGAAGCTTGCAACCTGCGGTGCCGTCACCTTGACAGGCTCGGCAAAGGACTGCGCGATGCGCGCCGGGATGCCGGTTGCCAGCATCACTGCTGCAAGACCCGCGACAGTCGAGGTCTTCAGGACCGTCTTGAGCGAGGGACGAAGGGAGTTTTGCGTGAACATCGCGGATGCCTTTTCTCTGTGATGGTTCGAATGAATTCGATGCCTCAGAGATAGGATCCCAAACCTTACGGCACACTGTCCGCGGCATGAATTTTTGGTAATCTTCGCCAAAAGGCTGAAATAAAAGGGGTTCCCAGGCTCGGGACCTAGCTTTGCCGCTCGTCTTTTCCGGCCGCGTCCGCCGCGACGATCCGCTCCAGCGCCGCCCGTTCCTCGGCCGTCAGCGGCATGCCAACCGCCTGGCCCGAACGCCGGCGGACAAACACCGCCATCGCGACTGCCCCGCCCAGAAAAAGGATCACCGGCGCGCCCCATAGCAGTATGGTCTCCGGCTTGAGGCGCGGCTTCAGCAACACAAACTCGCCGTAGCGCGACACGACATAATCGATCACCGCCTCGTCGCTGTCGCCGCTTTTGATCCGTTCGCGCACCAACAGGCGCAGGTCGCGGGCCAGTTCGGCATTGGAGTCGTCGATCGACTGGTTCTGGCAGACCATGCAGCGAAGCTGGGCCGACAGCGCGCGGGCGCGCGCCTCCAGCGCCGGATCGGCAAGCACCTCGTCCGGGTTTACCGCAAAGGCGGGAAAGGCGCTCATCAGAAACGCGACGGCAACAAGCAGCCTGCGCATCATTCCGCCGCCTCCAGGGCCGGCGCCGGCTTGATCTTCCGCAGCTTCTGCGGCGCACCGATGCGCAGCCGGCGGTCGAACAACGATACCGCCCCGCCCGCCATCATGACCAGCGAACCGAGCCAGATGCACAGAATCATCGGCTTCCACCAGATGCGGACGACGATGCCGCCATCACTCATCGGATCTCCAAGCGACACGTAGAGTTGGCTCAGCCCGAACGTGCGGATGCCGGCCTCCGTCGTCGGCATCCGTCGCGCCGTGTAGAGCCGTTTCGATGACCAGACTTCGCTGACCTTGACGCCGCCGCGGGCCACGGTGAAATGCCCGCTTTCCTCGGTGTAGTTCGGCCCGCGACCCTGGCGCATTCCGTCGAAGGTCAGGGTATAGCCACCCGACTCGACACTGACGCCGGGCTTCATCTCCACGACATGCTCGGTCTCGAAGGCCGTCACCGCGACGACACCGATCACCGTCACGCCGAGACCGAAATGGGCGAGCGCGGTGCCGAAGGCCGAGCCCGGCAGTCCGAACAGCCGCCTGGCGGCGACGCTCGCGCTCACCTTGCCGATGCCGGCGCGCAGCCACAGGTCGGTAACCGCACCCGCGAGCATGTAGAAGCCGAGCGCCAGGCCGAAATAGGCAAGGACCGGGCCGCCGCCATGCGTCCATTGCACGAGGGCCGCGATCACCAGCCCGATTCCGACGGCCGCGAAGAGCCGCTGGCCGGCTGCGAGCAGGTCGCCCCGCTTCCACGCGAGCAGCGGGCCGAAGGGGACGGCCAGCAGCAATGGCACCATCAGCAGGCCGAAGGTCAGGTTGAAGAACGGCGCGCCGACCGAGATTTTTTCACCCGTCAGTGCCTCGAGCACCAGCGGGTATAGCGTACCGGTCAGAACGGTCGCGGCCGCGGTCGTGAGGATCAGGTTGTTGAAGACGAGCGCGCCTTCGCGCGAGATCGGCGCAAACAGGCCGCCGGCTTTCAGCGTCGGCGCCCGGAAGGCGAAGAGCGAGAACGCCCCGCCGATGAAGATCACCAGAATTGCCAGGATGAATACGCCGCGTGTGGGGTCGGTGGCAAAGGCATGCACCGACGTCAGAACGCCGGAGCGGACCAGAAACGTCCCGAGCAGCGACAGCGAGAAGGTCAGGATTGCCAGCAGCACCGTCCAGATCTTCAGCGCCTCGCGCTTCTCCATCACCAGCGCCGAGTGCAGCAGGGCCGTGCCGGCGAGCCAGGGCATGAAGGAGGCGTTTTCCACCGGATCCCAGAACCACCAGCCGCCCCAGCCGAGTTCGTAGTAGGCCCAGTAGGAACCCATGGCGATGCCGGCGGTGAGAAAGCTCCAGGCGGCGAGCGCCCACGGGCGCACCCAGCGCGCCCAGGCGGCGTCGATGCGGCCGTCGATCAGTGCGGCGATCGCAAAGGAAAAGCAGACGGAGAAGCCGACATAGCCGAGATAGAGCAGCGGCGGATGAATCGCGAGCCCGACGTCCTGCAGGATCGGGTTGAGGTCCTTGCCCTCGCCCGGCGCCGGATCGAGCCGCAGGAAGGGATTGGACGTCAAAAGGATGAAAAGCGCGAAGGCCGCCGTGATCCAGCCCTGGACTGCCAGCACGTTGGCCTTGAGGCGCTCGGGCAGGTTGCCGCCGAAGCTCGCCACGAGCGCGCTGAAGAAGCTCAGGATGAGCAACCACAGCATCATCGAGCCCTCGTGGTTCCCCCAGACGCCGGAGATCTTGTAGATCAGCGGCTTCATCGAATGGGAGTTCTCCCAAACGTTCAGCACGGAGAAGTCCGACACGACGTAGGCGAAGGTCAGGTCGAGGAAGGAGAACGCCGTCAGCAGAAAGCCGGCGATTGCCGAGGACGGCGCGACCGCCATGAGCGAAGAATCATTGCGCAATGTGCCTGCAAGCGGCAGCAGCGACTGGATGATGGCCGTCGCCAGCACCAGCACCAGCGCATAATGTCCAAGCTCGATGATCACTTGATGGTCTCCTTGCCGCCGAGCGTAACGCCCTGCGCCTCCAGGCGGTCGGCCACGTCCTTCGGCATGTAGGTTTCGTCATGCTTGGCAAGCACGGTATCGGCCACAAAAACCGGATCGCCTGCCTTGAACGCGCCTTCGGCAACGACGCCCTGCCCTTCGCGGAACAGATCCGGCAGGATGCCCGTATAGGTCACCGGCACCGTCCCGATCGTATCGGTGACGACAAAAGTGACGGTCGAACCCTCGCCCCGTTTCACCGACCCGGCTTCGACCAGACCGCCAAGCCGAATTCGCGTTCCCGGCGGCACCTCGGTCTTGGCCAGGTCACCGGGCACGTAGAAATAGGCGATCGACTGGCTGAAGGCGAACATCACGAGCAGCACTGCTGCAAGGAGGAAGGCGACGCCGCCCCCGATGACCGCCAAACGCTTCTGCTTTCTCGTCATTGCCCGTTACCTTCGGCTCCGATTGCAAGCTCGCCGGCCAGTGCCAGCAACTGCTTGCCGTTCTCGCTCTCCGGCGGGAAGCTCTTCAGCGCCGTGCGTAGCGCATCTGCGGCCGCCTCTCTTTGATCCAGCACCACGTAGGATCGGATAAGGCGCATCCATCCCTCGAAATTGTCCGGATTTTCCTTCAACTTTCCCGCGAGGCTCTCCACCATCCCGGCGATCATCTGCTTGCGGCCGTCCGCATCCATCTGCGCAGCCGCAGCGACGTCCTGCTCGGTCGGATTGCCGGGGACCATCTGCTCGGTGCCGCCGGCCAGAGCAGCGATATGGCGGTTGACGAGCGACAGCCAGGGGGCGTCGGCAGGTGAATCCTTGGCCAGTGCCTCAAACGCGGCCTTCGCCTCCTCGCGTCTGCCTTCCTGCTCCAGCGCCAGTGCCAGATAGTATCGCGTCCGCGGATTGTTTGCATCCAGCGACTTAGACTGTTGCAGCACCTCGCGGGCATCCTTGGTGACGATGCCGTCGGCAAGCGCGATCAGCACCTCCGCATAGCCGTCGAGCCGCTCGGGCGAAGCGCCGAGGACGCGGATCGCCTCGCGATAGGCGTTGGCGGAATCCTCGATGCGGCCGTTGCGGAAATAGATCGGCGCCAACAGTTCCCAACCCGCCCCGTCGTCGGGGTTGTCGACAAGGTGGCGCTCAGCCTTGGCGATCAGGATATTGAGATCGTTGCCCGGCTCGGCCAGCCGTGCCGCCAGCGGCTGCGCCGGAAGATCGGGGTTGCCCGTGGCCAGATAGAGGCCGAGGCCGATCGCCGGAAACAGCACCATGATCGCCACCTGCGCCAGCCGGTTGCGGCGCTCCGACGTCGCCGGTCCCGCCTTCGTTTCGCGCGCCTTGGCCGCAATCAGCCGGCGGGCGATTTCCGCCCGCGCCAGTTCGGCTTCATCGACGCCGATCAGCCCGGCGGCCCGGTCACGCGCCAATTCATCGAGCTGGTCGCGATAGACCTCGGCGTCATGCGCGTCCGCAATATCGGCACTCCGGCCGGCCCGCAGCAGCGGCAGGAGCAATACGGCCGCGACAGCGGCGGTCATGACGGCGACGAGGATCCAGAAAAGCATGCGATCCAATTAATGGAACGGCTGGCGTTTTCCAATTGCAAAAGGCGAAGTGACGGAAATTTGAGGCGTTTCGCCGCAACCAGTCGGGTGCGGCGGCTGAGCGCTCAGCTCAGCGGCGTCCAGGTCCCGGCCGCGGTCCGGCACGCGGCCCCCCGGCTTACCGTCTCGCGTCCACCTGCGATCAGCGTGTGGCTGTATTGCCGGCAGTTCTGTGAACCGACCTGATAGGGAGCGGCAGCGACGACGGAGCCCTGCACGCGACGCCCCTGCCAGACGACGGGCTGGCCGCCGGGAGCGGCTTCGAGTGCGCGATACTCTGCCTCAAGCGCCCGCTGGCGGTCGCCCGCCGACAGGGAAATTCCCTTGGCGCGGGACACCAGTCCCCCTTCGAGCGCGGCAATATAGGCGGCAGACGAGACGACGACGCCGGCGTTCCCCGCGCCTGTGGTGCGCCCGGACGTGGTGCCGCAGCCGGCAAGGCCGATCGAAGCAACAACCACCGGAATCGCGATAACACGAGATTTCATGTTCAACCGGTAAGTCCGCTTCATTTCACGCCTTTTCTGGCTGTTTTCGATTGGATTCCAACGCCGCCGGCCAGTCCTGCCCAGGCGGTTCGTCTATCTTGCATTGTCTGTCGTATCAGGCAACATCCTTTGCCACCGCAGGCAGCATCAGTTGCGCCAGCAGCCCGCCCGACTTGCCACGGGAAAGCGCCAACGTCCCCTGATACTCGGAGGTGATCTCGCGCACGATCGACAGGCCGAGGCCTGTTCCAGGCTTGCTCTCATCCAGCCGTTTCCCTCGCTTCAGCGCTTCCTGGATCTGCTCCGGCTCGAGACCTGGCCCATCGTCCTCCACCTCCAGAACGATCCAGCGCCGGCGCTGGGTGTCGTCGTTGCCGGGCTCTTCCGGAGCCGGCATTGCCCGGATCGCAACCGTGCTATGCGCGTAGCGCGCGGCATTTTCCAGAAGGTTGCCCACAACCTCCTCGATATCCTGTTGCTCCATCGCGATCATCAGATCCTCCGGCTCGATCAGCAGCGTGAACTCGATGTCCGCGTTCAGCCGCCGCATCACCCGCGCCAGGCGCTGCAGCACGGACGCGGCTTCCGTCCTCGCCAGCACGGACTCCCTCTGCGCGGCGATCCGGGCGCGATTGAGGTAGGATTGCACCTGGCTCTGCATCGCCTCCGCCTGGTTGCGGACCAGTTCGCCATGCGGGGCGGTCAGCACCCGCGCCTCGTTCAGCAGCACGGCGATCGGCGTCTTCAGCGAGTGCGCCAGGTTGCCGACCTGCATGCGCGCCCGCTCGATGATCCGGCGATTGCTGTCGATCAGCGCGTTCACCTCGCTCACCAGCGGCTGGATCTCGCGCGGGAAGGCCCCACCGAGCCGCTCGGCCTGGCCGGCACGGATTTGCTCCAGCGCCTTGCGCACGTGGTCCAGCGGCCTCAGGCCGATCAGGATCGCAACCGCATTGAGGACGAGGCTGCCGACACCGAAGCCGGCCAGCGCCAGGTAGAGGTTGCGCGAAAACGCGCTGATGTCGTCCTCGAGCACATTCCGGTTGCCGGCGACCCGGAACCGCGCCGTCCGTCCGTCCTGGTCGAGCACCACCTCGGTTTCGACCACCTCGACCGTATTTCCGAACGTGTCCTCGGTCGTGTAGTAGCGCTCGTAGCGCGTGTCGAAGGGGATGGTTTCGGTGTCGGGAATGGGAATGCTGCCGTAGCCGAGCGAAGTGGACGACATCGGCTCGCTCGGGAAATTCTCGCCGATCGGCTCGACGATCCAGTACCAGCCGGTCTGCGGCTGCGAGAATCGCAGGTCGCCCAACTGCGGGCTGCCGGTCAGCTGGAACTGATCATCGGTGGAGACGGAGTTGATGACGTTGTAGAGCTGTGCCCGCAGCAGATCCTGGAAACTGGATTCGGCGCTGCGGCGATACAGGGTCGAAATCGCCAGCGCGATCACGATCAGCGCCACCATCGACCATAGCGACGCGAGCAGCAGCACGCGGAAGGTGAGCGACCGCGCGCCTCTTGGTGCCCTAACGGCCATCGCTCGGCGCTTGCATGCGGTAACCGAGGCCGCGGACGGTCTCGATCAGGTCGACGCCGATCTTCTTGCGCAACCGGCCGACAAACACCTCGATGGTGTTGCTGTCGCGGTCGAAGTCCTGATCGTACATGTGCTCCACCAATTCGGTGCGCGAAACCACCTGCCCCATATGGTGCATGAGATAGGAGAGCAGCCGGTACTCGTGCGAGGTCAGTTTCAGCGCCACGCCGTTGACCGTCGCCTTCGATCCCTTCGTGTCCAGCCGGACCGGGCCGCAGACGATCTCGGAACTGGCATGCCCTGCCGCACGGCGAATCAGCGCGCGGATGCGTGCCAGCACCTCCTCGACGTGGAACGGCTTTGCCACGTAGTCGTCCGCACCAGCGTCGATGCCGGCCACCTTGTCGCTCCAGCGATCGCGCGCCGTCAGCAGCAGCACCGGCATGCGCTTGCCGTCCGCACGCCATTTCTCGAGCACGCTGATGCCGTCCATCTCCGGCAGGCCGATATCGAGGATAACCGCGTCATAGGGTTCGGCGTCTCCGAGATAGTGCCCTTCCTCGCCGTCATAGGCCTGATCGACCACATAGCCGGCCTCCTTCAAAGCCTCGGCCAGCTGACGATTGAGGTTTTCGTCGTCCTCGACCACGAGAATGCGCATCTGTCGGTTTCCCTTCCTTCGGCGGACCGCTCGTACAGCGATCCGGCCGACTATTGCATCGGCACCCGCACCGTGACCTTGCGCGGACGCGCACTGCCCTTGCCGGGGACCAGAACCGTCACCACGCATACACCATTTCGCGGCTGCGCCGAAAGCAGTTCGCCACCCGTGTCGGAGACGACTTGACGCGCGGCCTCGCTGCAATCGGCCGCCGCCGGCAGCACGCCGGTCGGACGGTCTGCGGCTGGCTGGGCGAATGCCGCCAGGCTGGCCGCAGCTGCGGCAATGAGGAAGGGCGAGGACATAGACACACTTTCATGGCAGTAACAATGTGGCGCCAGAATTAACTGAACGACGCTGAATGGCAAATGAATGTGGCAGCGCAATTCACGCCCGGGGCGCACAGGATTACTTGAGCCGTTTTTGCGCCACGATCCGCCCCGCCACCGCAACGATCCCACCCGCGGCGGCCAGTAGCGCGGTCATGTGATCGGCGAGTTCGGCCTGCTCGAGGCTGTCGATACCCAGCCCGGCGAGGTCCGCAAGCGATGCGACGATCGCCAGCACGCCGCCCCAGACGGTCTTCGACAGATACCAGGGTTTGAGGTCTGCATTCATGACAAAGTCCTTTCCGCTTCAAAGCTTCACCATCGTCTGCGCGGGAATTCCATCCCGCACGGCAAGCCCAAGCTGCCGGACGCGGATGGCGATCTGCGTCTGTGGTGCGCCGAAATCGGCGATCTCGTCCGCCGCCGCGTAGTCGAAGAACGGCCGGTCTGTCTCGACGGCGCGGGCGATCGTCTCCCCGGACAGGATCTCGAGGCGATAGGCCTCGAACGGCTCGTCGAGGGGAATGTCGAAGCCGTCCCAGCCATCCGCGTTCAGGCGCGCCCGCCGCGTCCAGGAGAAGCGAATCCCACCTTCCGCAAGCCGCCGACCTCTCAGGTGCACGGGCGCGATCGGCGTCTTTGCGCGCAATCCGCCCGCAAACGCGAATGCAGGGGGCGCCTCCGTCACACCTCTAGCCTCGGCGATCCAGTTGACGCTGCGTCCGGCCTCCTCCGCCGACAACGCCAGCGATTGAACGGCGGCATCCAGAAACACCGCGGCAGCGCCCGTTTCATGCCCTTCGGCCATCACGTCCTCGCTGCCTGCAAGCCCGCGCAACAGCCCGCTCAACCGCCAGTGCCGTTGCGAAGTCTCTTCCGCCGCCAGGAAGCCGACGATCTCCCAACGTCCGGACGCAGAGGCGATCGCGATGCGGTTTTCCCCGCCGAGCACCGCATTTCGTCCCTTGGAAGAAAGCGCGCCAAAGGGCATGTCGAGTTCGATCGTGTGCGCACGGTCGAAACGTCCCCAGGCTCCCGCCGCAAGCGGCGCGGACAGCCGGCCCATGCGCGCCGGCCGATCGAGCCGCACCCGCGCGTTAAAGCCGTCGGTCCCGGGCGAGGACGAGATCAGGATCGGCCGCCAAGGTTTCGCGTATGCGCCGACGCGGGCAAAGCTCTCCGCAGGCCCCGTCTCGAAACAGGGCAGGTCGAGAAAGTGGATTTCGGGCAGGAATGCAGCGGCCTCCAGCCCCCCGGGTGGCATGGACGGCCTGGCGGGCGGCATCGGCGCGCTGGCCTCGCCACCGGCAAAGCTGCGTGCCTCAACCTCCCGCACGGCGCCCTCCGTGATCCGGGTCACCAGAAAGCGCTCCTCGGGTCCCTCACTCAGCCGCACGACGTCGCCCGGCATCACGTCGAGCGCGTTCGGCGGCAGCCGGAACGTCAGCTGCCGCATGGCGGCGCGGTGATCGCGCAGCGCGGCTTCGACGCTTCCCGCAGCAGCGCCGGCGTGCAGCACCGCCGGCAGCGACAGCCGCAGCATGCGATCGTTCTCCGCCGTCATCCGCCGCGAACGCGCCGTCACCCGCTGATAGGCGGACGAATCGGAGACGTGATCCAGGATCGCTTCGCCCGCGAATTCGCTCGGATGGCTGCGCACTTCCTCGAAGGCGGTTTCCTCCGGGCGTTCGGCGAGCACGTCGATCGCGATGGCAGGCAGCGCCGCGCGCAGGCGCGAACGGAAGTGCAGGATACCGTTCTCCTCGACCGCATCGATCTGGAACGTCGCCATCAGCGGCTCCAGCAGACTGCGCGCCGAACCGGGATCCGCCTGCACGAAGCCCACCAGGTCGCCGCTCACCATCGAGACGTCGAACGCGGTGAAGCCATGATCCTTCAGGATGGCCGCGATCGTGTCCGCCACGGTCGTCGCCCCGAGCCGGCCGTTCAGCCAGTGACCAAGCTGCCAGTTGTGTCCGTCGGCCCAGAGCGCATCGTTTTCCGGAAAGGCCGGATAGGGCCGCGCATCCCAGGTCCAGACGAAGATGTGATCCGGATCGACCATGCCCGGCTCGGCGCCGGTTCCCTGCCACCAGCGGTGATGGGCATCGAGGAACCGCCGCTGCATCGCGTCGGCGCGCCCGCCGGCGGAAAAATAGGGAAGCGCGTTTTCCGCGCTCTTCGGATCGGTGAAGACGTTGGGCTGGTTCGCGCCCTTGTCGACCGCCGGGCATCCGAGCTCCGTCAACCAGATCGGCTTCGAGCGCGGCACCCAGGCCGACGCGGTCGACGCCTCGGTCCCGTTCGCGCGCGCGAAATGCCGGTTCGTCCACCAACCGGCCAGATCCTTGTAGCGGTACAGCCAGTGCTTGCCCGCCATGCCGTCGGTAATCGGCGAGCGGGCCCGCGCGGTCCGATCCGCGTCGCTTGCATAGTACCAGTCGAATCCCTCGCCGCTTTCGATCATGCCGCGCATGGCATCCTCGTCGTCCGGCAGGCGAAAGCCGTCCGGATTGCCGAAAAGCGCGTCGCCGTCGCGCCAGTCGGAGAGCGGCATATAGTTGTCGATCCCGACCGCATCGATCGCGGGGGATGCCCAGAGCGGATCGAGGTGGAAATGCACCTCGCCGCTGCCATCGGTGGGGTGATAGCCGAAGTACTCGCTCCAGTCGGCGCCGTAGGTGAGCTTCGTCGCCGGCCCGACGATGGCGCGCACGTCCGCGGCAAGGTCGCACAGCGCCTCGACGAACGGGAATGCCCCCGCCTGGTCGCGCAGTTGCGTCAGCCCCCGCATCTCCGAGCCGATGATGAAGCCGTCCACGCCGCCAGCGGCATCGGCCAGATGCGCGTAGTGCAGCACCATCCGCCGATAGCCCTGGTCTGGCGCCTCGGAGACGACCGAGCTGCCGGACACGGAAAAGTCGCCGGCAGCGGCGTTGCCGCAGAACGCCGCGACCTGGCTGCGCGCCGAAGCCATCTTGTCGGCGCTCCCGGGCCGGCCTGTTGCCGGGTGACAGGTGATCCGCCCCCGCCAGGGATAGGCCGCCTGACGAGTACCCCCATAGGGATCGGGAAGGTCGTTGCCGGCCGGAACGTCCATCAGCACGAAGGGATAGAGATAGACCTTCAGCCCCCGTGCCTTCAGGTCCGCGATCGCCGCCACCACGCTCTCGTCCGACGGCGTGCCGCCATAGGCCGGGCCGCCATCATTGCGGCTGACGAGGTGGGCCGCGCCGCGCCCGATGCCGCTGACGCGCCAGGGCCGGCTCTCGTCGCTGCGCGCCAGAACCTCCACCCCCGGCAGGATCCGGCAGTGGCCCGCGCGCAGATCGGTGCCGAACCAGGCGACGACGAGCGCCACGCGCTCGAGATTGGGACAAAGCGCCTGCAGTTCGTCGATCGATGCCGTCCAGTCGGAAGCGGCGATCCGATTGTTGCGGTTGATATTGCGCCCCTCGCCCGCCCCAAGGCGCTCTGTGACCTTGCGCGGATCGTAGCCGTGCTCGCTGGAGCCGGGAATGATCGTCGCGGCGCGGATGCGCTTCTCCAGCATCCCCGTCGGCTTTAGCACCTCGAACTGCAGGATCGGAATGCGGTTGCCGAAGCCGTCGAGCGGCAGGCGCTCGAAGACGGCGTAGGCAAGCCCCCGATAGGCCGGCGCGTTCCCCGCCCCCTGCTTAGCCTCGATCAGCGGATCGGGCTGCTGGTTCGCCTCGCCCCGGTGGATCCGCATCGGGATGTCCGTCAGGTCGAGTTCGCGCCCGTCGGCCCAGACACGGCGTATGCCGGCAATCGGCCCCTCGCAGATGCCGACGGCGAAACTGGCGAAGTAGCGGTAGGTCTCCACACGCGGTCCCGTCGCCTTGCCGCCGGCGCGCTCGGAGGTCACCTCCTCGTCAAAGCGTGTCGCCCAGATCAGCGTGCCGCCGACGCGCGCGGTGCCGTAGATCCGGATGATCCCCGCCCCCTCGTCCGCGCCGGGGATGCGCGCATCTTGCAGTCTGCTGCCGCGGATCGTCGAGCAAGTCCCGCGTTCGCACCGTCGAGCGGAAGCGAAAGCCGTACAGTTGGCCCGCCCGCGCCTCGAAGAAGGCGAGAACCGCATAGAGATCGTCGATGGAGCGGACGCCGGAGCCGGCATCGTAGCGCCGCCTGGCGTCGTGCCAGCGACGGTTCCGGTTTTCCCGCCCGTTGGAAAGCGAGACGATGTCGGTGCGCCGCACCGGCCCGCCGCTCGTACCGAGCGCGATCCGCAGCGGAAAGCGCACCTCGTGAAATCCCGACATCGCCATTTTCAGAGCCCCCGCTGTCCGCGACCGACCGCCCGCGTCAGCATCGCGGACCTGTCCCTGCGAGCGCATGAAGCTTGCCGCATCCGTGGCGGTGACATTGAAGACGATGCTGGTTCCCCCGCCGCCCTCGCTGGCCGCCACCCCGAGCGACCCGTCGGCGCCGCGCCGCAGCGGCAGGATTGCCTCCGCCCCGGCCTCGCCCATCAGCCCCAATCCGCCGGCGGCGGAAAAATAGGTCGGCGCGGCAACCACGCCGCCCTTGGCAAAGGGTGTGACCCTGCCGGCTAGTCCGGAGATCCCGGACGCGAGCAGCCCCTCGAGCGGCTTCAGGCCGACCGAAAGCCCGATATTGCTGATCCGCAACGCCAGGCTTTTGAGCACATCCTCGAGCCCGCGCCCGTCCACCGTCGCTGATTTCAGCGCCCCGGTCAGCGCGGTCCCGAACGAACGCGACCGCACCTCGAGGTCGTCGAAGACGGACTGCAGCGCTTCCGCACTCTGCACCGTCTCGGCCAACGGCATGCCATCCGTTTCCGTCATCGTTCCGCTCCTTGAAAGGATGTCGTCCCATGCTGGGGACGATCTTCGTCCACCTCGTTCCGCGGATTTGCCGCTTGGAAGCGCGTGTCGGGGAACGCCTGCATCAGCGCCTCCAGCCCCCGCCGGTCCGGCGCGCCACCGCCGTGCTCGCCAAGCCCGGCGGCGATCGCAAACTCCAGCGGCGTCATCGACCAGAAGACCTTGGGATCAAGCCGCATCCGGCACAGTCCCGCGTGCAGCACCGCCTCCCAGGGGAAGCCTGCCGCCTCGCGGCTCAGTTCGCCGGATGCGGCCCCGGAGGGTTTCGCCCGCCTCCTGCGGCATCCTCCGTGCCGAAGGTGGCCGAGAGCAGCGCCGCGACCGTGCGGGCAAAACCCTCGAGGCCGGCCTGGCTCATCATCCCTGCCACGTCCTCGTCGCTGTAGAGGTTGCCGCCGCCGCGCAGGCCCGCGCCGAGAATGCGAATGATGTCGCGCGCGCTGATGCTCCCGCGCGAGAAGCGTCGTGCGAGGTCGTCCAGATTGTCGACCTCAAAGGCGGTCTCCAGTTCCGCAAGCGCGCCCAGCGTCAGGCACAGGATGCGTCGCTCCCCGTCGAAGACCGCCTCGATCTCGCCCCGCCGGCGATTGGCGCGCCCGACCATCACAGCGCCCCGAACGTCAGCGCGCCGGCCGATTCCAGGGACAGGTCGAACAGCAGTTCGCCGTCATGCGCGCCGGAATACTCCAGCGCGGTGATCTGGAAGGGCCCGGCGACCGTGCCGAAATCTGGAATGACCAGTTCCCACGACAGGATCGCGCCGGCAAAGAATGCCGCCCGCACCAGCGCGTCCGACGCCTGATCCTTGAAGATGCCGCTTCCCGACACCGACGCCCGCTGCACGCCGGCACCGCCCAGAAGCTCGCGCCAGCGCCCCGCCGACTGGGCGTCGGTCACGTCCACGACTTGCGCGTTGAAGGAGAGCTTTTTCGACCGCAACCCGGCAACCGTGACAAAACTCCCGCCATCCTCGACCTTCAACAAGAGGTCCCGCCCCTTTTGCGCCACCATCCGCATGCTCCTTTCCAGAAACGAAAAAGGCGCCCCGAAGAGCCAGCCCCTAACTAAAATGTGGAGCCAGTAAATGCTTGTTGCTGACTTCACATTTTAGTTAGGGGTGAAAGTGATCCGGGATCACTCGAAATAGATGATCTCCTCGAACCTCACCGGCCCCTTATCAAGACCGATACGCATCGCGGGCGTCATCCGGTCTTCGCCCTTGGCGATATAGTTGAAGTAGGTTCGATAGATGGTGAGGCACTTCTCGACCATCTCGGGTGAGTAGAAGCCATACAGGTACCATTTCCGGGAAGCGCGACGAGGGTACTGCGGCGCTCGCTCAAGCCCGGCGATACTGCGCCGAACCTGCATGAAGAAGCGGTCAACTTGGTGCAGCGACGTGTGGTGAAAGAGCCGTGCGATCTCCATGGTTGAGCGCTGACCGTCATCGGTCAGGAATCGCACCTTCTTGCCTGGCTCCGACTTCTTGATGAATGGGTAGGGAATTTCCCTCGATCGGAGTTCCTCGCCTCGGCGTCGGCCGTGAAAGTACGGCAAGACACTGTTGTCGACGAAGTAGGCCAGCCAAGCCTGAAATGGATGCAGATAGGGAAATTTCTCTTCGGCTTTGATCTTGAGCTTCGCCGCTTCTGCTACAGCGGCATTCTTCTGATCGATCGTCGCCCCTTTGTCACAGGTCAGAATGGCCACATCGAGCTGACCGTTCAGGAACTTGTCCTTCCACGCCGCTAGGCAGGCGTTGGCCAGCCCCGGATCGGCATCCAGAGAGAAATGGACGTGACCAGACCTGCGGCCGATCAAGGCATGCAGGTACAAGAAATGCCCGAACATCAGGTAATCGATGTGGACCATTGCCCCCTGATTAGGAAGCTGACGATCCGTTGTCATGTCTTCGGCCGCGTCCTGATCCTCCCGGACAGGCGCGAAAGTGCCCGGCTCCATCTGCAGCGCGGTAGCATAGTCCTCATAGTTCCAGAGGCGGGCGTATTCGCGCATCGCAGGCTTCAGATCAAGATCACCGCATGCCTCGACCGCAGCCTGGATGTCGTTCGTGTTGAACCTTGGATCGAGTTGCGGATGGCAGGCAAGCACGTATCCGGTGTCGAGGCAGCTTGATGCCAGTGCGCGGAACTGGATGGTCTTCCTGAGCTTCTTGGTGGGCCAGTTGACCATATAGTCTTGCATGTCGGTGGCGATCCGCATGCTGTCGAATTCCAGCTCTGGAAGACGCCTCTCCCGATCCGCCAGGAACTTGGTGCACTGGGCGTGCAGGAAATCGATCTTGTCGTAGACGGTCTTCGGCGCGAGGCCCGTGATCTGAGCGATCTTGGAAATGCAGACTTTCCCTACGAGCATTTGGAAGACAGACTTGTTCTCGTGGGATGTCTTCTGTCGCTGGTGCGGTTGCCCGGACGAAAACGTCTTCGAACAGCATTTGCACTTGTACCGCTTGTCACCCCTGGCGGTCCTGCCGTGTGGGGAATAAGATTCAGGGTGCGAATCAATAGGTTTAAAGTAGTTCGTGCAGGTCACTTGTGGGCAGTGAAGGCCACCTGGCGTCGCCAGTAGCTCGAGATGCCTGTCGAGTTCTTCGCTAACGGCGCGGTTGCTTTTGACGGCGCTGTGGGTGTCGCAGGAGATGCAATACAGGGAATCGCCCGTCACTGTCGTTGCTGCGTCGCTTGCCTCGTTGATCTTCGACCTCTGCTGGCTCGCCGAAGTTAGAGCAGAGCGGATTTTTGCAGAAGTTGACGTTCACTCCATTGAAGGAGTGGGGAAGACGTAGCTTTTGACTTCCTTCAAATTTTTTAAGCAAGATAAAACCCCTCAGAGCGTTGTTCTCTAAGGGGTTTCCGAGGAACTTCAACTAAAAGTCCACATTTTGGTTAAGGGCTGGCCCCGAAGAGCGCCCCGCTTTATTCTTCCTTCATCCCGGCCTTGAGCCGGGATCCAGCGCGCCGCGTCGGCGGCGCAAAAAAATCTTCTGCTCGGCAGGACCTGCGCACTGGAGGTCGGAGGGGTGGTAGCGCGTATCGACTGCGCGCATCACGACCCCATCAAGGATCCCCCAGGCATCAAACCGTTGAGCGCGGAGCCTTTGTCAGTCCGACCCCGCCTATTCCGTTACCGCCCGAAACCGCATCTCGGCCTTGTGCAACGGCTTCGTTCCCTCCCGCGCGATCCGGGTCGAGCGGTGTAGCAGGCTGACGAGATGAAATCCGTCGAGCGTCAGCGCCGCATCATGCAACAACGCCTCAACGCCTGCCGCAATTGTCTGCACTTCCAGGTGCCCGCCTCCCTTCGACCAAGGCCGCGCCGATGCGGACGCCCTCGACGAAGGCATTGCCCGAGAGCAGCAGGTGGCCGTAAAGCGCCTCGAAAAACTCGTTGCCGCCCATCCGGCCGTTCGGCCGCACGAGCAGTCCGGCGAGCGGGTCGTCCGCCAGTTCCTCATCGCCCTCATAGACCAGCCAGGGCACCGACGCCGCGGCTTCGGCGATCATCCGCACCGCCCGGTGCGCGACCGGATTTTTCATGAACCCTTCGCGCGCCAGCGAGGCGTAGCTGCGGCTGGACCAGCGCGCCCGCCCCTCGGCGGTCAGCGTCACGAACCCGGTCGCCTTGGTCTCGGAAACGCCAACGCGCTGCGCCCCGGCGCGCCGCCAGGGCAGGAAAGACGGAAATTTCATCGCAATGTCCTCGTTGATGCGGCTTGGGCCGGTTCGCGATCCGCTGCAGACAGCGTCGCACGGATGCGGGAGGATGTTCAGCCCGGCTCGCAAGCCCACGGCAGGATGCCGTGATGCCGGACACATCCGGCATCGACGTGCCCCGGATTTGGCCTGCAAGCGGGCGATGCGTGCACCGCCCGCAGCCTGCTCGCTCCGCTCACGCCCCCGTCGTGTAGCTGATCGCCGAATAGTAGTGGCGGGCGTAGTCGGCGATGTCCTGCGCCCGATCGTACCCGTTGATGATCTGCCGCGCCTCGACCCATTCTTCCTTGCGTCCGTCGAGGAAATCTTTCAGCGCGTAACCGGTGTAGACGCCCTTGATCATGCCCTCGAACAGCATCGTCAGGGCCTCTTCGAGTTTGAGCGCGTCATCCGGCGAACCGGCGATCTTGAACTTGTCATAGTTCGTCTTGCCGGTGATCTGCACCAGCCCGCGGCCGCGATAGCGCCAGCCGTCGCCGCTCGCCTCGTTTCCGTTGCCGAGCCTGTTCGCGTAGACACGGTTGGCGATCTTTTCCGGCTTGCCGGCATAGCTTGCGGCTTCCTCGGCCGTTCGGAAATACTTCGGAAAGACCTCGAGCAGACGCTTGGCGGAGTAATTCAGGTTCTCCTCCACCGGCTGCATTCGCCGCCCGGTTTCGTGATAGGCGGTCGCCAGGATGTAGGCGAGCCAGCGGTCGTCGTCCTTGGGAAGATGCTTTTCCCAGCGATCGAGGATCGCCGTGTGCCCGTCGACGGCGTCCTGGTCCAGGCCGTGCTTGTAAAGGTGCAGCCGCACCCGGTCGAAAAAGAACTTCCTGTTGATCGGCATTCTCTCCTCCATCCCCTGCACCCAAGGCGTACAGGCAGGCAGCGCGGTCGAGAATTGCTCCACCGCTCCCGTTGCGATCAATCGATGTCCAGTTGGTGGGCGATTAAATCATAATCCGCCCACAAATGCACCTAAAAATTACATCAACTATTTTTACTCCCATAGATTGCGTTACACGCCGCGGATCTTCGGCTCGCCCCGTCGGTCGAGCACCAGCGCCGTGAGCGCCCAGACGAGTGCATCCACGCGGTCGGGCGAGCGGCCGGAGGAAAGCCCGTCCGGCCCGAAGTCGCACATCTGGTCTTCCAGTTCGGGAAAACTGCCGGCATGCGTGACGCGGCCCTGCTCGTAGAGGGCGGCGACCGGTTCGGCCCGCAGGAACTTGCCGCGCGTTGCCCGCACCATCGTCACCGGCAGAACCGCGTCGATGCTGCGCAGCATGGCCGGCACCATCTCGCCGCCCTGGTTCACCTCGGCGACCACCCGGTCGGCGTCGAAGCGCCGGAAGGCGCGCACCACCGCATTCGCCCAGCCTGCCGGGCTTGCCCCGGTCACCGACGCATCCGCCAGCACGACCGCCCTGCCCGCGCCGTCCAGCCCGGCGACGATGCCGCAGCAGGACTGGCTCGATGCGGTCGCCGGCGGGTCGACCGCCACGACGATCCGCGACAGCGGCGCCGGCAGACGCTGGCGCACCGCTTCGATCCGATCCCGGCTCCACAGCGCGTCCTGGCGATCGGTGATCATCTCGCCGTCGAGTTCCTGGCGGCCAAGCCGCGTCCCGCCATAGCGTTCCGCCATGGCCTCCAGAAAACCCGCAGCCAGGTTCCTGGCATTGTCTGCCGTCTTGATCCGCTTCAGCACCGTTCCCCGGTCCGCCATCAGCGCCCTCAGCAACGGAATCGGCCTCGGTGTCGTCGTCACCAGCGCCTGCGGCCGCTCGCCGAGCCTGAGGGCGAACTGCAGCATGTCCCAGGTCTCCTGCGGATGGCGCCACTTTCCCAGTTCGTCGCACCAGGCAAGATGGAATTGCGGCCCGCGCAGGCTTTCGGGATCCTCCGACGAGAAGATTTGCGCCATCGATCCGTTCGGCCAGACCAGCCGCCGGCGCGAGGCCTCGAATTCCGGGCGCTGGCCGCGCGCGATCCGGCAAATGCCGGACACGCCGTCGATCATCACCTCGCGCGCGTCGCCCAGCGTTTCCGCCACCAGCGCGATCCTCAGCCTCGGTGCCTGCAGCGCGCTCTCGTGCACCCATTCGGCGCCGGCGCGAGTCTTGCCCGATCCGCGCCCGCCCATCAGCAGCCACACCCGCCAGTCACCCTCGGGCTCCTCCTGCGCCGGATGCCGCTCGATCGGCCAGAGCCGCATCGCGCGGCTGATGACCTGCGCCGTGGAGGACGGGTCTCCGAAATCGAGCGGACGGTTCTCTGGCGAGGTAACCGCGTCAGCTTCGTCTGGCCCCAACCCATCAGGGGCATTCTCGTCGATCCCGTCACGTGCGGGCGCCCTGGCCGCGCCGCCGTCGCCAATGCTTGCCGCCAGACCGTCGACCGGTCCGAGAATATCCATGAGGAGCGCCTCGCGCTGGTCGCCGATCCGCCCGACCTCCTGTGCCATGCGGCCCGCCATGTCCTGGAGTGCATCACGCGTTTTTCTTGCGAGCCGGCGCCGCTCACGGGCCGTTCTGTCCGTCGTCGCCGGTTCCCACCGCCGACCCCATCGCCGGATCGGCGGCCTCCCCCGCTCCGCATCGCTCATGATCGGCCTTCCATTGCTCGATGTAGGCTTGCACCTTCGCATTGACCCGGCGGTCGAACTCGGCGACCACCGCCTCGTAGTCGGCGACCTCGCCGCGACGCTCGTCGGCATCGCGCCGCTCGCTTGAGATTGCGCGCTGGAGGCTGTCGATCTTTTCCAGCGTCCGCACGATCAGCGAGACAGCCTCGATCGCCGCCTTCGCATCCGCCTGGGCAAGCTTGCGGTCCGCTTCATCTTCAGCCGCATCCGCAACGTGCTCCGCCGTGCGGCGCTGGCTCTGGAAGCGCTGGAAGCGCTCGCGCAGCTCCTTCGTCATTTCGGCCAGCATCGTCTGCATGTCCTGCAGCGGATCACCGCCGGTGTCCGCCTTCATGTCGAGGAGAAGGGGCGCGGTTTCGACGCGGCCCACTTCCCAGCGTTCCGGCCGCGTGCCCCCATCGTAAGCGAGGTCCGTTGCCGGCACGCCGAAAAGATCGGGATCGACGTCATCGAAGCTGTGCATGATCATTGCTCCGGAAATGGAAAAAGCGCCGCGTTCGATGCGAACGGGCGCTTCCGTCTTACGCTGTGCCAGCCAGCCGGCGGGCGGATATCACCATGGTGGGACCGGTCGCTGTGCGGCTCCGGATTGTCCGAAAGCCTCCCGGCAAATCCGGCCAACACCAGCGTTTGCGTCGCCAACGCGTTTCCCCGGTCGCGATCTCGTCTTCTTCCGGGACCTCGCCACGACTTCCGGTCGTCGGGCGATCTCTCCGCCCGCACTTTTCCGACTGTAGTTGAACCCTAGCAGACCACCGTCACGCTGTCAAGGATTATTTTCCTATCGATGAAAAGGCCAATATCCAACACTTGCGGCCCGAACGCCTAAGGCCCTCCCGCAGCCGCAGCTCGCCCAGGCGCTGTCACCTTCCGGCCGAACCAGATCCGTGCTATTTTTTTGCATGACGTCCGAGGACCTTGTTCAGATGGCGCTGGCCCTGCCCGGCACCGAGGAGAATGCCCATTTCGGCAAGCGCGACTTCCGGGTGGCAGGCCGCATCTTCCTGACCCTGCCGGAGGCAGGCCGCGCCGTTTGCAAGCTGACGCGCGGTCAGCAGGCCATGCTGGTGGCCACCCAGCCCGGCCTGTGCGCCGCCGTTCCCGGCGGCTGGGGCCACAAGGGCTGGACCTCGCTCTACTTCGACAGCGCCGAGATGGATACCGTCCACCACATCGTCGAGACGGCCTGGCGCAACGTCGCGCCCGCCGGCCTGGTCGACGCAATTGACGGCGCCGCCAGGCACCGCGACGCCGCGGCGGGAAAGCACTTTCCCGAGGCGGGCCAGCCCGGCCATAATTTATGATTTCCTTTGTTTGCCCGAATGAATAAAAGGCACGGTGGACCGCTGGCTCGTTGATACGCCCTCGCCCATCCACCGCCGGGCCCATTGAGCGAGACGTCCCTTCACACGACCCACTGAGGCTATCGAAAGAGGGCATATGAGAATTGCGATGATTGGCGCCGGCTATGTCGGTCTTGTTTCCGGCGTCTGCTTTGCCGATTTCGGCCATGACGTCGTCTGCGTCGACAACGTCGCCGAGAAGATCGATGCCCTGCGCAAGGGCGAAATTCCGATCTACGAGCCGGGTCTGCAGGAACTGGCCGCATCGAACAGCGCGGCGGGGCGGCTGAATTTCTCCACCGACGTGGAGGCCGCCGTCGCGTGGGCCGATGCCGTGTTCATCGCCGTTGGCACGCCCTCGCGGCGCGGCGACGGCCATGCGGACCTCACCTATGTCTATGCCGTCGCGCGCCAGATCGCCACCGCCGTCGACGGCTATACCGTCGTCGTCACCAAGTCGACCGTCCCCGTCGGCACCGGCGACGAGGTCGAGCGCATCATCCGGGAGACCAATCCCGACGCCGACGTGTCGGTGGTGTCGAACCCCGAGTTCCTGCGCGAGGGTGCCGCGATCGGCGACTTCAAGCGCCCCGACCGCATCGTCGTCGGCACCGAGGACCCGCGCGCCATCGCCGTGATGACCGAGCTCTACCGGCCGCTCCATCTCAACGAAGGCCCGCTGTTCTTCTGCGAACGGCGCACGTCGGAACTGATCAAATACGCCGCCAATGCGTTCCTCGCCATGAAGATCACCTTCATCAACGAGATCGCCGACCTCTGCGAGAGCCTCGGCGCCGACGTGCAGAAGGTCGCCAGAGGCATCGGCTATGACAAGCGCATCGGCGACAAGTTTCTCCATGCCGGCCCGGGCTACGGCGGCTCCTGCTTTCCCAAGGACACGCTCGCGCTCGTCAAGACGGCGTGCGACGCCGAGAGCCCCGTGCGCCTGATCGAGACGACGGTCGCCATCAACGACAACCGCAAGCGCGCCATGGCCCGCAAGGTGATCGCCGCCTGCGGCGGCTCGGTGCGCGACAAGAGGATCGCCGTGCTCGGGCTGACCTTCAAGCCCAACACCGACGACCTGCGCGAGGCCCCGTCGCTGACCATCATCCAGGCCCTGCAGGATCACGGCGCCCGCGTCGCCGCCTTCGACCCGGAAGGCATGAAAGCGGCGGAGCAGCTGCTGCCCTCGGTCGAGTTCGGCAGCGACCCCTATGCCATCGCGGCCGGGGCGGAGGCGCTGGTGCTGGTCACCGAGTGGGACGAGTTCCGCGCGCTTGACTTCCGCCGGCTGCACGCAACGATGGCCTCGCCGATCCTGGTCGACCTGCGCAACGTCTACCCCCCGCAGGAGGTGCGCCGCCACGGGTTCAAATATGTCGGCGTCGGCCGCGGCAGCGACGGGAACTGAGCATGCGCTACTTCATCACCGGCACGGCCGGCTTCATCGGTTTTCATCTCGCCCGGCGGCTTCTGGAGGAGGGACACGAGGTCGTCGGCCTGGACGGGATGACGCAGTATTACGACGTCGGCCTCAAGGAGGCGCGCAACGCCGCACTCGCCCAGTTTCCGACCTACCGTTTCCATCGCCTCATGCTGGAGGAGGCCGGAGCGCTCAAGGACGCGGTCGAGCAGGCGCAGCCCGACGTCATCGTTCACCTGGCAGCCCAGGCGGGCGTTCGCTACAGCCTGGAAGAGCCGAAGTCCTACGTGGAAACCAACATCCTCGGCACGTGGAACCTGCTCGAGGCGGCCAGGCTGGTCAATGCCCGCCACCTGATGCTTGCCTCCACCTCCTCGGTCTACGGCGCCAACGAAACCATCCCGTTCCGCGAGAGCGACCGGGCGGACGAGCCGCTGACGATCTACGGCGCCAGCAAGAAGGCAATGGAGGTGATGGCGCACAGCTATGCCCATCTCTACCGCCTGCCGACCACCGCGTTCCGCTTCTTCACCGTCTACGGCTCCTGGGGCCGGCCGGACATGGCGCTGTTCAAGTTCACCAAAGCCATCCTCGCGGAACGCGAGATCGAGCTCTACGGCGAAGGCCGGATGAGCCGCGACTTCACCTTTGTCGGCGATCTGGTCGAGGGCATGCTGCGCCTGTCCGCCGTCATCCCGTCGGAGGAGAACCGCATTGCAACGCCCGCCGGGCTCGACACCCTGTCGCGCCAGGCGCCGTTCCGCATCGTCAATATCGGCGGCGGCCGCCCCGTCGGGCTGATGGACTTCGTCGCGACGCTCGAGGACGCGCTCGGCCGTCCGGCGCGGCGCAGGTTCCTGCCGATGCAGCAGGGCGATCCGCCACGCACCTTTGCCAGCCCGGACCTGCTCGTCGCGCTGACCGGCTACAAGCCGGCGACCCCGCTCGCCGAAGGCGTGAAGGACTTCGTCGACTGGTATCGGGACTACTACGCCAGCCAGCCGGAGCCCCGCGGCGGTCCGGCCTGACACGCACGCCCTGCGCGGCATGGATGCCCGATTCATGCGGAGATTGCTGGATGGTCGACGCAACGTCAACGAAGCGACACCTTTTGCCGAGGCTGACGTCGGGCTATTTCTTGTGGCCGTGGTTTTGATCGGGGCGTCGGCCCGGCCCGGTCGACTACAGCGCCGCGCGTCTTATAAGACGCGCAAAGGTCGCTGTAGCGCTTTGAATTGCTGCATGTTTTATCCTCAAATCGGCTACGATTTGAGGAAACATGCAGTAGCGCCGGCCCGCATCGAAACCCTGGCGAGACCGTATCAACCCTTCAGGACCGACCATGCCAAAGGCCATCGCGGCGCTGATCTCCTCCGAACGGTTCTTGCAGAAGGTGCGCCTCGGTTCCGGCCTCGTCATGCTCGCCTTCGTGGCGATGCACCTTGCCAACCACGCGATTCTGCTCCTATCGCTTGATGCCGCCGATCGGGTATTGAAGGCGTTCTCCGCGGTCTGGCGCAACCCGGTCGGCACCACCCTGCTCTACGGCGCGCTCGTCACGCACGTCCTCCTGGTGTTGCGCTCGGTCTATCTGCGTCGAACGCTGCGCATGCCGGCGCGCGAGGCCGCCCAGATCCTGCTCGGCCTGCTGATCCCCTTCCTCATCATCGAGCACGCCGTCCCCGCCCGCCTGTCGCAACCGCTGTACGGCGTCGTCGTCGACTATCAAACGGTCGTTCGCAGCCTGTGGCTGAACAACCCACTGCAGGGGCTACGTCAGGTGATTGCCCTCCTGGTGATCTGGGCGCATGCCTGCATCGGCGTCTATTTCTGGCTGCGCTTTCGCAGCTGGTACCGGGCCGCTTCCCCCTATCTGCTGGCGGTCGCGATCCTCGTTCCCGCCTTGGCGCTTCTCGGCTTCGCCGAGGCTGGCCGCACAATCGCCGAGCTGGCGCGAAGCGCCCCGCAAATCCTCGACCCCGCCTATCCGCGCAGCCTGATGATCCCCCCTTCGAGGATCGACCCGGCCGTTGTCGCCGAGGGGCTCGGCCGCATCAAGGCCGGACTATACCTTGTCTTTCTCGGAGCAATCGCTCTGGTCCTCTTCTTGCGAAGGCTGCGGATGCTGGGTGAGCGGGCCTCGCAGATCACCATCCGCTACTCGAACGGCGCGCTCGTGCGTGCGCCGCGCGGCCTGAGCCTGCTCGAAGGCAGCCGCTATGGCAACGTGCCGCATTACTCGGTCTGCGGCGGCAAGGGCCGCTGCTCGACCTGCCGCGTCCGCGTCCTCGAAAGCGCCGCGCCGCTGCCGCCGCCGGGACCGATCGAGGCGGCCACCCTCGCCCGCATCCATGCCGATCCCGGCGTCCGGCTCGGCTGCCAGCTTCACCCCACCGCCGATCTCAGCGTCGCCTTGCTGATGGCGCCGAACACCGACGACGGCCTGCCGGTCGCCACCGAACCGGTCCGTCCGGGTCGCGAGGAAGAGATCGTCGTGTTGTTCTGCGACCTCAGGAACTTTACCGACCTGTCGGAAGCGCGCCTCCCCTATGACGTCGTCTTCCTGCTCAACCGATATTTCGCCGTCGTCGGCCAGGCGGTCGAGCAAGCCGGCGGCCGGCTGGACAAATTCATCGGCGACGGCGCCATGGCCCTGTTCGGCCTTGGCGGCAACCGGGAAAACGCCTGTCACCAGGCGCTGTCGGCCGCGGCCGCGATCGTGCGCGACCTCGGCCAACTGAACGAAGACCTGTCGCGCGAATTCGCCGTGCGACTGCGGATCGCCATCGGCATCCACACCGGCCCCGGCGTGGTCGGCGTGATGGGTTACGGGGCGACAAAGAGCCTGACGGCGATCGGCGACACGGTCAACGTCGCAAGCCGTCTCGAGACGACGGCCAAGGAGCACGACGTCGCGATCGTGGTCTCCGAGCCCGCCCTGTTGCAGTCCGGCCTGGCGGTCGACGGGCTGGAAAGCAGCGAGGTCGCCCTTCGCGGCCGCAGCGCCTCGATGCGGGTCTACCTGATCACCGAGGCGGAGAGCCAGCGCTTCGCCATCTGACGGGCAAGGTCAGGAAATCTTGCGATAGAGGAAGTATCGGTTTGCCGGAACGCTGTCGGGCACCGTCAGCGGTTGCAGTGCCGGGTGCTCCAGCGGCAGGCCGCTTGCCGCAATGCCGCCGGTCGCCAGCATGCCGGCCACCATCTGCGGCAACCAGGTCAGCGTGATGGCGTCCCTGTCGGCGTAGCCCGTGCCGATGTCGGCGTGAACGAGCGCGGCTGTTCCCGTCTCGAAAGCCTTGCCGGTCTCCTTGATCTCACCCAGCACCAGGTTCTCCGCATCCGGAACGGAGGACGCGTGCGCCCGGCAATCGCGATCGAAGGCGACGATCCGGCGATCGGAAAAGCATTCGCGCAGGTGGTCGAACGTCCGGCCGTTGCCGAGGCCGATTTCCATCACCGCGCCTTTCGAGGGCAAATCCAGGTCGCGACGAATATGGTTGAGAATGTCGCGCTGTGCCGTCAGGCGGCGGATGAAACTGTCGAGACGGCTCATTGCCGGTACACTCTCCTATCGCTCACGCCTTGACGATGTTGCCGCCGTCGATCCCGCGCCGGGCAAAGGCGTTGCGCGTGTCGATGACCAGCGGCGACCAGCGCGCCAGTGCAGCATAGTCGACCGCGTCGTGATCCGTCGCGATCAGCACGGCGTCGTAGCCTGACACCGTCGCCTCGTCCAGCGCCACCGACGGCCGCCCCTTCAGCGCCATGTATTCGCGCGTCTTCGGGATCTCCGTCACGAACGGATCGTGATAGTCGGCCTTGCCCTTGCGCTCCTCGATCAGTTCGATCAGCTTCAGCGAGGGACTTTCGCGAATGTCGGGGACGTTCTTCTTGTAGGCGAGGCCGATGACCAGGACGCGCGAACGGCTGAGCGCCTTGCCGAGCCGGATGTCCAAAGCCTCGGCCAGCCGTCCGACGACGTGGCGCGGCATGCTGGAATTGATCTCGCCGGCAAGTTCGATGAAACGGGTGGGCAGCTCGAACTCGCGCGACTTCCATGTCAGGTAGAACGGGTCGATCGGGATGCAATGTCCGCCAAGCCCCGGCCCCGGATAGAACGGCATGTAGCCGAACGGCTTCGTCTTCGCCGCGTCGACCACCTCCCAGATGTCGATGCCCATCGCCTCGTAGAGCACCTTCATCTCGTTGACGAGGGCGATGTTGACGGCGCGAAAGATGTTCTCGGTCAGCTTGACCGCCTCGGCGGTGGCGTTGGAGGACACCGGCACGATCGCCTTCACCACCGCGCCGTAGAAGGCCTGCATCAGCGCGGAGGCCGCCGGGCCGTCGCCGGCGACGATCTTCGGAATCGTCGCCGTCTCGAAGTCGCGGTTTCCCGGGTCCTCGCGTTCCGGCGAGAAGCCGAGGAAGAAGTCGGTTCCGGAGCGAAGTGCGCCGCGTTCCAGGATCGGCCGCACCAGTTCGTCCGTCGTGCCCGGATAGGTCGTCGATTCCAGCACGACCAGTTGACCGGGCCGCAGCGTCTCGGCGACCGCCTCGGCGGTCCTGACGACATAGGACATGTCCGGCTCGCGATGCTTCGTCAGCGGCGTCGGCACGCAGATGAGGATCACGTCGCAGCCCGAAAGCTGCGAAAAATCCGTCGTCGACCGGAACCGGCCCGCTTCGCTTTCTGTCCTCAAGGCTGCGTCCGGCACCGCTTCGATGTAGGATCGGCCGGCGTCAAGCGCGACGATCTTTGCCGGGTCGATGTCGAACCCGGTGACGGCAAAGCCGTTTCGCGCAATCGTGATCGCAAGCGGCAGGCCCACGTAGCCGAGCCCGATGACGCCGGCGCGCGCGCGTTTGCGCGCAATGGCCTGCAGGAGATGTTCGGCGGAGGAAGGCAGCGAGGTCAAAGGCGAGCACCCGTTCGATCGTGCGCTATCCATTGCGGTCAAATCCATTCGGCGTCAAGCGCACGGCGGATGACGGAAAATTGAGCGAGAAACGGGAAACAGATTTTGGTCTCCTCCTTCTGGTTTTGCGATGGCCCCTCACTTATATCATTGGCGTCGCGCGGTCGGGCAAGGGCCGGACCACGGGCCATTGAGCGAAACGGGCAGGCTCCACACCGACAGGAACAACCGATGAACACGCGTGCGGCCGACGTCTCAAACATCCTCCTGGACCGTGTCTCGGCATGGCTGAAGACCACGGCCCTGAGCGGCGAAAGCCTCGAATATCTGATCACCGGCTTCTGCGAACGCCTTGCCGCGGCGGGGCTGCCGCTGCTGCGCGTCCACCTGAGCTTTTCGATGCTGCATCCGCTCTATGACGCGCTGGGCTTCACCTGGATGCGCGGCCAGGGCGTCACGGTGGAAGGCTTCCGGGCCGCCGGCGGCAGCGCGGAGCCGTCGCGTTTCCTGCTCAGCCCCTATTATTACCTTCTCAGCAACAGCCTCGACCATTTGCGCCGCCGCATCGACCCGACGGCCCCCTCCGAGTTCCCGGTCTTCGACGACCTGAAGAAGATCGGCGTGACCGACTACATGGCGTTCGTCCAGTCCTTCGGTGAATCACCCGGCCAGGGCATGGTCGGTTCCTGGTCGACCGACGCGCCCGAAGGCTTCAACGACAACGTCATCGACGCGCTTCTGAAGGTCCAGAACAGCCTCGCCGTTGCCGCCAAGATGGCCGTGCTCGGCAAGCTCGCCGACAACATGCTGATGACCTATCTCGGCGGCAATGCCGG
Organism: Mycoplana ramosa; assembly: GCF_041930185.1. Classification (NCBI taxonomy): domain Bacteria; kingdom Pseudomonadati; phylum Pseudomonadota; class Alphaproteobacteria; order Hyphomicrobiales; family Rhizobiaceae; genus Mycoplana; species Mycoplana ramosa. The sequence continues at coordinate 473,642 of NZ_JBHEEW010000001.1, read as the reverse complement.
CAAGCGCGTGCTCTCCGGCCAGATCCGCCGCGGCGACGGCGAGACCATCCGCGCCGCCCTGGTCATGGCCGACATGCGCCAGTCGACGGTGCTCGCCGAAAAGGAAGGCCGGCAGGCCTATATCGACACCCTCAACCAGTTCTTCGACGCCATCGCGACGCCGTTCAACCGCAACGGCGGCGAGATCCTGAGCTTCATCGGCGACGGGTTCCTCGCAGTCTATCCCTGCGGCCGCCACCGCGAGCCCTCGCAGGTGGCGGCGCGGGCGGCGATGTCCGCTGTCCGCCTTGCGACGATGCGCATGAACGAACTCAACGCCAAGCGGCGCAAGGATGGGCTGGCGGACATCCGCTACGGCATCGGCCTGCATGTCGGCAACGTGATGTTCGGTAATGTCGGACTGAAGGACCGCCTGACGTTCTCCGCCTTTGGCTCGGCCGTCAACGAGGTGCAGCGGCTCCAGGGGCTGACGAAGAAATATTCGCAGTCGATCGTCGCAAGCCAGACCTTCGCCACCTATTGCGGTGGAGAATGGGTGACGCTCGGCCAGGAAAAGCTGCGCGGCGTGCGCCAGAAGCTGACCGTGCTCCTGCCCGGGCAGACCAACCTCAAGATCGACCGTGCCGAAGCACTGGAAGCCGATGGCCACGACGCGCGGTCGGAAGCCGAACAGGTCATGCTGCTCTATCGTGACTCCCGCTCGACGCATGGCGGTGAACCGAAGTCGAAAGTGCCGATGATCGCCCGCGGGCTCAATTGAACCACTCCCGAACGGGAGCCGGTCTGCGCCAAGACATGCCACCGGCGCCCTGAAGCGCGGCACAAGCCGGCCCTGCAGAAGAATGCGCCGGGCGACCGCTCCCTGCGCCGGTCCCGGCAGGGTTTGCCAATCCTCCGCGGTTGATGCATCCTCTGACAGAGATCTCGTCCCGAACATGGATGATCCTGATGCGGCCTGGCTCGAACGCGACGGGTGGCGAAACCAACGGCAGACGCGCGACCGCCCCGCCCGCCTGGCAAGCCACGCTGGTCGACGGCTTCGAGGGAAGCAACTTTTCGCCTGCGGGCGGTCTCTACTATCGCGAGAACGTCGAGCAGAGCGCCGGCAGCGTCGAGTTCCAGCGCGAGGTCACTCATGGCAGCGCCGGCGCGCTCAAGCTCAGCGTGCGGCCGATCTGGAACGGGAAACGTCACCGCAGCGAGCGGGCCGAGGTGTGGGAACGCACGGCGCTGCGCGTGCCCTATGACAGGGCCGTCTGGTACGGCTTCTCGGTCCGCTTCGCCGATCCCATCCCGCAGGACGACCACCGGCATCTGATCGCCCAGTGGAAGCGGGAGATCGGGCCGGGGGCGCACGGGGATTACAGTCCCTTCCTGGCGCTGCGGCTCGTCCGCGGCCGGCTGTTTGCGACTGTCGAAACGACTTTTCCGGTCGGACAGGGCAGCGTTTCCGTTGCAGCTGGCGCATCCTGTCTCACGCCGGTCTGGCTGCGGCCGGAAAAGCGGCAGATGCGCGCGCTCGTCGCCACCGATCCCCATTGGGAGCCGTACGACGGACGTCTCTTCGACGCCTGCACCGATCGCATTGCCGTGGTCGATCGCGGCAACGGCCTGCCGGCGCCGCACAGCGGCTGGATCGATTTTGCGGTGATGACCCGACCGGGACCGGACGGCAGCGGGCACATCGAGCTCTTCGCCAACGATCGCTGGATTGCAACCATCCGCGGCCATGTCGGCCACGCCGGACGGGGGCTTGGCGCCCGGCAATACTTCAAGTTCGGCCCCTACCGCTCGGCCGCGGGCGGCCGATGGACGCTCTACTACGACAACTTTCGCCGCTCGACCCGCTGCGAAGACGTGCTGGGCCCTGCCGGGCTCGCGGCACTACGGGCCGCGACAACGGCTGATGGTCCTCCAAGTCATTGATTTTTCTGCGACATAAAACTGCAACATCGGCATGTAAGACAGCGGGCAAATACGATGGACAGGCCGCAATGGCTTCGTTACTGTCTTGAATATAGCGCACAAAACGTAACCGAAGGAATTTCCGGGCATGATCTTAGGGGCGGATCTGTTGCGGATCGAAGATCTCAGCATCTCCTTTGCCATGGTCGGCGGGCAGGTTGATGCGGTGAAAAAGGCGAGCCTGCGGGTTCTTCCCGGCAAGGTGACCGCGCTCGTCGGCGAGTCCGGCTCGGGCAAGTCCGTCATCAGCCAGTCGGTCATGCGCATCCTGCCGCGCATCGCGACGGCCAGCGGCCGGATCCTGTTCAACGATCCTTTGACCGGCAAGCAAACCGATATCCTGCAATTGTCGCAGGATGGACCGGACATCCGCTCCATCCGCGGCCGGCGCATCGGCAAGATCTTCCAGGAACCGATGACCTCGCTGTCGCCGCTGCACACCATCGGCGACCAGGTGAGCGAGGTGCTCACCATCCACGAGCACATGACCAAGGACGAGCGCTACGAACGCACGATCGAGATGCTGCGCATGGCCGGCTTCTCCAAACCGGAGCGCGCGTTCAAGATGTATCCGTTCGAGCTCTCCGGCGGCATGCGCCAGCGTGCCATGATCGCGCTTGCGCTGATCTGCCGGCCGGCGCTCCTGATCGCTGACGAACCGACGACCGCACTCGACGTGACGATCCAGGCGCAGATCCTCCGGCTGCTGAAGGACCTGCAGCAGGAATTCAACATGGCGATGCTGCTGATCACCCATGATCTCGGTGTCGTCGCCAACGTCGCCGACGAGGTGGTGGTGATCTTCCACGGCGAGGTCATGGAGGCGGGTCCGGTCGAAGCCATCTTTCGCCGTCCCGCCCATCCCTACCTCAAGGGCCTGATGGCTGCGGTGCCGCATTTCGACATGAAGCCGGGCGAACGGCTGAAGGCCCTGCGCGAGGTGCCGGTCAACGCTTCGCACCTGCTTGACGCCGCCGGCACCAGGAAGACGACCGGCTCCGAAATCCTGCTGTCGGTGCGTCATGTCAGCAAGTCGTTCCAGATCCGCAAGGGCGGCTTCTTCCGGCCTTCGGAAGAGGCGGCGGTGCGCGCGGTCGACGGCGTCAGCTTCGACATTCGCCGCGGCGAATGCCTCGGCCTCGTCGGCGAAAGCGGCTGTGGCAAGACGACCGTCAGCAAGATGCTGATGCGCGCCGTCACACCCGATTCCGGCTCGATTACCTTCAACGATCACAGTGGTCCGGTGGACGTGCTCGAGGCCCAGGGCGGCGACCTGCAGAAGCTGCGCGCCAAGATCCAGATGGTGTTCCAGGACCCGGTCTCGTCGCTGTCGCCGCGCATGACCGTGCAGAACATCCTCGCCGAACCGCTGGAGATCCACGACCGCGGCACGCCCAAGTCCCGCCAGGAGATGGTCGGCGCGCTGATGGAGGTGATCGGTCTCAACCGCCGTTACCTGAACCGCTATCCGCATTCGTTTTCCGGCGGCCAGCGCCAACGGATCGGCATCGCCCGGGCGCTGGCGCTCGGGCCGGAACTGCTCATCTGCGACGAGCCGGTCTCGGCCCTTGACGTATCGGTGCAGGCACAGATCCTCAACCTGTTGAAAGACCTGCAAAAAGACCTCGGCTTGACCTATCTGTTCATTTCCCACAATCTGGCTGTCGTCGACTACATGGCCGACCGGATTGCGGTGATGTGCGCAGGGCGGATCGTCGAACTTGCGCCGCGTGAAACCCTCATGCGCGCGCCCGTTCATCCCTACACGAAGTCGCTCCTTGCGGCTGTCCCCTTCCCCGACCTCGACCGGCCGCTGGATTTCTCGGCGCTGAAGGCGGCCAGCGCAAGCGACATGCGGAACTGGTCCGTGCAGTTCCAGCGGGATTCCGCCGGCGACGGGCTGGCGACAGTGGATCTCGGCGACGGCCATCTCGTGCTGGCCCGCCGGAACGCGGATGTGAGGGAGTTGCGCCCGTGATCACGCGTCGAACTCTTCTCGGCCTGCTTGCCTCCACCTGCCTGCCCGTGTCGCTGGCGCGGGCGGCACCGCCGCTGCGCGAACCGGAATATTGGAAGGACAAGCTCGCCGACGGCTCGCTGCCGCCGATGGCCGAGCGCATTCCGAAGGTGCCGCGCGTCGTCAACCTGGCGGCCATGGGCCGAAACCCGGGCCAGTACGGCGGCTCGGCGCGCATGATCATCGGCGGCCAGAAGGACATCCGCCTGATGACGATCAACGGCTACGCCCGGCTGATCGGCATCGACGAGCGCCTGGTGCTGCAACCGGATATCCTGGAGAGCTTCGAGCAGGTCGAAAACCGCGTCTACACCCTCCGCCTGCGTGACGGGCATCGCTGGTCCGATGGCCATCCCTTCACCACCGACGACTTCGTCTACTATTGGGAAGACGTGCTCAACAACAAGGAGATGCGCCCGCGCGGCCTGCCGCTCGACCTGCTCTCCGATGGCCAGCCGCCGCGCTTCGAGGTGGTCGACCCGTTGACCGTCCGCTATTCCTGGGACGTTCCGAACCCCGACTTCCTGCAGCGCCTCGCCTCGCCGCAGCCGCTCACGCTGGCGCTGCCGGCCCATTACATGAAGCAGTTCCATCCGAAATATGCCGACCCCGAGACGCTGAAGAAGCTGGTCGAGGAGGAAGGCACCGACGACTGGACCGGGCTGCACATCAAGCGCTCGCGCACCTATCGCCCGGAAAACCCCGACCTGCCGACGCTCGATCCGTGGCGCAACCTGGTCGCGCCGCCGGCCGAACAGTTCATCTTCGAGCGCAACCCGTTCTTCCACCGCGTCGACGAGACCGGGCAGCAGTTGCCCTATATCGACAGGGTGCTGCTGAACGTCTCGGCCTCCGGCATCATTCCCGCCAAGGCCGGTTCAGGCGAGACCGACATTCAGTCGTACGGCCTGGACTTCGCCGACTACACGTTCCTGAAGGACGCCGAGGACCGCTATCCGGTGCGGGTGCGCCTGTGGGAACACGTCCAGGGTTCGCGCATCGCGCTGCTTCCGAACCTCAACTGCGGCGACACGGTCTGGCGCGACCTGTTCCGCGACGTCCGGTTCCGCCGGGCGCTGTCGGTGGCGATCGACCGCGAGGAAATCAACAAGGCGAGCTTCTTTGGGCTGGCGCGCGAAAGCGCCGACACGATCCTGCCGCAGAGCCCCATGTTCAAGCCGGAGTATCAGCGCGCCTGGTCACAGTTCGATCGCGACCTCGCCAACAGGCTGCTCGACGAGATCGGCCTCGCCTGGAATGAGTCCGAGGACCTGCGCCTCTTACCCAATGGACGGGAGGCCGCCCTCATCGTCGAATCGGCCGGCGAGAGCACGCTGGAGACCGACGTGCTGGAACTCGTCACCGACCACTGGCGCGAGATCGGGCTGAAGCTGCACGTGCGCACCTCGCAGCGCGACGTGTTCCGCAGCCGTGCGCTTGGCGGCGAAATCATGATCTCGGTGCAGCAGGGCATCGACAACGGCATTCCGACCGCGGACATGTCGCCGTCGGCACTGGCGCCGACCGGCGACGAACAGTTGCAATGGCCGGTCTGGGGCCTGCACTATCTCTCCGCCGAGCAGAAGGGCGAGGCTCCGGACCTGCCCGAGGCCAAGCGGCTGGTCGAGCTGATGAAGCAATGGAAGCGCTCGACCTCGACGGCCGAGCGCGAGACGGTGTGGACGGAGATGCTGTCGATCTACACCGACCAGGTCTTCTCGATCGGCATCGTCAACGGCACGCTGCAGCCGGTCGTCACCTCGAGAAGAATGAGGAACGTGCCGGAGAAAGGGCTGTACGGCTACGACCCTACCGCCTTCATGGGCGTCTACATGCCCGACACGTTCTGGTTCGACGGGAGCGCCTGAGCGATGCTGAGATATATCCTTTGGCGCATCGCCGTGATGGTTCCGACGCTCTTCCTGATCTCGGTCCTCGTGTTCACGATCATCGAACTGCCGCCCGGCGACTACTTCGAAAGCTATGTTTCGGAGCTCCGGGCGATGGGCGAGGCCGCCGACATGGAGGAGATCGACGCGCTCCGCGAGCGCTATGGCTTCGACCAGCCGGCGCCGGTCCGTTATTTCCATTGGGTCGGCGGCATGCTGCACGGCGATTTCGGCTATTCGTTCGAATATCAGCTGCCCGTATCCGACGTGGTCGGCGACCGGCTTTGGCTTACGGTGCTCGTCTCCTTCGTCACCATCCTGTTCACCTGGCTGATCGCCTTTCCGATCGGCATCTACTCCGCCACACACCAGTACAGCTGGGGCGACTACGGCCTGACCTTCCTGGGCTTGCTCGGCCTCGCCATTCCCAATTTCATGCTGGCGCTGATCCTGATGTACTTCGCCAACATCTGGTTCGGCACCTCGATCGGCCATTTGATGGACCAGCGGTTCCTGAACGAGCCGATGAGCTGGGAGAAGGCGAAGTCGATCCTGGAGCACCTGTGGATCCCGGTCATCATCATCGGCACCGCGGGAACGGCCGGCATGGTGCGCCGGCTGCGCGCCAATCTGCTCGATGAACTGCAGAAGCAATATGTGGTGACGGCGCGCGCCAAGGGCATGAACCCGTTCCGGGCGCTGGTCAAATATCCGCTGCGCATGTCGTTGAACTTCTTCATCTCCGACATCGGCTCGATCCTGCCGCAGATCATTTCCGGCGCTGAAATCACCGCCATCGTGTTGTCACTGGAAACGACCGGCCCGATGCTGATCAAGGCGCTGCAGAGCCAGGACATGTACCTCGCCGGCTCGTTCCTGATGTTCCTTGCCTTCCTCACCGTCATCGGCGTGCTGATCTCCGACATCGCGCTCGCCATTCTCGATCCGCGCATCCGGCTTCAGGGCGGGAGCACCAAATGAACTCACCGCTGCCGCCGTCCGGCGCCCCCCTCCAGCATTACGTCTCGACCGCCCCCTTCGACCCCTATTCGGTGGAAGCAATGACCGCCGGGCAGGCGAAGGTGTTCCAGGCCTCGCAGACGCGGCTGATGTGGTGGAAGTTCAAGAAGCACCGGATCGCGCTCGCCTCCGGCATCTTCCTGCTGGCGCTCTACCTGATGATCGTTATCGCCGAGTTCCTGGCGCCCTATAATCTGCACACGCGCAACATGGACTTCATCCATTCCCCGCCGCAGCGGGTGCGCCTCTTCCACGAGGGCCAACTCGTCGGCCCGTTCGTGTACGGGCGCCAGATGACGCTCGACATGGACACGCTGCGGCGTGTCTACACGGATAACAGGAACGACGTGCAGAAGCTGCGTTTCTTCTGCTCCGGCGATCCCTACCGCTTCTGGGGCCTGTTCGACGCCAGCCTGCATCTGGTCTGCCCGGCAAAGGACGGCCAGATGTTCCTGCTCGGAACCGATCGCCTCGGCCGCGACGTGATGTCGCGCATCATCTACGGCGCCCGCATCTCGCTGACGATCGGCCTGATCGGCATTGCGATCAGCTTCACGCTCGGCATCGTCATCGGCGGACTCGCCGGCTACCACGGCGGCTACATCGACCTCGTTGTGCAGCGCATCATCGAGGTCTTGCAGTCGATCCCGAGTATACCGCTGTGGTTGGCGCTCGCAGCGATCATGCCCGTCAGCTGGAGCCCGATCCTCGTCTATCTCGGCATCACCGTCATTCTCGGCCTGCTCGACTGGACCGGCCTGGCGCGCGCGGTGCGCTCGAAGCTGCTGGCACTGCGCGAGGAGGACTACGTGCTGGCGGCGCAACTGATGGGCGCGAGCAGCAGCCGCATCATCGGGCGCCATCTCGTGCCCGGCTTCCTGTCGCACCTGATCGCGAGCGCAACCATCACGATTCCCAGCATGATCCTCGGCGAGACGGCGCTCAGCTTCCTCGGGCTCGGCCTGCGCCCGCCGATCACCAGCTGGGGCATCCTGCTCACCGAGGCGCGCAGCGTCAGCGTCATCGCCTTCTACCCGTGGCTGCTGTTCCCGATGATCCCCGTCATCCTGGTGATTCTCGCGTTCAACTTCCTCGGAGACGGGTTGCGGGACGCGGCCGACCCCTACAAGTAACAAAATTGTGCAATGCATAATTAGCGAATCCGAGTACTGGCCCCTAAGTTCGGTCGTTCAACCTGTGTGGAGTAGCCGATGACACGCCGTCTGGAAGACGCCCGAATTCTGATGTACAGCCATGACACGTTCGGTCTTGGCCACCTGCGCCGTTGCCGCACCATCGCCCATTCGCTGGTCGAGGATTTCCGCGGCCTCAACGTCCTGATCATCTCCGGCTCGCCGATCGCCGGAGCCTTCGATTATCGCGCCCGCGTCGATTTCGTGAAGATCCCGAGCGTCATCAAGCTGCGGAACGGCGAATACACCTCGATGGAGCAGCACATCGACCTTCACGAGACGCTGAAGATGCGTCAGTCGATCATCCGGCACACCGCCGAAACATTCCAGCCGGACATCTTCATCGTCGACAAGGAGCCGATGGGCCTGCGCGGCGAGGTCGAGGAGACGCTCGCCTATCTAAAGGCGCGTGGGACGACGCTGGTGCTGGGCCTGCGCGACGTGATGGACGCGCCGCACCTGCTCGACGCCGAATGGAAGCGCCACGACGTCATGGGCAAGATCGCCAGGTACTACGACAAGGTCTGGGTCTACGGCCCGCCGGATTTCTACGACCCGCTGATCGGTCTCGACGTGCCGCCCGTCGTTCGCGCCCGCATGAACTTCGTCGGCTTCCTGCAGCGCAGCGTCTCGCAAGCACCTGCGTTGGAACACCGTCCCCAGGGGGACTACATCCTAGTCACGACCGGCGGCGGCGGTGACGGGGCCGCCCTCATCCATGACGTCCTCCATGCCTACAAGGAAGACCCCGACCTGACGCACAAGGCGCTGATCGTACTCGGCCCCTACATGCCGGCGGCGCAGCGCCAGAAGCTCGTGCGCAAGGGATCGAAGATTCCCCACGTCGAGGTGATCGAATTCGACAACCGCATGGAGGAACTGATCGCCGGCGCGACCGCCGTCGTCGCCATGGGCGGCTACAACACCTATTGCGAAATCCTGTCGTTCGACAAGCCGGCGCTGGTCGTTCCCCGCGTCAACCCGCGCGAGGAGCAGATGATCCGGGCCCGGCGCGCCGCGCAACTCGGGCTGGTGCAGATGCTGTCGCCGGAGGAGTCGCGCCTGCCGAAGGTGCTGGCCGAGGCGCTGAAGGCCCTGCCCGACCGCCCGCCGCCGTCCCAGACCTCAAAGGCCCTCAGGCTTGAAGGGCTGCCGCACATCTCCCAGATCGTCGGCGACCTGCTTGAGACCGGGGACAACAGGCGGCTTGCCGCCGTATAAGGCTTGAAAAGTGACATCACAGAAGAAAATCGCCGTCATCCTGAAGGGCTATCCGCGGCTGTCGGAGACCTTCATCGCGCAGGAATTGCTGGGGCTGGAAAGGGCCGGCTTCGACCTGACGCTGATTTCCATGCGTCGTCCGACCGACACCAAGCGTCATCCCGTCCATGACGAGATCCGGGCGCCGGTACACTATCTGCCGGAGTATCTCTACCAGGAGCCGCTGCGCGTTATCCGCGGGCTCATCAGGAGTTCCCGCCTGCCCGGCTTCAAGGCCGCCTTCCGCGCCTTCCTCAAGGATCTGCGCCGTGACCTGACGCCGAACCGCTTCCGCCGTTTCGGCCAGGCCGCGGTGCTGTGCGCCGAGTGGCCGGCGGGGGTGGACTGGCTGCACGCCCATTTCATCCACACGCCGGCATCCGTGGCGCGTTACACCAGCCTGATGAACGGCATTCCCTGGACCTGCTCGGCGCACGCCAAGGACATCTGGACCTCGCCCGACTGGGAGCTCGAAGGCAAACTCTCGCATAGCCGCTGGACGGTGACCTGCAACCAGACCGGATTCGACCGCCTGCGCGAGCTTGCGAACGGCAAAAACCACGTGCACCTCAGCTATCACGGCCTCGACCTCGACCGCTTCGGGCCGTTTGCGGGCGCGCATTCGCTGCGCGACGGCTCCGACCCTGACCATCCGGTGACGATCCTCAGCGTCGGCCGCGCCGTCGACAAGAAGGGCTACGACGTGCTGCTCAAGGCGCTGTCACTGCTGCCCGCCGATCTTTGCTGGCGGTTCGTCCACATCGGCGGCGGACCGAATCTTGGCGCGATGAAGGAACTTGCCGACAAGCTCGGCATCGCCGGCCGGATCACCTGGAACGGCGCGCTCGACCAGCAGGACGTGCTCGACCACTACCGCAGGCCCGACCTGTTCGCGCTGGCCTGCCGCATCACCGCCGACGGCGACCGCGACGGCCTGCCGAACGTGCTGGTGGAGGCGTCGAGCCAGCGGCTCGTCTGTGTCTCGACCAATATTTCCGGCATTCCGGAGCTTCTGAGGGACGGCGAAAACGGTTTCGTCGTGCCGCCGGAGGACCCGAAGGCGCTGGCGGCTGCGCTCGAAAGGCTGATCCGTGATCCGGCGCTGCGCAAGCGTCTCGGCGAAGCGGCGGAACAGCGCGTTCGCGCCGAATTCGATCACCACACCAGCATCCGGCAGCTGACGACGCTGTTTAAGACCGAATGGCAGGCGGCCTGATGAGCGAAGTCGAAAAGCCCGGCCCGCGCGTGTTCTTCTACGTGCAGCATCTTCTCGGGATCGGCCACCTCGCCCGCGCCAGCCGCATCGCCCGGGCCCTCGCCGGGGACGGATTCGACGTGACCATGGTCACGGGCGGAACGCCGGTGCAGGGTTTTCCCGGTCCCGGAATACGCCATGTCGAACTGCCGCCGGTGGTGGCCGGCGATGCCGGATTCTCGGGTCTTGTCGATCTCGCGGGCCATCCCGTCGATGACGCCTTCCGGGACCATCGCCGCCACCGCCTGCTGGCCGCGTTCCGTGAAACCAGGCCGGACATCGTCATTATCGAGGCCTTTCCTTTCGGCCGCCGCCAGGTGCGCTTCGAGCTGCTGCCGCTGCTCGACGAAATAGCCGCAATGAAGGAACGGCCGATCGTGCTCTCGTCGCTGCGCGACATCCTGCAGGAGCGGAGCAAGCCCGGCCGGGACGAGGAGAGCGTGGCCCTTGCAACCCGGCTGTTCGACGGCATCCTCGTGCATGGCGATCCCTCGTCGTTCGCACGGCTGGAGGACAGCTTTTCGCTGGCGGGGGCGATTGCCGATCGGGTCATCTACACCGGCCTCGTCGCCGCCCCGCCGCCAGCCCCGGCGTCCGAGCGCTTCGACATCCTTGTGTCGGCCGGCGGCGGAGCAGTCGGCGCGACGCTGAACGCGGCTGCCGTCGCCGCCGCCCGCGCCCTGCCGCAGACGTTGCGCTGGTGCCTGATCGCCGGGCCCAACCTGCCGCAGGCCGCCTTTGACGCGACCGTCGCGGCCGCGCCGGACAATGTCCACGTCACGCGCTTCCGTGCCGATTTTCCGGGCCTGCTGGCAGGCGCACGGCTCTCCGTCTCGCAGTCCGGCTACAACACCGTGTGCGACATCCTGCGCGCCGGCTGCCGGGCCGTCTTCGTGCCGTTCACGGCCGGGGGGGAAACCGAGCAGACCGCCCGTGCCCTGCGCCTGGAAAGGCTCGGGCTGGCCACGGTTGTTTCGGAAGCCGCGCTTTCGCCGGAGAGCCTGACGCGGGCAATCGCGACGGCGATGGAGCAGCCGATGGGATCCGTCGCGCCGCTCGACCTCGACGGCGCGGCGAAGACCTCCGCGATCCTGCGTCGCCTGCTGGCCGGCACCCGCGTCTCCGACCTCGCGCGCGAGAGCGCGGCGCGCTAAACCCGCTTGCGGAAGAAAAACCAGTTCGGACACTGAGATGCGAACAAGCCAGAGAGCGAACGTGCGGCAGCCCGATCAGAAGGCCGCGACACAGCCTTTGCCTGCGAACCGGCCCTCGCCGCCGCCGTCGGACGGCCAGCACCTTGCAATCAATGCGAAAACGCATTTCACTGCAGCATGGGAAGCTGATGGCTGCGGTGCGAGATGCGCCTTTTCCGGAGCGATTGAGATGCCTGGCTCGCGGTTCGAAATCCTGATAGCGCACCCGTCGGCCGGCGCGAAACTTGACGAGACCGGCTCGCCATCGTCGCGCGTGCGGCCCGTTTTCTTCACGGTCTGAACGGTTCATGGAAAAAGGTCTCGCAAGCTACATCTGGACCCACACGCGCAAGCAGCAACTCTGGATTCTGTTTGTCGTGGCGCTGTCGATGATCCCCTATTTCATGTCGTTCGACCTGCCCAAGCAGATCGTCAACGGGCCGATTCAGGGACAGGGGTTCGAGGGCGAAGCCGCGCGGCAACTCTTCATGCGGATCGAGTACGACCTGCCGCTGTTCGGCAACGTCGTGTTCTTTCCGGGGATCGAGCTCAACCGACTGCAGATGCTGATGGCACTCAGCCTGGTCTTCCTCGGTCTCGTCGTCGTCAACGGGGTGTTCAAGCTCTACATCAACACCTACAAGGGCCGCCTCGGCGAGCGGCTGCTGCGCCGCATCCGCTTCGAGTTGATCGATCGCGTGCTGCGCTTTCCCCCCGGACAGTTCAAGCGGATGAAGGGGGCGGAAATCGCCAGCATGATCAAGGACGAGGTGGAACCGCTCGGCGGCTTCACCGGCGACGCCTTCGTCGCTCCGGCCCTGCTCGGCGGCCAGGCGGCGACCGCGCTGTTCTTCATCTATGTGCAGAACATCTGGCTCGGCATGATCGCCGGCATCATCGTCGCGGTGCAGGCCGTCCTGATTCCGCGCATGCGGCGGCGGTTGCTGGTGCTCGGCCGGGAAAGGCAACTGACCGCGCGCGAACTGGCCGGCAGGGTCAGCGAAATCGTCGACGGCATCGGCACGATCCGCGCCTTCGACACCTCGAACCTGGAACGCGCCGACATCGCCGCCCGGCTCGGTCGGATCTTCAAGATCCGCTACGACCTCTACCAGTGGAAGTTCCTGGTCAAGTTCATCAACAATTTCCTCGCCTCCGTCACGCCCTTCCTGTTCTACAGTATCGGCGGCTACCTGGCGCTGCAGGGCCGGCTCGACATCGGCCAGCTGGTCGCCGTCATCGCCGCCTACAAGGATTTGCCCGGCCCGCTGAAGGAACTGATCGATTGGGACCAGGCGCGCCAGGACGTTCAGATCAAGTACACTCAGGTCGTCGAGCAGTTCAAGGTCAACAAACTGATCGATCCCGCCCTGCAGGCGGTTTCGATCGACGAGCCGATCCGTCTCGACGGCCCGCTCTCGACTTTCAACCTGACGCTTGCCGACGACAGCGGCGCCCGCACGCTCGAGCACGTTTCCGTCCAGTTCGAGCTGGGCCAATCCACGGCGATCATCGGGGGGGCGGCAGCCGGCGGCGAGGCGCTGGCCGAGGCGATCGGCAGGACCGTGTGGCCGGAATCGGGACGCATCATCGTGGGATCGAAAGACCTGCTCGAACTGCCGGAATCGGTCGCCGGGCGGCGCATCACCTATGTCACCTCTGACGCCTACTTCTTCTTCGGATCGCTGCGCGACAACCTGCTCTATGGACTGAAGCACGCACCGCTCAGGGCCGCCGTGTACGACGACGCCCACATCGGCCAGCGCAAATGGGAGATCAACGAGGCCAGGATGGCCGGAAACCCCGATCTCGACATCCACAGCGACTGGATCGACTATGAGGCGGCCGGCGCAACCGGGCCGGAAGACCTGTTCCACTCGGTGGCCGCGGCGCTGGACTGCGTGTACCTGACCAAGGACATCCTGGAGCTGGCGCTGCGCTCGACCATCAATCCGGCGACCCACGCGGAACTGGCGGCGCACATCGTTGCGCTGCGCCAGACCTTCCGCGAGGAACTGGAAAAGGCCGGGTTGGGCAACCTTGTCGTGCCATTCGAGCCGGATCGCTACAATATCGAAGCAACGGTCAGCGAAAACCTGCTGTTCGGCAATGCCATCGGCGAAGAACTGATGGGCCGCGCCATCGGCCGCAACCAGTATTTCGTCGACCTGGTTACGCGCAACGGCCTCGATCGCATTCTCTACCAGATGGGCTACGAGATCGCCGAGAACGCGGTCGAGCTCTTCGCCGGCCTGCCGCCGGATCATCCGTTCTTCCAGCAGCTCACCTTCATGACGCCGGACGACATCCCCTATTACCAGCAGCTGTTGCAGAGGCTGAAGGGCAAGGACTTTGCCGAGACGACGGACGATGAAAAGCACGACATCATCCGCCTCAGCTTCGCCTACATCGAGCCGCGGCACCGCTTCGGCCTGCTCAGCGACGAGCTGATGGCCAAGATCGTCGACGTGCGCCGCCAGTTCCACGAGGGAATGCCGGATGAGATGAAGGGAGCGATCGATCGCTACGATCCGGACACCTTCACCGCCTCGGCCAGCATCATGGACAACGTGCTTTTCGGCCGCGTCAGCCACCGTCAAGCGGACGGCCCGGAGCGGGTGCGGGCCATGGTGATTTCGCTGCTCGGCGAACCAGGCCTTTACAATCAGGTGCTGTCGATCGGGCTGGAGTTCAATCTCGGGCCAGGCGGCCGCCGCATCACCCAGGTCCAGCGCCAGAAGCTCAATCTCGCCCGCGCATTGCTGCGCCGTTCCGACTTCTACGTCTTCAACCGCCCGCTGCCGGCGCTCGATTCACGCTTGCAGGAGCAGATCTGCCGGGACGCGCTGGCTCTGCTGCGAAGCCGCAGCCCGGGTTCGGCGATCCTCTGGGTGCTGTCGAACACGTCGCTGACCGACCTTTTCGATCGGGTATTGATCTTCGACAAAGGTCGGCTGGTGGGAGATGGTAAACATGGTGACCTTGCAGACAATGCAACATTCAAGGAATTGGTGTCATAATGGGTCGATAAAAGGCCAAAGGCCACCAACACCGGGGGGACGGACGAGACCATGCTTTTGAAGGACGAGGTACAGATGCTGCGGCGGGTGCCGCTGTTTGCCGGAGTCGAACCCACGAAGCTGAAGCTTCTGGCGTTTACCTCCGATCGGGTAAGCTACGCGGCCGGTGAAATCCTGTTCAGGCAGGGTGACCGCGGCGACGCCGCCTACGTCATCCTCACCGGCAAGGCCGACATCCTGGTGGAGGCGCCGGGCGGCCAGATCAAGGTGGCCCAGGTCGAAGACAACTCGATCGTCGGCGAGATCGCGATCCTCTGCGACGTCTCGCGCACCGCGACCGTGAAGGCGGCGACCGACCTCGAGGCGCTGCGGATCAGCAAGGAGCATTTCCTCAAGCTGCTGACCGACTTCCCCGAAATGACGATCGAGATCATGCGTGAGCTCGCCAGCCGCCTCAGCCGCACCACGATGGAACTCACCGAGGCGCGAGCACAGGCACGCAAGCAGGATTAGGCCGACGCACCGGAAAGGAACCCATTGCGGCATTGAAACGTTGAACGGCAGAGCATTATCAGGCTGTGTTTTCCGCGACCAAGTTCATACTCGCAAAACAGTTTCACTTTCGCTACGCTTGTAAAACCGATTGTTTCTGGGGCACCGGAAGGAACTGTGGAAGGCTAGATGTCTTGGCCGCCTTCGGCGGCCTGAAAAAGGTCAGGCAGATATGAACATGTTGGGAAGGCCGCCGCATTCCAGGCGCGAAACGCAAGGCCCCCGCCGGCTGAAGGACAACAACGGCGCGAACGATGTCCTGTCTGTCCGCTTCTGGGGCACGCGCGGCAGCATCCCCGTCTCCGGAGCCCAGTTCAGCCGCTACGGCGGCAACACCGTCTGTGTTGAGATCCGCTGCGGCGACAACGTGCTGGTCTTCGATGCCGGTTCCGGTATTCCCCCCGCCGGCCTCGCTATGAAGGCGGAGAACGTCGACAAGGTCGATCTCTTCTTCAGCCACTGCCACTACGACCACATCATCGGCCTGCCCTATTTCAAGCCGCTGTACAGCCCCGATTGCGCAGTGAACATCTGGTCGGGACATCTGGCGGGCGTCATGACGACCTGCGAGATGGTCTGCGAATTCATGCAGCCGCCGTGGTTCCCGGTCGATCCGAAGATCTGCCGCGCCCATCTCGGTTATCGCGACTTCCGCGCCGGCGACGTGCTCGAGCCGCGCCCTGGCGTGACGGTGCAGACCGGCAACCTCAACCATCCCGGCGGCGCGATCGGCTACCGCATCGAGTGGAACGGGCGATCGGTGGCGATGATCACCGACACCGAACACGTGCCGGGCACCCTCGATCCGGAAGTCTTGCGGCTGATCGAGAACGTCGACCTGTTCATCTACGACTGCTGCTATACCGACGAGGAAATGGAGATCTTCAAGGGTTTCGGCCACTCGACCTGGCAGCAGGCGATCCGCCTGGCCCGGGCCGCCAATGCCAAGGCGATCGCCTTCATCCACCATGCGCCGTGGCGAACCGACGCCGAACTGGAACAGATCGACCGCCTCGCAGCCGCCGAGTTCCCCACTTCCTTCTCCGCCCGCGACGGGCAAGTTCTGGAATACGCCACCGTCGGCAGTTGAAGCCGTGCAATCTGTCAGTTTCACTTGCTGGCTCGCGCCGGCTCGCGTTCCAGGGAGACGGCCTGTCAGACGTGCATCCTGCACCGGTCATTTACATTCGTTCGCCCGGCAATCGGCTGGCTTGCTCCACCCATGCGACGAACTGCGCTTCGTCGAGCGCGTCGTCCTCGTGGATATCGAGATAGCGGACCTCCTTGTTCTTGGAGCCGCCGGGAGGGAGGGGACGCAGCGACGTCCCGCGGAAGAAGGCCACCTTGATGTACTTCGTGAAGCAATGGTAGCTGAGAAACCAGCCTTGGCCCTCGATCCCATAGAATGGCGAGTTCCATTTGACGGCTTTTCGCACGCCGGGGATGGTACGGACGATGAGCGCGTCGAGACGGCGCCCGACATCGCTTTTCCAGCCCGGCATTGCGGCGATATAGGACTGCACCGGAGCATCTCCGTCACCTTTTGCGATCTGCGGGTTGCCGCCCGAAAGCAGGGGCGGCCCGCCGCCAGCAGGGGGAGCCACGCGCTCGGTTGCGGGCGACCGGCTGCGCGTCTTCCCTTTCGCGCCCTTGGCCTGTGTAGTGGTCGCCGGCACCGACGTCGCCAGCGTCTTGCTCGTCCTTGACGACATTGCGTTCCCCACGATTGGTGCGCCTGAATGTAAACACAAGCACAGAACGTCGATATTGGCGACTCGTGTCTCGGGCGCTATCGCGATAGATGCTTCAGGATCCGCTGTTGCCGACGATTGCCGACAGCCTGGCCCAGGTGCAGGCCGGATGACCGGTCGTCCGCTCGAACAGGGCCTCCAGGAAGGTCCACACCGCAGCATCGTGGACGAGGTGGTGGGTGAGCAGGCCGAGCGTCCCGCCACCCGCCTCCATTGCCCGCAATCGCGCCACCATCTCCCCGACCAGCACGCCGGCATCGCGTCCGCCGCGGGTTCCGCGCCAGTCCATCACGTCGACATGGGTGTTGAGCGACCGCAGCGCCGAATTCGTTTCCGGGCCGAAGACCGAGAGCGCGCGGTAGCCGATGCCGCCAAGCTTCGGGATCAGCTCCGGATCGATCCGGTTCCATGGCGGCACGAGCACGGGCACGAACCGGTCGCCGTGGAGGCGTGAAAGATGCGTCAGTCCCTTTTCTAGCGAAGCGAGCACAACATCGGCCGGCCGATGGGCGCCGAGTTCCTGCTTCTTTTCGCCGCCAGGCGCGAAATTCTCGTGCGACCAGCCGTGCACCGCCACCTCGACATGCGCCGCCGTCGCCAGCCGATGCGCCAGCGCCCCGCCGGTGAAGGCGGGGATGACGGCAAGCGTCGTCGGAACGGCGTAACGGCCCGTCAGCGTCAACAGCCGTTCGAGGGGAGCCGTCGGTTCGATCGCGTCGTCGTCGCGCAGCCACGCCGTCGCGATCTGCCCCCGCTGCTGCCAGCGATCGAGTTCGTCGAGAAGCGGCTGCCACACGGCGTCGTCGTTCATGCGCGGCCTCCCAGATGTCGATGCAGGAGGTCGTCGAGGCGCTGCGCCGCGCGTTCGAGCGAGCAGTCCTCGGTCACGAAGCGGCGCGCGGCCTCTGCCATGCGATCCCGCTCATCGGCCTCGGTCAGCAGCCGTTCCAGTGCCGCCGCATAGGCGCCAACATCGCCGGCCGGCGTCAGCAGGCCCGTCACGCCGTGGCGTACGACCTCCGGCACGCCGGCGACCGCCTGCGCCGCAACCGGCAGCCCCGCCGCCTGCGCCTCGAGATAGGCAAGCCCATAGGCCTCCCCGGTCCCGGGCCAGGCGTAGGCCCAGGCCTGCCGCAGGATTTCGGCAACCTCCTGCGTGCTGCGCTGCCCGTGCCAGGTGATGCGTCCGGGCGGGAGCGATGCGAACAGCGACGCCACCTCCTCGCGCAACGGCCCGTCGCCGACGATTGAAAGCGTCCATGGGGCGTGCGGCAGACACGCCAGCGCGGCCGCCAGCATGCGGTAGCTCTCCATCTTGTCGCCGGCGCGCATCATCGCGACCGTGACGAGCCGGCCCGGCTGCGGGCGCGGTTGTTGAGCGAGGAACGGCGCCGGATCGATGAACGGGCGCAGCAGCACGTATCGTCCCTCCGACGCCCCTTCGAGAAGGCCGTCGCGGTCGCGGCGGGTGAAGCAGATGTTGACGGCGGCCGAGCGCACCGATTCGATCAGGCGCTCCTGGTTCTGTGCCCATACCCCCTGGTTGCGCCGCCGGGAGTAGGACGCCTCCGCGGTCAGGTAGGCCACCCCGAACCGGCGGGCGAGGTGCGGGCCGATCAGATCGGGCGCCTTGTAGTAGGGGTGATAGCAAAACCAGGCATCGGGGGCACCTTCGAGCTCCCAGAGCGTCGACAGCCGCGCGACCTCCGCGTCGGCGTCGCGGTCGATGTCCGCCCTCGCCTCCCCGGCCGGGTCGGAGGAGAAGCTGCGCAGTTCCGAGGCGACCGTCACCGTGTGGCCGCTGCGCTCGAGCGCCTCGATCAGGAGCCGCGCCATGAGGCGGTCACCCGAGGGCACCGGGTGGTTCGGCGATTTCAGCGGAGCGTAGAAGGCGATCTTCATCAAGGAGCCTTCTAGCGCAACGGCGGCCGGTTTGAAAATGGCCCGGGCACCGCACGCCGCGTCACGCCTTGAAAACCGGTGCGCATCCCCTGCAAAATTGATAGGTGGCAAGACCATTTCCGCGCTGGTCCGGCGGAACATCAAGAGGAGCTATCGGATGCCTGCCCTGTTGCCAATCGCCCGCACCACGCTGGCCGCTCTCGTCCTTGTGGCGGCTCCGATGGCCGCCTCCGCCGAGGATGCGGCGCAGCGGAAGCTCTACGACGGCTTCAACGCGGCCGATTTCGCCGAGACCGGCGGGCTCTACTACCGCGACAACGCCGAGCAGCAGGCGGGAACGGTGACGTTCCAAAGCGAAGTGAAGCGCGAGGGTGCCGGTGCCTTGAAGCTCAGCATCCGGCCGCTCTGCCATGCCGACAGCGAAGGCTGCAGCGAACGGGCGGAAATCTGGGAGAAGACGGAGCTGCGCGTGCCCTACGATGAAGGCGTGTGGTTCGGTTTCTCCGTCCTGTTCGTCGATCCGATCCCGCAGAACGACCACCGCTACCTGATCGCCCAGTGGAAGCGCGAGATCGGGCCGGACGCGGAAGGGGACTTCAGTCCCTTCCTCGCCCTGCGGCTCGACAACGGAAAGCTCTTCGCCACGATCGAGAGCAACTACCAGGATGGCACCACGGCGGAGCTGAGGGACGGCGTGCCTGCATGTCCGGCCGGAAGCACGCCGGTGTGGCTGCGGCCCGAGACCAACCAGATGCGCTCGCTCGTCGCCCATGACGCCGACTGGACGGCCGAGGACGCCAAGGTCTTTCCCAGTTGCACCGACAAGCTCGTCGTCACCCACCACGGCAATCCGCTGCCGGCTCCTGCCTCCGGCTGGATCGACTTTGCCATCTATACCAGACCGGGTCCGGACGGCACCGGCCACATCGAGATCTTCGCCAACGGGCGGTGGATCGTGACGGCCAAGGGCTATATCGGCCACAACGACCGCGGGCTCGGCGAGAAGCAGTACTTCAAGTTCGGCCCCTACCGTGCAGCCGGCGAAGGCGAGTGGACGCTCTACTACGACGATTTCCGCCGATCGCCTGACTGCATCGACGTGTTGCGCGACGAGAGGGCCTGCGCGGCGGTGCGTTGATCCTTTCGCCGGTGTCTGGTCTGGTTCCCGGCTACGACGGCTACCACGGCTTCCACGCGACCAGCAGCCCGCCATCCTCCCGCTCGGCGCGCTCGCACAGGGCCATCACCTCCTCGATCGGCGCGCGGCGGGGGGCCTCTCCTGCAACCAACGCGGCGTCGGCGACGGTCACCGCACCACCACGGCAAACCACGGTGAAGAGCAGCGGGCCGGTCGCCCACCAGGCCGGCGCATCGGGCAAGTCCACTGCCACCTCGGGCAGCGCGGCCAGGATACGCCGGAAAACCGGATGCGCCGCCGGCGCCGCAATCATCGAGTTGGTCAGGAGGAGGCTGCCCGCCCCGGTATCGCGCGGCGTCCTTTCCGCCAGCGCCGTCAATCCCACCAGCGGCATGACGTCGTGCAAGGCGATGTCGAGCCGGGCCGGATACCAGTCGCAGTCGAGATAGATGCCGCCGAACCGGTCGAGGATCAGATAGCGGGCGACGTCGACCGCCCCCGGCAGATCGCCGGCGTCCCGCATGGCCGCAAGGATCGGATGCCGGTCGAAGCCCGCCGCCTGCAGATCCGCCTCGCGCCACAGCCGATACTCGTAGCCGTGACGGACAGCATGGTCGGCCCATGCCCGCGTCGACACCGGCAGGTCAGCCGCGCCGATCCAGACCTGATGGATGACGCGCGGCACCGGCTGCCGTCCCGCGTCGGCCAGAGCAGCGCGCTCGTCCGACGCGAAATGCCCGTAGCGCGCCAGTAGCGCCGGCGGCGGCACCAGCGTGTGCTGGTAGCCGATGCGCCGGATCGTGTCGCCCTGCCGCTTGGCAATCTTCAGATAGGCCGAATGCAGCTTGCGCGGCAGGCCGAGAACCGTCCGCGGCCCAAGGAGATGGTTGTCGGTGTCGGTCGCGATGGCCTCGAGGACCCGAAGGGCATCGTCAAAACGCCCCCCGTCCCGGAGTTGCTCGGCCTGCTTCAGCCGTGCCCTGAGGCTTTCCCTGTCTGCCATCCACAATCCCGCCGCCGGTCCATCCGCGTCTCTGGGCTAGCGCGGAAGGCAGAGCGGCGTCAACGGCCGTTTACCGCATCCGCCCGCGTTGCACCCCGCCATCGGAGCGGCGCGCCCTCGACGGCGCGCCGGGATGATGTGGATGCGCCAAACCTTCCGCCGCGTTGACCTCAGTCGCGTCCGCCGAAATGGCGCCGGGGCATCAGGAAGCGTGTGATCGTCTCCTTCTGTCCGGGTTCGAGAACCGCCTCCAGCGCCGTTTTTGCAGCTTTCAACTTCTCGGCCTTCTGCGCTCGATTTTCAACGCGCGCAATCATGCGATCAAGCATGTCGAAGCCGCCCTGAGCGGCACGATCGCCCCCCGCGGCTTGCTGATCGCCGGTCGGCGTCTGTGCCTCGTCACTGCCCGGGGCAACATCCGCCTCCTCCCCTTCCATCATCATGGATTCGTCATCCGTCATCATGCCGGCGCGCGCCGGCATCGGCGTGGCGAAATCAACGAAGGCGGCGGTGAAGGTCCGCCAGGCGTCCAGTTGCGCCGTCTTGATGCCGGCCGCTGTTTCCGCCGCGGCAAGCCGCATCGCCAGCCACTCGCCGACCCTGGCACCGTGCCAGCGCCGGGGGCCGCGGTCGCGATCATGCCGATACTCGCCATGCCGGTAACCGCGGTCCATCCGGTCGTCGCCATGCTCGCCATGCATTCCGGCCGCCATGCCGGGATGCATCATGCCGGGTTGCATCGGCTGTCCGGCATCCTGGGCAAGCGCCGGCAGCGCGGCGGTGGCCACCAGCGGCAGCGCCAGCGCCAGCACAAGAGTCGTCCGGACCTTGTAGGAGTGAGGGGGGTTGAGGTCGGTCATCGTGCTGCTTCTCCGTGAGTTTCGTCCCTTGCAAGACGAAACTAGGAGCACGACGTGTCCGGTCCATGGCCCGAACCTGTGAAAACGCAATCGGCTGATGACTTCTGCGTGATTGGGCGGGTGAATTGCAACCGTTTCAGCGGTTACCGGCCTTGCCCACCTCAAGCGGCCAGGTGACGAGATAGTCCTCGTAGTCCTCGATATCGATCCCCTCCTCGCTGACCGTGCGGCCGCGGGCGGAGATGCCGGCCTGGTGGACTGTCTCCGGATCGCCGGAGACGAGGTAATGCCACCAGTAGAGGTCTTCGCCGTCGCGGACCAGGCGATAGGCGCAGGTGGGCGGCAGCCAGCTGATCTCGTCGACCGACTTCACCGTCAGCCTGATGCAGTCCGGCACGGTCGCCTGGCGGTTGTCGTAATCCTTGCAGCGACAGGTGTGCTCGTCGAGCAGCTGGCAGCGGATCGAGGTCCAGACGACTTCGCCGGTATCCCAGTCCTCGAGTTTGTTGAGACAGCAAAGCCCGCAGCCGTCGCAAAGGCTCTCCCACTCGCTGTCTGTCATTTCAGCCAGCGACTTGGTCTGCCAGAATGGCCGCGCGTTGCCGACGTTGTCGTCGACCAGCGGAAGCTTCTTCATCTCGTTCGTCGCACCCATGCCTGTCCAGTGAACCCAACCGCCTGAAAGGTCAAGCAAAAGCATCGGGTCACAGCGCAAACTCGCCTTGCGGCGCGGAAAGGCTGTGAAAGCAAGGGCGCCTCAACCAGACGGCGCCCGCGCCGACCTGGCAACGGAACGGAAACCATGTTGTTTTATCGGTGACGTTTGCCTGTTATCGTTAGGCAGAGCCGGCGTGTCGCGCCGCGCAGATGAGGGATGAAGCCTTGCAGGACCAGGATCCGTCGCCAGTGGAACCGCCGGGGGAAACGCCGCGTCGCCGCAAACGGCATATTCTGCTGCGGATCGATTCCTGGATCGATTCGACGATCTGGAACGCCGGCTTCCGCCTCGCCGAGTGGTGGGAAGAGGTCACCATCTTCTTCCGCCGCTTCATCGTCAAGGGCTGGAAGCGGGCGCTGTTCGAACTTGTCGGCGAAGGTATGAACCTCGGCACGGCGGGCTTCGTGCTGCTCCTCGCGCTGGCGCTTCCCGCCTTTGAGGAGACCAAGGGCGACTGGCGCAACAAGGGCGATTTCGCCGTGACCTTCCTCGACCGCTACGGCAACGAGATCGGCCATCGCGGCATCATTCACGAGGATTCCGTGCCGATCGACGAGTTGCCCGATCACCTGATCAAGGCGGTGCTGGCGACCGAGGACCGGCGGTTCTTCGACCACTTCGGCATCGACTTCCTCGGCCTTGCCCGCGCCATGACCGAGAATGCTCGCGCCGGCAGCGTCGTGCAGGGCGGCTCGACGCTGACGCAGCAGCTCGCCAAGAACCTGTTTCTCACCAACGAGCGCACGATCGAACGCAAGATCAAGGAAGCCTTCCTGGCGCTGTGGCTGGAAGCGAACCTTTCCAAAAAGGAGATCCTGCGCCTCTACCTCGACCGCGCCTACATGGGCGGCGGCACGTTCGGGGTCGCGGCCGCCTCGCAGTTCTATTTCGGCAAGGACATCACCGATGTGGACCTTGCCGAAGCCGCGATGCTGGCCGGGCTGTTCAAGGCCCCGGCGCGCTACGCCCCGCACGTCAACTTGCCCGCCGCCCGGGCCCGCGCCAACGAGGTGCTGACCAACCTCGTCCAGGGCGGGCTGATGTCGGAGGGCCAGGTGATCGCCGCCCGCCGCAACCCGGCGAGCGTCATCGACCGGCAGGAGAAGACCGCGCCGGACTTCTTCCTCGACTGGGCCTTCGACGAGGTGCAGCGCATCGCCCGCCCCTTCGCCCAGCACTCGCTGATCGTGCGCACCACGATCGACATGGGCCTGCAGGCCGCGGCCGAAGAGGCGGTGGAGACGGGGCTGCGCCAGTACGGCGAGAGCTTCCGTGTCAAGCAGGGGGCGCTGGTGATGGTCGAGAACGGCGGCGCCGTGCGCGCCATGGTGGGCGGCCGCGACTACGGCGAAAGCCAGTTCAACCGCGCCACCAAGGCGCTGCGCCAGCCGGGCTCGTCGTTCAAGGTCTACACCTACGCGGCAGCGATGGAGAAGGGAAAAACGCCGGAAGACACCATCGTCGACGCGCCGATC
This sequence comes from Mycoplana ramosa, assembly GCF_041930185.1. Lineage (NCBI taxonomy): Bacteria > Pseudomonadati > Pseudomonadota > Alphaproteobacteria > Hyphomicrobiales > Rhizobiaceae > Mycoplana > Mycoplana ramosa. The sequence goes on along the minus strand of NZ_JBHEEW010000001.1, from coordinate 449,431 downwards.
ACCTGGCGCGGTTGGTCGCCGCAGAACTATGGCCGCAGCTATGCCGGACGGGTGACGCTGATGACGGCACTCTCGAAATCAATCAACACCGTGCCGGTGCGGCTCGCCAAGGACTTCCTCGGTACGGAGGTGATCGCCCAGACCGCCAAGGCGATGGGGGTGGAAACGCCGCTGCGCACCGACAAGACCATGCCGCTCGGCACCTCTGAATTGACCGTGCTCGACCAGGCGACCGCCTATGCGGTCTTTCCGGCCGGCGGCATGCAATCGCGCCGGCACGGCATCACCCAGATCCTGAACTACAATGGCGACATCCTCTACGACTTCGGTCGCGACGAGCCGCCGGCCAACCGGGTGCTGTCGGAAACGGCGAATGCCAACATGAACCGGATGCTCGTCAACATCCCGGTGAACGGTACGGCCCGCAAGGCCGCCCTCGACGGCGGCATCGTCACGGGCGGCAAGACCGGCACCACCCAGGCCTACCGCGACGCCTGGTTCGTCGGCTTCACCGGCAACTACACGACCGCTGTCTGGTTCGGCAACGACGACTATACCTCGACCAACAACATGACCGGCGGCTCGTTGCCGGCAATGACGTTCAAGCGGCTGATGGACTACGCCCATCAGGGCATCGAACTGCGGTCGATCCCGGGGATCGAGAACCCGCTGCCGGGGGCAGCACCGAAAACGGTGGTGGCCGGCACGGGCAAGGCCGAGGACACGCTTCCTCCGCTTGTCCGGCCGCGTTCGTTGTCGGTCGGAACGACGCGGCTGCTGCGCTCGATTGCCAAGGATCTTCTCGACGCCAAGCCGGTTTCCGCCGACGGCCGCGTGGCGGCGCTGTGAGCCGGTGGGCATGACCCCGATCGCTTCCAGTCGATGGCCCGTCGCTGCACTTCAGATGGGAATCGATTTCGGCGCGGAATCATGCAAGGGTCTGACGATTTCCGCCCGATGTTGCGTGTGCCGGGCGCAAGAAGACCGTCGCATCTCCAATCGGTAGGCCGCTTTGTTCCGTATCCCCCTGCTTGTCGCCCTCGCCCTTGCGATCACCTTCGGTCTCGGCACGTTCTCGGCGGTCTGGGCGCTGAAGGCGACGATCGGCTTCGGGTCGATTGCGATCGGCCCGTGGAACGCCTTTCCCAACGCCCAGACGAGCAGCGCCGACCCGTATGCCAGAGCGCACCGGGCACGGGACGGGGCGCTGCTCTTCGGCAGCGCGGAGGGTCTGGTCTTCCGTGCCTCCCACGACAGCAGCGGGCTCATGCTCACCGGACGCTGCACCTATGACGTGGCCGGACTGACTCCCCCTGCCCGCTTCTGGACGCTCCACGCCACGACACCGGACGGCAAGCCGTTGTCACTCGATCGCAACATGCCCGCCGGGCTGAACTCCTGGACGGTCCTGCGGGGCGCCGACAGCAACTTCACCATCCGCGCGGCTGCCGGGGCCCAGCCGGGCAACTGGCTGGCCGTGCCGGCGGATCAGCCGTTCCGTCTGGTTCTGACGCTGCTCGACACGCCGGCGGCGGGCAGTTCCGGGGTGGTTGACCTGTCGATGCCGGTGATCACCCGGACCGGATGCAGCAATGCGTAGCGTCATTTTCGCCGTGCTCGTTGGCATACTCGGCGCCGCAGCGCTGCACATCCTGATTATCCTGGCCGTTCCCGGCTTCACCGGCAACGACGCCTATACGCGAATCACCGAACTCGGCGAACCGCTGCATTTCTACCCGTTGCTCAACAAACCCGGCCCCGGCGACGCGGTTGTGAACGACGACCCGGGCATGCGGATCGCCGTCTGTGCGCTCTCGGTCGCGGAGCGTCCCGTGCGGCTGTACGCCCCGGCCGGTGTCCCGTTCTGGTCGATCGGCCTGTTCGACAGCGCCGCAAACGAGGTGTTCAGCATGAACGACCGCACGGCCGTGGCCGGTGCGCTGGATGTCGTCGTCGCGACGCCGATCCAGTTGAACGCGATCCGCAAAACCCTGCCGGAAGAGCTGTCGCGATCGATCCTGGTCGAGATGACGGACGAGGAAGGCTATGCGGTGCTGCGCACCTTCGTGCCGACCGCGACGATGGACGAGGCTGCCCATTTCTTTCTTGGCAACGCCGGATGCGAGGCGATCGAAGACCAGACGGAATGAGGCCGCAAGACGCGCAAGCCGACGATTTCGCAGCGTACAGTATCGCCTTGGCTTGGTGTTGGTTGGGTGCTTGCGCTTGAAAGCGGACAGGGACCTGTAGACGTGCGCTGCCTCAAGGAGGCATTTGTGGATGTGCGCGGTCGGCGCGCCGCAGACAGACCTCAGCGAGCGCGAGATGGACTAGCGGCGAGCGTCGTTGCCGGTTTCGCTCGCTTTTCTGGCGCGCTTCGCAGCGATCATGGCCGGGGTCAGTCGCTCGTAACGCACACCGGTAAACAGCAGCACGGCTGCCGGCGCCTCGTGCCAGACCTTATCGCGTCTGGGCGTGCGCGATAGTCGTTCCTGCAATCGTACCACGTCTGCCATTCTCGCCTCCTTAACAAGAATTGAGACGGATGAAGGACCGCACATAACTCACCCGGTACGGGCCGGTGCTACCGTATCCGCTGCCGACGGTGGCGTTCGAACGTCGAACAATTCCACCACAGCCAACCTTGAACGGATGAAAGGCACCGATGGTTTCCCGACGCGGGAAAGAAATTGCCTGCCGCCTTCGTCCAAGGCACCCGGTACTCGCCGCTGCTCGGCATCCGCGCGAAGCAGCCTGCGCATGTCGGGAAGCATAGCACGTGGTTTTCGTTTGCCCATGCCCCTTCCCACCATCGAATCGTAGTGCGGTTACGGTTAACATCTTGCTAATTCTTTTCGTCTAATTGTTGGCAATCATGGGTTTCAAGCGGCTGTGGTTCCATGCGAACCGCTGACCTGTCGCACTCCTGCCGTATCCGAAAGCCGTAGGATCGGTCGGACCGCGTCGGTCAATCGCTGCAATCGCGTCAGAGTGGTACGTCGTGGGGGACAGATTTCGCGAACTGGAACGACCGCAGTCGGGACGGCCGAAGGATATCGTCCTGATGGCGACGGTCTCCGGCTTCGAAAGCCTCTCCCGGCCGACGCGCTCTGACCTCCGACAATTCCACGAACTGTTTGTCGCCACCTACCTCGCCTCCAGCGACGAGGCCCGCCGGCAGGCGGTCGCCGCGCTGTCGCAATGCCCCGTCGTGCCGCAGGAGACGGCGCTGTTCATCGCCCGCCAGCCGATTGCGATCGCCGCTATCTTCCTCACCGGCTCCAGCGCCATCAGCGAGGCCACCCTGCTTGCGATCCTGTCCGGCGCCTCACCCGCGCACGCCCGCGCGATCGAGCGACGCCACAGTCTCTCACCGCGACTGATCGAGAGGCTGGTGGGGCTGCATCAGGAACACCGCAGCCGTGCCGCCGCCGACCACGCGGCCGCCCTGGCCGAGGCGCGTCGCCTGGCGCGGGAAGAAGAGTTGCGCGACGAGATCAAGGCGCTGGCGCGCGCGCAGGTATCGGCAGAGGCGGACCTGGCACCGCTGGCCGCAATCGCCGAGATGCATCTGGCCCTGCTCGTCCGTTTTGCGCGCTCCGGCGAGACGGGCATGCTGTCGGTGACCCTTGCCGATGCGCTCGGCTCCAGCCAGTGGCTCACCGAGCGCGTCCTGCTCGACATTTCCGGCCAGCAGCTCGCAACGGTGCTGGTTGCCCTTTCCGCACCGAGGGCCGATTGCACCTTTGTCCTCACCCGTCTCTATCCGCACCTTGCGAAGTCCGGGCGGGCGGGAAGCCACGCCGACATGGTGCTGGCCGGGCTCGAACGGACGGCCTGCGTCGCGCGGGTCGAAAGCTGGCGCCGGGCGGACGCCTACACCTATCGCGACCGGCCGCAACCGGCTGCCAATGGGACCGAGACCCCTGGCGAGGCCGCCGATTTTTCCGTCGAGACGTGGCGGCGGGCGGCAAGCTGAACGCCAGCGGCGCGCGACGCCACGCTCATTTCCGGAATTCGTGATCGCACTCTGCCTGCGGTGTAACAACCCGGCCTCAGCGGCCGGTCGCCTGCTCGCGCAGGTCGGCCCGAACCGCCGCAAGCATGGTGGCGACGAACATGCCGGCGACAAGCAGTACGAGGGCAGGAAGGGCGATCAACATCGCGGGACTCCGGTTCAGCAATTCCGGAACCGTTGTGCCACGGCCACGCCGCCGGCGCTGTTACCGCCGGAACAGGAGATCGTCCCGTTCGGCCGCTGCCTGTTCGACAAGAGCGCCGATTTCGTCGGTCTCCAACGCCACGATCCACAGGTCCGGATCGAAGCGGATTTCGCGATCGAGCGCCTCGGAAACCGCCTCGCGCGGCTGGCGGTCGAGCCGAAGCTCGAACAGGCGCCTGCCGGTGGTCTCGTCGTCGAAAAAGCTCTGCGGCGCGGGCGCGTAGAGCGATTCCGTGCCGTCTCGGAAGGACTGGCGGACAAAAACGGCACCGCCTTCCGCCGCGCCCTTGCGCTCGATTGCGGCGAAATCGCCGCGGGCGAAGGCGTTGCGGACCAGGGCGGCGGCGAAGATCTCGGATTTCAGGCGCATCAGGTTCAATAGCGGCAGGCTGGCCGCGACGCAACCGGCCCGCGCGCGACCTGCGACGCCCTTACCCGCTCTGGTGCGGATTGCCAGGCGATCCGCCGGTGTTGCGCCGGCCGCCCGCAAGCCTCGCGATGACGGCGCGCAACGGGGTGCATCCTCGCCGCCTGCCCCCAAAGGCGGCTCCGCTTCGCGTCAGAGCGCGCCGATTTCCTTCAGCTTGTTGAGCACGAGCTCGTTCGGCTCACCTGTGGTCGGCAGCCGATAATGCTTCTCGAAGGCACGGATGGCCTCGCGGGTCTTTGAACCGGCCACGCCGTCGACGGCAATGTCGGCATAGGCGATGTTGCTCAGTCCCTTCTGGATCTTCATCACAAGCGCGCTCGATTCCGCCGGTTTCGGCGTCGGTGCCATGGCCGGTTCGGCCTCGGCGGCGCGGATGGCGGCAGCGATCGGGTCGATGCCGGCTTCCATATCGGAGGCGCTGCCATCCGGCAGCGGCCGCTGTGCCGGCAGGACGGCCACCTGCGCCGGCAGGTCGCCATGCAGCGCTGCCAGCAGGTCCTCGTTCGGCGCGCCCGTCACCGCAAGCCCGCGCGCCTGCTGGAAGCGCCGGATCGCCGCCATCGTCCCTTCGTCCATGCGCCCATCCGGATCGCCCGCATGGAATCCCTGCCGCGCCAGTTCGGTCTGGATCTCCAGAACGAGTTTCGACGGTTGCGCCCCGGATGCGGCGGTCGCCTCGGCGGCCTGCTCGCCCTCGCGCTCGATCAGGAAGGTGGTGACGTCTGTGGGCGGCTTGCGCAACGCCGAGAACCCGAGCGCATTTTGCGCCGATCGCGTCTTCAGGATCGGCGACGGATGACCACCCGGCTGATACCAGAGCGCGTTGGCGGCGACGAAGGAAAAGACGACGGCAAAGGACGCGCCTCCGCCGATCACGGACGGATGACGGGCCGCGAAGGCGCCGAGCGCGAGCACGGCGCGTTGGAGAAGGCCGGGGCCCGCGGCCTTCCGCTTGGCCGCCTTGCGGCTGCGACCACCCCGTTCAGGCTGTTTTCGCGCGCGTGCCGTCATGGCCCCTGTCCTTGTCGCCGTCCGGGATGCCTCCCTCGGTCATGCGCATCGGTATCGCATGGTTGCGCTCGCGGGAATACAGGCGCGGCGGAAATTCCTCAGCATTGTCTTCAGCACCCTGGCCCACGGCGATGCCAACCGCGCGCGACCCGTCCGCCGGTATCGTCACGGTGACCTGCGTTCCCTCGCCTGCCCTGCTGCGAATGGCAACGCTGCCGCCGTGCAGCGTCACCAGCCCCTTGACCAGGGACAGTCCGAGGCCGGTTCCCTCGTACTTGCGGGTATACTCGTTCTGGACCTGCACGAACGGCTGGCCGATCACTTCGAGCTGCTCCACCGGAATGCCGATGCCCGTATCACTGACGCAAAGCACGAGATCGGCCCCTGCGCGGGTCGCATCGATGGTGACGAGGCCGCCCCTGTCGGTGAACTTCACGGCGTTGCCGACCAGATTGATCAGGATCTGCTGCAGGGCGCGCTGGTCGGCGACCGCCTCGCCGACGTCATGCGCCACGCGACTGGTGAGTTGCACGCCCTTCTGGCGGGCCTGCAGGGCCAGCATCTGCTCGCAGGTGCGCACGCTTTCGGCGACGGCGAACGGCTCGAGCACCAGCTCGTAGCGGCCGGCTTCGATCTTGCTGACATCGAGCATCGTGTTGACGACGGAGAGCAGGTGACCGCCCGACTGATGGATCAGCGCGACGTATTCGCGCTGGCGATCGTTTTCCAGCTTGCCGAAATACTCGCCGGCAAGAATGTCGGAGAAGCCGAGGATCGCATTGAGCGGGGTGCGCAACTCGTGGCTGACCGCCGCGAGGAACCGCGTCTTGGCATCGTTGGCCGATTCCGCTTGCGCCGCCTTGCGCGCGCTGTCGCTGCGCAGTTCGGCCTCGGCGGAAATGTCGCGCGACTGGGCAACGATCGAGGCGAGCAGGCCGGCCGCGTCGCGGACCGCCGTCATATCGGTGCGCACGTACAGGAACTGCTCGCCGTCCATGGTGTTGCGGCGCTGCTCGAGCCGGATATCGACGCTCACATGATCTTCGCCCTGGCGAAGGCGATCGATCGCCTGCAGGAAGCCGAGCCGGTCGGAAACATGGATCTGATCGATGAAACCGCGCGCGAACGGATCGCGCATCGCAGCCAGCATCGCCTTGCGCTCGCGACCATGCACGGCCGTGACGTAGCCGCGCGGGTCGTGCAGCGTGACGAGGCCGGCAAAAAGATCGTAGCACGCGCTCTCGGAGGCGACGGGGCCCGACTTGGCCATCGCGCCTGCGCGGCCGCCGGCTTGATGCCGACCGAGGGCCGACGACATGGCCGTCGCAAGCAGCCCGCCGGCAGCGGCAAGCGCTGCGCCCGCCGGAAGAGCGGAGGAAAGCGGCATCACCGTGGAGAGCGCCAGCGGCAGCACCGGAACGGCGACCAGCGCCGTCAGGAAGATCGCCCGCAGGCCAACACTCGCCTCGCCAGCTGCGCCAGAGGTGCGCACGTCACCCGTAACAGATGCCGCGGTGGCCGCCATTCTGTCAGCGATGTCACTCAGGAAACGCACGCAATACCCTGCCGTCAGTCGTTCTTTTATCTGCGACCAGAATCGCACCGGCGGCTTAGAAAAGATTAAACACACCCCGCCGGAAAGGGGCCGAAAGCGCCGAAAAAGCCTGTTTCAAAGCAATACAGCCGGCATTCGCGTCGTGTGGTTAATAGGGCGTAAGCGTTTCAAAATGCGGCATTTTTTCGTCTGCGTTAACTTCTTTGGCGCCCCCTCCCAGGCCGGAACGCCGGACTTCAAGGCGCTCCGGCCGACCCGCCCTGCCATCATGCTTAACGCCGGCCCCTAAAATTTGAGAGAAATGCCGGTCAAATGCCGATCGTTCAAGTTTTATGCAAATTTGAGGAAAACCCGAACGATTCCGGCAAAGGGCCATTTTCCTGCCATCGCTATGCTCCCATCAATAGCTTGGAACGGGTAGACCGGGACGGCGACGAGGCAGCGGTCGGCAAGAGCCGCGCCGGAAAAGGATGGGCAAGGCGATGTGGTTTCTGATCAAGGGAGCGTTCTGGTTCTCATTGGTGCTGGTGCTGCTGCCGCTGTTCGACAACGAGGCGGCGACGAAGCTGCAGCACGGTCCCTCCGTCGAAATCGGCGACACCGTCAGCGCCGCCAGTGAAGCGCTCTCCTATCTTTCCGCCCTGTGCCTGCAAAAGCCCGACGTCTGCGAGAAGGGTGCGGAAACCTTCGTGGCGCTCGGCCACCGGGCACGGGAGGGCGCGCGCGTCGCCTACAAGCTGCTCGATGCGCAGTTTGCCGATCCGGCCGACAATCCTGCAGATGCCAGCGCCGCGCTGGCACAGCCGATGCCGCCGCTCGCCGCAGCCGAACCGGAGGCAGCCGAGGCCGACACCGTCGTTACCGGCACGATTGCCGTTCCTTCGCGCCGGCCGGACGCGGTCCGGTAAGAGCCGGTCGCATCTCTCCGCCTGCCTGTTTGCTCCTGCAGCCGCCGCGAGGATCGTCCCTGCCTCGCGGCGTTTCTTGTTATGATGAACAGCGTTGCAGCCGTCCGGTTCAAATCGGCGGCATTCTGCATTATATGTCTGCCAGACATGGAATTGGACCCGACATGACAGACCTTGCCCAGATCATCGATGACTTTGCCTTTCTCGACGAGTGGGAGGACCGCTACCGCTATGTCATCGAACTCGGCAAGGCGTTGCCGGAGTTGAGCGAAGACAAGCGGACCGCGCAAAACAAGGTGCAGGGCTGCGCCAGCCAGGTCTGGCTCGTGACGCATGCGGACGGTGGCGGCGACCCGGTGCTGACGTTCGAAGGCGATTCTGACGCGCATATCGTGCGCGGGTTGGTGGCGATCGTGCTCGCCATCTATTCCGGCAAGCGCGCCTCCGAAATCGCCAGCACCGACGCGCTCGACGTGTTCAACAGGATCGGCCTGGTCGAACACCTCTCCTCCCAGCGCGCCAACGGACTGCGCTCTATGGTGCGGCGCATCCGCGACGAAGCCTCCATACGCGTCGCCGCGTGAACGCAGGCGCGCCGCGATTGCTCGCATCCGCGCGCGGCGCTGTGGGTCCCGGGTACCCACATGCCCTTGACGGGAAAACCGGCTCGCCGGCCGGCGGGAGACGGGCGTCCCCGCCTGCGCGATCCTCCCTTCATGCCGATCCGGCGCCGCCGCCGCCGCCGAGGCGGGAGGCGATATCCGGCCGATAACCTTCCGCCCCCCAACGATGCGGCCGCGGCAGAGACAACTGCGGCGCGTAGTGGCGTGACAGCGCCATGAGCGCGGTTCGCAGCATCAGCTTGGCCGACCGGACCGGCCACTGTCGCTCGCGCTCCACCGTTTCCAACCCCTTCAGGAAGCAGCAGACGTCGAGGGCGACGCCGCAAAGTTCAGGCCCCATCGCATCGATCGCCCGTTGCAGACGCTGGCGGGCGGCGAGCGCCGTGTCGGAGATCTCGCGCGCCTGCCCCATCTCGCCGGCGGTGCGCACGGACAAGCGCGGCTGCCAGGCCATCGTCATTCGCGGTTGAAGGCCGGCACGATGGAAGTCACGGGCCAACTGCTCGGCCGCCGCGATCGCCTCCTCGGACAGAAACGGCGTTCCCGCCTTGTCCTTCAAGCGCGCCAGCGCCGAGAGCGGCGACTCGAGCAGGTTGACGCTGACCGGCTGGCGGGTGGCCGATACCTGAACCGTTCGCTGCTCAAGGTCACGATGCTGGTTCTGAAAGCCGTCGCCACCGCAACGCAAGCGCTTGATGTAACCGCGGGTTTCAGGCGAGGCCGCCACGGCCGCGCCGCGCCGTACCGCCAGCCCCACCCGCATCGCGTGTTCGAGCACGGCGCGTGTCACCGTCAGCTCCCGGCCGCAGGGCTTTTGCAGCCGAACCGGCTCGGTGTCCGACATCGTCACGCCGCCGCCGGCGTCGACGAGGAAGCGCAGCAAGGCCACAAGCGGCCGCCCGGCTGTGGTGGGTTCGCTCTTGCTTTCACTCATGATCGATCGCCCCCATCGTGCCGAAGACCGTCAGGGTGATCCGCTCGACCGTTGCGACGAAGTCGTCGAACGCACGGTCGTCGCGGCGGTCCTCCACCACATTGCACGCGTGGCCGACGGTCGTCCGGTCGCGCCCGAACGCCGCACCGATGTCGGCGAGTGAAATCTGCAGCGCGACGTGGCAGACATACATGGCGATCTGGCGGGTATGGGCCGCGGCACGGCGACTGTGGCGCCGACGCAGAACCCTTTCGTTCGACAGCGACAGCAGTTCGGCGACGAGCTGGCGAACGATACGACAGACCGAACGCACGGTGGGTTCGCACCGCTGGAAGACACCTGCGCCGCCGAAGGCAAGGGCCAGCAGCCGGGCACGCCTGAGCCGGAGGCGGCGCTTTCCATCGCGGCGCGCCGCTTGAGAACAGGCGGGAGTGTCGGGGATGTCGGGCGAAGGCAGGGTATCGGGCATTGCACGCACTCCGTTGATAGGAATTTATTCATATCACCCATACAGGAAGCGGGGATGAACGGAGCGTGTCAATGCACATTTCAGTTGAAATCACAGGATAATTACCAGAATCTATCCCACAATAGGTATTTTTTCCTTTATCCCAACACAAAAATGCCGGGCCACAAACGCGACCCGGCGTGTTCGATCGGCTTTTCTCCGCGCTGTCAGCGCTTTGTCGTCTTGCGCCGCTGGCCGAGGCCCATTTCCTTCGCCAGCCGCGAACGTGCTTCGGCATAGGACGGCGCGACCATCGGATAGTCCGCCGGCAGGTCCCACTTCTCGCGGTACTGCTCCGGCGTCATGCCGTAGTGGGTCATCAGATGCCGCTTGAGCGACTTGAACTTCTGCCCGTCTTCCAGGCAGATGATATAGTCGTTCTGCACCGACTTGCGGATCGGCACCGGCGGCTTCGGCTTTTCAGCCTGCACCGGCTCCTCGACGACCACGCTGGGGCGCGACGTGTTGTTGAGCGCGGCGTGCACGTCGGCAATCAGAGTCGACAATTCGGACACCGGCACGACGTGGTTGCTGACATAGGCGGCAACGATATCCGCTGTCAGTTCGACCAGCAGATTTGAGCCGTTGCCGTCGGAAGTCTCAGTCATTTTCATCTCCTGTCGGACGATCCGGCTGTCACGCCTGGGCAACAGCGGAATCAAACTGCGTAATGTGCAAAGCATACCTTGTGTTTTCCGGGTAAATCTGCCCGCATCCCGGAAAGCATGCCGCCGCGGCAACAGATTCACACTGCGCTAATATTACTTCCGACATCGGGGCGCCCCTCACCTCTCCAAAACTTGGCCAGATCCGCGTTAGGAAAGGAGCACTTCAGAATGGCCGCAACTTAGACTGGAGTTCATCGCGCAAGCAAAATCAACACACACGCTTTACTTGAAGTGGAATAACATCGTTTTCAAGAAAGTCCAATAATATTTTGGAGATCAGAATGTGTGTCTTGTACATCCCCCATTTGGGGGAGTTGCGGACAAAAAGCGGCGCATCGGCCGGTTTGGTTACGAACCGATCCGCGCCTCACTTCTTGGCCCGGTCGCGCATGTCGTCGCAAACCGCCCGGCGCGACAGACGGTATCCGGCCTGGTGGGCGGCCTTGGCGACGAGGTGCGCCGCGACCGGGGCCGTGAGGATGAAGAAGACAAAGCCGGCAAAGGCGCGGGCAAAGGTGGCAAAATCGCCGGCCTGCAGGCCGGCGGCGATCAGCATGAGGCCGGAACCGACCGTGCCGGCCTTGGAGGCCGCATGCATGCGGGTATAGACGTCCGGCAGCCGCACGACGCCGATCGCGGCAAGAAAGGTGAAGATGCCGCCGGAGACCAGCATGACGGACACGACGAGCGCCAGGAAAACCTCCATCACCGTCCCCGCCCCTTCTTTTTCCGCTTCGTCGTCTTCGATCCTGCATGGGCCGCCCGGGGCGCCCCGCCGGCCCGGCCTGCCATCGGGTCCGCTTCGTCGACGGGCATGCCCTGCGTCAGCACGAAACGCGCAAGCGCGACGGTGGCGAGGAAACCGACGAGGCCGAGCGCGATGGCGATGTCGACATAGAGGTTGAAGCCGGTCTTGATCGCCACGACGGCGAGGAATCCGATCGCGATCGCAACCAGCATGTCGAGCGCGACGATCCGGTCCGGCAGCGTCGGCCCGCGGATCACCCGATAGGCGGTGAGAAAGAACGCGACGCACATCAGAAACAGCGCGACGCTCGCGGCGGCAGAGACAATCGATTGCGCGGCCATCAGCGAAGCGCCTCCAGTATCTTGCGCTCGAAGCCGTTGGCGATGTCGCGCTTGACGGCCACCGGGTCGGAGCAGTCGAGCGCGTGGACGTAAAGGACGCGCCGGTCCTCGGACACATCCACCGACAGCGTGCCTGGCGTCAGCGTGATGAGGTTCGCCAACAGCGTGATCTCGATGTCACGGTCCACCGTCAGCGGGAAAGCAAAGATCCCGGGCTTGAGCTCCATTTTCGGACTTGCGACGAGCACCGCGACACGCCAGGCCGACAGCGCCAGTTCCTTGATGAAGAGGACGGCCAGCGACAGGAGCTTCAGCGGTCGCAGCACGGTAAGGCCGCCGGCGAAATCACGCCGGACGATCCAGAGCACGAGAAGGCCGAGCAGAAAGCCGAGGACGAGGTTCGGCAATGACAGGCTGCCGGTCACCGCCGCCCAGACCATGGCAAAGACCACCGCGATCAGAAACAGCTTCATCAGCGCGCTCCTTGCGGAAAGACGGAATCGACGTAGGCCGAGGGCTCTGCAAGCAACGCTGCGGCCGACTGGATCTGCGACAGAAGCAGATCCGGAAAGAGTCCGACCAGCACCGACACCAGCGCGAGCATCGACAGCGGCACGAGGGCGTCGTTTCGCGGCGCCGGATCGGCGCCGGGCGTTCCCGTGACGGCCGGCCGCCAGTAGGCCAGCGTCCAGACGCGGCCGACGGCGATCATCGTGAGGAAGCCGCTCAACAGCACCGCCCCTGCCAGCCACCAGGCGCCGATGTCGAGCGCGGCCTTCGCCACCATCACCTTCGGCCAGAAACCGGAGAACGGCGGCATGCCGGAGACGGACAGGAACAGCACGAGCGACACGGCTGAGAAGAAGGCAGCGCGGCCATAGAGGCCGCCACTCGCATGCAGGTCGAAGCCGCCCGCGAGGCGGCCGGCGATGCCCGCCGTCATGTAAAGCGCCGTCATCACCACCATGGAATGCAGCGCATAGAACAGCGCGCCGCCGACCCCGCCGGGGCCGCCGACGGCGACACCGGCGAGCATCACGCCGATGCCCGAGATCACCAGGTAGCCGAGCAGGCGACGGATGTCGCTCTGGCCAATGGCGCCGAGCGCACCGAGGATCATCGTCGCTGCGGCCGCCGTGGCGACGACGAAGCTCAGTTCCTCGCCCTCCACCGGGAACAGCATCACGATGACGCGGATCAGCGCATAGACTCCCACCTTGGTGAGCAAGCCGGCAAACAGCGCCGAGACGACGACGCGCGGCGTGTGATAGGAGGCGGGCAACCAGAAATTGACCGGAAAGGCCGCAGCCTTCATGCCGAAGGCGAGCACGAAGAGGCTGGCGAGCGTCATCAAGGGCAGATCGCCGCGCCGGGCAGCCGCCTTGACCGCGATATCGGCCATGTTGAGTGTGCCGAACAGGCCGTAGAGATAGCCGACGGCGATGAGGAACAGCGTCGTGGCAACGAGATTGAGGAAGGCGTACTTCACCGCGCCATCGATCTGCCGGGGCTCGGAGCCGAGCACGAGCAGGCCGAAGGAGGAGATCAGCAGAACCTCGAACCAGACGTAGAGATTGAAGATGTCGCCGGTCAGGAACGCGCCCGACACGCCGGCCATCAGCAGCATCAGGAACGGGTAGAAGCCATAGCGGCGACCGGAGGCATCGATGCCGCCTGCGGCATAGACGCCGCCGGCAAGGGCGACAAGGGCGGATACGAAGGCAAAGAGCGCGCCCAGCAGATCCACGGTGAAGGCGATTCCGAACGGCGGCAGCCAGCGTCCCATGACCATGGTGATCGGGCCGCCCGCCGCCACCTGCCAGAGCAGCAGTCCGTCAAGGGCGAGGAGAACGAGCAGCGCGGGGATGGCAATCAAGGGCTGGAGGCGCACTTGCTTGCGCAGCATGAGCAGAACAGCACCGCTCGCCAGGCACCAGACGACGGGAAGCACGACGAGCCATTCACGCGGGGCCGCGGGCGCCATGACGAGCGCCTGGGAAAGATCGAGCGCAGAACCTGAGGAGGCGGCCATCGGCAGTCCTAATATCCGGTCGGGGGCGCGCTGTCGGCCTTTGGCTCGGCCACGCGCATTTCATTGGCATTGTCCGTCGAAAGATCCTGGAAGGCGCGATAGGAGAGCACCAGCAGGAAGGCGAAGAACGAAAACGAGATGACGATCGCCGTCAGGATCAGTGCCTGCGGCAGAGGGTTGGCGGTCACCGCCACCTGCCGGTCGAGACCGGCCGGAATGATCGGCGGCACCTCGCGGATGATGCGCCCGGTGGTGAACAGCAGCAGGTTGACTGCATTGCCGAGGATCGCGACGCCGAGAAGGATGCGCACGAGGAACTTCGACAGCATCAGATAGACCGCCGCGGCGAAGAAGATGCCGATCAGGATCGAAAACAACGCTTCCATCAGATGTCTTCCCTTTCGAGCGCGAGCGCGATCGAGGTGATCGCGCCGACGACGACGAGATAGACACCGAAATCGAACAGCATGACGGTCGACAGCGGGATCTCGACGCCGAACAGCGACGGCGTGATCCACAGGCCGGTCATGAACGGCACGGCGGCAAACATCGAGATCAGGCCGGCGATGCAGGCGAGGAAGAGGCCGATGGCGGCGATCGTCATCGGATGGAACCACAGCGCCTGGCGCACCGGCTGGATGCCGCGGCCGATGCCGTAGATCGCAAGCCCCGAAGCGGCGATCAATCCGCCGATGAAGCCGCCGCCCGGCTCGTTGTGGCCGCGCAACAGCACGAATACCGAAAACAATAGCATCAGCGCGGTCAGAAACGGGGCCAGGGTGCGGAAGATGACGGTGTTCAACGGCGCGTCTCCTTGCCGGGGTCTGGCGCCGGCTTGCGGATGCGGATCAGCGACAGGATCGCAAGCCCGGTCGTCATGACGACGGCGATTTCGCCGAGCGTGTCCGTGCCGCGGAAATCGACGATGATCACGTTGACGACGTTGGCGCCATGGGCGATCGCCTTGGAGTAGAGATTGAAGAATTCACTCAGCACCGGATCGAACCGCCCCTGCGTCACCCGCAGCAGATAGAGGCAGAACCCAAACCCGCAGGCGATGGCAATGGCGGCGTCGGGGATCTTTTGCGACAGCGGCCGGGCATCGCGCGGCTGCAGGTGCAGGCGGGTCATGACGAGCGTCAGGATCACGACCGACAGCGTCTCGACCATGAACTGGGTGAAGGACAGGTCGGGGGCGCCGAAGAGCAGGAACAGCAGCGCCACCGAAAACCCCTGGATCCCCAGCGCGAGGATCGCGTTCAGACGGTTCTGCGCCGTCAGCACGCCGCCGACGCCGAGCAGGGCCAGCGCCATCACGGCAAGCTCGTGGAACTGCGCGTCCGCCGGCCAGATCGGCAGGCGCGGCCACTCACCGTACCAGGCGAGCGGCACCAGCAGCGCCAATGCCACCACGACGAATGTGGTGGTCAGGTAGGCTTCCATCAGGCCCGGCTGCAGCAGCCGTGACAGGCGGTGGGCAAAGCGAACGAGCCCGGTCATGGCCTGGTCGAAGCCACGATCGGGTCCCCAGCCGATGTCGTTGACCAGCCTGTCGGCGGCCGCGCGCGCCCGGTCGAGGCCGGCAAACACGGCAATGCCGGCCGCAACCGTCACCGCCGACAGCAGAAGGGCAAGGCTGGCATGCGGCGCGGCCGAGATCGTCACCGTCTCGGGGCGGCCGGCGATCGCAGAGGCGAGCGGCGAGGAGAACAACGAATGGACGAAGGGGCTGAAGATGCCGGCGGCAAGCCCGCAGGCGGAGAGGACGACCGGGCCAAGCCAGAGCAGCACCGGCCCCTCATGCGGCGTCTTCGGTGTTGCGATCCTTGCGCCAAGGAACGGCTTCAGCGCGATGGCGACGGCGACGGCGACCATCAGCGCATTGCCGATCACGGCGGCGAGCGTGAAGGTGATCGCGCGAAGGCTGCCGCCGCCAAGGGCGGTATAGACCTCCTCCTTGCCGAGGAAGCCGAAGAACGGCGGCAGGCCGCCCATCGACAGGGCCGCGAGCACCGCCGCGGCAAAGGTGACCGGCATGGCGCGGGCCAGCCCGCCGAGGCGGGTGATGTGCCGCGTGCCGGTCTCGTGGTCGAGGAGGCCGGCGACCATGAAGAGCGCACCCTTGAAGAGCGAGTGCGCCACCAGGTAGAGGGCGGCCGCCGCCGCCGCGTGCTCGGAGCCGAACCCGGTCAGCAGCACGAGCAGGCCGAGCGAGGCGACGGTCGTATAGGCGAGCATCAGCTTCAGGTCGGTCTGCCGGATCGAAAGCACCGCGCCGACGAGCAGCGTCAGGCCGCCGAAGGCCGGCAGAATCGTCTCCCAGGGCGCGGTGCCGCCGAGGACGGGATTGAGGCGCATCAGCAGGTAGACGCCGGCCTTCACCATCGTCGCCGAGTGCAGGTAGGCCGACACCGGCGTCGGCGCTTCCATCGCGTTGGGCAGCCAGAAATGGAAGGGGAACTGCGCGGACTTGGTAAAGGCGCCGCCGAGCATAAGCAGAAGAATCGCCAGGTAGAACGGGCTGGCGCGCACTTCCTCGCCAAAGGCCAACAGCAGCGAAAGCTGCGTGACGCCGGTGACGTTCCAGATGACGAGCAGGCCGGCGAGCAGCAACAGGCCGCCGCCGCCCGTCACCACCAGCGCCTGCAGCGCGGCGCGGCGCGAGGCCTCGCGCGCATGGTCGAAGCCGATCAGCAGGAAGGACGTGATCGAGGTCAGTTCCCAGAACACGAACAGCATCAGGAAGCTGTCGGAGGCCACCAGCCCGAGCATCGCACCCATGAACATCAGGATGAAGGAGAAGAAGCGCCCCTGATGCGGATGCCCCCTCAGATAGCCGCCGGAATAGAGGACGATCAGCGTGCCAATACCCGAGATGAGCAGCAGGAAGGTGAGCGACAGGCCGTCGATCAGCCAGGAGAAGCTGACATTGTAGGACGGCACCCAGTCATAGCCGCCGGTGACGATCTCCCCGCGCGAGACCTCGGGCAGGAAGCGGGCGAAGTGCCAGAAAATCGTCGCCGGAAAGAGGGCGAGCGGCCAGGCGGCGCGATGCCCCAGCACGCGGGTGAGCAAGGGCGCGACGAGCGCGCCGAGAAGCGGCAGACAGAAGGCGACAAACGTCCAAGCCATGATGTCTGGTTGCATGCCTTCTCCCGGCGCCGAATCCCCTGTGCGAACAATGTGCTGCTTCTATGTCGGTATGGCCGAAATCGCCACCCTTGAAAAGCAAGGCCGCGGTTTTTTCCGCGCGAGGATGGCAATCTCCGATGCCGCCCGGTTGCATTTGCCCTGCCCGGTCCCTACATGCGCCCTGCGCAAAGGAGGCTCCGATGACTGACAACCCCACGCCGAAAGTCGTCAAGACGGACGAGGAATGGCGCCAGTTGCTGACACCGGAGCAATACCGGATCACCCGCCAGCACGGCACCGAACGGGCCTTTTCCAGCCCCGACTTCGACAGCTCGAAAAAGGGCACCTACCATTGTGTCTGCTGCGAGCGTCCGCTTTACAGTTCGCAGGCGAAGTTCAACTCCGGAACCGGCTGGCCGAGCTTCACCCAGCCGATCGAACCGGGCGCGGTCACGAGCCACCGCGACCTGTCCTATGGAATGGACCGGACCGAAATCCGTTGTGCCGATTGCGATGCCCATCTCGGCCACGTCTTCCCGGACGGCCCGCCGCCGACAGGTTTGCGCTACTGCATGAACGGCGTGGCGCTGACCTTCACGGAAGAATGACGGCCGATAAATGCGTCTCCTATCCGCGGCTTGCGCAATGGGGTTCGAAAACTGATTCCGCCGCCTGACGTCCCGTGCACCGGGCGAGCCATGCCGGGCTTAGCCACCGGACGGAGCGTTTGGCGGTTGCAGGCACAGTTCCATGCAGGTCAGGTCCAGCCACCGGCCGAACTTCGTCCCCACCTCCTTGAAGCGGCCGACGACATGAAAGCCAAAACCCTCGTGCAGGCGGATCGAGGCTTCGTTTTCCGCCTCGATGCCGGCAATCAAAACATGGATGCCGGTGGACCGGGCACGGTCGATCAGGTGTGCGAGCAGTTGCCGGCCGATCCCCTGCCCGCGCGCGTCCTTGTGCACATAGATCGAATGCTCCGCGGTATGGCGGTAGCCGTCGAAGGCGCGCCAGTCGCCATAGGTCGCATAGCCGACCACCTTGCCGTCCAGTTCCGCCACGATGACGGGGAAGCCGCGTTCACGCCGGCTGCGAAACCACTCCAGGCGGTTGTCGAGATCGACGAGCGCGTCGTTCCAGATCGCGGTCGTGTTGGCGACGGCGTCGTTGTAGATCGCCATCACCGCGGCCATGTCCTCTTCGCGCGCGTCACGGATCAGCGTCGCTTGCTCCATTACACTTGACCTCACGGCTTCGGTTGGGTCGGTCGGTTGACCGGATCGGTGTGCACCGCTGAGAACCGCGATGCCCTCAGGTACTGACGCACGTGACAACGGCAGAATAGTGGACGGCCGCCGCGGTAACGACAAAGCCGTGCCAGATCGCGTTCTGGAACCGCAGGCTCTGCCAGACAAAGAAGATCACCCCCACCGAATAGAGCAGCCCGCCGATCAGGATCAGCACGAGCGTCGTCTCCGGTAGGGTCTCCAGGAGGGAATCGGCGGCAATGATGCCGCTCCAGCCCGTAGCGAGATAGAGGACGATCGCCATCCGGTCATAGCGCCCCGGGCGCAAGAACTTCAGCGCGGTCCCGGCCGCCGCAACGAGCCAGACGGCAACCAGCATGCCCGCCAGCATCGGATCGTCCCAGCCGCGCTGCAGGAAGGGCGTGTAGGTCGCGGCGATCAGAACGAAAATCGCCGCGTGGTCGCACCGCCGCAGGTACCATTTGACGTTCGATGCCGGCCACAGGTTGTAGGCAAAGGAAATTCCCAGCGAGAGGACCAGGCCGACGCCATAGATCCAGGCCGCAGCAAGCTGGCCGCTCGTGGCCCACACCGTCGCATAGAAGAGAAGCGCCGTGACCCCGACCAGGGCAAGCGCAACGCCGACGCCGTGAACGATGCCATCGGCGATCAGTTCATGGCGATCATACTGCCATCTGAAACCTTCGGGTTCCATGCGAACCGTTCCACGCGCTTACATGCCGCCTGTTCAAACGTCACCACGGCGGGTCCGCAGTCAGGACCAAAGCCGCCATGCATGCCCTCCCTCCCGCTCGGGATCAGGGACCGGATGAAAAATGTCATGGTGACGATTACGCGTGTCATCATCAAGGCCGATCGCAGGCCAAGTGCCGGAACTCGCTTCACTTTTGGTAACGGCTGTAACGGTCCGGTGCGCCGCCGTCGCCGCTCCACGACCTTGGGGCGGTCCCCTGCGACGATCGAGCGATGACGGCTCGCCTACCTCTTGATGCATTCCTCGCAGAGCGCCGCCTGGGGAACGGCCTCGAGCCGCTTGGGCGAGATCGGATTTCCGCACTTGGGGCAGATGCCGAACGTCCCGGCCTCGATGCGATCGAGGGCGGCATCGATTGCCACCAGTTCATCCAGCCCCGTGTTGCCGAGTTCCTCGAGAACCTCGTCGTTTTCGCGTTCTGTCGCCCGCTCTTCGGCGTCGGGATTCGGGGTAGCCTCCAGATCGCCCTCGATCTTGTGCAGGCGGCGGTAGAGTTCGTGCTTGCGGCCTAGAAGCCTGTCCTTGAATAGTGCGGTATCCAACATGGGCTTTCCTTTCTAAGTATACCTGTCCGGCGGTGCGTCCACGGGATCCCCCTGCACTGGAGCCGCTGCCTTGAGCCTGCGCACGCTCGCCGTGAGACGGTCAAACGCGATCCTCACATGGGGACCCCTAGCGATCGACGAGAACGGACATCGGCGCGTGACGTACAACCCGATCCGCCGTTGCGCCCAAGAGATAGTTGGTCAACCCGGGCCGGTGCGATGCGATAATGATCAGATCGGCTTTGTGTTCCTGCGCTGCTGCAATGATCTGGCGCGCGCTGCCGCCATAGCGGATGTCGATGAGGGCGGAAATGCCGAGGTTCTGGCGCATGCGCCCCAGACGCTCCTCTGCCTGCTTGATCTCCATCTCGACCATGGCGGCCGGGAACTCGATCGAAAGATAGCCGGTCGCCGCTTCGATGACATGGACGAGAACGATTTCACCGCCGTCAGCCAGCAAATCTGCTGCCCGGCGCAGGATCTGCTCACCGCGTTCCAGCTGGTCCATGGCCACGGGAACGATTATCTTCTGGTACATGCCTGGCTCCCTATCCAGT
The DNA here is from genome assembly GCF_041930185.1 of Mycoplana ramosa. Lineage (NCBI taxonomy): Bacteria > Pseudomonadati > Pseudomonadota > Alphaproteobacteria > Hyphomicrobiales > Rhizobiaceae > Mycoplana > Mycoplana ramosa. Next base: position 429,195 of record NZ_JBHEEW010000001.1, on the reverse strand, counting down.
TGCATTCGATGCAGTAGGTTTGTTCGTGAAGCCTGCGCGCTGCATTGACAAGGATCAAGACAAATCTGTGTGGTGGCAGCGGAAGCGCAAAACAAATGGTTGCATCCATCGGACAAGCGTGAGGTGGCAGGAACCAAATGCAAGGGCCGTCAACGCCGCATTGACGATATTTCACCAATTCGTCATCTTCTCCGAACGATCACAGGCGGCCATATTGCAAGGCAACGAACGGTTTCGTTGAAACCGTTCGTTGCCGCCGATCCAAGGGGCGCACCCCTGCTTCGAACTGGAGAATTCAAATGACCGCAGCCACGGCGCTTTCCTCGCCCGATCACGCCGTCAACATGCCGGCCCATGTCGATCATTCGCATCTTGTCGTCACCGACCTGCCTCTGACATCGGACTGGTATCAGAAGGTGATGGGGCTGTCCGTCCTCGACAAAAGCGCCTCGGGGCAGACGCTCGGGGTTGGTGGGCGGCCGCTGCTGACGCTGACGACGGAGGGCAACGCCGCGCGCGCCTCAAGGCGTACGCCGGGCCTGTTTCACAACGCGTTCCTGGTGCCGAGCCGCAAGGAATTGTCGCGCTGGGTGGCCCACGCCGCCCATAGCGGCGTGCGGCTGACCGGTGCGTCGGACCACCTCGTCAGCGAGGCGATCTACCTGGACGACCCGGAAGGAAACGGCATCGAGATCTATCGCGACCGCGGGCGTGATGAATGGCACTACCTGGACGACGGGATGGTCGAGATGGCGACGCTCCCGCTGGACCTGCAGAAGCTCTATGACGAAGCGCCGAAGGATGCCTGGACGGGGCTTTCCGAGGATTCGGCCATGGGCCACATCCACCTGCAGGTGTCCGACATTCCGCAGGCCGACGCCTTCTTCCGCGACGTGCTCGGCCTCGACCTGATGGCGCGCTATCCGGGCGCCAGCTTCTTCGCCTCCGGCAAGTACCACCACCATATTGGCGCCAACGTCTGGAACTCGCGCGGCGCGGCCAAGCGCGAGCCCCACATGACCGGGCTTGCCGACTACACGATCCGCTTCAGCGATGCCGCCGGCCTGCAGAAGGCCGTGCAGAAGCTCGACGAACTGGAAATTGCGACTGCGCGGGAGGCCGGTGTCGTTTCGCTCATCGACCCCTGGGGGATCGGCCTGAAGCTGTCGGCCTGAAGATCGGCGGCCGGCGTGGCCGCTGCAGGCTTCCGATGACGGCTGGGAACCGGATCCCCCCTCGCGCGTTACCTGCGCATAGAGGGGGATTGCGCCATGCACAACCTGCTGAACGAGGAGTCGTCCGGGCTTCCGGTCGTAGCCGCGGACAATGACGATGACGCATTCCCCATGCCCGACGGGCTGACGCTGGCGTCGCGCTGGGCGCTGATCGGCATCTTCGTCATCATGGCGCTTGGCGCCATCTACCTGATGGCGCCGATCCTGATTCCGTTGACCCTCGCCGTCGTCACGGGGCTGACCCTCGCCGTGGCGGCGGAAAAGCTCAACGATCTCGGCATTCCGCCCTTGCCGACGGCGCTGCTGCTGGCGGCCGCGCTGGCGACCGGCGGCTTCTTCGCCGTCGTCACCCTGTCCGAACCGCTGCTGCGGCTGGTCGGGGAAGCACCCAACATCGTCAATGCGACGATGGAGAGGATCACGCCGATGCTGAGCCATTTCGAATGGCTGCACGTGCGCACCCAAAGCCTTGCCGGCGGCATGACGATCGACAGCCTGCTCGAAAAGACCGGCAGCGTGCTCACCATCGTCACGGCCGGCGTGACGCCGGCACTGATCCAGTTGCTGATCTTCTTCGCCGCCCTCATCCTGTTCCTCTCCGGCCGGCTGAAGCTGCGCCGGATGCTGATCCTGTCCTTCCCGCTCCGGAAGCAGAGGCTGACCGCCATCCGCGTGATGAACGCGATCGACCGCTCGCTCGGCTACTATTTCGCAACCGCCGCCCTGGCCTATGGCGCGCTCGGCATCATCACCACGCTGATCGCCTTTGCCGGCAATCTCGGCCTGCCGTGGATGTGGGGGCTGTTCGCCTTCGTCACCTCCTTCGTGCCCTTCCTCGGGGTGACGGTGATGCTTTTGGCGCTCGTGACCGGCGGGCTTTTGGCGCACGAGACGACCCTTGCGGGGCTGACGCCGGCCTTTGCCTTCGTCTGCGTCCATCTGGTGATCGAGAACTTCGTGGTGCCCTCGATCATGGGCCGCCGGCTGGAGGTCAACGCCTTCATCATCTTCACCGCCATCATCTTCTGGAGCTGGATGTGGGGCGCCGCCGGTGCGATGCTGGCGCTGCCGCTGTCGATCATCGGCATGACCATCGCGGACGAATTGCGCCCGTCCAACAAGATCCAGCCGGATCTGCCGGGCTGACCCGATCAAGCCCCGCGGATGGTTCGGCCTTAGAGCACCGGTGTCGGATGCGGGGCGACGGTATCGGCCAGCCGTACGAAGTGAACGCCGCTTTTCTTCAATGCCAGGATACCCTTGGCGACGCCGGCGCCGGCCGCATGGCTCGGCTGGTTGATGTGCGCGATTACCACGTCTCCGTCGCGAGCCGCAGCCACCCGCTGTTCGGCGGCCCGTGCGCCAAGCAGCGAACCGTCGTCACCATTGATGGAATAACCGGCGACCTTGTAGCCGAGCCTTGATATCTCGGTGATCGAGGAGGCGGTATACCTGGCCGTGGCGCCACGGAACCAACGCGGCTGCGGCGCGCCCGCCGCCACGATTGCCGCAGCGCCGCCCTCGACTTCCCTGGCGACCGCTTGCGGCGAGCCCGCCGCGGTGATGCCGTAAATCGAGGTGGGATAGTCGACCGCCGGCACGTGCATGGCGCCGTGGTTCTCAATCTCGAACAGGTCGGGATGGGCGAGCAGGGTAGCGGCTGCCTGCCGATTGTGCTGCAGCCAGCGTGCCGTGACGAAGATCGTCGCCGGAATTCTTTCGCGCAGCAGCACGTCGAGAATGCGCATGTCGACCCGGCCCATGCAGGCATCGAAGGTCAGCGCTATGCGGGCGGGACCGATATGTTCCTTGTCAATATGCAGCCTGGGCTCGACCAGCCTGGGGGCAGCCGTGGCCGAAGCAGCGATGGACAACGCACAAGCGAGGGGAACCAGGAAACGATACATGACGCGACGCCTTTGGCGGTCGTAGGGGTTTATGCTTTCCATCGGACGCGAAAGCGCCGAGACTGTGGCATTACGCCCGAAGGGCGTCACGGAGAAGGCCGGCGCTACAGCGCGGGGAATAATCGGCAGCCCTGAAGTGTCTGTATGGGACTATGGAGGCCGGAATCATGCGGCGTCATCAGGTGAACGGCTACGGGTTCTGGGCGATCGGCCTGCACTGGCTCATCGCGCTGCTGATCCTCGGCCTCATCGGCCTCGGCTTCGTCATGCGCCGGACGGCGATCGACCCCGCCCTGCAGTTCTCGCTCTACCAGTGGCACAAGTCGATCGGACTCGTCGTGCTCGGGCTGGCGGTCCTGCGCGGTCTCATCTGGTTCGTCGCCCGCCATCCCGAACCGGTGGCGAGCCTGGGCCCGATCGAGCGGCGGGCGTCGCTGGCGACGCATGTCGTCCTCGCCCTGCTCTGCCTGGTCGTACCCGTTGCCGGCTGGGCGGTCGCCTCGACCACGCCGCTGAACATTCCGACCTTCTTCTTCAACCTGGTGGTGATCCCGCCGCTGCCGCTCGGGCGCAGCGAGGCGGGCGAAGATTTCTGGTCGCTCATCCATGCGGGCACGGCCTATCTGCTGCTGGCGCTCGCCGCACTCCATGCCGCAGCCGCGCTCTACCACCACTTCATCCGCCACGACGAGGTGCTGTCGCGCATGCTGGGGCGGGAGGGCTCGATTTCCCCTGCCGCGCAGCCGAGGCCAACAAGAGGAAGAAAGCAATGAGAATTGCCGCCATGACGTTTGTCCTTCTCCCCGCGCTTCTTTGCGCTTCCGCCCCCCAGGCAGCCGCGCCCGATCTGGCGCAGGCGGCCGGCACCTATGACATCAGCGGCGCCTCGCAGATCCGCTTCACCGTCGACCAGGTCGGCGGCGGCGGCATCAACGGCAAGTTCACCAGGTTCGCCGGGCGCCTGCGCATCGACGGCAACAGCGTCGGCGCCTCCACCGTGTCCTTCACGCTCTATCCGCAGAGCGTGGCCACGCCCGAACAGCGCATGGCAGACTTTCTGCGCTCCAGCGCCGTCTTCGACGCCGACACCTATCCGACCGTGACCTTTCGCTCGACCGCGGTGCGCCAGACCGGCGACAACACCGCCATCGTCGACGGCATGCTGACCGCCCGCGGCATAACCCATCGCGAACAGTTCGCCGTGCGGCTGCAGGGCCTCAAGGGCAAGACGATTGCCTTCAACGTGACCGGCGACGTCTATCGGTCTCGCTACAAGATGGATGTCGGCACGCCGATCTACCTCAACGTCGTCAAGTTCGACATGGACATCCGCGGCGACCGGCGGTGACAGGGCGAATCGTCGGACCGCAGCACCTATCCACCTATCCCCCGTCATGCCGGCCTCGAGCCGGCACCCAGCCGCGCCGCGTCCGCGGCGCGAAATGTGCTTTTCCCGCGCGCAAGGACTTGCGCGCACCGGATGCCGGATCAGGTCCGGCATGACGGCTATAGGAAGCCGCCTCGTCCTCCGGCGGTTCGATGTAAAGTGTCTTGATGCGGGGCGAACCTCTCTCTATCTCTGTCATTCCGTTCCCGCCTGATTTGCCGGAGTACCCGCCTTGCCCGCATTCAAGAACCTGCCCACAGCCCCGATCGCCACGAAGAAGCCGGTCGAGGACACGCGCCACGGCATCACCCGCACCGACGACTATGCCTGGTTCCGCGCCGACAACTGGCAGGCGATGTTCAAGGACACCTCCATCCTCGACCCGGAGATCCGCGCCCACCTCGAGGCCGAGAACGCCTACATGCAAGCAGCGATGGCCGACACCGAGGGCCTGCAGAAGACGCTGTTTGCCGAGATGCGTGGCCGGATCAAGGAGGACGACGCTTCGGTGCCGGTCAAGGACGGCCCCTACGCCTACGGCACGTCCTTCGTCACCGGCGGCGAGCAGCCGCGCTATTTCCGCCAGCCCCGCGACGGCGGCGAGCAGACGCTCCTGCTCGACGGCGACAAGGAGGCCGAGGGCAAGGGCTACTTCCGGCTGTCCGGCCTCGACCACTGCACCGACCATTCGCTCGGCATCTGGGGCTATGACGACAAGGGCTCGGAGTACTTCACCCTGAAGGTGCGCGATCTGACGACGCTCGAGGACCGCCACGACACCATCGAAAACACCGCCGGCGGCGGCGCCTGGGCGCCGGACGGCAAGAGCTTCTTCTATACGCTGCAGGACGAGAACCACCGGCCCTCGAAGATCTACCACCACATCCTCGGCCAGCCGCAGTCGCAGGACCGGCTCGTCTACGAGGAGAAGGACCCCGGCTTCTTCATGTCGGTCGGCGGCTCGCTGCTCGACGACTTCATCTACATCGACATCCACGACCACGAGACCAGCGAATACCGGCTGCTCTCGACCAACGACCTTTTGGCGGAACCGGCGATCGTCGCACCGCGCCAGACCGGCCTTGAATATTCGATGACCGAGGGCGGCGACGTCTTCTACATCCTGACCAATGCCGACGGCGCCAAGGACTTCAAGATCATGGAGGCGCCGGTCAACGCGCCGGGCCGCGAGGACTGGTCGGAAGTCGTGCCGCACCGGCCCGGCACGCTGATCCTCAATCATCTCGCCTTCGCCCGCCATCTCGTCTGGCTCGAGCGCCACGAGGGTCTGCCGCGCATCATCGTGCGCGACCGCAAGAGCGGAGAACAGCACGAGATCGCCTTTGCCGAAGAAGCCTATTCGCTCGGGCTTTCGGGAGCGGCCGAATACGATACCGACGTGATCCGCTTCTCCTATTCGTCGATGACCACGCCGTCGCAACTCTACGACTACAACATGGTGACGCGCGAGCGGACGCTGTTGAAGACGCAGGAAGTGCCCTCCGGCCACAACATCGACGACTACGTCACCCGCCGCGTCTTCGCCCCCGCCCATGACGGCGAGCGCGTGCCGGTCACCCTGCTCTATCGCAAGGATACCCCGCTCGACGGCACAGCCCCCTGCCTGCTTTATGGCTACGGCGCCTACGGCATCTCGATTCCCGCCGGCTTCAACACCAACTGCCTGTCGCTGGTCGACCGCGGCTTCGTCTATGCCATCGCCCATATCCGCGGCGGCAAGGAGAAGGGCTTTTCCTGGTACGAAGACGGCAAGATGGAGAAGAAGCCCAACACCTTCAAGGACTTCCTCGCGGCGGCGGACTATCTGAATGAGGAGAAGTTCACCTCTTACGCGAAGATCATCGCCGAGGGCGGCTCGGCCGGCGGCATGCTGATGGGCGCCGTCGCCAACATGGCGCCGGAGAAATTCGGCGGCATCATCGCCGCGGTGCCCTTCGTCGACGTGCTCAACACCATGCTCGACGATACGCTGCCGCTGACGCCGCCGGAATGGGCCGAATGGGGCAACCCGATCGAGAGCGCGGACTTCTACAGGCTGCTCGCCTCCTACTCGCCCTATGACAACGTCAAGGCGCAGGCCTACCCGCCGATCCTGGCGCTTTCCGGCCTGACCGATCCGCGCGTCACCTACTGGGAGCCGACGAAGTGGGTGGCGAAGCTGCGCGAGAAGGCGACCGTCGACGCGCCGATCCTGCTGCGCACGAACATGGGCGCCGGTCACGGCGGCGCCTCCGGCCGCTTCCAGCGGCTGGAGGAGATCGCCTTCGAATACGCGTTCGCGATCAAGGTGGCGGGGAAGATGTGAGGGGCGCTGTCGACAGGCCTAGACACGGGCGCCTTGGCGCCCGCGCCGCCGGCGCCACATCTGGCGGCCACTCTCCGGAGGCGCACATCAGATGTCGAACTGCGAAGCGCTGCCGTCCATTCGCCTTTCACGCCCGCCCCTGAACAGCAGCTTCACGAAGGTTCGCAGCAGCAGCAGTTGCGCCGGCAGGCTCTTCGGCTCCTTCAGCGCCTTCGACATGACGATACCGCCTTCCAGGACGGTCGAGATCATGTCGGCGAGCTGATCGAGATCGACCGGCTCGCGCGGCTCGTAGAGCTCGACGATCTCCTCGAAATAGCGGCGAAAGCGCCGCCGCCACATCAGCGCGGCCTCGCGGTTGATATGCTGGATGTCGCGGTTGAAGGAGCGCTCGTAGACGCACATGCTGGCGACCAGGCAGCCGGGATGACCGTTGGGCAGGTCGGCGAGTAGTTCCGACAGCAGTTTCAGGCCGAGCAGCAGGGCCTGCAGCGGATCATCCATCAGCTCGCGGGCGCGGCCGAAGATCTCGTCATAGATCTTCGTATCGTTTTCGACGTAGCGCTCCAGAAGGGCCTTCGCCAGCTCGTTCTTGTCGTGGAAATGATAGAAGAAACCGCTTTTCGTGATGCCGGTCTCGGCGATCAGTTCCTCGATCGAGGTCGCGCCGAACCCCTTGGACAGCACGGCCGCTTCCGCCACGTCGAGGATCCTCGCACGCGTCTCCTCACCCTTGCGCATCGTTGCCTCCAGTACCAGCGGTACGGTTTTTCCTCTTCACGCCGGCCCAGCAGCGTAAACATTGGCGTGAATGCGACCCATAAGCAATTGATCTCTTGCTAATATAGCATTTTCTCTGGTGCGCTGGACCACAAGTCGCCTAGTTTTACAGGCGGAAAACAGGCAAAAATTCGCGCGCGTTTCGGAATGTGTGGGTTTGGGCCCGGACGAAGCACCGAAAGCGACAGAACAAAAATCATGACATGGGTCTCGTTGGCGCCGTTCGGAAGAACGGGCGACTCTGCATTTTTCCGAAGCGAGAATGGAACGAGTGGAGACAGTTATGGCAAGATACAGACATGGCCTGCCGCTGACGAAAGGCGGACGTTTCCTCACCGATGGCGGCATGGAGACGACGCTGATCTTTCATGAAGGACTTGACCTGCCGCATTTCGCCTCGTTCGTGCTGCTGGCGACGCCGGAAGGTCGGCGGAAGCTCAAGGAATACTACGTCCGCTACCTCGACATCGCCCGCAGCGCCGGCACCGGCTTCGTGCTCGACACGGCGACCTGGCGTGCCAACCCGGACTGGGCGGCAAAGCTCGGCTACGACGCCGATGCGCTGCGGGCCGTCAACGAGGAAGCCGTAGGGCTCCTGGTCCAGTTGCGTGGCGCGTATGAGCGCCCGGGCGCACCGATCATCATCAACGGCGCCATCGGCCCGCGTGGCGACGGCTACAAGGCCGGCACCATGGATGCCGAGGAAGCTGAGGCCTACCATCGGCCGCAGGTCGAAGCCTTCGCCGCCACCGACGCCGACATGATCAGCGCGGTGACGCTGACCAACATCGACGAAGCGATCGGCGTTGCGCGGGCGGCCCGGACGGCCGCAATCCCCTGCGCGATCGCATTCACCGTCGAGACGGACGGCAGGATCATCACCGGCAGGACACTGCAGGAGGCGATCGAGGCGGTGGATGCGGCGACCGGTGCCTATCCTCTGTTCTATATGGTCAACTGTGCGCATCCCACCCATTTCGAGGACGCCCTCGATGAGAACAGCACCTGGATCAAGCGCCTTGGCGGCATCCGTGCCAATGCCTCGACGAAAAGCCACCAGGAGCTCGACGAGAGCGAGACGCTGGATGCAGGCGACCCGATCGATTTCGGCTGTCGCTACCAGGACCTCGTCCGCCGCATGCCGCAGTTGCGTGTCCTCGGCGGCTGCTGCGGAACGGATCATCGACACATAGGCGCTATCTGCGCGGCGTGCATGCCACAGCCGGCGATGAGCGCGTGAGGAGAAGAAACTGATGACGACGACAGACCATCGACCCCGCGGGTTATTGGGACGCCTGTTCGGCGGATGGCTCGAGCGAGCGAACTACGATTGGGGCTGCGGCCCGATCGACCTGCCGGAAACCGACGTGTTCAAGGAGCACCTCGTTTGCGAGGGCGACCTGCCAAGTCTGCCGCGCAGACCGGCACGCCGCCGCCCAACCGGCGCCCACTAGCCCGCTCATGACCTCAGGGCGGCCCGGCATGGACGGGCCGCCCTTCCCAGCCTCCGCACTTTTGCTCGCGCCGCGCGTTCCTATCTAATAGGGTGACAAAACCGCACCTACCAACGCCTGCGAGCCCCTCCATGACCGAAGCCGCGCCCAATCTCACTAAGCAGGACCTGGCGCCCATCGCCTTCGACAACAGCTATGCGCGACTGCCGGCGAAGTTCTTCACCCGCACCGACCCCACGCCGGTTGCCGCCCCCCGGCTCGTCAAGTTCAACCGGCCGCTGGCGCTCGAAATGGGCCTTGACGCCGATGCGCTGGAGCGCGACGGCGCGGCGATCTTCTCCGGCAACCGGCTGCTTGCCGGCTCCGAGCCCATCGCCATCGCCTATGCCGGCCACCAGTTCGGGCAGTTCGTGCCGCAACTGGGCGACGGGCGGGCGATCCTGCTCGGCGAGGTGGTGCGGCCGGACGGCGCCCGCCGCGACATCCAGCTCAAGGGCTCGGGCCAGACCCCGTGGTCGCGGCGCGGCGACGGGCGCGCCGCGCTCGGACCGGTGCTGCGCGAATACATCGTCAGCGAGGCGATGCATGCGCTCGGCATTCCGACGACCCGGGCGCTTGCCGCGGTGACCACCGGCCAGCCGGTCTATCGGGAGACGATCCTGCCCGGGGCGATCTTTGCCCGCGTCGCCGCGAGCCACATCCGCGTCGGCACCTTCCAGTACTTTGCCGCGCGCGGCGACACCGAGAGCATCCGCCTGCTCGCCGACCATGTGATCGACCGCCACTATCCCGAGCTTGCCGGCACGGACGGCCGCTATCTGAAGCTGGTCGATGCGGTGGCGGAGCGGCAGGCCGGGCTGATCGCCCGCTGGCTCGGCGTCGGCTTCATCCACGGCGTGATGAACACCGACAACATGGCGGTCTCCGGCGAAACGATCGACTTCGGTCCCTGCGCCTTCATGGGCACCTACGACCCGCGCACCGTCTTCTCCTCGATCGACCAGATGGGCCGCTACGCCTACGGCAACCAGCCGATGATCGGCCAGTGGAACATCGCCCGCCTCGCCGAGACGCTGCTGCCGCTGATCCACGAGACGCCCGGCGAGGCGGTGGACCTGGCAAACGACGCGGTGACGCGCTTCATGGAGCGCTTCCAGGTGCAATGGAAGGCGGTGATCCGCGCCAAGCTCGGGCTCGGCGAAGACGAGGAGGACGAGGACACCGACCTGATCCGCGGCTTCCTGGCGCTGATGCACGCACAGAAGGCGGACTTCACGCTCTCCTTCCGCAGGCTTTCGGCTGCCGCAGCCGACGGGGCCGCCGACTCGGACTTCGCCGCATTGCTCGCCGACCCGCAGGCCGCCGCGCCCTGGCTTTCGCACTGGCGGCAGCGGCTTTCGCGCAACGGCCGTCCGGCCGAGGCCCGTGCCGCGGCCATGCGCGCCGTCAACCCGGCCTTCATTCCCCGCAACCACAAGGTCGAGGAGGCGCTGAAGGCGGCGAGCGAGGATGGCGACCTGTCGCTGTTCGAGGCCATCTGCGACGTGCTGGCCCGCCCCTACCAGGACCAGCCGGCCTTCGCCGCTTATGCCGAACCGCCGAAGCCGGGCGAAGAGGTTTTGCAGACCTTCTGCGGGACGTGAAGCCGAGGTCGCCACGTGCGGCCCCCTCATCCGCGCGGGACGCCACGCGGCAACCGCCTTGCGCCGCCATAAGCGATCGCCAGTCGGAGTTGCCAAACATGAGGCCGCTCCAAAGGGAACGGCCTCCACTGCTCAGAGCGCCTCGCCCTGGTTCAAGGCTGGCCTATTGCGGCCCAGGCTGCATGTGGTGGATCGGATTGCCGTCGACAGCGATGGCTTCCGTGTTCTGGAGGTTCTTGATGTCCTGCTGTGAAAGCGTCGGCCGGTTCACCTTCAGGGTCAACTTGATGAGCTTGGCGGTCAGAGCGAACGGAGGCTGATAGTCCGCGTCATTGACGCCCGTCAGCGTATCGGAGCCGATGTCGAAGCTCTCGTCCCACTGCAGGATCATCGGCAGCGTGCGCTGCATCTCTTCCGTCGCCACGGTGTTTCCGTCCACTTTCAGGGTGCCGGTGCCCGGCCTCCCCAGCCCGCTCATGTTGTTGAACGCCAGGGTCCCGACACCCAGCCCGTCATACTTGAAATCGAATTCGATAGTGTGCCGCCCGGGCGTGAGCGCGTCGGCCCCCTCCCATTTCACGCGTTTCAGATCGACGAGGTTCCAGAGAAATACCGGCTTGCCTTTCAGCAGATAAAGGCCGTAACCGCCAAAGCGCCCGCCCGAGGTGAGGATCATCCCCTCCGCGCCACCTTCGGGAACATCGATGTCAGCCGTGATCGTGTACGAGCTGTTGAGGATGAAGGGGGAATCTCCCTGCGGCAGGCCGACCATCGGCATCGTGTAGGTGAACTCGGTTCGCCCGGCCGTTATGTTCGGGCGCGGCGCCACGATGCGCGCGGCCACCGACGCATCCATCGGGAAGGCCTGGTACTTCCTGGCTTCGGCAATGAACGCCTCCTTCAACTGCTTGACCTTGTCAGGGTGCTTGTCTGCGACGTTCTGCGACTGGCTGAAATCGGTGTTGAGGTCGTAGAGCTCCAGCACCTGGTTGTTCAGCGGGTCGGGGTTGGCCGCACCAAAGGCCTCCCACGGCGCGCGGTTGACCTTCGTGCTGAGCAGCCATCCGTCATCATACAGGGCCCATTGGCCCATCATCTCGAAATACTGGATCTTGTGCTGCGACGGTGCCTTGGCGTTGTTGGCATCGAAGGTATAGGCGAAACTCGTGCCCTCCATTGGCGACTGCTTGATCCCGTCCACCATGTCGGGTGCCGGAATCCCCGTCACTTCGAGGATGGTCGGCACGACATCGATGAAATGGGTGAACTGCTGGCGCAGCCCGCCCTTGTCGGTGATGCGGGCCGGCCAGGAGACGACCATGTTCTGGCCGATGCCGCCGAGCCGCGAGGCGTTCTGCTTGAACCAGGTAAACGGCGTATCGAAGGCCCAGGACCAGCCGGCAGACATGTGGTTGTAGGTCTGCTCGGTTCCCCAAACGTCATACCACTTCATCTGCACGTCGGTCGGCATCTTGTTGATGCCGTTGAAGAACGCCACCTCGTTGGGAGTGCCCAGCGGACCGCCCTCGGCACTCGTCCCGTTGTCGCCATTGATATAGATGATCAGCGTGTTGTCGAGCTTGCCCATATCCTCGATCGCCTGCACGACACGGCCGATCTCGTGGTCGTTGTAGGCGGCGTAGGCAGCGAAGACGTCGGCCTGCCGGATGAAGAGCTTCTTGTCCTCAGCGGGCACATCGTCCCAATTGGGCAGGATCTCGGTCGGCCAAGGCTCCAGCTGGGTGCTTTCGGGAATGACCCCGAGCCTCTTCTGGTTCTCGAAGATTTTTTCACGAAGTTTGTTCCAGCCGTCGTCGAACAGGTGCATCGCGCTGATCTTGTCCACCCATTCCTTGGTCGGATGGTGCGGCGCATGCGTCGCTCCCGGCGCGTACTTCACGAAGAACGGCTTGTCCGGCAGCGTCTGGTTCAGGCGGTTCAGATAGTCGATGGCGTCATCGGCCATTCCGGTGACCAGGTTCCAGCCCGGCTTGCCCTCGAACGGATAGATCTGCGTGGTGTTGCGGAACAGGTTCGGCTGCCACTGGTTGGCGTCACCGCCGACGAAGCCGTAGAAGTACTCGAAGCCCATGCCGATCGGCCACGGGTCGAACGGCCCGACCGAACTCGCTGCAAAGGCCGGCGTGTTGTGGTCCTTGCCGAACCAGGAGGTCGCATAGCCATTGTCGCGCAGGATCCGGCCGATGGTCGCCTTGTCCTTGGAGATGATGCTGTTGTAGCCGGGAAATCCTGTCGACTGCTCGGAAATCACCCCGAAGCCGACCGAGTGATGATTCCGCCCGGTAATGAGTGCTGCCCGCGATGGCGAACACAGGGCCGTGGAATGGATGTTGTTGTAGCGAAGCCCGTCATTGGCGATGCGATCCATGGTTGGCGTCGGGATAACGCCGCCAAAGGTGCTGGGCACGCCGAATCCGGCATCGTCAGTGATGATGAGGAGGATATTGGGAGCGCTCTTCGGCGGGACGATCCGTGGTGCCCACCACGGCTTTGAACTCAGGGCGTCGTCCTTGATCTCGCCACCGAATTGAGGATCGGGGGCTGGCAGTTGCCTGCCATCGATCGTCGTCGTGGCGTCCGGTGCGCCTGGCGTGCCGGTTGTCTGGATTTCGGCGGCCCTTGCCGGGCCAGCCAACGAAACCAGGCTGGCCAGTCCCAATGCACATGCGACATGTCCGAGCAGTCTGTAGCGCATGGTTGATCTCCCCCACGGAAGACGTCGTCTCGACGACGCTTCGACAGCATGATGTGGCGCCCATGTATTTCAGCACATACTAACCCAAGATCAGATTGTCGAAGCCTCACTTTATGTGACGCGATCTTGGGCTGAGGACCACAACCGCCGCGGCGCCGGAACCGGCTAAGCCGCGCGAAGCGGAAACCGATCGCCGAAGCAGCAGCAGCCCCTCAAATTCGTCCAAGGCGCCGCTTTTCACGTTGACATCGAGGCGGAATCGGAGAATATCGCCGCCATGATCACGCACGCACCCATCGCCGCGACGTATTTTTGGCTGTTCCGATAAGGAGCGGCTGTTCGATCATATTCAACAAGCCGCCATCAGGCGGCTTTGTTGTTTTCAGGCACCTGGTGGCAAAAGAACCGAAGGAGCCTCGAAATGACTGCCGTCCTGAAGCTTGAAACCGCACCGCTCGAACGTCCGCCGGTGCTGAACATCCGGTCCGCCCGCCCCGGCGACCTGCAGCAGATCCTCGACATGGTGGCCCTGCACGCCGAGTGCCACGGCGATTGCGCACGGTTGACCGCAAGCGATCTCGACCGCGACCTGTTCGGGCCGTCGCCATGGATCAGCGCGCTGGTGGCGGAAGCCGGCGGGCGGCTGATCGGCTACGCCATCCTCGTGCCGCTGTACCGTGCCGTGGAGGGCCGGCGCGGTATGGAGCTTCACCAGATCTTCGTCCGAAAGGACCATCGCGGCACCGGCATCGGGCGGCACCTGGTTGCCCGCGCCCGCGAACAGGCCCGGGCGGCCGGATGCAGCTACCTGTCGGTCAGCGCCGCCACCGGAAACTTTCAGGCGCACCGCTTCTATGAGGAATTGAACTTCAGGGCGGGTCCCGTCACCGGCATGCGCTACATCCAGGCACTGGCCTGACCAGGGCTCGTGATCGGGCCGCGCGCGGCTCCCGCACGACCCTCATCGCCCGCCGTCGGTTTCGCGTTTCGCGCTGGACTGCCCCCTATCCGATGCCCGGAAACAACCGCAGCGACGACGAAGGAGAGGATCATGACGAAACGCATTGCGATCGGTCTCACCGAAGGCTTCGCAGACTGGGAATGTGCTCTGCTGATGGCATCAGCGCGCAGCTATTTCGGCTTCGAGGTCGTCACCGCCTCGCCCGGCGGCAACGCGGTGACCTCGATGGGCGGACTGACGGTGACCCCCGCGGCGGCGCTCGAGACGGTCGCCCCGACCGACCACGACGCGCTGGTGCTCTGCGGTGGCTCGATCTGGGAGACGGACGCCGCCCCCGATACGGCCGGCCAGATCCGCGCATTCCACGAGGCGGGGCGCGTGGTCGGCGCCATCTGCGGCGCGACGCTGGCGCTGGCGCGTGCCGGTGTGCTCGACCACAGCGGCCACACCAGCAACGATGCCGCGTTCCTGAGGACGGCGCCGGACTATCGCGGACAGGCGCTCTATCGTGACCAACCGCAGGCGGTCCGAGACGGCAACATCGTCACGGCGCCTGGAACCGCTCCCGTGACCTTTGCGGCCGAGATCTACCGGGCGCTCGGCTTCCACAGTCCGGACCTCGAGCATTACGTCAAGCTCTACGGCCGCGAGCACGGTTGACGATTGCTTGCGCAAGATGGCTGCGCACCGAGCCAGCGCGGCGGCACGCGGGCCGGCCGCAAGAGGCTGACCAGAGGCCGCGTCAAAGGGGAGGAATCGCCTTCAGATAGGCCGCGATCGCCTCGCGGTCTTCCGCCGGCAGCCGGGCCATGTTCTTTTGCACCGACACCATCGAGCCGCCGACCGAATCGAAAGTCGGCGTGAAGCCGGTCTCCAGATAGTAGACGATGTCGCTCTCGCTCCACCCGCCCAGGCCCTTCTCACCCGGCGTGATGTTCGGCACCCGCCCCGGCCCGCCTTCCGGGTTCGGGGCGCCGGCGAGCCAGGCATCGGTCTTCATTCCGCCCAGACTGTCGCGCGGCGTGTGGCATTCGCCGCAATGCCCCGGCCCCTCCACGAGGTACTGCCCGCGCTCGACCTTGGCATCCGCCTTGGCCAGCGTCACCCGCGGCTTGTCGTCGAGATACAGGAACTTCCAGCCACCGAGCAGGACACGCTGATTGAAGGGAAACGGAAGATCGTGCGCCGGCGTGGTCGCGCTGCTGGCCGGCAGGGTTTTCAGGTAGCCGAAGAGATCGTTGATATCGCGCGGCGTCATGCGCGCATAGGATGCGTAGGGAAAGGACGGGTAGAGGTGCTCGCCTGCCTTTCCGACCCCGCGCAGCATCGCATCCCCGAACTCCGCCAGCGTCCAGCCGCCGATTCCGGCGGTTTCATCGGGGGAAATGTTCGGCGGATGGAACGTTCCGAACGGGCTCTTGATCGGTGCGCCGCCGGCAAGCACCAGCCGGTTCTCGTCCGTCGCTCCCGGCGCGGCGTGACAGCTGGAGCAGCCGCCTTCCCAAAACACCCGTTCGCCGTTTTCCAGGTTCGGCTCGCCCAGCCCCGCCCAGGTGCTCTGCGGGATCCGCGCCGGCGCGGTAATCGACAGATACGACCCCACTCCAGCCACCGCAACAACCAGAGCGGCCACCGCCAACGCGCGAAATCTCATGGCAATCGTCCCCGGGGCATGACGCCCACCCCTAACCTGTTCGACAGAGCCCTCCGGTGCCATGGGCACGGACCAGGCCGTCCGCCAGCACCTCGGCCATCGTCGCACGGAGGCGCCGAAACGCAAACTCTCCCGAAGAGGCAATCCCCGGGAGAGTCTGATGTACTGCCCGTCTGGGCTACTTTTTCAGCCGGTAGGTCTCATGACAGCTCGCGCAGTTCTTGCCGATCGGTCCGAGCGCCGCGGCGACACCCGCCTGGTCACCGGGCAACGAGGCAAGGACTGTTTCCGCTTCCTTGCCCAACTGCGCCGTCTTGGCCTTGAAATCGTCCATGCTTTCCCAGATCTTCGGGCTCGCTTCCGTCTCCGCGCCCGTTTCGGTACCGGCGGGGAACTGGTCGGCAAAGGTCTTGGAAACGTCGCTCATCGTCGCCAGCGAGGCTTTGACGATCTCCGCGTCGTAAGGCTTCTCGCCCTTGGCGATTCCGGCAAGCGCCCCCATCGCCCCGCCGACCTTCTTCATCATCTGCTGGCGGGCAACCTGCGGCTCCTCGGCCGCGACCACCGCGCTGGCGCCGAGGGCGGCGAGAACAGCGGCCGCAACCGCAATTGTCTTAAGCTTCATCGATCACTCCTGATTTGCCATGACGATGGCATGTTGCGAATTGCGGCCGCAAGATTGCACGACGCGGCCGGAAGAAAAGTAACGTTTTTTTGATGGACACAGCGAATGGTCAGTGTACGCGTCAATCTTCATGACTGAGTTCACCGATTCTTGACACACCTGCAGTATGACGATCGCAGCAGTCACAACCATTGGCGTTTGAGTTGACAACTGTAGCCGGATATCTGCGCCAAAGCGCTGATCAGACGATCAAGTCGATAAGCCGGATGCTGCCCTTTCACGGTTTCGTCGCGATCTACACCGTTATCGTGCTGGCGTTCAACTGGTCGCTCGACCCGCTGAAAACGACTGCCCATCCGCAGTATTTCAGCAACTTTGGACGGCTTTATCTTGTTGTACTGCCCTTCATAACGGTCGTCTGGCTAACCATCGTTGTGTTGGTAAGGACCAACGATTGGACGACCCGGCGCAGCACGCTCGCGACACGTCTCGCCCCTGATGTCGTAGGACGCTTTCTTTCCGCCATGATCACGCTGGCCGCCCTCATCGTATTCATGGGCTCCTTCACGACATTCAAGACCCTGATGCCGGATCTGATGGGCGGATTTCCGTACGACCGCACGCATGCGGAGATGGACGCGCTCCTGCATCTCGGCCGCGATCCAGGCCTGGTCCTCATCCGGATCATGGATTGGCCGATATTGCGCGCGGCCATCGAATGGAATTACTCGATCCTGTGGTCGATGGCCGGTTTTCTGCCGATCTACTTCATCGCCACGTCAGTCCGCGCCGACAAGCTGAGACTGCGCTACTTCCTAACCTGGGCCTTGACGTGGGTTGTCATAGGCAACGTCCTTGCCTGCCTTTTCCTGTCCGCCGGGCCGGCATTTTATGGGGAGGTGACGGGGGACCGGGACCGTTTCGCGGCGTTGCTCGCCGCAATCAGCGACACGACGGGCGATAGTACGGTCGCCGCATTCCAGGCCTATCTCTGGAACAACTATCTTGCCGGCACGGCCAGCCTCGGTACCGGCATATCGGCCTTCCCAAGCATGCATGTGGGCCTCGCCATGATGCAGGCGTTGTTCCTGCGGGAATACAGCCGGCTGGCCGGGCATGCGGGCTTTGTATATGTCGCCATCATCGTCATCAGTTCGGTCTGTCTCGGGTGGCATTATGCCATCGACGGCTACGTCTCGATCGTTGTGGCGCTCGCCGTTTATGCAGGGATCAAGCGCCTGCTGACGCCGAGGCCGCGAACAGCCTCCCTCACCCCGGGCCCGATCGCCGCCCAGCGTGACGACGCCAGGCGAACCGCACACGCTGCGTCATCGCCTTGACGTGCCGCTCAAGGTCATGGCCCCCCTGATCACGTGGCGAAGATCGTCAGACGGCAAAGCCCCGGGCTTGCGCCCGGGGCTCCATCGAAACCAGGACAGTCGACCGATCTTACTTGGTCGCCGCCTCGTACATCTCCAGCACGTAATCCCAGTTGATCAGGCTGTCGACGAAAGCCTCAAGGTACTTCGGGCGGGCGTTGCGGTAGTCGATGTAATAGGAGTGCTCCCAGACGTCGACGCCGAGGATCGGCGCGGCGCCGTGGACGAGCGGGTTCTCGCCGTTCGGGGTCTTGGAGATGACGAGCTTGCCGTCCTTGACCGACAGCCAGGCCCAGCCGGAGCCGAACTGGGTCGTGCCAGCGGCGATGAAGTCGGTGCGGAACTTGTCATAGCCGCCGAGATCGCTGTCGATCGCCTTCTGCAGCACGCCCGGCAGGCTCTTGCCGCCGCCGCCCTTCTTCATCCACTTCCAGAAATGGATGTGGTTGTAGTGCTGGCCGGCATTGTTGAACAGGCCCTGGTTGGTGCCGTAGGACTTCTTGACGATCTCTTCGAGCGTCAGGTTGGCAAGACCGGCTTCCTCGGCGAGCTTGTTGCCGTTGTCGACATAGGCCTTGTGGTGCTTGTCGTGGTGGTACTCCAGCGTCTCGCGCGACATGAACGGGACAAGCGCGTCATAGTCGTAGGGCAGCGGCGGAAGTTCGAAGGCCATGGCGTATCTCCTCTAAATCACGGAATTTTTTTCAATGAAATCCGTGGAATGGAACATAGGGGGCTGACCTGTCGCAGACAACCGGTGGCAGGTCAAAATTTGCGCTTTGCCAGCAATTTCGTGTGGGGGTGGAGGTGGAGGCCCACCTGGGCGCGCATGGCGCGTGGTGATCCGTCCTTGCGCGTCGCGACGTGCCGCATCCGTCATCGCGGCCTTGAGCCGGGATGACGAGTGCAAGCTCAGCACCTCGGGGTCGAACGCGCCCAGTCGGAGCAGCGCTCGCACGTCCAATTTATCCCGTCATGCCGGACCCGATCCGGCATCCAGCCACCGCGCGTCGGCGCGTAAGTATCACATCCGTTACAAGCGAAAGAGTCTTTCGCGCGCACGGACCTGCGCGCGCTGGATCCCGGCTCAAGGCCGGGATGAAGGGGAGTCGGGCCGGGATGACGGGTGGAAGGTCAGCCCCTCGGGGTCGAGCGCGCCCAGTCGAAATAGAGCTCGCGTGCCTTCGCCGTCACCGGGCCCGGCTGCAGGTTGCGGTCGTCGAGGCGGTTGACGGGTACGACCTTGGAGTAGTTGCCGGTCGTGAAGATCTCGTCGGCCGCCTGGAAGTCGGCAACCGACAGCGTCGCTTCCCGAACCTCGAAGCCGGCCTGGCGCAACAGCGTCATGGTGCGGAAGCGGGTGATGCCGGCGAGGAAGGTGTGGTTGGCGGCGGGCGTGAAGACGACGCCGTCCTTGACCATGAAGACGTTGGACGAGCCGGTCTCGGCGACGTTGCCCAGCATGTCGCGCACAAGCGCATTCTGGAAACCGCGCTTGTTCGCCTCGGCGAGGATGCGGGCGTTGTTCGGATAGAGGCAGCCGGCCTTGGCATCCGTCGGCATGCATTCGTTGGTCGGGCGGCGGTAGGGCGAAACGGTCAGCGAGTTGCCGCCGTGCTCGTTGCCCAGTGGCGCCTCGAACAGGCAGAGGGCAAAGCGGGTCGATTCCGGATCGGCGGCCACGACGCTGAACGACGAGCCGTGTTCGGCCCAGTACATCGGCTTGATGTAGATCGCCGTCTTGCCGTCGAACTTCTTGACGCCCTCCCAGGCAAGACCTTCAATCTCCTCGGCGCGCATCGTCGCCTTCATGCCGAGGTTTTCGGCCGAGCGGTTGACGCGCTGGCAGTGCAGGTCGAGGTCGGGGGCGATGCCGTCGAACCAGCGCGCGCCGTCGAACACCGTGGAGGCCAGCCACATCGCATGCGAGGTCGGTCCGATCAGGGGTGGATTGCCGGCAATCCATTCGCCGTCGACATAGGTCCAGGTCGGGGTGCGCGGGGATGTATCGACTGCCATGTTCAGGTCTCCTTCTGGCCGATCAGGGCCGACCCGCGATGCGGGTCGAGCTGGACATGGCCTGACTCAATTGGCGGACGCTGTCCACTCACGATCTTGAATGGATGCATCAGCCATTGTCATGGACGCGCCGGTGGACGGGGGATGGCCGCCTGGCATAGATGGCTTAACGCGAACAAGAGGGGTGATCCATGAGAGCGATGTACTACGAAGCCTTCGGCGCCGCACCGGAGATCCGCACTCTGCCCGAACCGACCCCGACCGCCAATGGCGTGGTGGTCAAGGTCGAGGCGACCGGGCTTTGCCGCAGCGACTGGCACGGCTGGATGGGCCACGACCCCGACATCCGGCTGCCGCACGTGCCCGGCCACGAGCTGGCCGGCACGGTGCTGGCAGCGGGCAAGGCGGTGACGCGCTTCAAGGCCGGCGACCGGGTGACGGTGCCCTTCGTGTCCGGCTGCGGCCATTGCCACGAATGCCGCTCGGGCAACCAGCAGGTGTGCGAGGAACAGTTCCAGCCGGGCTTCACCCACTGGGGCTCGTTTGCCGAATATGTCGCCCTCGATCATGCCGACCAGAATCTCGTGCACCTGCCCGAAAGCGTCAGCTTCGCCACCGCCGCAAGCCTCGGCTGCCGGTTCGCCACCTCGTTCCGCGCCGTCTGCGACCAGGCGAAGGTCAAGGGCGGCGAATGGGTGGCGGTGCACGGCTGCGGCGGCGTCGGACTGTCGGC
This sequence comes from Mycoplana ramosa, assembly GCF_041930185.1. Lineage (NCBI taxonomy): Bacteria > Pseudomonadati > Pseudomonadota > Alphaproteobacteria > Hyphomicrobiales > Rhizobiaceae > Mycoplana > Mycoplana ramosa. The sequence continues at coordinate 408,376 of NZ_JBHEEW010000001.1, read as the reverse complement.
GATCATGATCGCGGCAGCGCTCGGCGCCAACCCGATCGCGATCGACATTTCCGAAGAGAAGCTCGCCTTCGCCCGGAAGATGGGGGCGGTCGCGGCGATCAACGCGCGCGCGGTGGCCGACGTGGCGGAAGCGGTGCGCGAGATCACCGGTGGCGGCGCGCATGCCTCGATCGACGCGCTCGGCTCGCCGGCCACCTGCTTCAACTCGATCAAAAACCTGCGCCGCCGCGGCCGTCACGTGCAGGTCGGGCTGATGCTCGGCGAGCAGGCCACGCCGCAGATCCCGATGGCGCAGGTGATCGGCCACGAACTGGAGATCTACGGCAGCCACGGCATGCAGGCCTGGCGCTACGACGCGATGCTGTCGATGATGGCGGCCGGCAGGCTGCAGCCGGACAGGGTGATCGGGCGTGAGATCGGCCTCGAGGAGGCCGTGCCGGCGCTGATGGCGATGGACACGGCGACCGACCTCGGCATCAGCGTGATCACGCGGTTCTAGCCGAGCACGATCATCGGGCCGGTTGTCCCGAACCGCTTGCCCGCTCTACACCCGCTTCTTGGAGCCGGGCGGGCTCGCGGGCTTGGCCGGTTGGGCGAGGCGAAGCGCGCGAAGCCTTTCGGTCTTCTTTTCGCGCGCGGCGGCTTCGGCGGCAACGATGCTCTGGGCGACCGAGTGTGTCTGTGCGCCCTTGCCATGTGCCGACGGCTTGGCCGGCTTGAAGAACTGCTCTTTGGTTGCTGCCATGCTCTCCTCCATATCAGCGAGGTCTCGCTGCTACCTTCCGTTTGGGGGCCGGCAACAAACCTTCGCGCTGCGCCTTCTTGCGCGCGAGCTTGCGGGAGCGCCGAATCCCCTCCGCCTTTTCACGCGCACGCTTCTCGGACGGCTTTTCATAGGCGGTGCGCGCACGCATTTCCCGGAACAGACCTTCTCGCTGCATTCTCTTCTTCAAGACGCGAATGGCCTGTTCGATGTTGTTGTCCCTGACGATAACCTGCACAAATATCTCCTTTCGCAGCAGCAACTGGCTGGTGACGGATCCCGACCACCTCCGGATTGATCCAGCTATCCGAAGCGGATTTCATCCCGGCGAATGCTTCGTTCGAATTCGCGTTGTAAAATCACGCTCTCTATCGGCGTAGCGTATCGCGGTCTCTGGGCGTTCCGAGCGGGTAGGACACAATCCGTCCGTAGCGGTTCCGGCTCGTCTTTCGGCTCGTCCGGGCGGCAGGACGCTTCCACGCAGCCGCACCGTCAACGCGTCGAAGTTTCAGCCATGAGAACTCCCATGGCCATGGGTCAAAAAGGCCGGGCGTGAACCCGACCTCTCTCCTGTCATTCATCTCGGCTGCCAGTACATCCGTGGTCAGCGCGAGCGAACGACAAATTCACGCCGCCTGAAGGTTGTCAGCGGAACTTTTGCCCGACTTCCGGTCCTGCACGATGTCATAGCGGACCTTCTGGCCATCATTGAGCGAACGCATACCTGCGCGCTCGACGGCGGAGATATGAACGAACACATCCGTGCTGCCGTCATCGGGCTGAATGAAGCCGAAACCCTTGGTTGCATTGAACCACTTTACGGTTCCCGTGTTCATACGATTTCCTTTCGTTGCAATCGTTGTGGATTCCCGCGTTACGTTGCGGGGGTGGATCGATTTTTGAGAGGAAATCCATCGGGAGCGTATTCGCTCTGGAACGACGTCACAAGCAATGGTCGATAACGAAACTATAGGGCTCAATTTCTATTTTGGCAATGGAGCGCGTGTTTTTCCGGGTCGCCTTGCCTGAAAGAGCCGGCAGGGACCTCCCTGCGCCCCGGACTTGCCCCTCGACCCCGTCATATTGTGCATTGCACCCAATATTGACATGATCGAGCGCTAATGATCTGGAATGAAAGCGTTTTTGGAGGAGTTGGCGTGTCTCACGCAGCCTATGTGTTCGATGCCTATGGCACGCTGTTCGACGTGCATGCGGCGGTGCGTCGCCATGCGGGCGACGTTGGGCCGGAATACCAGCGTTTTTCCGAGATGTGGCGGGCCAAGCAGCTCGAATATTCCTGGACCCGCGCGCTGATGGGCGCCTACCGGGATTTCTGGCAACTGACGGAAGAGGCCCTGGATTACACCTTCCGGCGCCTGCCGGGCGTCGATCCGACGCTGAGGCCGAAGCTGCTCGAGGCCTACTGGAAGCTCGATTGCTATCCGGAAGTGCCCGCCGTGCTGCGCAGCCTGAAGGCCCGCGGGGCGCGCATCGCGATCCTCTCCAACGGCTCGCCGGCGATGCTGAAATCGGCTGTTGCCAATGCGGCGCTCGACACCGTCATCGACGACGTCTTCTCGGTTGATGCGCTAAGGACGTACAAGACGGCGCCTGCCGTCTACGACATCGTGACGACGAGCTACCGGCTTTATCCGAATGCCGTGTCGTTCCAGTCGTCGAACCGCTGGGACGTGGCCGGTGCGACGAAATTCGGCTTCCGCACGGTCTGGATCAACCGCACCGACATGCCCGACGAATATGCCGACCTCGGCCCGTCGCTGATCCTGCCGACGCTGGAAGCCCTGGAGTAATCACGCGCAGCCCGCCAAGGCCGCCATTGCCCGAGCCAACACGAACCGTTATCGGCTGCACGAACCGTGACATTCGCGGCGCTACCGCCTCAGGCTTCCCAAAATCCCGCGGACGATGGCGCGGCCAAGCGAGTTGGCGACGCTGCGGGCGGCGGATTTCATCGCCGCTTCCACCACCGTCTCCCGCTGATAGCCCGACCGGCCCCGCGGCTTTGCCGTGCCCGAAGGCGTCGTCGGCTCGTCGTCGCCAAAACCCGGCAGCGTCCATCGACTGCCGCCGTTCTGTTGCGGTTGCGGCGCGTCCTGTTCGGCCTGTTGCTGCGCCTCGATCTTCTTCGCCCGCGCTGCCAGGATTTCGTAGGCCGATTCCCGGTCGAAGTCCTCGTCGTAGAGGCCGGTGACCGGGCTGACCTTCATCACGTTGGCGCGCTCGGCATCGGTTAGCGGACCGACGCGGGAGGCAGGCGGGCGGATCAGCGTGCGCTCCACCATCGACGGCGCACCCTTGCCCTCCAGCGTCGACACCAGCGCCTCGCCGGTGCCGAGCTGGGTGATGACGGTGGCGCAGTCGAAATCCGGGTTGGGGCGGAAGGTGTCGGCGGCGGTCTTCACCGCCTTCTGCTCGCGCGGCGAATAGGCGCGCAGTGCGTGCTGCACGCGGTTGCCGAGCTGGGCGAGCACGGTCTCGGGCACGTCGAGCGGGTTCTGCGTGACGAAATAGACGCCGACGCCCTTCGAGCGGATCAGGCGCACGACCTGTTCGACGCGCTCGATCAGCACCTTCGGCGCGTCGGTGAAGAGCAGGTGCGCCTCGTCGAAGAAGAAGACGAGGCGCGGCTTCTCCGGATCGCCCACTTCCGGCAGTTCCTCGAACAGCTCGGAGAGCAGCCAGAGCAGGAAGGTGCCGTAGAGCCGCGGGTTCATCATCAGCTTGTCGGCGGCCAGCACAGAGATCGCGCCGCGACCGTCATTGGTGGTGCGCATGATGTCGGAGATCTTCAGCGCCGGCTCGCCGAAGAAGTGCTGCGCACCCTGTTGCTCCAGGATCAGCAGTTCGCGCTGGATCGAGCCGACGGAGGCCTTGGAGATGAAGCCGAACTGGTTGGAAAGCTCGGTGGCGTTCTCGCCCATATATTTCAAAAGCGCCTGCAGGTCCTTCAGGTCGAGCAGCGGCAGCCCGCCCTGGTCGGCGATCTTGAAGGCGATGTTGAGCACCCCTTCCTGCGCGTCGGACGCATTCATCAGCCGCGACAGGAGCAGCGGCCCCATCTCGGTCATGGTCGTGCGGACCCGATGCCCCTTCTCGCCATAGAGGTCCCAGAAGATCACCGGAAACTCCTGGAAATCGTAGGGCTGAAGCCCGATCTCCTCGGCGCGCTTGAGGAGAAAATCCTTGGGCTCGCCGATCGCGCCGATGCCGGAAAGGTCGCCCTTCACGTCGGCGCAGAAGACGGGCACGCCAGCGTTGGAAAAGCCTTCGGCGAGGATCTGCAGGGTGATGGTCTTGCCGGTGCCGGTGGCTCCGGTCACCAGGCCGTGCCGGTTGCCGAACTTCAGTTCGAGATATTCCGGCTTGTTGATGGAGTTGTCCGGCTTGCGGCTGGTGCCGACGTAGAGCTTGCCGTCCTGAAGCATCGATTCGCTCACTGAAGTCTCTCCTTGTCTGCACGGCGCGGGCAAGCCGCACAGAAGCCGCCTGCCAATCGTCATTTGAATCGTCTGTGGAACTTTATAAGGTGGTTGCGGAACTTCAACACCTGTCATGCGAGCCAGGGGCCAGACGACGATACCCGCCGCTGAAGCTGGTTGAGCGTTTCATCTTTACCGTTGACGTTAACGTCAAACATGAATCGGAGAATTTTCCATGAACGATCTCGTCAACCGCGTTGCCGAAAATGTCGGCATCGAGCCCGCGACCGCCGAAAAGGCCATCGGCATGATGCTGGGCTTCCTGCAGCGCGAAGCCGCCGAGGGCCCGGTGGCGCAGATGATCGAGGCCATTCCCGGCGCCTCCGAGCTGGTCGCAAAATACAATGGCGAAGGCTCGGGCGGCCTGCTGGGCGGGCTGATGAACGCCATGGGCGGCGGGGTGATGGCGCTCGGCCAGCAGCTGATGAGCCAGGGCCTCGGCATGGGCGAGATCACCGGCCTTGCCAAGGAAACGCTCGCCATTGCGCGCGAGTATGCGGGCAACGATGTGGTCGACGAGGTCGTCGGATCCGTGCCGGGTCTCAGCCAGTTCGTCTGAGAACTTCCCCGCTGCGTTCAGGGGCGGGCCTGTGGTCCGTCCCACCGAATTCCCTGCGATCCGTCAAGGCGGCACCAGGCATCCACGCGCTCGGGTCTTCGGGCGCGTGACGTGGATGGAACCAAAGATCGCGGCACGCCCTACCAAGCCCTACGAGGGCTTCCCGATCCGGCCAAGGTGCGTGAAGACAAAGCCTTCCGGCGATTTCAGGCCATAGCCGAGCATGCGGTCGAAACCGGAATGCGCCAGCCAGAGAGTGCCGAGCACGGCAAGAAGCGGCACCGGCATCATCAAGCCGATCGCCAGCAAGGCTGCCCCAAAGGCATAGATGTGGACGGCGTTATAGCAGAACGCCCCTACCCTCGGCCCGAGCAGATAGCCGAAGAAGCTCAGATCCGGCGCGAAGAAGATCAGAACGGCGCCCCACCACGGCACCGTGTCGTTCATCTGCCAGAGGAATGCGAGGCTGACCGCAAGGATGATGCCCCCCTCGACGCGCTGCCACAAGACGGCTCGAACCATGATCAACTCCTGATTGCTGCATTTGCTGTACTGGATGGAGGGATTGGAGGCGGGCGCGGTTCAGCAGCTACCGTCGCCTGCCCAGCAGGAACGCAAACGCGAAGACGGCGAGCGCCGCACCGACAGACAGCGGCGCGGCATCCGGCCCGCCGATTTCCATGATGAGGCCGGTGAGGCTCGAACCGGCACCGCTGCCAACCGCGTAGATCAGTGCATAGGCGGCGCTGCCGGCAAGGAGCATGCCGCCGCGGAAGTTCTCGCCGAGCATGGTGAGCGCGCAGGTGTAGAGCGAAAAGCTGGCCGTTCCCATCATCGCAAAGGCGCAAAGGATCAGCGCGGGCGTATCGAGGAAGGGGATGGCGAGATAGCTTGAGGCGGCGACGAAGGCGGTGCCGACGGCGACCGAATGGCGTGGCAGCCGGTCCAGCGCATAGCCGATGAGCGGTTGCGCGAGCGCGGTCGGCAGTGCCAGCACCGTGACGCTGATCGCCGCAAACGCCTCGGAATGGCCGGTGCGGACGAAGTAGACCGGCATGGCCGAGATCGCGGCGATGTCAGCGAAACCAAAGGCAAAGACCATCGCAATCAGCATCGGCGCATGGCGGAAGAAGCGGAAGAGATCGCGGGTCGAGGACGGTTCGGGCACCGTTCGGGTCGAATACATCAGCATCGCCGTGGCAAAGGCGACGAGCGCAAGATAGACCGCCGTCAACGCAAACCCGAAGCCGCCATCCGTGCCGAACAGCGGAATGGCGAGCGGACCGGCGGCAAAGCCGGCGCAGATCGAGGCCCCGTAGATGCCCGAGACGCGCCCCCGCATCCGGTCGGGGCAGGCGACGTTCAGCCACGCCTCGCTGAGCATGAAGATCAGGCTGGCGCAGAAGCCCAGCAGGAAGCGGGCGAGGAACCAGACGAACATCGAGGAGAAGGTGGCGAAGGTGGCGAGGCAGAGCGAGCAGCCGATCAGACCGGCGATGATCAGTTGGTTGGCGCGGAAGCGCTGCGTCAGGCGGGCCAGCATCAGCGTCGCCGCGCCCAGCCCCATGGCGAAGCCGACGGCATTGACGCCGATCATCGTCGACGAGACGCCGCGCGCCTCCAGCACCAGCGAGATCAGCGGATAGGTGACGCCCTGTGCCACGGAAAAGGCGGTGACGCCCAGGACCACGGCGACGATCGCCGGCCAGTCGGGCATGGCATGGGCCTTAACGGCCTGTTCGGACTGCATGAGAACTCCCTGGACCACCATCGTGGCGGCGAGAAGCAATACCCGAGGACGGTTGCACAAGAAAAGCCCTCGCCGCAATGGTCGTAGAAATTTCACGTTTCGGATGCGTCCTCGTGGAGGGAAGAAGCCGGGAAGGGCGCAGGGAAATGGCTGGATCGGCCGGCTGCCGATTCGCGAAAGACTCCGCTTTAATTTTGCAACGCGCTATGGCTACAGTGGTTCTGGGCCGTCGGAAATGCATTGCCACGTCTCCCGGAAGCAGAAGCCGGAGGACAAAACAGGCGAAAAGCGGAAGCCGCGGCGATCGGATATCCACGACTGCGACGCGCTTTGGTGCGCAATCGGAGCGACTGTAATGTACGGACCGTATGGAAGCGCAACAGGAAAGGTCTTGCGGGGCGCTTTCGGCCACCGCCTGGGCATCGCCCTGGCGCTTGCGACCCTGACGCCGGCCGGGGCACGCGCCGCCGACTGCTCCGCTACGCCCCGCCCCGGCATTGATTGGAGCGAATGCACCAAGAGGGCGATCATGCTGCAAGGGGCGGATTTTCAGGGCGCCAATCTTTCGGGTGCCGATCTGATGCTCACCGACCTCAGCCGGACGAACATGAGCGCGGCCAATCTGGAGAAGGCGGCCCTGGCACGGGCGTGGTTGACCGGCGCCACCGCGGAGAAGACCAATTTCAACCGCATCGAGGGGTTTCGCACGGGGTTCGACCGGGTTTCGGCGCCAGGCGCGACCTTTGCTTCGGCGGAGTTGCAGCGCGCCAGTTTCAAGGGTGCGGTTCTCACCGGGGCGAATTTCGAGAAGGCCGAGTTGGGACGTGCCGACTTTACCGGGGCGGTCCTGACCGGCGCGCGGTTCCCCTATGCCAACCTCTCCCGCGCCGACCTGAGCAAGGCCTCGTTCGACGGCGGGCTCGATTTCTCGCACGCCTTTCTGTTCCTCACACGGATCGAGGGACTGGACCTGTCGACCTCGACGGGCCTGGAACAGGAACAGGTCGATCTCGCCTGCGGCGACGCCCAGACCAAGCTGCCTCCCGGCTTCACCGCGCCGTCGGACTGGCCTTGCCCGTTTGACTGAGCCTGTCTTCCGCCAGGGACCGGTCTTGGACCTCCATTCTCCTCGCCGCCGAAGAGGCCGGTGCGAGGCGGTTGACTCGCGGGGCGATGAGGAGCGTTGTTGTTCTTCATCGAACCGAGAGGAGGTCGTAGCATGCCTACCTTCATCATCGAACGAGAGATACCCGGTGCGGACAAGCTGACCTCAGACCAGCTGTGCAACATCTCCGCCACCTCGAACAAGGCGGTGCGGGATCTCTCCAAACCCTACAAGTGGATTACGAGCTACGTCGCCGGTGACAAATTCTACTGCGTGCACGAGGCGGAGAGTGCCGATGTCATTCGCGAGCACGCCAGGCTCGGCGGCTTTCCGGCCGACAGGGTGACGGAGGTAACGGCCATTATCGGCCCGACAACAGAGACGGGCGGCAAGATGGGCTAGGCGCCAGGCGACTGCGCGCAAGGCCGGCAGGCTGCCGGAACCCATCGTTGCGACGCAGAGGCCGCCGGCGACCAAGTAGCGGCCGACGACTTGCAACGACCCGTTGGCTCTGGTTAGTTCGGGTAAACTAAAAAACCGGACCGATTCCCGCATGACCGTCGCGCGGCGACGGCGCCTGATCCGGCGCCAACGAAGTTCTGTCGGGCTCGCGCTCGTCGCGGCCATCTCGTTTCTCGCCGGCATGACCGACGCGATCGGGCTGATGGCCGTCGGCGAGTTCGTCTCGTTCATGAGCGGCAACACCACCCGCGCCGCCGTCGCGATCGGGCAAGGCGACACTGCCAGAGCGCTCCTGCTGTTTGCAGGGCTCACTGCCTTCGTGCTTGGCAACGGGGTCGGGGTGATCATCGCCAGCCGCTTCAGATCGCAAGGGGTGCTTCTGTGCGTCACCCTGCTGCTTGCGGGATCCGCCGCCGTTCCTGATTTCCGCGAGGCCCGGTTCCTGCTCTTGATTTTCGCCATGGGAACGATCAACGCGGCCGTCGAGCAGATTGAAGGACTGCCGATCGGCCTCACCTATGTCACCGGCGGCCTGTCGCGCTTCGGCCGCGGTCTCGGGCGCTGGATTCTGGGCGGGCGCAGCAGCCAGTGGTTCGTCCAGCTCGTGCCGTGGTGCGGTATGCTGGCCGGCGCGGTTGCCGGCGCCACGCTGCAGCAATACGCCGCGAGCTCGGCCCTATGGGCGCCCTTCACCGTCGCCGCCCTCGTCACCGCCGCCTCGATTCTCATCCCCCGGCGCTGGTCTGTCCGTTTCCTGCTGCGATAAGGACGTTCTATGCGCGCTGCGGAAAAGGGCGGAGCGACCGGGGCTTGGCTACCGATCCACCTTCAACCGGGGCGTTCGAGACGCGGATCGTTGCCGAACTGGGCGCGCGAGAATTCGATCCGCACATTGGGAAAGTCGCAGATCGCCTGCACGCCGTGGGGCGAAAGCCGGATGCGCCAGGTCTGGCGCTCCAGCGGCTTCGGCTCGGCAAAGGCGTGGGCCGAAAGGAGCGCGACATTTGCGCCGCCGTCGGGATCGCGCACCGAGCGGTATCGGATCGCGTCGATCTGTGCGAGCCGGGCGGCCTCGGCGAGCGCCTGGCAGGCGGCATAGTCGGTCGGATCGCTCCAGTGCGGTTGATCCCGCACAAGCGGCGGGATCGTCAGGTCGAGGGCCGCCCTGGTGCTGACCGCCGCCGCAAACGCGGTATAGTCGGCGGCATTCGCGGGAAATGGCGTTTCAGGCGATTCTGCGTAGAACAACAGCCGGTAGAACGCCATTTCGGCGAGAGCGGTCGTCACCGCTTCGGCGGCATAGAAGACGCCCTTCGTGCGCCCGGCCCGGCGAAACCGCGAGCCATGCGGATAGATCGCCCCGTAGCGAAAGGGCGTCGCCAGCAAGTAGTCGAGGCCTTCACACTCAGGCGGCAGCACGGGCTTGCTTTCCTCGAGCAGCCCCTCGAGCAGCGTTTGTTCCTCCAGCGAATCGACGAGCTTCAGCGTCGAGACGCGATGCTGCGCCTCCACCAGCCGCCAGACCGGCCTGGCGAAGGCGCGCGCCTCAGACGAGAGCGCGTCGGGCGTCCAGATAGGCAAGGACATCGGTCAGGCCGGAAATGGAGGTGATACGCTCAACGGGACGACCGCCGAGAGCGCGATTGTCGGTGGCCATCCAGGTCTGCGCGACCGTCTCGTCGCCGCCGGTGATCGCATCGAGCGACCGAAACAGACGGACGAGAAGGACCGCGAGCTCGAACGGCTTGCTGCCGCGCTCCAACGCAAAATCCCCCCTGCGCATGCGCGACACGCTGGCCTCGGAAAGACCGAGCACGCCAGCCAGCATGCGGGCGGAAAGCCCGAGCCGCTCGGCGGCGCGCACCGCCGCCTTGGTGATCACCGCCGCTTCCCTAGCCGGAGCGGAAGCCTGCATGACCTCGCGAGCGAACATGGCAATCTCCTTTCCTTGGAAAAATATAGCATGGATGATTTCAAAGGAAAGGACGTTCGGCAAAGACGCCGCGAGCCGAAGCGGCGGCTCGCGGCCGGATCAGTCGATCAGACGACCGTCGTCTTGACGTTCAGGTTGCCGCGGGTGGCGTGGCTGTAGGGGCAGACGACATGGGCCTTTCTGGCGAGGTCCTCGACGATCGCCTTGTCGACGCCGGGAACGGAGACCTCGAGAGCCGCCTCGATGCCAAACCCGCCGCCGTCCTCGCGCGGGCCGATGCCAACGGTCGCCGTCACCTTCGCCTCGTCCGGGATCTTGACCTTCTCCTTGCCGGCGACGAACTTCAGCGCGCCGAGGTAGCAGGCGGAATAGCCGGTGGCGAAGAGTTGCTCGGGATTGGTGCCGCGGGCGCCATCGCCGCCGAGTTCCTTCGGCACGGTCAGCGTGACATCGAGCACGCCGTCTTCGGAAGCGCCATGGCCGGCACGGCCGCCGGTGGCGGATGCCCGGGTGGTGTAGAGAATCGGCATGTCAGTTCTCCTTCTTCGGATGAAAACAAATAGCGCCCAATTCGATTGTGCCGGCAGTATCTGGTGCTACCGCCGCTCTGGCAAGACGCGACCGGAAGCAAGCACCATACCGCGCGCAACCGCGAACGCAGCCACAAGCGGCGACGCGGATCACCCCGACGCAAAAAAGGAAACAGGAAGCCAGCAGCATCCTCGTGAAGAGGACTGACGCATCCAGCGAGGAAGCCGATCCGCCGCTGGAAAGCTCAGATCACGATGATCGGAGACCGGTTCGGAACGCGATCATAGAGGTCGATCACGTCCTGGTTCAACAGACGGACGCAGCCCGAGGACGCGGCGCGGCCGATCGACTTCCATTCCGGCGTACCGTGCAGCCGGTAGAGCGTGTCCTGGCCGTTCTGGAAGATGTAGAGGGCGCGCGCACCGAGCGGGTTCGACAGGCCCGGCGACATGCCGCCGTTGCGGGCGGAATAGGGGTGGAGTTCGGGCTGGCGCGCCACCATCGTATCCGGCGGGGTCCAGCGCGGCCAGGCCTGCTTCCACTGGATGACGCCGCGGCCGGACCAGGCGAAACCCTCGCGACCGATGCCGACGCCATAGCGGATGGCGCGACCGCCCGGCTGGGTCAGATAGAGATAGCGATTCGCCGTGTCGACGATGATCGTGCCGGGTGCCTCGCCGAAGGGATCCTCCACCTCGTGGCGCAGATAACGGGCATCGATCTTTTGATAGGGAACCTGCGGAATGGTGAAGCCGCCATCGATGCGCGCGGCATAGATCCCGGCATATCTCGGGTCCAGATCCGGTATGCCGGTCGGCAGCATTGCCTCGTCGTAAGGCCCCTGGTCGGGATCGCGGCCTTCGAGATAGGGGCCCGGCACGCCCTCGAGCGCCGGGTTGCGGTAGACCGGCTCGGTCTGCCAACGGAAGCGGTCGGTGTTCATCGATGACGTGCAGCCCGCAAGTGCCGTGGCCGCCGCCAGACCGGAAAACCGCAACAACCGGCGGCGGGAGAGAAGAAATTCTGGGGTCATGATCTAGCGACGCAATCCGTGAAACCGAGAAACGCAAGCAGCAACCGGACACGCACCTACCTCTGCCTGCAAGATAAGGTCGTCACCGTGCCGCAAGTGTGGCATCGCCGGCTGGCGCGTGGCTTGCCACGATCACTTTCTTTCACAATTCGGGCAGGAACGGGAAGCAACCTGTGATTACGGCGCCATCCCTTCGCTCGCCTCCACCAGCGCCATCAGCGTCTCCAGCCGGTCGGCGTCGCGCGGCAGCTTGTCGTCGCGCAGGCGGGCGATCCGGGGAAACCGCATGGCGACCCCGGACTTGTGGCGGGTCGAGCGATTGATCCCTTCGAAGGCGACCTCGATCACGAAGCCGAAATCCGGCTCGGCGCGCACGGCGCGAACCGGGCCGAAACGATCGACGGTGTTGTTGCGCACGAACCGGTCCAGCACCTCAAGTTCGGCATCGGTGAAGCCGAAATAGGCCTTGCCGACCGGCACCAGCATGTCGGTGTCCTCCGCCCCCCTCGCCCAGACGCCGAAGGTGAAGTCGGAATAGTAGCTCGACCGCTTGCCGTGGCCGCGCTGCGCATACATCAGCACGGCGTCGACGTTGTAGGGATCGCGCTTCCACTTGAACCACGGCCCCTTCAGGCGGCCGGCCTGGTAGGAACTGTCGAGCCGCTTGAGCATCACGCCCTCGATCACCGGCTCCGGCGGTGCAGTGCGAAGGCGGTCGAGTTCGTCCCAGCCCGCGAACGGCACGAGCGGCGACAGGTCAAAGCGGTCGTGCGGCGCCGTGCCGATCAGGTCTTCCAGCCGCGCCCGGCGGGTGGCGAAATTCTCAGGACGGACATCCGTCTCGCCGGCGAACAGAACATCGTAGGCGCGGACGAAGGCGGGATAGTCCTCCAGCATCCGTGCATTCACGGTCTTGCGGTTCAGCCGCTGCTGCAGGTCGGAGAAGGTCCGTGTCGGGCTGTTCGACCGCATCGTCCCGCCGACCAGCAGTTCGCCGTCGATCACCCCCTCAAACGTCATCGCCTCGACGATGTCGGGGAAGGCTGCAGAAATGTCGTCGCCGGAGCGGGAATAGAGCCGGCGCGTCGCTCCCGTTGCCGAAAGCTGCACGCGGATGCCGTCCCATTTCCACTCGGCGGCGAAATCGGCCGGATCGAGACTGTCGAGATCGCCTTCGCCGACCGGGTTGGCCAGCATCACCGAATGGAAGATCGCAGGCGTCGCCAGCACCGGGCGCTCGGCGCGTCCTTCCAGCCAGGAGAACAGCGGCTCATACGGCGGCTGCAGACCGTGCCAGAGCGTCTCGATCTCGGTTATCTCCTTGCCGGAAAAGTCCGCCAGTGCCTGCTTGGCGAGCCGGGCCGAGACACCGATGCGCAAGCCGCCGGTGACGAGCTTGATGAAGGCGAAGCGGGCGGAAGGGTCGAGCCGGTCGAGCAGGTCGCGCACGACGGAGCGGGCCTCGGTGCGGCCGAGCGCGTTCATCCGCGCCACGACCGCGCCGAGCCGGGGCTGGTGCTCGTCGTCGATCCGCTCCTTTCGCTCCTGATCCCAGACGAGCGAGATCGTCTCGGCGAGATCGCCGACATAGTCGTAGGAGTAGCGAAACAGAACCTCGTCCATCCGCTCCAGCACGAGCTCGCGCAGCATCGCCGGCTTGACGCTCTTCAGCTCCAGCGTGCCGGCGATCGCGGCCAGGCCGTAGCCGCGGTCGGGGTCTGGCGTGTTGCGGAAATAGTCGGCCAGCAGCTTCAGCTTGCCGTTGCGCGAGGGCGTCAGCACGAGACGGTCGAGGAGGTCGGCGAAGGCTTTCATCGGCGGACGCTCCCTCCAAAGGCACCATCGCCATAGCCCCTCACCCTAACCCTCTCCCCGCAGGCGGGGAGAGGGGACGTGCTTCGCGCCACATCGCCAACTACGGAAAGCGCGGCGGTCGTTGTCCTGATTGTCACCATTGAGGCGCAAGCGCTGCGGCGCTCTTCCTTCTCCCCGCAGGCGGGGAGAAGGTGCCGGCAGGCGGATGAGGGGCAAGGCTGGCCGATATCCATCAATCCCCCTCGTCCTCGTAGCCGACGAGGTGCAACGGCCGGGCCGGGAAGCCGTTCAACTCGCACCAGCGCACCAGCGCCTCCTCGCGGCCGTGCGTCACCCAGACCTCGGCGGGCGAAAGCTCCCGGATCGTCTCCGTCAGCTCCGGCCAGTCGCAATGGTCGGAAATGACCAGCGGCAGCTCGACACCGCCCTGTTTGGCGCGCTGGCGCACCATCATCCAGCCGGAGGCAAAGGCGACGAGCGGCTCGTTGAACCGGCGCGCCCAGCGCTCGGCAAAGGCGGACGGCGGGCCGACGACGATCGCCCCGGACAGATCGGTCGGATCGTCCTTCTCCAGCGTCGCCGGGCGCAGATCACCAAGATCGACGCCACGGCTGACATAATAGTCGCAGAGCCTTGCGAGCGAGCCGTGGATGTAGATCGGCTTGTCGTAGCCGCAGTCGCGTAGCAGCCGGATCACCCGCTGCGCCTTTCCGAGCGAATAGGCGCCGACGAGGTGGGTGCGCTCGGGGAACTGTTTCAGCGAGGTGAAAAGCTTGTCGATTTCGCCCTTCGGATCCGGATGATGGAACACCGGCAGGCCGAACGTCGCCTCGGTGATGAAGACGTCGCAGGCGACCGGCTCATAGGGAGCGCAGGTCGGATCGGCGCCGCGCTTGTAGTCGCCGGAGACGCAAAAGCGGGTGCCGTTGACGGCGATCGCGATCTGCGCCGAGCCGAGCACGTGCCCGGCCGGGTGAAAGGAAACCCCAGCCCCGCCAAGATCGATTGTTTCGCCATAGGCCGCCGGCTGCGCCGCGCCGCAGAAGTCCGGACCATGGCGAATGGCCATGATGTCGAGCGTTTCGCGCGTCGCCAGCACCGCCCCATGACCGGCCCGGGCGTGGTCGGAATGGCCGTGCGTGATCAGCGCCCGCTGAACCGGACGCACCGGATCGACATAAAAATCGCCGGCCGGACAATAGAGGCCGGCGGGCGCAGGATAGAGCAGACGGTCTGGCTTCATGCCTGACAAGATAGGAACATTTGCGCCGGCTGCCAGAGCGTGTCGAAATTCGATCGGAGCCGCTTGAGGAATATTGCCCGCCTGCAATGCCTCCGCATCGCCCCCTCAAGTCCTTGCATCATGGCGGCAGGGCGCTCCCCGCCCCTGCGCCAGCCGCATCCGGGCATCGCCAGCAGGCGACCACTTGAAACGGCCCAATCCTTCCTAACTTCGTAGGAAGTTGCGACCGACCCGGCGGCGGGCACGGACAGGCACTCATTGGAGGGTGACCCATGCAGACAGATATAACCACACAGCATCATTGGTTGCACCGTCTCCTCGGCGACTGGGACTGTTCTGCCGATGCGATCGCCGCGCCGCCCAAGAACAGCACCTGGACCGAACACGTGCGCCCGCTCGGCGGTTACTGGGTCTTGTGCGAAGGCCGTGGCCTGATGCCGGACGGCCAGGAGGGCGAAACGCTGATGACGCTCGGCTACGATCCGGCGCGTGACCGCTACATCGGCACCTGGATCGGCTCGATGATGAACTATCTCTGGCACTATGACGGCGTGCTCGAGCCGACCGGAAACCTGCTGACGCTCCACAGCGAGGGACCCGACTTCAAGACCGAAGGCAAGCGGGTGCCCTACCAGGATATCATCACCTTCATCGACGACCGGCATCGCACGCTGACCGCCCTGGTGCACAAGAACGACGGCAGCTGGGAGAAGATGATGGAGATGCACTACTGGCGGCGGACTTGAGCAGTCAGGACGGCTCGGCGGCAATTCCTCTTGCTGACTGAACTGGCTGGCGCTGCTAGCGCCAGGCGGCGACCGGACGAGAGCTCCCGATACCGAGACATAGGCGGGTAGCGGAAACCACCTGTCCCAATTCCGTTCGATGTGCCGACACGGCCTTGGCAGCACGCGCCGCCGCGCCGCCGGAGGCCGCAAACTGTGCCGTTTCGGCACGAATTCCCGTGGCACGCTTCCTGCATCCCTGTCTGCGAGGAGCAGACATGGTTAGCAGACGGTTATTTCTCGCATCCATCGGCCTGGGCGCGGCCGCCGGGCCGGCGCTGGGCGCCGGCACGCCGGTCCTGAACGTCGACCTGCGCGGCGCGATCGACGCGTCCGCGCATGGCGTGCGGCCGGGCGGCGACGACCGCAAGAGCAAGGCGTTTGCAAAACTGCTGCGCGAGGCGGCGGCGAAGAACCTGCCGGTCTTCCTGCCACCCGGTGACTACCACGTTTCCAACATCGAGCTGCCCGCCAACACCCGGCTAACCGGTGTTCCGGGCGCAACCCGCATCCTCTATGGCGGCGGCGGCCATCTGTTCGCCGGGCAGGACCTCAACAGCGTCGTTCTCGAAAACCTCGTCATCGACGGCGGCAACCGCTGGCTCGACGACACGGTGCAGGGCCTGGTTCACCTCGGCGGCGCGCGCGAGGTGCGGATCGACAACTGCGAGATCAAGGGCTCGGCCAAGTCCGCGCTGTATCTCGAGCGCTGCGGCGGGCGCATCGAGCGGAACCGCATTTCCGGTGCCGCGGACTTCGCCGTCTACGCGATCGAGAGCAGCGGCCTTTCGATTTCGGCCAACACCGTCGTCGAGTGCGCCAACGGCGGTATCCTCGTGCATCGCTGGACCCAGGGACCGGACGGTACGATGGTTTCGGGCAACCGCATCGCACGGATCGCGGCGGCGAAGGGCGGCACCGGCGAGTATGGCAACTGCATCAACATCTTCCGCGCCGACGGCGTGATGGTGACGAACAACCACCTCTCCGACTGCGCCTTCTCCGCCATCCGCGCAAACGCCGGATCGAACGTGCAGATCGCCGGCAACACATGCCTCGACTGCGGGGAGACGGCGATCTATTCGGAGTTCGGCTTCCAGGGCGCGATCGTCAACGGCAACCTGATCGACGGGGCGGCCAACGGCATTCTGATCGTCAACTTCAACGAAGGCGGCAGGCTTGCCGCGGTGACCGGCAACGTGGTGCGCAATCTCCGCCTCGAAGGGCCCTACGTGCACGACGGCGCGGGCTTCGGCTTCGGCATCGCGGTGGAGGCGGACACCGTCGTCAGCGGCAATACGGTCGAGAACGCACCGAAATACGGCCTGATGCTCGGCTGGGGGCCGTTTATGCGCGGGCTCGTCGTCAACGGAAACCTCGTGCGCGGCACCCCGGTCGGCTGTGCGGTGACCGTCGTCGAAGGCGCCGGTTCGGCGCTGATTTCGGGCAACATCTTCGAGGAGACGCCGCAGGGCGCCATCGCCGGCTACCGCTGGAACGAGCGGACCACCGGAGAACTTTCGGACGAGCCGGAGCGGTTCGCCCATATCACGATCGAGCGCAACCGTACGGGATAAGGCGGACAGGCGCTCCCGCGGCACGCGCACCTGCGACGCGTCCGCGGTCAACTTGCAAACGGCCGCCACCGCATGCATGGCGGCCGCGACGCTCGCCCCTCCGTTGCCCGAACGCCGGAGGGGCGATGGGGCGGATGGGGAAGGCCCTCTGCGTGCCTTCCCCATCTCTGCCCTGCCTCACATCTTGTGAGCTTCGCCTTCCGTGTGGCCGTGCTGCTGCTCTTCCTTGGCCTTGGACGGTCCGACCTTGAATTCGACCGCAAGCGGGCCGGCCTTCTCGAAATTGAGCGTGGCGGCAACCGTCTCGCCCTCCTTGAAGGGCTGCTTGATCGCCATGAACATCACATGCAGCCCGCCGGGCTTCAGCTCGACCTTGGCGCCGGCCGGAATCTCGATGCCGTCCTTCAGCTGGCGCATCTTCATCACGTCGTTCTCCACCGCCATTTCATGGATCTGCACATCGTCGGAAACCGGCGAAGTGATGGAGACAAGCCGGTCGGCTTCCTGGCCGTGATTGGTGATCGTCATGAACCCGCCGCCGACCGGCTGGCCGGCCAGCGTCGCCCGCGACGCCGGATGATGG
Source organism: Mycoplana ramosa (assembly GCF_041930185.1). Lineage (NCBI taxonomy): Bacteria > Pseudomonadati > Pseudomonadota > Alphaproteobacteria > Hyphomicrobiales > Rhizobiaceae > Mycoplana > Mycoplana ramosa. Next base: position 390,737 of record NZ_JBHEEW010000001.1, on the reverse strand, counting down.
ATCTCGAGGTTGCCCACCTTGTAGTCATGCGCAAACGCACCGAAGGCGGGGACGGCAAACAGCATCGCGGCTGCGACGAGCTTAGGAAGGAGTTTCATGTCAATTCCCTTTCGTTGGGTGATATTGGACGGCGCGGGCGTCTCGCCACGGGGCCGAACTTGTTGAACAGGCGTTGTTCGCAGCCCTGATGCTCGCCGATAGTCGAGCATCTTTCCGCTCGACGGAGCTTGTGCAAGCGCAACATCAGACACACTTTTCGCGAGAACCCGGTCGACATGGATCGCGCATCCGACGAGCCCGAGGAGCCCATTCGGCGCCTGACGCTGCCGGGAGAAGGCGGGGATACCCGCAGCGGCCGTTGCCGGTGCGTCGGATGACTTGGTCATGCGGAATTCCGTCGAAGTGAACTGCGGACCGCATGCGCATTGCGCATGCGTATGGTTCGCGATCAGATCGACAGGTGGGGTGGAGCCGTGGGCGGCGCGCCCGGCTCGTAGCGCTGGCCGGTGAACACCGCTTCGACAAGTGGGCGGTCGCCGACAACGCGGAAGGCGATCATCCGTCCGGCGATGTCGCTCGGGCTCGGGAGGAGGATGGCGGCACTGATGCGGCAGGCTTCACAGCCCGGACCCAGGCCCTGCTTGGGCTTGCCATGCTCGACGCCGCCGTTGATGCACAGGTCGGCAATGGTGCCGTCCGGCAGCGTTATGGCCGCCAGTTCGGACGGCGACAGCGACGCCGCCACAACCGGTTTGTGGGCGAAGGACAGAAACACCAGCGCGAGCATGCAGAGCATGCGCACAAGAACGGCCGTTTTGCTGCCCTTCAGGTTCATGGCTTGCCTCGCCCGCCCGATTGCGGTTGCCCCCAATATCGCTTCTTCCGCGCGGCGGTCAATGCGGCATTATGCGTTGCCGTCCGGCGTGAGCCATCACGACATTTCATCGAACGATCACGCCCGCAACCTGTCACCTTGCGATGCGACCCCCTAAGCTGAGCCGCACAAACCAGGGAGAATCGCACATGCTCACGATCTACGGCGTCTATCGCTCGCGCGCCTCGCGCAACTACTGGATGGCCGGCGAACTCGGGATTCCCTTCGTCTCGGTCCCGGTGATTCAGGGGTACCGGCTCGATGATCCGACCGCCGCCGATGCGCCGCTCAACACGCTCTCGCCGGAGTTCCTGGCGGTCAATCCGACCGGTTTGATCCCCTGCATCGACGACGGCGGCTTCGTCATGAAGGAATCCTTGGCGATCAACCTCTATCTCGCCCGCAAGCACGGCGGCCCGCTCTCAGGCCGGACCGTCACCGAAGAGGCGGAGATGCTGCAATGGACGATGTGGGCGGCGACCGAAGTGGAACCGCACGCCGTCAAGATCATCCTGCTGGACAAGAGCGCCGCCGAAAGCGAACAGGGCCGGCTGACGATTCGCGCCGCCACCAAGGCGCTGAGGAAGGCGTTTGCGCTGCTCGACAAACGACTTGCCGCAACCGGCCATGTCGTCGGCGACCGCTTCACCGTCGCCGACCTCAACCTCGCCGAGGTGTTCCGCTATACAATGAGCCAGAAGGAGCTGTTCGACGTCGCCGCGAACGTGAAGGCCTGGCTTGCAGCCTGCCAGGCGCGCCCGGCCTTCAAGACCATGTTCGAGGCGCGTCTCAAGGAACCGGAATAGACGCCCAGTCCGCGTTCTCACCGACGCTTTCGGAGATCGCCTGCCTCATCCACGCCTTGAACAGGGTGACCTTGCGCGGCTCCCGGATATCCGGGGCCGTGACGAAGTAATAGCCCATCCCCGTCCTGACGCGGATGTCGAAGGGCGCCACCAGCCTGCCCTCCTTCAACGCCCAGGACGCCAGGACCGGCCAGGCGAGCAGCACCCCCTGCCCCGCCAGGGCCGCATCGAGGCAGAGCGAGGCGTCGCTGAACACGTGACGCGTCTTCGGCGCCGGCTGCTCCAGCCCGGCCGCCTTCAGCCACACGTCCCAGGTGAACGGATCGTTGGCGTCGATCACCGCCGGCATGTCGACCAGGTCTTCGGGCGTGCGCAGCCGCTCGGCCAATGCCGGCGTGCAGACCGGAAACATCTCCTGCGGCAGGACGAACTCCGCCTTCACCCCCGGCCAGTTTCCCGGTCCGATGCGAATGGCGAGGTCCACGTCGGAGCCGGACAGATCCACCAGTGCCGTCGTCGATTCGATGCGCAGGCTGATCTCGGGATGGGCGGCGCTGAAGTGATGGATGCGGTGGATCAGCCAGCGCGAGGCGAAGATCGGCGCCACGGAAATGACGAGGATAGCATCGTCGCGGTGTCTGGCGCTGCCGACCGCCTCCGACAGTTCGCGAAATCCCGCGTTCAGCTTCTTCAGGAAGGATTCGCCGAACGCGGTCGGGACCATGCCGCGCGTTGTGCGGTCGAAGACAGTCCGTCCAAGCTGGCCCTCGGCCTTGATCACCTGCTGGCTCACCGCGCCGACGGTGACGCCGAGTTCATCCGCCGCTGCCTGCAGCGAGCCGAGACGCCCGACCGCCTCGATCGCGCGCAGCCCGTTCAGATGGGTGCTGTTCAAGTTCTTCATATAGATTTTCTATATGATGGCCCTGAACTCCTCAATTGAAATCGACCGCGCGAACAGCGATCCTTTCGCCGGATCAATCCTCCCAAGACCTGATCTGCCGCCACAACCGATGGCCCGGGAACCTGCAGGAGCGAAACGATGCTCAAGTATTTCTTTAGCCGCAGCCGGCGGGTCGCCGCCCTGCTCTCCGCCGACAACGGCGATCCGGCCGAGTGGATCCGCGACCCGCTCAAGCATCCGCAGATCGAGGCGATGGACGAGCGCCAGCGCGCCGACCTGCCGTTTCGGAGCTTTCCGGACAGTGGTCGTCATGACGGCAACGCCGTGCCGTGCCGCCCGGGTTGAAGGCCGCCCTCAGGCCTCTTCCCGAGCGAGGGCGCGCTGGACCGCCGGGCGCTGCAGCATGCGGGCGCGGTGCTCCGCCACTCTGGGAAAGCGGGCCGGATCGACCCCGTCACCCTTCAGCCAGCCGCCGATCGTGAACAGATAGGCATCGGCGACCGAATAGGCGCTGCCCATCACCCATGGGCCGGTGAACATCGTCTCCTCGATCAGGCGGAAGCACTCGGCCATGTTCTCCGGCACCTTCGCCTTCATCGTCTCGATCGCCGCCGCGTCGTCCGACCAGCGGCTGCCGCGACGGCCATGGGCATGCGCGACGTGAACGGTGGAGCAGAGATAAGAATTGAAGCCCTGCATGCGGGCGAAGGCGAAGGCGTCGTCGAGCGGCGCGAGCCTGCCGCGCGGTGTCACCTGGGCGATATAGGCGAGGATCGCCGGCGTCTCGGTCAGGGTGCCGCGATCGGCGACGAGCACAGGCACCCGCCCCTTGGGATTGATCGCCAGATATTCGGGCGAGCGTTGCGCACCGCCGGCGAGGTCCACCTTCTTCACCTCGAACCCAAGCCCGCTTTCCTCGAGCGCGATGAGTGAGGCGAGTGCGCAGGTGCGCGGTGCGTAGTGCAGGGTCAGCATGTTGTCCTCCGGTCCGTGTCAGCGAATCCCGGAGCCACTGTGCCAGCGCCCGCCGGCTGCCGCCAGTGGCCGACCGTCGGCGAAGGCGAAAAGTGTCGGGCCGCCCTCATCACCGACGCACGCCCGCTGCCGGCTCAACCCTGCGCCATGTGCATCATTTCCCAGACATGGCCGTTGATATCCTGGAAGCTGCAGCCATACATCGGGCCGAACTCGATGTTCGGCTTCCATTCGCGGGCGCCGGCAGCGAGAGCCTTCGCCTTGAACGCGTCGACCTCGTCACGGGTCGCCGCGGACAGGCAGGTCAGGACCTGGGTGTCTTTCTCCGGGTCGCCGACGGCGCCGGTGACGAAATCCTGAAACCGGCTTTCGACCAAAAGCATGACGAAGATGTTGTCGGCAACGACCATGCAGGCCGCCTGCTCGTCGCTGAACTGTTCGTTGAACGTAAAGCCAAGGGCGGCGAAGAAACGGCGCGTGGCCGGCAGGTCCTTGACGGGCAGGTTGACGAAGATCATGCGCATGCGGCTGCTCCCTTTTCCGGTTTGCTCGGGTGGCGCGCCCGTGGCGCGACCATCGAATGTCTCAAGGACGCACCGGCTGCGCCGGTTCCGACGCGGCATGTGAACGATTTTCACGCAAACATCGCAAGTGGACGAGCCCAAAGGCCGGCTCGCCCACAGCGAGTGCCATGTGTTCCCCCTTTGTCATCCCGGTTCGCTCAAAGCTCTGGAAACCGTCGGGACTCTTTCGGCGTGGCGCGCTTCGGGCCCGTCAGGCTGCCAGCGCCCCGGTCACCCGCACATCGCCGACATGGATGCCGTTCCAGTTGCGCATGGCGTGGTTGGCATGCGCCATCAGCGAGGCCTTGATCTCGGGGGTATCATCGAAGAAGCGCGCAAGCGTCGCCGCCACCATCGCATCGGCCGCGCGCGACGCGCCGTCCGCGCATTTAAGCGCGATCGCAATCCCCTTGTCCGGCAAAGCGGCACAGAACACGCCCTCGGCGCCGATCTTGGCGAAGATGCGGCCCGGCGCAATCTGCATCAGCTTCGTGCAGGACCGGCGGCTGCCGGCGACAAAGAAGGGCTCGGCCATGCAGGCGTCGATCAGCCGCTTCGAGGCGCGGGCGCGCCCGGGCGCAAGGCCGGTTCCCGTCGCCATCCTGGCAAAGCCATGCGCCAGCGCCTTCAGCGGCACGGCATAGGTCGGGATCGAGCAGCCGTCGGTGCCGCAATTGTCGTGCGCCAGTGCGGCCCCCGTCAGGCTTTCCATGGCGCCGCGGATCTCCGCCTGGATCGGGTGGTCGTAGCCGACATAACCCTTCGGGTCGGTGCCGGTGTGGCAGGCGGCGCAGACGAAACCCGCGTGCTTTCCGGAGCAATTGTTGTGCAGTGCGGTCGGGCGCTCGAGCGTGCGGGCCTGGTCGATCAGCACGGCCTGGTCGGAAGACCAATGGGCGCCGCATTCCAATGCCGAGACGTCCCGGCCCGCCGCCGCCAGCATCCGGGCGGCCAGCGCCACATGCTCGGGCTCGCCGTTGTGCGAGGCGCAGGCAAGCGCCAGTTCCTTCGCGCCGAAGCCGTAGGCGTCGGCCGCGCCGCTCTCGACCAGCGGCAGCGCCTGCATCGCCTTGCAGGCCGAGCGCGGGAAGACCGCCGCGTCAATGTCGCCGAGGGCAAACACCACCTTGCCATCGCCATCGACCGCCACCACCATGCCGCGATGACGGCTTTCGACGCGATTTCCGCGCGTGACCTCGACCAGAACCGGATTTTCCATGCTGCCTGCCCTCAAGGAATTGCGATACGGTTGCTCTCTTAGCCGAAATCCCGCGCCATGGCATCCCGGGCCAAGAGGTTTCCAGCCCCATTACCGGCTGTCGTCCTTCCACCCGTCGTGACATTTGGCTCTATCCTTGAAACGCAAAACCTGTAGGTTCCGAGCGATTCCCTCTTTCTTCGCATGAACAATGACAGAAGCACCGCCAGTCTCCGCGCCGTCGCGTCTCTTAGACCTTTTTTCCGGGGCAAACCTGTTTCCGACGCTCATGCTCGGCGGCGGGATCTCGATGCACGCGATCGAGACCTATATCACCGCCACCCTGATGCCCTCGATCGTGCGCGACATCGGCGGGCTGTCGCTCTTTGCCTGGGCGACGACGCTCTACGTGGCCGCCTCCGTCGTCGGTTCGATCTTCGTTGCCGTGCGGCCGGCCGGCGTCTCGCTCAACCGCTGCTACGTGGCCGGCGCGGCGCTGTTCGGTGTCGGCAGCTTTATCTGCGCGGTCGCGCCGATCATCGAAATCGTGCTCCTCGGCCGGACGGTCCAGGGCCTTGGCGCCGGGCTGTTGGTCACGCTCGGCTATTCCTTCATCCGCTTCGTCTATCCCGAAGCGCTCTGGCGCAAGGCCTCGACGCTCTATGCGGCGATCTGGGGTGTTGCGACCTTCCTCGGGCCGAGCATCGGCGGCGTCTTTGCCAATGGCAGCGCCTGGCGCGAGGCCTTTGCCATGCTCGTCCCGATCGCGCTGGCAATGGCGCTTCTGGCCCCCCGTCGGCTGCCGCGCGGCGAGGACCGGCACGAGGTCGCCCCGGCGCCTTACGCGCAGATCGCGCTGCTGCTCGCCTCCGTCCTGCTCGTTTCCTTCGCCGGCTCCGTCGAGACCGTGCCGCTGCGCGCCGCCCTTGTCGCTCTGGCGACCGTCGCCATCTTCGCCATGGTGGCGATCGAGCGGCGCGCGCGGGCCCGCCTGCTGCCGGCCGGCGCAGTGCGGCTTTCGTCGATGCTTGCCCGCATCTACCTGATCATGCTGCTGATGCTGGTGGCGCTCGCCTCCGACATCTACATCCCGTACTTCCTGCAAGGCTTGCACGGCGTGACGCCGCTGGTGTCCGGCTACCTGGTCGCATTGCTGGCGCTCGGCTGGACCGCTGCGGCCTTCCTGACGGCGGGCCTTTCCGGAAGGCGGGCCGTCGTCTCGATCGCGGTAGGTACGCTGGTCGAGGCAGTCTCAACCGGCGCGCTGCTCGTGCTGCTGGCGCGCGACAATCCGGGCTCGAGTGTTGCGACGCTCGTCCCGGCCACGGTTGCGATCTTCGGCATGGGCTTCGGCGTCGGCATGGGCTGGGCGCATCTGGTGACGCTGGTGCTCAAGCGCGCGCCCGAGGACGAAAAGGACAAGGCGTCGGCGGCGATCACCACCATGCAGTCGCTCGGCAGCGCCTTCGGCGCCGCCCTTGCGGGGGTGGTGGCAAACAGCACCGGGCTCCTCGATCCGGGCGGCGTCGCCGGCAACATTTCGGCGGCGAGCTGGCTCTACGGCCTGTTCGCCCTTCCCGGCCTCATCGCCTTCGCGCTGGCGGTCTCGCTGCTGCGACAGCGCTGACGCGCGCCGTCTCAGTCGAAGGTGATCACCACCTTGCCGATATGGTCCCCCTGCTCCAGCGTCCGGTGGGCGGCTGCGACCTCGGTGAAGGGCAGGACCGACTGGATCACCGGCGCCACGCGGCCGGAATCCAGGTGCGGCCAGACCTTTTCCAGGAGCTCGTCACGGATCGCCTTCTTCTCCGCCACCGTCCGCGGCCGCATGGCTGACCCCATGACGCGCAGGCGCTTGGCGAGGATCGGTCCAAGGCTGACCTTCTCGGCGACGGCCCCGCCCAGGAAGGCGATGATCGAAAGCCGCCCGTCCAACCCGAGCGACTTCAGGTTCCGGTCGAAATAGGCGGCCCCGATCATGTCGAGGATCACGTCGACGCCGCGCTTGCTAGTCTCCTCGGCGATGACGGCGGCAAAGTCCTCCGTCCGGTAGTTGATCGCCCGATGGGCGCCAAGGCCGACGCAGGCCTCGCATTTTTCCACCGAGCCGGCCGTGGCGTAGACCCTGGCGCCGAAGGCGATCGCAAGCTGGATTGCGGTCGTGCCGATGCCGCTGGTGCCGCCGTGAACCAGCACCGTCTCGCCGGGTTTCAGCGCGGCCATCATGAAGAGGTTGGCCCAGACGGTGAAGAAAGTTTCCGGCAACGCCGCAGCCTTGACGGCGTCGTAGCCCTTCGGAAACCGCAAGGCCTGGCTGGCCGGCACCGCGCAGTACTGGGCATAGCCACCGCCGTTGGCGAGCGCACAGACCTTGTCCCCCACCGCGAATTCTGTCACCCCCGGGGCGCAGGCAACCACCTCGCCGGCAATCTCCAGGCCAAGGATGGGGCTCGCGCCCGGCGGCGGCGGATACTCGCCCTTGCGTTGCATGATGTCGGGCCGGTTGATGCCCGCGGCACCAACGCGGACAAGGATTTCGCCGGCTCGCATGTCGGGAAGCGGTCCCTGCGCCATCATCAGGTTATCGATACCGCCAGGCTCGCTGACATCGACAAAATTCATGGTTTCGGGCAGGGGCATGGCATGTTCTCCGGACTGTCGGCGCAAGTGCACCTTCGTGCTATCGGAAACATAGCGGAAAGTGTCGGCGAAAGTCAGCCTGCGAGACCTGCGAACATTAAATTTCGGTCATCCTGCAGCCGCCACAATTCGTCACAAACCGTTGAATTTGCGTAATTTCATCGACTTGCCAGATTACCTATCTTTAATTTGAAGTTACCATTAGATCATCCTAATTTTCACGCGGAGCCGGGAATCGCCGGGGCCCGTCGGTCGCGACGCGACGCCTTCCGGACGGCTTCGGTAAGAGCCCTTGCAGGGCCTAACCAGGACAACTCTCATGCGTGCTCTTCTTTCCAACCTTGCAATCGTCGCACTCCTGGCCACGCCGGCCGCAGCTCTTGCAGCCCAGACCGCGACCGGAACCGTGAAGTCTTTCAGTGCCCATGACATGACCCTGACGCTCTCCGACGGCACGACCTACATGCTGCCGAAGGGCTTCAAGGACCCCGGCCTGAAGGCCGGTGAGAAGGTCTCCGTGACGTGGGACATGGTCGGGAAAAAGCATGAGGCCCATACCGTGAAGATCCTGAAGTAATTGCAGAGGCTTGAGCGGTCTCGCCCCGACACGACAAGGGACCGCTCAGGATAGGCCGGGCATGCGGTTGTGTGTGTGTGTGGGAAGCTGTCAGGCCGAAAGAGGGCGGATCCGGCGGGTCCGCCCTTCCCTTGCGCGGGATCGGCTGCGCCCGATCGCCGCGAGGAACCGGTCTCGGCAGGCTTGCGAAGAACAACGACCCAAGGCGTCGCCCGTAAATCGGAACGATCGCGACGCGCTTCAGGCGTGCGGTACGCAGTCGCTGCAGAACACGATGCCCCGCTCGCTCCCCTTCGCCTGCCCCTTCAGCGACGCAATGCGGGCGCTGATCTGCTGCGGGTCGGCAACCAGTTCTCCCTTCGGGACCGATAGGACCACGGCCGAGCAACGCATCAGGGGAAAGTCGCGCGGGGCGCCGTCACGATCCCTGCCGCGAATCCCGCCGGCCAGGAGATCCTCGGCAGAGTAGAGGTGGCGGGCTTCACGGCTGAAGTCCTGCAGCAGCTGCTCGAGCAGGCTTTCGACGGCGGCGGCATCACGTCCCGAAATGCCCACGAAGAAATCATCGCCGCCCAGATGTCCGATGAAGACATCTTCACCGATGAAATGGCGGCGCATCAGCGAGGCGAACAGCAGGATCGCGCGGTCGCCCATCTGGAAGCCGTAGTGATCGTTGAACGGCTTGAAGTTGTCGAAATCGAAGTAGCAGAAGGTCCGGACCTGGTCGGTGTCTAGCACCCGCTCCTGCAGGTAATCGTGAATGGAACGGTTGCCCGGAAGACCGGTCAGCGGGTTCTGGTCTTCGGCGGTCTTGAGTTGCTTCTCGCTGATGATCCGCAGAAGCGAAGAGGCGCTGAGGATGCCGGCATAGCGCATGTTCTCGGTCAGGATTACGCATTCGCTGCCGCCCATGTGGGCGAATTTGGCGAGCAGTTGCTCGGCCGGCGTATCGAGATCGGCCACCGGCGCCATCGTGGTGAAGTGCGCCAGGCTCCGCTGGTAGAGCTTGTTTTTCAGGAGGTCCCGGCCGAACGGATGATAGCTCAGTTCCCTGACATGATATTCATAGAGGATCCCGCGCGGCTCGTCATTGGCGTTGAGGACGGGAAAGAAGGTCCGCTTGGGGTCCTTGCGGAACAGGTCGAACACCGACTCCAGGCTGGCATTCTCCCGCACGGCCGGCAGGTGCTCGATCTGCCGGCGGATCAGGATGCTGTCGAGCGAGCGCTCGCTGCGGCGGGCCGTGCCGGCCCCGACCGCCGCCGCATAGACCGGCTTGAGGACGGTCATGTCCGTCTGCGGGTGGCAAATGTGCCAACCCTGCGCCAGATCGCAGCCGGCATCCCGGCAGGCGATGAATTCAGCCTCCGTCTCCACGCCTTCGGCGATCACCCGGATGCCGAGCACATGGGCCGCTTTGACCATGTTCTTCACAAGGTGGCGCTTTCGCGCGTCCGTATCGATGCCGGAGACGAAGTGCCGGTCGATCTTGAGGTAGTCGACCGCGTGGTCGCACAACGCCTTCATGCCGCTGTGGCCGGTTCCGAAATCGTCGATCGCCAGCTTGAACCCCTCCTGCCGCAGCCGGCCGAGGAAGGCGCCGAACTCCGGCACGTCGCCATTGTCGAAGCGTTCCGAGATCTCGAAGCAGATCGAGGAGGCGGGAATGCCGGCGCGCTGGAGGTGGCTCGACAGGCGCTCGACCACGCCGGCAGCCTCGGCAACGAGGCGGGAATCGAGGTTGATGAACAGCGTCCGGCTGGCGAAGTCCGGCAGCGCCACGAAGGCTGCGAGCGCACGGCTGTTGATCATGTGCTCAAACGCCAGGAGCTCGCCGGCTTCGTGAGCGCGGTCGAGAAGGTCGAGCGGCGATTTGAAACCGAGCTTGTCTTGGCCGCGCATCAGCGTTTCGTAGCCGAACACCGCACCTGACGCCGCCTCGACGATCGGCTGGAACGCCGTTTCGATGACGAGCTTGGCGAACGTGACGATCTGATCATCACCAAAACGGTAACGGGCAAGCATTTCAGCGGCGGACATCGGGAGACTCCGGGGTCTTGAATGTGCCCCAGTCTTTTCCAGCGAAATCTCAACAATCCGTTTCGCCAAGATGACACTTTGATGAAACTTCAATAATAGCAGAGACTTACATCAAACTGTCATCAAATGCGCACGGTCAGAAGGACAGCACCCGTCGCGATCATCAGGACCGCCAGCCAGTGTATTGGCGACAGCCGTTCCCCGAGGAAGAAGGCCGCGAATGCGACGACCAGCACCACGCTCAGCTTGTCGACCGGTGCCACCTGCGAGGCGTTGCCAAGCTTCAGGGCGTGGAAATAGCAGACCCACGACGCCCCGGTCGCAAGCCCGGACAGGACGAGGAACAACCAGCTCCTGCCCGAGACCGATGCGGGCTCCTGCCAGCTTCCGTTGATCGAAAGGATGAACGCAAGTGCGGCGAGGATGACGACAGTGCGGACGAAGGTGGCGAAATCGGAATTGACACCCTCGATACCGATCTTGGCGAAGATGGCGGTCAGCGCGGCGAAAACGGCCGAGCCGAGCGCCCAGAACTGCCAGGATGCCAGCACCGGCTTCACGGCAGGCTGACCCAGGCGACCCGCGCGAGGAACAGTCCGGCTGCGATGGCGCACAGTGACAGGATGACGCTCGCAAGCACGTAGGCGAGCGCCAGCCCCAGGTTCCCCCGCTCCCACAAGAGCGCGGAATCGAGGGCGAACGCGGAAAAGGTGGTAAAGCCGCCGAGCACGCCGGTCGTGAGAAGCAGGCGCAACTCCTGCGGCAGGTGGCCGCGAAACGCAAAGAAGCCGGCCAGCAGGCCCATCGTCAGACAGCCCGTGACGTTTATGGCAAGCGTACCGAGCGGAAAGCCGTTGCTGGAAATTCGAGCGGCCAGCACGTTGATGCCGTGCCGACCGGCACCGCCGATCCCCGCGCCTAGAAAAACAATGAGATAATTCATATCGCTACCTTTCCACAATGTGGCGGCAACGGAAACCACCCGGCAACGGCTGCCTTTTGCACGTCCCTGCCGGGCGACCTTCCGGTCCACCCCTGGCAGGAGCTATCAGCCGATGCGGCGGTTGTCGGGGAGCTCCATCCCCATCCCACGCGCTCTTCGTAACGCGAACGGCGCGACGCTGTCAAACCGACACAAGGCCGCGCGCGAAAGACTAAACCTTGCGCAGTGCCAGACCGAAGAAGATGAGCGCCCACCCCTGCATCGCCAGGTCGAAGGCGAGGAACAGGCCGAGCAGCCACAGGCTGTTGACCGGCCAGCCGATCAGAAACACGATGCCGGCCAGCGCGGTGACGATGCCGCCCGCCAGCAGCCAGCCCCAGCCGCTTTCGTCGCGCGAACGCATTGCCACCCAGATGCGAAAGAGCCCCGAGACAAGCAGGGCACAGGCCATGAACAGCGTCAGAACTTTCGAGGTGAGGACCGGGTTGGTGAAGGCAAGCACGCCGGCGGCCAGATAGAGCAACGCGCTCAGCACCCAGTAGATCGTATCTTTCCAGCCCTTCACCTGAAAGGCGTGCGCCAGATACACGCATCCGCCGATGATCATCAAGATACCGACGTAATAGACCGTGGCCACCGTTGCCCAAAGAAGGTTGCCGGCGGCGAGCAGGCCAAAGGCAAGGAGGGCAACGCCGAGAGCGACGAACCAGCCCCATTTGCCGCGCACTTCGGAGAGACGAGGTATTCCCGAACTAACAGCCATGACTTACCCCCAGACAGTCGAACGAGAAGCATTGATGGTACCACGAAATCGCCGGTTGTCATCGTCGCCGGCTGCGGGCGTGGGCCAGGTCAAGTTTTTTGTTGATTGGCCGATCAATTAAAATTAACCTGCCGCATGAGGAGGATGGACGATGCCGAAGGTTGGAATGGAGCCGGTGCGCCGCAAGGCGCTGGTGGATGCGACGCTCAAGGCAGTCGGCGATCACGGCTCGTTGGCCGTCACCATGTCGGAGATCGCGCGGCACGCGGGCGTCTCGCCGGCGTTGGCGCATCACTATTTCGGCTCGAAGGAACAGCTTCTCATCGCCACAATCCGGAGTCTTCTCCAACAGTTGCGCGCAGACGTGGTCAAAGCGATACAATCCGTTCAGGCACCGCGTGAGAAACTTTCGGCAATCATCCGCGTCAGCTTCCACTCGGACCAGTTCAGGCCGGAGACGATCGCCGCCTGGCTCGCCTTCTACGCCGATGCGCAGCGTTCGGAGGAGACACGCCGGCTGCTGGTTCTCTATGCCCGGCGGCTACGCTCGAACCTCGTGGCCAACCTGAAGCGGCTTTGCCCGGCCGATGACGCAGTTCGCATCGCCGAAGGCGCCGCCGCGATGATCGACGGCCTCTATATCCGACAGAGTCTGAGGTCCGCCCCGATCAGCATCGATTCCTCGATCGCGCTGACGGAGGATTACCTGACTGCACATCTGCGCCCCTTCATGGCGCCCGGAGCACGAGCGTGACCGCCAGAAAACCGAACATCCTGATCATCATGGTCGACCAGCTGAACGGAAAGCTGTTTCCGGACGGCCCGGCGGACTGGCTGCATGCGCCGCACATGAAGGCGCTGGCGAAGCGCTCGGCGCGGTTCCGCAACAATTACACATCCTCACCGCTCTGCGCCCCCGCCCGCGCCTCGTTCATGGCCGGGCAGTTGCCGAGCCGCACGCGGGTCTACGACAACGCCGCCGAATACGTCTCCTCGATCCCGACCTTCGCCCATCACCTGCGCCGCGCCGGCTATTACACGGCACTATCCGGGAAGATGCACTTCGTCGGCCCGGACCAACTGCACGGCTTCGAGGAGCGGCTGACGACCGACATCTATCCGGCCGACTTCGGCTGGACGCCGGACTACCGCAAGCCCGGCGAACGGATCGACTGGTGGTATCACAATATGGGCTCGGTGACCGGCGCCGGCGTCGCCGAAATCACCAACCAGATGGAGTATGACGACGAGGTCGCCTTCCTCGCCAACCAGAAGCTCTATCAGCTGTCGCGCGAGAACGACGACAAGGACCGGCGCCCCTGGTGCGTCACCGTTTCCTTCACCCATCCACACGACCCCTATGTGGCGCGCAGGAAGTTCTGGGACCTCTACGAGGACTGCGAGCACCTCGAGCCGGAGGTCGGCATGCTCGAGAAGCAGGATCCGCATTCCGCGCGCATCCTGCACTCCTGCGACTATGCCAGCTTCAACATCACCGACGAGAACGTCCGCCGTTCCCGCCGCGCCTATTTCGCCAACATCTCCTACCTGGATGAAAAGGTCGGCGAACTGGTCGACACGCTCACCCGGACCCGGATGCTGGACGACACGCTGATCCTGTTCTGCTCCGACCACGGCGACATGCTCGGCGAGCGCGGCCTGTGGTTCAAGATGAACTTCTTCGAGGGCTCGGCGCGCGTGCCGCTGATGGTCGCCGGCCCGGGCGTGACGGCGGGCCTGCACACCGCGCCCGTCTCCAACCTCGACGTGACGCCGACGCTCTGCGAGCTTGCCGGCATCTCCATGGAAGAGGTAATGCCCTGGACGGATGGCGAGAGCCTTGTGCCGGTGATCGACGGTGCCGAGCGCACCACGCCGGTGCTGATGGAGTACGCGGCGGAAGCCTCCTACGCGCCGCTGGTCGGCATCCGCGAGGGCAAGTGGAAATACATCCATTGCGAGCTCGATCCGGAACAGCTCTACGACGTCGAGGCCGATCCGCTGGAACTGACCAACCTGGCGACCTCCTCCGACCCGGTCGTCAAGGCGACGCTGGAGGCGTTCCGCGCCATGCGCGAGGCGCGCTGGGACATGGAAGCCTTCGATGCCGCCGTGCGCGAGAGCCAGGCGCGGCGCTGGGTGGTCTACGAGGCGCTGCGCAACGGCGCCTATTACCCATGGGACCACCAGCCGCTGCAGAAGGCCTCCGAGCGCTACATGCGCAACCACATGAACCTCGACAATCTCGAGGAATCCAAACGCTACCCGCGGGGAGAATGAGATGAGAGCCCAACCGAAAGCCTCGCACTTCATCGACGGCGAATATGTCGAGGACACTGCCGGCACGCCGTTCGAGAGCCTCTACCCCGCCACCGGCGAGGTGATCGCGCGCCTGCATGCGGCGACGCCTGCGATCGTCGAGAAGGCAATCGCCGCCGCCAAGCGCGCCCAGCCGGAATGGGCGGCGATGAGCCCCACCGCACGTGGCCGTATCCTGAAACGGGCCGCCGAGATCATGCGCGAGCGCAACCGCGAGCTTTCCGAACTGGAGACGCTCGACACCGGCAAGCCGATCCAGGAGACGATCGTCGCCGACCCGACCTCCGGCGCCGACAGTTTCGAGTTCTTCGGCGGCATTGCCGCGGCCGGGCTGAATGGCGATTACATCCCGCTCGGCCAGGACTTCGCCTTCACCAAACGCGTGCCGCTCGGTGTCTGCGTCGGCATCGGCGCCTGGAACTATCCCCAGCAGATCGCCTGCTGGAAGGGCGCGCCGGCGCTGGTCTGCGGCAATGCCATGGTGTTCAAGCCATCGGAGAACACCCCGCTCGGCGCGCTGAAGATCGCCGAGATCCTGATGGAGGCCGGCCTGCCGAAGGGGCTCTACAACGTCATCCAGGGCGACCGGACAACCGGTCCGCTGCTCGTCAACCATCCCGACGTCGCCAAGGTGTCGCTGACCGGCTCGGTGCCGACCGGCAAGAAGGTCGCGGGCGCCGCTGCCTCCGAGCTGAAGCACGTGACGATGGAACTCGGCGGCAAGTCGCCGCTGATCGTCTTCGACGATGCCGATCTCGAAAGCGCCATCGGCGGCGCCATGCTCGGCAATTTCTACTCGACCGGCCAGGTCTGCTCGAACGGCACCCGCGTCTTCGTGCAGAAGGGCATCAAGGAAAAATTCCTGTCGCGGCTGAAGGAGCGGACGGAAAAGATCGTCATCGGCGAACCGATGGACGAGGCGACGCAGCTCGGGCCGATGGTCTCCAAGGCGCAGCGCGACAAGGTGCTCGACTATATCGGCAAGGGCAAGGCGGAGGGTGCGACGCTTCTCACCGGCGGCGGCATCCCGAACCACGTTCCCGGCGAGGGTTATTACATCCAGCCGACCGTCTTTGCCGACGTCACCGACCAAATGACGATCGCCCGCGAAGAGATTTTCGGGCCGGTGATGTGCGTGCTCGACTTCGACAACGAAGAGGAAGTGATCGCGCGCGGCAACGCCACCGAATTCGGCCTCTCCGGCGGCGTCTTCACCCGCGACATCGCCCGCGCGCACCGCGTCGTCGATCGCCTCGAGGCCGGCACGCTGTGGATCAACACCTACAATCTCTGCCCGGTGGAAATCCCCTTCGGCGGCTCCAAGCAATCCGGCTTCGGGCGGGAGAATTCGCTGGCCGCGCTGGAGCACTATTCGGAGCTGAAGACGGTGTACGTGTCGATGGGCACGGTCGAGGCGCCGTATTGAGGTTAAGCCCCATTCTGACGATGGGCGCATGAAGAAGAAAGATTGGCTGGGGACCGCCATGCAAAACGCAGACTACATCATCGTCGGATCGGGCTCGGCAGGCTCCGCCCTCGCCTATCGTCTCTCCGAGGACGGCAGGAACACCGTGATGGTGCTGGAATATGGCGGCTCGGACATCGGGCCGTTCATCCAGATGCCGGCCGCACTTGCCTGGCCGATGAGCATGAAGCGCTACAACTGGGGCTATCTCTCCGAGCCGGAGCCGAACCTCAACAACCGGCGGATCACCGCCCCGCGCGGCAAGGTGATCGGCGGGTCGTCGTCGATCAACGGGCTCGTCTACGTGCGCGGCCATGCCGAGGACTTCAATCGTTGGGAGGAGCTCGGCGCGCGCGGCTGGGCCTATGCGGACGTGCTGCCCTACTTCAAGCGGATGGAGCACAGCCATGGCGGCGAGGACGGCTGGCGCGGCACGGACGGGCCGCTGCACGTCAAGCGCGGGCCGGTGAAGAACCCGCTGTTTCACGCCTTCATCGAGGCTGGCAAGCAGGCCGGCTTCGAGCTGACCGAGGACTATAACGGCTCCAAGCAGGAAGGCTTCGGCCTGATGGAGCAGACCGTCTGGCAGGGCCGGCGCTGGTCGGCGGCCAACGCCTACCTCAAGCCGGCGCTGAAGCGGCCGAATGTCGAGCTGGTCCGCTGCTTTGCCCGCAGGATCGTGATCGAGAACGGCCGCGCCGTCGGCGTCGAGATCGAGCGCAAGGGCAGGATCGAGGTGGTGCGCGCCAACCGCGAGGTGATCGTCTCGGCCTCCACGTTCAACTCGCCGAAGCTCTTGATGCTGTCCGGCATCGGGCCGGCGCAGCACCTCAAGGACATGGGGATCGAGGTGAAGGTCGACCGGCCGGGCGTCGGCGCCAACCTGCAGGATCACATGGAGTTCTATTTCCAGCAGGTCTCGACCAAGCCGGTGTCGCTCTATTCCTGGCTTCCCTGGTTCTGGCAGGGGGTGGCGGGCGCGCAGTGGCTGTTCTTCAAGCAGGGGCTCGGCATCTCCAACCAGTTCGAGGCCTGCGCCTTCCTGCGCTCCGCGCCCGGCGTCAAGCAGCCGGACATCCAGTATCACTTCCTGCCCGTGGCGATTTCCTACGACGGCAAGGCGGCGGCCAACACGCACGGCTTCCAGGCCCATGTCGGCTACAATCTGTCGAAGTCGCGCGGCAGCGTGACGCTGCGGTCCGCCGATGCGATGGCCGACCCCGTCATCCGCTTCAACTACATGAGCCATCCCGAAGATTGGGAAAAGTTCCGCCATTGCGTGCGGCTGACCCGCGAGATTTTTGGCCAGAAGGCGTTCGATCCCTATCGAGGGCCGGAAATCCAGCCGGGTGCGAAGGTGCAGACGGACGAGGAGATCGACGCGTTCCTGCGCGAGCATCTGGAAAGCGCCTACCACCCCTGCGGCACCTGCAGGATGGGCGACAAGAACGATCCGATGGCCGTCGTCGATCCGGAAACCCGCGTCATCGGCGTCGATGGGTTGCGGGTGGCGGATTCGTCGATCTTCCCGCACGTCACCTACGGCAACCTCAACGGTCCCTCGATCATGACCGGCGAGAAGGCCGCCGACCATATCCTCGGCAAGCAGCCGCTGCCCCGCTCCAACCAGGAGCCGTGGATCAATCCGCGCTGGGAGACGAGCGACCGCTGAAGCGGCGGTCCCCACCGGCGCCTGCCGCGGCCAGCTTGTTGCCTCAGTAGAACAGCTTCCAGCGCGTCGGGCGAAAGGCCAGCGTGGTGCCATTGGAGACGGACGCATCCAGCGGCACCTCGATCTCGACGTGGCACGGGCTCTTTGCCGAACCCAGTTCCACCTCGGCGATGCGGGTGCCCGCCAGGCGGCGGCTCGAGGTGACGGGACCTGACAGTCCGGGCCCCTCCTCCACCAGCGAAACATCCTGCGGGCGGAAGAACAGCCGCGCCTCGCCGTCGCGCTGGGCGGCAAGCCCGATCGACTGGCCGTGGAAGTGCACGGTTCCGTCGATGACCGTCACCGGCAGGTTGGCGCTCTCGCCGATGAAGGAGAAGACGAAGGGCGAGTTCGGGCGATCGTAGACGTCGTCCGAGGAGCCGACCTGCTCGATCTTGCCCTGGCTCATCACCACGACGCGGTCGGCAAGCTCGAGCGCCTCCTCCTGGTCGTGCGTCACGAACACGGTCGTATGACCAGTGCGGTCGTGGAACTCGCGCAGCCAGCGGCGCAGCTCCTTGCGCACCTTGGCGTCGAGCGCGCCGAACGGCTCGTCGAGCAGCAGCACCTTCGGCTCGATCGCCATCGCGCGGGCGAGCGCCACGCGCTGGCGCTGGCCGCCGGAGAGCTGATTGGGGAAGCGCTTCTCCAGGCCGCTGAGTTGCACCATGTCGAGCAGTTCGAGCGCGCGGCGGCGGATCTCGGCCTTGGGCGGGCGCTCGTGGCGCGGACGCACCGTCAGGCCGAAGGCGACGTTCTCCGCCACTGTCATGTGCCGGAACAGCGCATAGTGCTGGAACACGAAGCCGACATTGCGCTCCTGCACGGATCGATAGGAGGCGTCCTCGTCGCCGAAGAAGATGCGTCCCAGGGTGGGCTGCTCGAGGCCGGCGATCAGGCGCAGCAGCGTCGTCTTGCCGGATCCAGAGGGGCCGAGCAGAGCGATCAGTTCGCCGGATTCGATCTTCAGCGATACATCGTGCAGCGCCGGGTAGAGGTCGAATTCCTTGCGGATTTTTTCAACGCGAATTTCCATGTGCGTCTGCTCTTCTCAGTGTTTCTGGCTGGCCGACAGCTCGGAGCCGTAGCGGGTTTCAAGGATCGTGCGCAGCACGAGCGTCAGGAGCGCCAGCAGCGCCAGAAGCGAGGCGACGGCAAAGGCGCCGACGATGTTGTAGTCGTTGTAGAGGATCTCGACATGCAGCGGCATCGTGTTGGTCAGGCCGCGGATGTGGCCGGAGACGACCGAAACGGCGCCGAACTCGCCCATGGCGCGGGCGTTGCAGAGCAGCACGCCGTAGAGCAGGCCCCACTTGATGTTCGGCAGCGTCACGTACCAGAACGCCTGCCAGCCACTGGCGCCGAGCGAGATCGCCGCTTCCTCGTCGCCGGTGCCCTGTTCCTGCATCAGCGGGATCAGTTCGCGGGCGACGAAGGGGAAGGTGACGAAGATCGTGGCGAGCACGATGCCCGGCACGGCGAACACGACCTGCAGGCCGTAGGATTTCAGGACCGGCCCGAGCACCGAATTTGCGCCGAACAGCAAGACGTAGACAAGGCCGGAAATGACCGGCGAAACCGAGAACGGCAGATCGATCAGGGTGATCAGGAAGGCCTTGCCCTTGAAGTCGAACTTGGCGATCGCCCAGGAAGCTGCGAGGCCGAAGATCAGGTTGGCAGGAACGGCGATCGCCGCCACCAGCAAGGTGAGCCTGATGGCGGAGACCGCGTCGGGCTCGCCGAGTGCGCTGAGGTAGGCGCTCCATCCTTCCCGGAAGGCCTGGATGAACACGACCACGAGAGGCAAAAGAACAAACAGCGCAAGGAAGGCGAGGACCGCAAGGATCAACCCCCAACGGACCGGCGCGGTCTCGCTGATCGGGTTCCGGAAGCGTTCATTGCTCATGGCCGAACCTCCGCCTGCTCCAGGCCTGGATGAAATTGATGAGGAAGAGCATCAGGAACGAGATGATCAGCATGACGGTGGCAATCGCGGTCGCCGCCCCGTAGTCGAACTCTTCCAGCCGGATGACGATCAGAAGCGGCGCGATTTCCGAGACGAACGGGATATTGCCGGCGATGAAGATCACCGAACCGTACTCCCCGATGCCGCGCGCCAGCGCCAGGGCGAAGCCGGTGAGGATCGCCGGCGTCAATCCGGGCAGGATGACGCGGAAGATGGTCTGGAAACGGTTGGCCCCGAGCGAGGCAGCCGCCTCCTCCAGCTCCTGGCTGATCTCCTGCATGACCGGCTGCACGGTCCGCACCACGAACGGCAGACCGATCGCGATCAGCGCCACGATGATGCCGAGCGGCGTGTAGGCAACCTTGATCCCGAGCGGGGTCAGCAGGCTGCCGATTAACCCGTTCGGCGCATAGATCGAGGTGAGCGCGATGCCGGCAACTGCAGTCGGGATGGCGAACGGCAGGTCTACGATCGCATCGACGATGCGGCGGCCGGGAAAATGGTACCGCACCAGCACCCAGGCGGTGATGACACCGAAGATCACGTTGACGACGGCGGCGATCAAGGCAGTGGAGAAGGAGACCTTCAGTGCCCCGAGCGTCCGCGCGTCCATGATGAGGCGAACGAAGTCTGACCAGCCAAGGGAAGCGGATCGCCAGGCCAGGCCAGCCAGCGGAATGAGGATGATGAGCGTCAGGTAGGCGAGAGTAAACCCGAGCGTCAGTCCGAAGCCCGGAATGACGCTCGGGGTTTTCCAATGCCACCGCGCAGCGCTGCGGGCGGATGCCATATTTTGTCAGTTCCCCGGCTTGTAGACCTGGTCGAAGATGCCGCCATCACCGAAGAACTCCGGCTGCGCCTTCTTCCACCCGCCAAAGGCCTCGATCGTCACGAGTTCCAGCTTCGGGAACTTCTCCAGGAGCTTCGCATCGACGCCGGAGGGATCCGACGGACGGTAGAAGTTCCTGGCCGCGAGATTCTGGCCTTCCTTGCTATAAAGATACTCGAGGTAGGCGTTTGCAAGCTTTTCCGTGCCCTTGGCTTCGGCGTTGCCCTTGACCAGCGCAACGGGCGGCTCGGCATAGATCGACAGCGACGGCGCGACCACGTCGAACTGGTCGGGTCCGAGTTCCTCGAGCGCCAGCCAGGCCTCGTTCTCCCAGGCGAGCAGCACGTCGCCGATTCCGCGCTCGACGAAGGTGGTGGTGGAGCCGCGGGCACCGGTGTCGAGCACCGGAACGTGCTTGAACAGCGTGGTGATGTAGTCGGTCACCTTTGCCCTGTCGCCGCCAAATTCCTTCTCGGCCCAGGCCCAGGCGGCCAGGAAGTTCCAGCGTGCACCGCCCGAGGTCTTCGGGTTCGGCGTGATCACCTGCACGTCGTCCTTGATCAGGTCGTCCCAGTTCTTGATCGCCTTGGGATTGCCCTTGCGCACGAGGAAGACGATCGTGGAAGAATAGGGCGTCGACTTGTTCGGCAGCAGTTCGCGCCAGTTTGGCGGGATCTTCTTCGTCTTCTCGGCGATCGCATCGATATCGGCCTCGAGCGCCAGCGTGACGACGTCAGCCTCGAGACCGTCGATGACGGCGCGGGCCTGCTTGCCGGAACCGCCATGCGACTGCTGGATCGTCACGTCCTCGCCGGTCTCCGCCTTCCAGTGGGCCGCGAAGGCCGCGTTGTATTGCTTGTAGAACTCGCGGGTCGGATCATAGGAGACGTTCAGCAGCGTGCTCTGCGCCGAGGCGGCTGAAAAGCTGCCAAGCGCGAGGCCGACGCCCAGCAGGGCAACACTCAAACCCTTGGAATAAATAGACATTTTCTACTCCCTCTCATTTGATGCACAAAGTCTATTAAGTTAGTAGAGTTAGTCAACAATGAAATCGAATTCCGCAAAACTCGTTCCCCGCTACGCTCGCGGGGGCAAAACGGTTCCCCCAAACTCCGGCTTCGGCGCGATGAATCTGCCGGGAAAACCCGGCAGCAGGAAATGCGACAGGCACCTCAAGGTCGCCTGCAGAGGCTGCCGATGCCCCCGGGGAAGCATGCGCTGCGGCAATGTTCGGCGGGGCATTGGCTGGAAACTCTACGGCAAGAACGAGCATCGAAAAAGCCGGACCGCGACTGAGACGCAAAATGCGGGCTCAGCGCCCGACCTTTTTTTTCGCTGACGGAAACCGCGCTTGTGAGCGTTCCTCACACATGGACCCGCGGATCCAGGTCGATTTTCCGCTCATTCCATGTGGTTATGAGGTTGCACTGCGCCGACCATATTCTTCCATCGGCCGCTTTTGAGGCGATATTTGCTCTCGCGAAACGACAATAGAAATCCGTATTCCTGTCCATTCGCCGGGTCGGCTGCGATATTTCCGCGGACGACAGCAGGATTTTGTATCGATGGCATCGCATCTTGAAACCACCGCAATATCACTGAGCCGGGAGCTCGGCACCCTTGACCTTGGCGGCCGTCTCGCGCTGGTTGCCGGGGCGGACGGGCGGGCGGTGTTCACCACCAGCCTCGGCATCGAGGACCAGGTGATCACGGCGGCAATCGGCCTGAACCGGCTGCCGATCGAGGTCGCAACGCTCGACACCGGTCGCCTGTTCAAGGAGACGGCCGAGCTGATCGGCGAGACGGAAGACCGCTTCGGCATCGAGATCGTCCGCTTTCATCCGCTAAAGGACGAGGTCGACGAATATGCCGCACGCTACGGGCTGAACGGCTTCTACGAGAGCGTCGAAGCCCGGCATGCCTGTTGCGGCGTGCGCAAGCTGAAGCCGCTGGCGCGCGCGCTCGAAGGGGCGTCCTTCTGGATCACCGGCCTGCGCCGCGGCCAGTCCGGCAGCCGCGCCGAAACGCCATTTGCCGAGTACGACGCCGAGCGCAATCTGATCAAGGTCAACCCGCTTGCCGACTGGGACATCAGAGCGCTCCGGGCCTATGTGGCCGATAACGCCGTGCCGGTGAACCCGCTGCATGCGCGCGGCTATCCCTCGATCGGCTGCGAGCCGTGCACCCGGGCGATCAAGCCCGGCGAGCCGGAGCGGGCCGGCCGCTGGTGGTGGGAGAACGACGAGAAGCGCGAATGTGGCCTGCACGTGCCCGAAGCCGCCATCCCCTCGCTGAATTCGAGTTCCCTCTGAGGCCGACCGGCCGATCAGACTTCTGGAGACGACAAGGAAATGTCCGATATCCGTAACATGGCGGAGGCAAAGGGCGCACAGGCCGCCAAGCCGCCGCTCGATCCGCATCTCAAGGCGCTCGAGAACGAGGCCATCCACATCTTCCGCGAGGTCGCCGCCGAATTCGAACGGCCGGTGATGCTCTATTCTATCGGCAAGGATTCCTCCGTCCTGCTGCACCTCGCCCGCAAGGCCTTTCATCCCGGTCGCGTTCCCTTCCCGCTGCTGCACGTCAACACCGGCTGGAAATTTTCCGAGATGATCGCCTTCCGCGACGAGATCGTGAAGCGCTACGACCTCGACCTGATCGAGCACGTCAACCCGCGGGGTGCGGCCGAGAACGTCACCCCGTTCACGCACGGCTCGGCCCGCTACACCGACATCATGAAGACCGAAGCGCTACGCCAGGCGCTCGACGCCGGCAGGTACGACGCTGCTTTCGGTGGCGCGCGCCGCGACGAGGAGGCCAGCCGCGCCAAGGAGCGCATCTACTCGTTCCGCACCCCCGACCACCGCTGGGACCCGCGCAACCAGCGCCCCGAACTGTGGAACCTCTACAACGGCATGATCAACCGCGGCGAAAGCGTGCGCGCCTTCCCGCTGTCGAACTGGACCGAGGTCGACATCTGGCGCTACATCCAGGCCGAGGACATTCCGATCGTGCCGCTATACTTCGCCAGGAAGCGCCCGTACGTCGAGCGCGACGGCATGATGATCCTCGCCGAGGATCCACGGCTGGAGCTGTTGCCGGGCGAGACGAAGCAGGAAGGCGTCATCCGCTTTCGCACGCTCGGCTGCTTCCCGCTGACCGGCGCCATCCGCTCCACCGCCACCACGCTCGACGACATCATTTCAGAGCTGGAAACCGCAACCGTCTCCGAACGGCAGGGCCGCGCGATCGACCGCGACCAGTCCGGCTCGATGGAAAAGAAGAAGCGCGAAGGGTATTTCTGAGATGACCGCATCGGCAACCGCAACCATCGCCGCCCTTCCGGCCGTCGAAACAGAACGCGTCGCCCGCGACTCGCGCCCCTTACGGCTCATCACCTGCGGCAGCGTCGACGACGGCAAGTCGACGCTGATCGGCCGCCTGCTCTGGGACACCAAGGCGGTCAAGGAAGACCAGGCGGCGACGCTGAAGCGCGATTCGTCCGGCCAGCAGAACGACCTCGGCCTGCCCGACTTCGCGCTCCTGCTCGACGGCCTGCAGGCCGAGCGCGAGCAGGGCATCACCATCGACGTGGCCTACCGCTACTTCTCGACGGACCGCCGCTCGTTCATCGTCGCCGACACGCCCGGCCACGAACAGTACACCCGCAACATGGCGACCGGTGCGTCGACCGCCGACCTCGCGGTGCTGCTGGTCGACGCCCGCGTTGGCCTGCTCGAGCAGACGCGCCGGCACGCCACCATCGCCACGCTGATGGGCATCCGCCAGTTCGTGCTCGCCGTCAACAAGATCGACCTGACCGGCTATGATCGCGCCCGCTTCGAGGCGATCAGCCACGAGTTCAAGGAGCTCGCCTTGTCGCTCGGCGTCAAGCAGGTCACGGCGATCCCGGTCTCGGCGCTGAAGGGCGAGAACGTCGTCTATGACGGCCGCGCCGCGATGCCCTGGTACGAGGGTCCGACGCTGGTCGAGACGCTGGAAAAGGCCACCGTCCGCTCCAACCAGACGGTCGGCTTCCGCCTGCCCGTGCAGCGCGTCTCCCGGCCGGGCGAAAGCTTCCGCGGCTATCAGGGCACGGTTGCCGGCGGCGCAGTGAAGCCGGGCGACAGCGTCGTGGTGCTGCCGTCGGGCATCGTCGCCAACGTCAAGCAGATCGTCACCTTCGACCTCGTGCGCAACGCCGCCGTCGCCGGCGACGCGATCACCCTGGTGCTCGACCGCCAGGTCGACGTCGCCCGCGGCGACATGATCGTCTCGATCGACAGCCAGCCGATGACCGGCCGCCGGTTCGACGCCCAGCTCGTCGCCCTGCAACCCGATGGCATCGAGCCCGGCAAGCGCTACTGGCTGAAGAGCGGCAGCCGCCGCCAGCGCGTCACCGTCGCCCCGACAAGCCAGCTCGACCTGAAGAGCGGCAAGTGGAACGCCGCCGATAAGCTTTCGATGAATGCGATCGGCAAGGTGGCGCTGACCTTCGACGAGCAGGCGATCTTCGACACCTACGAGCAGAACCGCACCACCGGCGCCTTCATCCTGATCGATCCGGACACGCACAACACGGTCGCCGGCGGCATGGTCACCGGCCGGCACGCCGAGCTCGGCGGCATCCACACCGGCGACGAGCGGGTGATTCTATCGCTGCCGGCCGATCTCGCCGAAAAGCTGATGGCGACGGAGATCTTCTCCAGCCGCCGCCACGACGCCGACGTGCGCCACACCAGCGCCGGCAAGGCCAGCGAACTGCTGGCCGATCTGGATCGGTAGAACCTGCCGTTCTGACATGGGAAAAAGGGGCTGCGCGAGCGGCCCCCTTTTTCGTTGCAGTTCGGCCGCCCTCGGTGGCGCCGCCACGCCGGATCTCAGCGCGGGGACGGTCCGGTTCGAACCAACAGAACATCGGTCAGATTGATCGTCCGGGCGCTTTCCGGTCAGGCAAAGATGAAGTCGTCTGCATTTAGCTCGCTGACGGCGTCGATTCCCATCAGCTTCACGGTGCTGCCACCGTGATTCCAGCTCAGAAGCAGGTAGCTACCCTTGTCGGTGAGATGCTGGCGCGTCAGGTCGCCGAAACCGGTGATCTCCGAAATCGCCGACAGGTCGATGACATCGTGGATGGTGCTGAAATCGGTAATCGTGTCGTGGCCGCTGGCGGGGCTGAAGACGAAAGTGTCGGCGCCGGAGTTTCCTGAAAGCGTATCAGCGCCGGTGCCGCCGATCAGCACGTCGTTGCCGCTGCCGCCATAAAGCACGTCTGCTCCGCTGCCGCCGTTCAACCGGTCCGCTCCGCCCGCGCCCTTGAGGACATTGGCGCCGGCATTCCCGGCGATGCTGTTGGCGAGTGCGTTCCCGGTCCCGGAATTGGCATTCGTTCCCGCCAATGTCAGGTTCTCGATGTTGTCGACCAGCGTGGAGGTCACGGTCGACCGGACGAGGTCTACCCCCTCGCCCTTCAGTTCACTGATCGCATCGCGACCGTTGTCGACGAGATAGACGTCGTTGCCGGCGCCGCCCCGCATCAGGTCGGCGCCCGCGCCGCCGTCGAGTGTATTGGCGTTCCCGTTGCCCGTCAGCGTATTGGCCAGCGCGTTCCCGGTTCCCTTAACCGCCGAGCCCTGCAGGACGAGGTTCTCGACGTTGTCGGCAAGCGTCAGCGACACGGTCGTGTAAACGGTATCGTTGCCGGCGTTGGACAATTCCATCACGATGTCGGAGTTGCTGTCCACATAGTACCTGTCGTCGCCGTGCCCGCCGAGCAAGGTGTCGCCGCCTTCGCCTCCGATGAGAGTGTCATGGCCATCGCCGCCCGAAAGGATATTGGCCGCCGCGTTGCCGGTGAGAACGTTGTTGAGTGCATTGCCGGTGGCACCGACGGCGGACGCGCCTGTGAGCGTGACGTTCTCGACGGCCGCAAGCGCGGCGAGCGAGAAGCTGATTGCGGAGCGGACCGTGTCGTTGCCTTCCGAGGCATTCTCCTCGATTATGTCCGCTTCGTCGCCGACCGCTTCGATGATAAAAATGTCATTCCCCCGCCCGCCGATCAACCGGTCGACGCCCTCGCCGCCCGTCAGTGTGTCGTTGCCGTCACTGCCCGCAATCCTGTTTGCCGCCGTATTGCCGGTCAGAACATTGTCAAGCGCGTTGCCGGTCGCGTTAATGGCGGTCGAGCCGGTGAGCGTGATGTTCTCGATGGCGGTCAGCGTCGCAAGGGAGAAGTTGATGGCCGAGCGGATGGTGTCGTTGCCTTCTCCCGCATTCTCGTGGATCACGT
Organism: Mycoplana ramosa; assembly: GCF_041930185.1. Lineage (NCBI taxonomy): Bacteria > Pseudomonadati > Pseudomonadota > Alphaproteobacteria > Hyphomicrobiales > Rhizobiaceae > Mycoplana > Mycoplana ramosa. Next base: position 363,875 of record NZ_JBHEEW010000001.1, on the reverse strand, counting down.
CGGCTTCGTCGCCAGCCTCGACAATGTAGACGTCGTCCCCGAGCCCGCCGATCAGCGTGTCGACACCGGCTCCGCCGTTGATCTGATTGTCGCCGGTATTGCCGATGAGAAGGTTGCTCAGGCCGTTGCCGGTCGCGTTGATGTTGCCCGTGCCGAGCAATGTCAGGTTTTCGAAGTTGCTGCCGAGCCCCCAGGAGATCGACGACTTGACGAGATCGGTTCCCTCATCGAATTCCTCCGAAAGGGCGATTCCCGAGGAGACGATGAAGACATCGTCCCCCCAACCGCCCTTGACGATGCCGCTGACAGTGCCACCGGTGCTGTCAAAGAAATCGTCGCCGCCGCTGAGATCGACGCTCGCGAGCGAACCCGAATTGATGATCCTGTCGGCATCGTGCCTCAGCGTGATCCCGCCAGTGATCGTTCCCGTGTTCGTCAGGAACAGGTCGGGGTAATCGTTATCGACCTGCATGGTGCCATCGAGCACGATGGTGCCATCGATGGTTCCGGCATTCCGGATCGTGAGACCGTCCGCGCCCGACCAGATGGCCATCCCGCTGTCAAAGCCGCGTATGATTCCATTGTTGATGATCTCCGCATCGACTGCGCGCGACGTCAGGTGGAAGGTAGCGTCGTGAGCCATGGTGTTGGTAATCACACCCTCGCCGTGATTGGTGAAGGAGGCGAACCGGTCGTCGATTACGACGGCCCTGAAGGCCGTGATCGTCCCCCAGTTTTTCATCGAGGCGTAGGAGCCGCCAAGGACGACCGCATCCGTATAGGCGGTGATATCCCCCCTGTTTTCGATGTCGGCCAGCGCTCCAGTCACTCTAAGGGCGACGCCCCCTGTGACGCTAATCGTCCCGTCGTTCCGGATGACGACATCCTCCTGGTCGGCGACCAGGGCAGAATGCGAGGCGTGAGCCACGCCTTTGTTCGTGAACGAGCTGCCCTCGCCGCTGATGAAGACGGCGTACTGGTTGGTATTGATGTTTCCCTCGTTCCGGATCTCGGTTCCGTAGACGGATGTGTAGATGCCATTGAGACCGAGAATTTGCCCGGTCTGCCGGACAATGACCGAAGCGCTTTCCGCTTCGTCTCCCTTCATGGAAATCGCGGTGCCGTAGTCCGTCTTGACCGTGCCTGCGACATCGAAGCCGCTGCTGTCCCACTGGGTCGTGTTGGCCGAAATCGCGGCAAAGGGCGAAGAGGGAGACACCGTGACATCGACCGTGACCCCCGCCTTGACCACAATCAGGGTGTCGGCCGGAGCGTTGATGCGGGTGATCTGGTCCGTGTCGATCTCCACAACATACCTATAGCTCATTGCCGCCTCTTCATCGCTTGAAACCTGCGAGCTTGGACAACAGGGAAAGGGCAAGATCAACCGGTCGGTCCGGCCGGAACGCCGCTTTGGGATATCTGGTCAAAACATTGGGATGATTTGCAAAGCGCGCGGCGACGCCGACGCAATCGCCGCGACGGGGGGTTGACGCCGCATCAATCTCGTCGTGAATATTTACCGTTGAATCATCCCATTCGAGAACCGCATGGCGTCTGTGCTGCAGAGACTCCCGCACCTGACCTTGAGCGCCAGCGGCCTTTCAGACCCCGAAAGTTTCGAGACCTACAGGCAAGCGGTCTCAATGATTTTCGACGCGACGCTCGACGACTGGCAGCAGCAGCCGGACTTTCGGGTGCATGTGGACTGCGTCCAGCTCGGTCCGATGCTGTTGAGCCAGGCAAGCATGTCCAATGGCGCCTATCGCTACGAACGCAGCATGAGGAAGGTGGCGCAAGTCGGTGCAGACGCCGTGCTCGTGCAGATGATTCTCGCCGGCAGCGACGTGCGGGTGGTCAAGGGCGAGGCCGTCACCTCGGGTCCGGGCGACGTGTTCATCTGTGATCTCACCAGAACGATCTCGACCAAGGCGACGGACTGCCAAAACTTCACCTTCGTCTTTCCCCGAAGCCTGCTTGGACTGCCAGAGTTCGAACTGGACGCACTGCACGACATCCATCTGCCAGCCAGCTCAACGCAGGCGAAGCTACTTATGGCGCATATCCGGATGCTTTGGACAGAGCGCGACCGGATCGCGTTGCCGGACGCGGCGATGTTTGCCCAAAGCACGGCCGGGCTGATCGCCAGCCTCACGGCCAACAGCATCGACGACGACGTTCGGCAGGCCCATGCCGCGCGCGCCGAAATTGCCCGCGTGCAGCACTTCATCGATTGCACCCTCATGGATCCGGAACTCGGGCCGGATATGATTTGCAGCCGACTGGGCTTCTCGCGCTCCTCCCTCTACCGGCTGTTCGAGCCGCTTGGAGGCGTCGCAAGCTACATTCGCGATCGGCGCCTGCGCCGCGTTTTCCGGCAGCTCGCAGGCGGGCAGACCAGCAACCGAAAGCTGGCGGAAATTGCCTTCGACACCGGCTTTTCCAACATCCCGGCCTTCACCCGCGCCTTCAAGACCCACTATGGCGTAACACCGCGTGAAGTGCGGATGCTGGCAGAGGCCGGAAAAGGCTGGCCTGTGCGCCTGGATGAACCCATCGACGGCGGCGAACGTCTCGGCCACTGGCTGAACAGGCTCGGAAGGGCATGAACCGCCCGGCGGCCATGCCCCGATGTCCGAGCTACCTCTGCAAGGACCATCCCGCCGTCAGCGCCCTCCTTGCCCCGCCTCGCTGTTCGGCCGGACGTTCTGGTTCAGCCGGAACATGTTGTCCGGATCGTATTTCGCCTTGAGCATGGCCAGCCTTGCAAAGTTGCCGCCATAGGCTTGCGCCACCCGATCGGTCTCGTCTTCCGGCATGAAATTGACGTAGACGCCGCCGGTGGCGTGCGGCGCGGCCGCAGCAAAGAGGCCACGCGCCCACTCGATCGAGGCCCGCTCGTCGGCGCGGTCGCGCCACCGCGTATGCACATTCATCGTAAACTTTGCATCGCGATGCGGGAACGCGGTTTCACCGGAGGCGATACGACCGCTGGCGCCGCCGAGCTGGCCGATGAAGATCTCACATTCCGCGGTTGGCAGCGTGTCGACATGGCCGATCACGATGTCGAGCAGCCCGTCGCTCAGGGACTCGAAATTATGTGATTTCCAATAGTTGAAAGCGCCCGGTGTGAGCAGCGGATCGAATGCCGTCTGCCACGAGACAAAGGGTTGCAGGCCGATGACGTCGGCGATCGGTTCGCCGATCGCGCGAAGCGGGGCCAGCGCTTCGTCGGCTTGGCCGGGCTCACCGACATAGCAGACCGCAAAGACCAGGATCTCCTTGCCGTGCATTTCCTCCGGCAGGAACGGCAGGGGCGGCGCCCGGCGCAACACCACCCAGACGGTCAGATCGTCGGACGCGGCGGCAGCCACCTCGCGATAGCGGGACAGGAGTTCGCGGGCCTGGGCGAACGGATGAACGATCAGCCCGGAAACCACGTCGGGACCGACGGGGTGCAACTTGAACTCGAACGACGTGACGACGCCGAAGTTGCCACCGCCACCACGGATCGCCCAGAACAGGTCCGGGTTCTCCGTCGCGCTCGTCTGAACGAGCCGGCCGTCCGCCGTGATCACATCGGCCGCGATCAGATTGTCGATCGTGAACCCGAATTTGCGGCTGAGCCAGCCGAAGCCGCCGCCGAGCGTCAGGCCGGCCACACCGGTGGTCGAGTTGATCCCAAGCGGCGTCGCGAGGCCGAACGCCTGCGCCTCCCTGTCGAAATCGGCCAGCGTCGCACCGGGTTCCACCCGCGCGGTCCGCCGTGCCGGATCAACATGGACGGAACGCATCGGTGACAGGTCGATCAGCAGGCCACCTTCGCAGACCGCGTTGCCGGCAATGTTGTGACCGCCCCCGCGCACCGACAGCAGCAAACCGTTGTCGCGGGCGAGGTGCACGGCCCGCATGACGTCGCTTGCGCCGTGGCAGCGCACGACCGCCCCCGGTCGCCGGTCGATCATGGCGTTCCAGATTGTCCGCGCCTCGTCGTAACCGGCTTCGTTCGGCAGGCAGAGACGCCCGCGAAGCAGGGCCTGAAATGCACTCAAAGCATCGTTGGAAAGCGCAATCGATCCGCCCTCCAGCCGCGTGAACTGGACATCGCTCATAACGTGACCTCCGTCGTGGTCGGATTGGTGCGGCGGCTGCCCTTCCCGGGCCGTGTTGCACGTGTTGGTGACACGGGGACGCTGCGGTCAACCTCGTTGAAACGGGCCGATCCGACCGGATTTTCGTAGAGAACAGCAGTGTCCACGCAGCTCCAGCACCGCGCTCGCATTCCTCCGGGCAATGCCTGTAGCCGTCGCTTGCCATCGGACGATTTCCGAGGCCGAACTATGCGATCCAACTCCCGGGGTGTCCAGTATGGAAAATGTACTGCAGCACGCCTTCCGAAGGCGGCAGCCGGTTTCGAGGCTCCGCAAGCGCCACAGCCGATTGGCCGTCGTCGATATCGTGGCGAATCGGGCCGGGGGCTTCAGGCGTGGCCCCGACAATCTGGCGCGAATGCCCGCCCGCCATGCGGTCGGGGACGCCGCATGCATGCGTGAAAAAAGGGGCGTGAGCCCCTTTTCCGTGACCGTCCGCCCGAAATGATCGCGGGCGGACGTTTGTGTAATCCGGCATGTTTGCCGGACCGGGACCTACCGCTCGCGGAAGGCCTTGTTGAAATAGTCGGCCAGCGGCTTGGTCAGGTACTCCAGCGGCGAACGCTCGGAGGTCTGGATGAAGGTCTCGACCGGCATGCCGGGGATCACCTGCTTGTCGCCGAGCTTCTTCATCTCGCCGGCATCCGGCTTGATTTCCGCCTGGTAGTAGGTGGCACCGGTCCGCTGGTCCTGCAGGACGTCGGCTGCGACCTTCGTCACATGGCCGAAGATTTCCGGCGTCGTCCGGTGATCGAACGCACCAAAGCGGATATGGGCGACCTGCCCGACATGGACCTGGTCGATCTGGGTCGGCGAGATCTGGGTCTTGATGACGAGGTCATTCTCCTGCGGGATGATGAAGAGCAGCGGATCGGCCGGCTTGATCACCGACTTCAGCGCGTGCACCTGCATGCCAAGCACGACCCCCGACACCGGTGCAGTGATATCCATGCGGCTCAGCGTTTCCAGCTTGGCGGTGCGGTTTTCCTTCAGCTCGGCAATCTTGGCCTCGATGTCGCGCAGCGACGTCGTCGCCTCCTCGCGCATGCTGGAATCGATGTTGAGGATCGCCAGTTCGATCTCGGCGACCTTGCCGGCGTTCTCGGCGATGCTCGACTTGGCCTGGCTGATCGTGCCGGAAATTTCCGCCTCCTCGCGCTGGAGCTGGAGCACGCGGCTGGCATTGGTCAGCGACTGCTTGAGCAGCTTGTTCTGCGCGTCCAGTTCCTCGCTGATCAGCTTCAGCTGGGTTTCCAGCGCTGCGATGCGGCTCTCAAGCCCCTCGTTCTGCTTGGCGATCTGCTTCTTCTTCTCGGTCAACTGGCCGATCTGCTTGTCGCGCGTTTCCAGCCGCGCCTGCAGCAGCCGCGTCTGCCCGTCGATGATCTCCTGGACCTCGGGATCGGACTTGGCGCGCTCGACCATTTCCGGATCGAAGCGAATTTCCTGCTTTTCGTCCTGTTCGGCCATCAGACGCGAGGCCGTGCCCATCAGGCTGAAAAGCTGGTTCTCGATGACCGCCAGTTCCGACCGGTCAAAGGTGTCGTCAAGACGCATCAGGACGTCGCCGGCAGCGACCTTGTCGCCCTCCTGCACCAGGATCTTGCCGACGACGCCGCCGGTGAGATGCTGCACGACCTGACGGTTGCTGGCGACTTCGATGATGCCGGCTGCGACCACCGCGCCGTTGATCCGGGTCAAGGCTGCCCAGGACGCCATGCCGCCAAGCAGCAGGAACACCGTGCAGTAGCCAATGAGCGCGTAGCTCCGACCGCTCCATTTCTTGTCCATCGTATCGAATTCCTACTCTGTCTGTGCCTCGAGGCGTCTTACTTGTTGCTGCCGGTGCCGGTGCCTGCCACAACCTGGGCATGATTGCGCAGGTGGGCGCGAAGCACGTCGTCACGCGGACCGAAGGCGAGGCGCTGGCCGTTTTCGAGAATGAGAATGAGATCACACTCCTCGATTGCGGCCGGCCGGTGCGCCATGATCACGACAGATTTGCCCTCGGCCTTGAGATTGCGGATGGCGAGGTTGAGCGCCATCGAGCCTTCGGCATCGAGGTTCGAGTTCGGCTCGTCGAGAACCACCAGAACCGGATCGCCAAAGAGGGCACGGGCAAGGCCGATGCGCTGCTTCTGGCCACCGGAGAGCTTGGCACCGGTTGCCGGCAGGTGCGTGTCATAACCATCGGGCAGCCGCAGGATCATGTCGTGCGCGCCGGCCTTCTTCGCAGCCGCGACGACCTTTGCCGCATCCGGGTTGATCTGCATGCGGGCGATGTTTTCCGCAACCGTTCCCTCGAACAGCACCACGTCCTGCGGCAGGTAGCCGACGTGTTCGGCAAGGCCGTCGAAGCCGTACTGCTCCAGCGAGGCGCCATCGAGGCGGGCGTTGCCGGCGGCCGGCGGCCAGATTCCGGTCAGGATCCGCGCCAAGGTCGACTTGCCAGAGGCGCTCTGGCCGATCACGCCGAGCGCCTGGCCCGGACCGAACTCGAAGGACAGCATGCGCAGCGTCGCGACCTTCTCGCCGGGCGGGATCGCCGTGACCTGGTTGACCTCCAGGATCGCGCGTGGCTTCGGCAGCGCGGTGCGCGCTTCTTCTTCAGGGACCTTGCCGAGCAGGTCGGACAGCTGCCACCAGCCTTGAATCGCGCGCTGCACCAGGGCCCACTGGCCGATCGCGCCCTCGATCGGGGCGAGCGCACGGCCGATGATGATCGAGCTTGCGATCATCGCGCCGGCCGAAATCGAGTTCTGCAGCACAAGCCAGGCGCCAAGCGCCAGAATGGCCGACTGCAGGAAGACGCGGAAGGTCTTCGACGAGATGGCATAGAAGCCGTTGCTGTCGCTGTAACGGATGTTGGCCTCGAGCGCCTTGTCGCGCAACTGCTGCCAGCGCGCGGATACGGAACGGCGCATGCCGAGCGCGCGCACGGTATCGCTTTCGCGCTGCAGGGTCTGGGTCATCTCGTCGCTCATGCGACCGGCCATCATCGCCCGTTCCTGATCACCCTTGGTGCCGTTCTGGTTCAACCAGGTGAGCGTGACGAGGACGAGGCCGCCGGCGACACCGAGTGCACCCATCGCCGGATGGAACATGAAAATGATAAAGAGGAAGAACGGCGTCCAGGGGATGTCGAAGACGGTGAACACCGCCGGCGAGGACAATGCCTTCTGGATGGCGTCGAGATCACGCATGCCCGTCAAGGTCGAGATGCCTCGCGCGTTCAGGCCGGTGCGGTCGAGCACCGCGTTGAACACGCGCTTGTCGAAGCGCGCCTGAAAGCGCGCACCGACGCGCGCCGCCAGCCGGCTGCGGATATGGTCCAGCACGCCCATGATGGCGAACAGACCGACGATCAGACCCGTCAGCGCCACCAGCGTCGCCTCGGACCGGGACGCGAGCACGCGATCGTAGATCTGGAGCATGAAGAGCGGTCCGGTCAGCACCAGAAGGTTCACGAAGAAGCTGAACAGCCCCATTGCCAGAAACGCATTCGCGCTATCCTTCAGTGCGGCGCGCAACTCGTCCGCGCCGAGCTTACCTGCAGAAAATGCCACGTTTTGCCCTCTTTCCACCGAGAAATCGGTATCGAAATAAAACACAAAAACCCGCCGCGCCGGGCCCGACAAAATAGCGGGCGGACAAGGCAGGAAGTCGTCTCAAGGTAAAGACGATATGCGTGCCGTTTTATTCACAAATCAATCGCACAAAATGGCAGCAACAGGACATTTTAGTGACATCTAATTCAATGCTGCTACCATAGGGATTAATCCTACGGGACTAAACCTTTGTCAACGTTCGAGATTCGGTCGAACCTCCGAGGCGTTGCCGGCGAAATTCCCATCCGCCCCCTTGCCCGTATTCGTGTCCGGCGAAACCTCGCCTCCCCCCGCCTGCGCCGCGAGCCGGCCGAGCAGATTGAGCACGACGACGCAGGCAATTGCCGCCAACGCGGCGATGCTCCAGTAGCCGAGCCCAACCGACAGGCCTACCCCTCCCGACAGCCACATGCCGGCGCCGGTGGTCAGGTTTCGCACCTTGCCGCGCGAAAAGATGATCATGCCCGCCGCCAGGAACGCAACGCCGGAGGTGACCGCCTCGACGACACGCAGTGGATCAATGCGAACCTGCGCATCGCCGAAGTGCCCCATATGAACCATCTCGATGGAGATGATGGAGAAGACAGCCGCAGCGAGGCTGACAAGGATGTGGGTTCGCAAGCCTGCGGGATGATTGCGGTATTCGCGTTCAAACCCGATCAGGGCACCGAGCACGACCGCGCCGGCAAGCCTTGCGGCGATGACCGCGAAGGCCAGTTCGGTTGGCTGAAGCATATCGTTGACGACCGATTCCATGGTGGATGAAACGCACGGCGGCGGCAGGCGTTCCAGCGCGCCGGGCCGGCGGTGGCGCCGGATTGTGGAACTTGCCCAGCCATGCGATTTTTTTTGAGTTTGCCGCTTGTGGAAACGAAAACCCTGTTCTATACGGACGCCGCTGGTCACGGAGTGTAGCGCAGCCTGGTAGCGCACCTCGTTCGGGACGAGGGGGTCGAGTGTTCGAATCACTCCACTCCGACCAGCCGATACCGTACGCTTCCCGAGAGTGTTCCTCCTCAGAAATGCCACGGACCAATTGCGGACCGTTTCAATGTCGGACTGGCTGCGATGACCGACACCGAAGGCCCATGCTATCGTTGGACCATGACATGCCTTGGTGCTGTCAGGGACATCGTCGCGCTTGCAAGTTGGCCCAGGCGTGCCGCGAAACCTCGCGTAGGCGCCTTGAAGGCGGCAACTGCCGTCAAGCCGTTCCTCCTCGCCTTGTGCCTTTCGGGCTGCTCACCAACCGCGGGCGTGACCTATCCGGAGCCAATTCCGGGAAGCATCACCTATGGCGGACAGCCGCGCACGAAACTTGCCAAGGCCCCCGTCGGCAGCTTCTTCAACCATCGCTTCACCGATCAGTTCGGCAATCTGGTCCAGGAGACCTACGTCATCCAGCCCGACCGGTCGCTGCTTCTGATGAACCGGATCGTCATCGTCGATGACGCAGACAGCGATTGACGGCATACCGGCTGCGTCCCTACTCGCCGAAATCGGGCACGTAGAGGCACTGCGTGCGTCCTTTCGGACTGAAGTCGCCCAGACCGGCGCAGCGGTGGAAGCGTCCGTCGGGGGAGTGCTTCACCGGCCAGCTGTTGTACTTGATGACCTCGCCGGTCGTCTTGACCAGCCACCCTTCCTTGGTCGCGGTCACCTCCCCTTCCGGGACAGGCATGCAATCGCGGCCGGCGCAGCACTCCAGATCGTAGAAACTGTGGGCCGAGACCGGCCGCGCAAAGACGACGGCCAAAGCGAGGATTCCCAGTACAACGCACCAGTATCGCATTCTTGCCTCCTCCACCGCCCCGCGCCATCAGTTAGAGGATACTAAAATGACAAGAAAAAGACGCGCCTTCTATGTCACGGCGCCGCGAACCGCATAACGGACGTCCCGCCAGACTTCCGTGCGCAGGATCTCCTCGAGCACATTGACGGCCTGGAATACGTCGCGATAGCCGACATAGAGCGGGGTGAAGCCAAAGCGCATCGTGGAGGGCGCACGGAAATCGCCGATCACCCCGCGTTCGATCAGCGCCTGCATGATCTCGTAAGCGCCCTCATGGGCGAACGACACCTGGCTGCCGCGCCTGGCGGCATCACGCGGCGTCTCCAGCGCCACACCGTACTGGCCGCATTTCTCCTCGACGAGGCGGATGAAGATATCCGTCAGCGCGATGCTTTTTTCCCGCACCACCGCCATGTCCACCGCATCCCATACGTCGAGCGCACCCTTGAGCGCGCGCAGCGACAGGATCGGCTGCGTGCCGCAAAGAAAGCGCACCATGCCGTCACCGGCGGCATAGCGATGCTCGAAGGCGAAGGGACGCGCATGGCCCCACCAGCCGCTGAGCGGCTGGACCACGTTTTCGTGGTGGCGGCGGGCGGCGTAGATGAAAGCCGGCGCGCCGGGGCCGCCGTTCAGGTACTTGTAGGTACAGCCGACGGCAAAATCGACGTTTGCGCCATCGAGATCGACCGGCAGCGCGCCGGCGGAATGGCAGAGGTCCCAGACGACGAGCGTCCCGGCCTCGTGCGCCTTCTTCGTCAGCGCGGCCATGTCACGCAACTCGCCGCTCTTGTAGTTGACGTGGTTGACCAGAACGACGGCGACGGTTTCGTCGATCAGATCCTCGATCTGCGGCGCGTGGGTGCCCTCCAGGCGCAGTTCCATCCCCGGCAGCGTCGAGATCACCCCCTCGGCGACGTAGAGGTCGGTCGGGAAGCTGCCCGCTTCGGAGACGATGACCCTGCGGCCCGGGCGCAGCGCAATGGCCGCATGCAACGTCTTGTAGATGTTGAGCGAGGTGGTGTCACAGACCACGGTCTGACCGGGTGCCGCGCCGATCAGGCGGCCGACGCGGTCGCCGAGCTGCAGCGGCAGCTGGAACCAGCCGGCGGTGTTCCAGCTCTTGATCAGGTCCCGGCCCCACTCCTGCCTTGCCGCCGTCTCCAGTTCGGCAAAGGCCGCAAGAGACGCCGCGCCAAGGGAGTTTCCGTCCAGATAGATCACGCCGTCGGCAAGGGCAAAATGCTTGCGGCAGGCACGCAGCGGATCGGCGGCGTCCATGGCATCGACGGCAGCGACATCAAGGGTTCCGGTCATGATCGAGCAATCCTGTTTCGTCTGGCCGCCGTGCCCGGCCGCGTGGTCGGGCACAGCGCGGCAACAATTCGAGCGCACGCCCGGCGGCGATCGTCGGACGCGTGTCTTCCTTCTATTCGCGCATGTGCTCGCGTGCAGGCGCCGAGCCGCGCGAGCGCTTGAGGCTCGGCAGCGCCAGCATGGCGAGCACGAAGAGGCCGGTGGCGAGCTTGAGATCTGGCGGCGGCATGCCGGCGGCAAGGCAGAGCGAGACAAGCTGGTAATAGACGACCGCGCCGACAAAGGGCGCGAGCAGCTGGCGCAGCACCGTCTTCTTGCCGACGATTGCCTCGCCGATCATCAGCGCCGCCAGGCCGTTGATCAGGATGCCGATGCCCATGTTGACGTCGGCAAAGCCCTGCGATTGCACCATCAGTGCACCGCCGGTGGCCGAAAACGCGCTGGCCATGCCGACGCCGCCGATCGTCGCGGCCCAGACATTGATGCCCTGCGCCTCGGCCATGTCCGGATTGGCGCCGACGGCGCGGACCGCCGTGCCCTTCTCCGTCTTGAAGAAGCGGTCGAGCAGCAGGAAGACAACGAGACCGAACAGGCCGGCAACGACGATCTTCGCTACCGGGAAGCCGGCCTGCGTGAACGGCACGTTGTCGAACAGCGTCGGCGAACCGAACACCGAAAGGTTGGATTTGCCCATGATGCGCAGGTTGATGCTGTAGAGCATCGTCATCATGAGAATACCGGCGAGCAGCGTGTGGATGCGGAAGCGCAGGTGGATGAAGGCGGTGCAGCAGCCGGCCAGGAAGCCCACAAACAGCGCCGCCAGCACCGCCGGGAACGGCGCGACGCCGGCCGCCAGCAGCACCCCGCAGACGCAGCCGCCAAGCGGAAACGCGCCCTCGCTCGTCAGGTCCGGGAAGTTCAGCATGCGGAACGGGATCATGATGCCGAGCACCACGAAGGCGAGGATGAGGCTCTGAGCCAGCGTGACCGGGATCAGCCCGAGGAAACTGGTGAGCGTGGTCTGAAGGAAATCCATGGTCGTCAGCTCGCCAAAATCATGCGGTCGGTTTTTACGGTGAAGTGGCTCACCAGATCGGCAACCGTGGCGTTCTTCTTTTCTTCGCCGGTGATCTCCAGGCGCACCTTGCCGGCATCGAGCATGATGACGCTATCGCCGAAATCGATGGCGTGCTGCATGTTGTGCGTCACCATCAGCGTCGTCAGCTTCAACGCCTCGACGGCGCGCACTGTCGCCTGCATGACGATGTCGGCCGTGCGCGGGTCGAGTGCGGCGGTGTGCTCGTCCAGCAGCAGGACCTCCGGCTTGCCGCCGACGGCCATGATCAGCGACAAGGACTGGCGCTGGCCGCCGGAAAGCAGGTCGACGCGCGTATCGAGCCGGTTCTCGAGGCCGAGACCGAGCACGGACAGCCGCTCCTTGTAGGCGGCCAGCCGGGCGGCATTCAGGCCCTGCTTCAGCGTGCGCCTGGAGGAGCGAAGCTCCGCCAGCAGCATGTTCTCGGCCACCGTCATGCTGGCGGCGGTGCCCTTCATCGGGTCCTGGAAGACGCGAGCCAGACGTGCCGCCCGCTTGTAGACGGGCATGTCGGTGACATCGTCGCCATTGATGAGGATCTGGCCGGAATCGAGGACCAATGCCCCGGAAATGGCGTTGAGCATACTGCTCTTGCCGGCGCCGTTCGAGCCGATGACGACGGCGAACTCGCCATTGGCGAGCTTCAGGTCCAGGCCGTCGAGCGCGACCTTTTCATCCGGCTGCCCCCTGTAGAAGGTCTTTCGCGCCGATCGGATTTCTAGCATCCGCCTCTCCCTGTATGACGACGGCGCCCGAGGGGCGCCGTCGAACTGTCTGCTTTCTTTTAGGCGATTAGTTGGTGAAGCACTCGCAGCCATCGAAGGCGGCCGGAACCTCGGCGCCGAACTCCTTCAGTACGTCGCGGTTCACCAGCGGTGCGTGGTCCTCATAGGCCGGGCGCCAGGCCGGGATTTCCTTCGGGTCCTTGCCCTTCAGGATCTCGGCGGCGATCTTGCCGGCGGCAACACCGACCTGGTCGTAGTTCACGGCGAAGCTTGCCGGCACGACGCCGTTGCGGACGGCTGCGTCGTCGGAGTTGACGATCGGGATGCCGGCCTGGCGGGCGGCAGCGGCAACGGCGGCGATCGCCGGCTGCAGCAGGTTCGATGCCGGGGTGTAGATCACGTCGGCCTTGCCGGCCAGCGAGGCGATGCGCTGCTGGATGTCGTTGACGTTGTCGACGCCGACTTCGACGACTTCGAAGCCGGCAGCCGGCGCGGCTTCCTTCATCTTTTCCAGGAGGGCCACGTCGTTGGCCTCACCCGGATTGTAGGGCACGCCGATGCGCTTGGCGTTCGGCAACAGCTTCTTGGCGAACTCCATCACCGCGCCGACGTCCTGCAGGTCGGTGGCACCGGTCATGCCCTCGTCGCCGGCCTCCCAGGAGGGGACGAGCTTGGCGGCGACCGGATCGGTCACTGCGGCGAAGACGACCGGAATGCCGGAGCCGGCAAGCGCCTTCTTGGCGATCTGCGAGACCGGGGTCGTGATGGTGTAGATCAGCTTCGGCTGCTCGGACTGCAGCTTCTGGATCATCTGCGGCACCAACGAGGCGTCGAAATTGGTGTGACTCTCGGTGTAGACGACGTCGGTGCCTTCAACGAAGCCGTTGTCGGCCAGCGCCTTCTTGAAGCCGGCAATCGAGGCGTTCAGCTGCGGATGCTCGCCAAAATTGGCAATACCGATGCGGATCGGATCCGCGGCAGCGGAACCTGCCGCCATCAGGGCACCGGCGAGAACGATCCCGGACAGCCAGCCAAACTTCGACTTCAACATCTTTTCCTCCCACATGAAAGCCACGGTAAGCCCGCAGTCTGAGGCGATCATAGCGGTGGAACCGGCGCTGTCAAACGCCGATATATAATCTTCGGCATATTCCCAGATGATATATATTTTGCCGAAACTTGCCCTATATATTGCGTGCAGGACTGGACGGCTCCGACGGGAGAAACCATGCGGAACGAGACTGGCGGGACAAAGACGGAGGAGGCGTACCGGCGCCTTCGGCGCGATATCCTTTCCACTCGCCTGCCCCCCGGAGCATCGCTCAAGCTCAGCCTCTTGCGCGAGAGCTATGCCCTCGGCTGGACGCCACTGCGCGAGGCGCTGTCGCGTCTGGAAGCGGAACGGCTGGTGACGGCGGTCAGCAATCGCGGCTTTGCCGTTGCCCCGGTGTCACGACAGGAGCTGGAAGACCTGGTGCGTGCGCGCATGGTTGTCGAAGTGCCGCTCCTGCTCGAATCGATCGAGTGCGGCGACAGCAACTGGGAAGAAGCCCTCGTCACAGCCCACTTTCGGCTGTCCCGCTGCAAGACGGTCGCCGACGATCCCTCGGAAGCGGCCGTCGACGACTGGGACGACAAGCACGAGGCCTTTCACTCCGCGCTCATCGGGGCGGCCACCTCCAGCTGGCTGCTGCGCTTCCGGGGCACGATCTCCGACCAGCTCCGCCGGCATCACCGCTTTCTCGGGCTGGCGCCGACGCTGCGCGCCGCCGCCGGCCGGACGGACGGACACGAGGCTGCGATGGCCGCCCTGCGCGAGGCGATGGGGCTTTCCCATCACACCGCCTTGATGGAGGCGGCGCTCGACCGGGACACGGACCGCGCCCGGAAGCTGATGGAGGAGCACATCGGCTACACGATGGACGTCTATGCCCATTCGGAAGACGGACCAGAAAACCGGACAGCCGAACTCACCACCTGACCGCCGGCGCGGCCGAAAAACGGATTCTTTTCAAGCCTCTGGACGGCCAAGCTTAGAGGCCGATTCCGGAACTTCAAGCTGCGCTCAAAGGAGGGTGCGGACCTTCCACAGTTCCGGAAACAGCACGACCTCCAGCATCTTCTTCAGGTAGGAGGCGCCGCCGGTGCCGCCGGTGCCGCGCTTCATGCCGATGACGCGCTCGACGGTGGTGACGTGATTGAAGCGCCAGCGGCGGAAGTAGTCCTCGAAATCGACCAGTTTTTCCGCAAGCTCGTAGAGCATCCAGTAACGTTGCGGGTCGCGATAGACCGCCTGCCAGGCAGCGACCACCGCATCGTTCTCGCTGCGCGTCTCGCGCCAGTCGGCGCGAGCGGCATCCGCGCCGATGTCGAAACCGTTGCGTGCCAGCAGCAGGATCGCCTCGTCGTAGAGCGAGGGTTCGGCGAGGATCGCTTCGAGTTTCTCCATCAGGTCGGGGCGGTGCCGGTGCGGGCCGAGCATGGCGAGGTTGCGGTTGCCGGCGAGGAACTCGATCGCCCGATACTGCCACGACTGGAAACCGGAGGACTGGCCGAGCGCGTCGCGAAACTCGGTATATTCGCTCGGCGTCATCGTCCGCAGCACGTCCCAGGCGCTGTTCAGCTGCTCGAAAATCCGGGCGACGCGCGACAGCATCTTGAAGGAAAGATCAAGCCGGTCGGCGCGGATCGCTCTGATCGCCGCGCGCATCTCGTGCAACGCCAGCTTCATCCAAAGTTCGGACGTCTGATGCTGGATGATGAACAGCATCTCGTCATGGGCGGAGGACAGCGGCGATTGCGCGTTCAGCACCTTTTCGAGATCGAGATAGTCGCTGTAGGACATGCGGTCCTTGAACGACATCTGCGCGCCTTCCTTGGCGGGATCGTATGGGGCGGGATCGTATGGCTCGGTCATGATGTTCCTCCCTGGCGCGGCCAAACTGGAAATTGCCCCTCACCCCGACCCTCTCCCCGCAAGCGGGGAGAGGGAGCGCGACCGCACCGCGTATCTCCTTCGCCCCGCTTGCGGGGAGAAGGTGGCCGGCAGGCCGAATGAGGGGCAATGCAAACGCGCCCCGCTCTCTTCTGCATTGACCACAGTTTTGGGCCGACCTGAACCCTCCCGGCGAAATTTTCCGCCGCCCGGCTACCCTCGCCCCGATCACCGCCGTATAGACAGGCTGAGCGAGGGAGGCAAAAAATGTTCGGATACCGGATCGAGGACTGGAGCGACGCC
This sequence comes from Mycoplana ramosa, assembly GCF_041930185.1. Lineage (NCBI taxonomy): Bacteria > Pseudomonadati > Pseudomonadota > Alphaproteobacteria > Hyphomicrobiales > Rhizobiaceae > Mycoplana > Mycoplana ramosa. The sequence goes on along the minus strand of NZ_JBHEEW010000001.1, from coordinate 347,948 downwards.
TATACCAACGGGGCCCACATCGCCGGCGGCGACCGCTGGCCGGCGGCCTGGGTGGAGCCGGCGCACGCGTTCCGGCTGGCCCTGTCGGCAGCCGGGCGGGCGAAGATCGATCTCGCCTATGGCGACGGCGAGCGCCAACGCTTCGACCTGTTTTTGCCCGAGGGCACGCCGAAGGGGCTCGTCGTCTTCGTCCACGGCGGCTACTGGATGGCCTTCGACAAGAACACCTGGTCGCAGTTCGCAGCCGGCTCGGTCAGCCGAGGCTACGCGGTCGCAATTCCAAGCTACACGCTCTGCCCCGAAAATCGCATCGCCGATATCACCGCCGAGATCGGCATGGCGATCGCCGCGGCTGCCGCCGAAATCGACGGGCCGATCCTGCTGACCGGGCACTCGGCCGGCGGACATCTCGTCAGCCGCATGGTGTGCGAGACCTCGCCGCTTGCTCCGGCCGTTCGCGCCCGGATCCGCCACGTCGTCTCGATCTCCGGCGTGCATGATCTGCGCCCGCTGATGCGCACCGCGATGAACGCGACGCTTGCGATCGACGAGGCCGAGGCGCAGGCGGAGAGCCCGGCCCTCTTGCGGCCGATGGCGGATGCGCGCATCACCTGCTGGGTCGGCGGGGCGGAACGCGCCGAGTTCCGCCGCCAGAATGCGCTGCTCGCCAATATCTGGACCGGTCTTGGCGCCACGACGGCGTCGGTCGAGGAGCCCGACCGGCACCATTTCGACATCATCGACGGGCTGGCAGATCCGGACCACCCGCTGACGCGCACGCTTGTCGGCGAGTGACGGCCCGGAAAGGCAACGAGTCGCTCCGGCCAACGAGCGGCGACGGTTCGCACCTTTCGAGCCAGCGCCGCAATCAGAACGGCGCGGACGCTTGTGCCTCGCCTTTCAGCGTCGCCTTCAGCTTGGCCGCAGCAATCGCATACCCGCCGGCGGCGCCGTCGATAAAATGCACATGGTCGCGGGCAAGCGGCGTCGGCACCACGCAGGTCATCAGCGCCGAATCCTGCCGGTGCAGGCCGTAGCGGCAGACGCCGGCCGCCCTCGCCTCCTCCAGCCGCGCCTCGATCCCCGCCAGCCGGCCGGGCTCGATGTCGAGCGTCATCTTCAACCCGTCGTCGAACTTGCGGAAGTCGGAATTGGCGACGATGTCGCGGCGGTAGCGTTCCGGGTCGAAGCGGCCGAGGGTGAGCCCGAACCGCGAAAGCACCTGCATCAGAATGTATTGCAAGACGATAAAGGCCTTGTGCCTGAGCCGCCTTCCCTTCGGCACCGCCGCCCGCGCCTCGGCGTCCAACGAGAACCGGTTGAGGCCCAGCCGCATCGCCTTCACGTCGAGCGGATGGCCGGCCTGCTCCTCGCGGCCGGCAAGCGCGACGATATCGGCGATCAGCGCGCGGAACTCCGCTTCGCTGCTGCCCGGCGCCGGCACGGCGATAATGGAAACGATCTCGCCGTGGCGCGCCGAAATCGGGTTCCACCGGCAGGACAGGCCTGCCAGATTCGGCCGCGTGCCCGGCGGCGCGATCCGGTTGCTTTCCAGGCCCTCCTTCATGCGTTGCTCGGCCCAGGCCGCACCGCCGCCGGCAAACATCGCATAGGCGACGAACTCGCTCGCCTGATAACGCGCCACAAGCACCTCCTGCCCCGCGGCGCGGATGGCGGAGACGGGAACGACGGCACCGCGCATCTCCAGCCCGAGTTCTTCCATCGACCAGCGCTGCACCGCCGAAAGGGCGGCACGCGCTGTGCTAATCTGCGAGCCCGGAACTGCAACGAGCGCCCCGTCGCCACCGAAAACATAGGGGAGATCGTGCTGGCCAATCGCGTTCAGCACGCCGGAGATGACGCTGGCGCCAGCCATGTTGACGGCCTTGTAGCGGCCGGCCTCGATGGCGCCGGTCGAGTCGACGATATCGGCGAGCACCAGCGCCCAGCCGTCCGGCAGCGGATGGTAGTTGCCGGCCTCGGCCACGCCCTCGAAATCGCTGAAAGCCGCCAGCCCGCGGAAGTAGTCGTCGTCAGCACAAACGTCCATGGCGTCAGCCTACCACAACCCGGTGTCGATGTTGCATCGGAACGGAGTGGCGAATCCTGCGCGGAAAGGTTCGCGAGCCGAAGCTACTGGCAGACGTCGACCCAGGTGCCGCTGACGAGTTCGATCATCCGCTGCGTCGGAATGCGCACCGCAGCGTTGGTGGCACCGGCTGCGGGAACGATTTCTTCGAAGGCCCTGAGCGATACGTCGCAATAAACCGGAATCTCGGAGGGCAGCCCGAAGGGGCAGACGCCACCGACGGGATGGCTCGTCACGGCGACGACCTGCTCGGCATCGAGCATGCGGGCCTTGCCGCCGAAGCGGTCCTTGAACTTGCGATTGTCGAGGCGGGCGGTGCCGCTGGCGACGATTAGCATCGTCTCCTCGCCGACGCGAAGGCAGATCGTCTTGGCGATCTGCTCGGGGGCCACGCCGTGGGCGGCGGCTGCCAGCGCGACGGTGGCCGAGCTCTCCTCGGTCTGGAGGATTTCGATGTCGGGCGCGTGCGCCTCAAAGAACTTGCGGACGGATTCGAGACTCATGGTGGCGAATGCATACCGGGGAGTGCGCCCTCCGGCAAGCCGATCGCCAAGCCCGTGGTTCCGCAGCATCGTCGCCGCCCTCGCCGCATGGCGCCGCGAAGTGTTGCAATTCAGTCAAACTCCGCGAATCGATTCGTTGGACAATCACCCGTTGCCGCAGAAGCGGCTTTCCTTTTGGCCGGGTTGCGCTAGAGCGAACTGCACGCTCCCATGAGCCGAAATCCGCCCCGCACTACGCCCAAGGAATTGGTTCGCATGATCCTTCGCATTGCCACACTGGCAGGCCTGCTGCTTGCCGTCGCCGGTTGCACCACCGTTGCCCCCACCGTTCCGACCACCGCGCTCGAAACCCGCTGGATCGGCCAGTCGGCCGGCGCCTTCTTCGCCGCCTACGGCCCGCCGGTCCGCGACATCGAAGGCACGGACGGCCAGACGCTCTACACCTGGCGCGGCGGCTTCATCAACCGCAAGGCCTGCCAGGTCGAACTGACCGTCAGCGGCGACTACAAGATCCGCAAGATCCGCCCGGTTGTCGACCGCAAGGATCCGAAGGGCGGCCCGTCGCACTGCGAAAAGGTGCTGGACGCGGCAAAGCCGGCCCCGAGCGCCTGACCGGAAGCCTTGGCCGGAGCCCTGCTCCGGCCTTTGTTGTTCTTCTGCTCATTGTCGCCACTGCGAGGAGACCCTGCATGCCCGCCTTCGACCGCCTCTTCGATGATGCAGCGTTCGCGGGCTTCTATGACCTCGAAAACGGTTGGGGTGCTGACCTCGACTATTGCGTTGCGCTCGCAGCCGATGCCCGCTCGGTGCTCGACCTCGGCTGCGGCACGGGCGAGCTTGCGATCGCGCTTGGCGAAGGGCGCCGCGTCGTCGGCGTCGATCCGGCCACGGCAATGCTCGAGATCGCCCGCGCCAAGCCCGGCGCCGACCGTGTGCGGTTCATCGAAGGCGACGCACGGGCGATCCGGCTGGGCGAGACCTTCGACCTCGTGGTGATGACCGGGCACGCCTTCCAGGTGTTTCTGAACGAGCATGACCAGCGCGCCGTCCTTGCCACCATCGCCGCCCATCTGGCGCCCGGCGGCCGCTTCGTCTTCGACACGCGCAACCCGCTCGTCCGCGAATGGCTGGAATGGGTGCCGGAGAACTCCGAGCGTCTGATCATGCATCCGCAAGTCGGACGGGTGAAGGCCTGGAACGACATGCTGCACGATCCTGCCACGGGCATCGTCACCTACGAAACCCACTATCTCGTCGAAAAGGGCGGTCCACACCTTACGGCGGCATCGAAAATCCTGTTCACCCCGAAGCCGAGGATCGAGGCGATGCTTGCCGCGAGCGGTCTTTCGGTCGAGCGCTGGGCTGGCGACTGGCAGGGCGGCGCCTGGCACGAGGACGCGGCGGAAATCATCCCGATCGGCCGGTTTTCCGTATCCTGACATCCGCGACCGGCGGCACCTCTACCTCTGGCACGCGCATCCCGACGTAACCAATTGTTAAAATTTTAGCATTTTCTTTTATTCGCCGATAAGCGCGTTTCTTAAGCGCCCGGCAACACCATGCGGCGATCATCTCGGGATGCTGGAGGGAGTATGATGCACCCGAAATTCGCCGAGCATAGGCAGGAGCGCCGTCGCAACCTGCCGCTTGTGTCAGCCATTCCCGGCCTGATCTGTGTCGGGCTGTTGTTCGTCATTTTCGACAATGTGAGCGGCGCGGGACTGGTCACCGCCTTCCGCGCCGCGCTCCAGAACTGCCAGATCAAGGGCAATATCGACCAGGTCGATGGCACCAGGGCCTATTATCTGCCGGGGCAGGACCGGTATGCGGCCATCCGCGTCCAGCCCGCCGGTGGCGAACGCTGGTTCTGCAGCGAGGAAGAGGCGCTGGCCGCGGGCTGGCACAAGGCGCGCAACTGAGCGCCGGGCAGGACGGTCGGCGAGGACGGCCCGCGTGCCATCGCCCTGCCTCCGCGGACGCCATGCCGCACTGGTCGAAGACGTCGAAAATCAATCGGTGGATGCAGGAATTGTGCGCGGACCAGCTGAGGTTCATTTCCCATTCAGATACAACCTGCTTTAACGCCTTCACCCAAATATTTGGGGGCTTTAAAGGGTTGTATAATATGAATAAGTTCAAATTTGCGGCGTTCGCTGCGGCACTTTCTCTGACCGCTGGCGCAGCCCAGGCCGAGGACCTGGTCTTCACCCTGAAGAACGGCACGAACTCCGTCCTCAACAATTTCTACGCCTCGCCGGTCGGCGTCGACAACTGGGAAGACGACATCTTCGGTCGCCAGGCGCTGGGTCCGGGCGAATCGATGGAGATCACCATCGCCGACGGCCGCACCGTCTGCGAATACGACATGCGCTTCGAGTTCCAGGGTGACGACCTCGACACCACGACCGACACCCAGAACCTCTGCGAACTCGGCGAATACACGATCGAGGAATAATGCGCTCGGGCGCATGATTGAAGACGTTTCCCGGCAAATGCCGGGGGCGTCATTTCGGCATCGATCGCGGAATGCTGCGGCGTGGAAACGCTCTCAAGCGTACGCCCCGCAGATGCTCGCCAGCCGAGGCGGCGATGCACGGCCGGAATTGCCAGCGGCCGGACGTGGCGGGATTGCCGAAAATAGCCGCCTGACCGGTTGTGCGGACCATGCTATGCAAACGGGCGCGACGCACAACCAAAGCGGGGGACAGACAGGTGAACTCAGCAAACAAGACCGGTTTCTGGTGGGATGAGAAATGCTTTTGGCACGCGGGCGGCAGTTATGCCTTCATGGCGCCCGTCGGCGGCCTCGTCCAGCCGCTCGCAGCCGGCGGACTGCCTGAAAATCCCGAAACCAAGCGCCGGCTGAAGAACCTTATGAGCGTCACGGGGCTGATCGACGCGCTTTCGGTGTCGTCCGCACCGGCGGCGAGCGAGGAGGAACTGCGGCGCGTGCACCCCGCGTCCTATCTCGACGCCTTCAAGCGGCTGTCGGACGGCAAGGGCGGCGAGCTCGGCGAGCGGACGCCGTTTGGACCGGGCGGCTACGAGATCGCGGCCCTCTCGGCGGGGCTCGCCACCGGTGCGCTGCGCAGCGTGCTGTCGGGCCGGCAGCGCAATGCCTATGCGCTGTCGCGCCCGCCGGGCCACCATTGCCTGCCGGACAGGCCGATGGGCTTCTGCCTGCTTGCCAACATCGCCATCGCCGTCGAGGCGGCCTTCGCCGAGAAGCGGGCCGAGCGGATCGCCGTCATCGACTGGGACGTCCATCACGGCAACGGCACCGAGGCGATCTTCTACGACCGGCCCGACGTGCTGACGATCTCGCTGCACCAGGAGAACTGCTATCCCCGCGATTCCGGCCGGGTGGCCGACCGCGGACAGGGCAAGGGCGAAGGCTATAATATCAATATCCCGATGCTGCCGGGAACCGGCCACCTCGGCTACCTGCACGCCTTCCGGCGGATCGTGCTGCCGGCGCTCGAGCGCTACCGGCCGGATGCGATCGTCGTCGCCTGCGGCTTCGACGCCTCCGGCGTCGACCCGCTGTCGCGGATGCTGGCGTCTTCGCAAACCTTTGCCGAGATGACCCGCCTGACCATGGAGGCCGCCAATGAGCTCTGCGGCGGCCGGCTGCTGCTCGTGCACGAGGGCGGCTATTCGGAGGCGCATGTGCCCTTCTGCGGCCACGCGGTGATCGCCACGCTTTCCGGCTCCGACATCGTCGCGGCCGACCCGCTGGCGGTCCGCATCGACTTCCAGCAGCCCAACCCGGATTTCACCGCCTACCAGATCGCCGGCATCGACCGGATGGCCGAGGTTTTCGACCGGCACAGGTTCTGAGTGGAGGGGCGCCCGGATCGGTGGCAGGGCGATGCATGCCCTGGCGGCGCCCGCGTTTGAACGCGGAACGCCATTCGGGCAGCGCATGCGCGAACAGCCGCTTCGGCCGCCCCTCTCGCGTGGCTGCGCGGTGGCGGACGAAGGCGCGTAACCCAGACCAGCAACGAAGCCACCCGTGGAGCAACGCCATCAGAAAGTCCAGGCTGGGTGGGCGATCGGCTGATGCTGCCGAAGAAGCAGAGTGGCTGGGGCGCCTGGATTCGAACCAGGGGATGGCGGTACCAAAAACCGCTGCCTTACCGCTTGGCTACGCCCCAACGCGCGGGCATGTGCCCGCCAAGCGGGAGCCTGATAGCAAAGCTCACCCCGGCGGACAATCCTTAAGTTGCCATCTGCCCAAGTTTCTTTCCGGCGCGCCCTGCTTCTTGTCCGGGTGCCCGGCCGTGTCCGCTGTGGATGCGCCGCACCGGCTTCGTCGTTCGCCAATCACCTTGCGGCAGCGCGATCCGGCGGGGGATGGCCGGACCGCCATGAGGGCGATAACGGTTTGAATCTGCGCCCGCTTCTTCCTCGGAAATCGATTCCGGTCGTCGGGGTTATGCGCTAAGGTCGCCGCCGCGCGCGCCGCCTCGTGGGCGTGGCGCCAATTGCAACGGAGAGACCATGAGCCAGTTCCGCGCCCGCCCGCCCGCCATGCCCACCCTGCTGCTCGACGACGCGGTCGTGCGTGTCACCCGCTGGGATTTCGAACCCGGCGCCGACACCGGCCATCACGTGCATGGGCTCGGCTACGTGGTCGTGCCGATGACCGATTGCCACCTCTTGATCGAGGACGAGAGCGGCACCAACCGCGTGCATCGGCCGGCCGGCCTCGTCTACCGCCGCGAGGCGGGCGTGGCCCACAATGTGGTCAATGGCGGCGACGCGCCGATGAGCTTCATCGAGATCGAGTACAAGTGAGAAAGCCCACCGCACCCGCCTTCAATCTCGAGTTCCAGCCGGCCCACGGCGAGGCCGTGCCGGTGGCGGAGCATGTGCAGCGCATCACCGTCAACAACCCCTCGCCCTTCACCTTCCACGGCACGAACAGCTATATCGTCGGCGACCGCTCGGTCGCGGTGATCGATCCGGGGCCGGAGAACGAGGCGCATTTCCAGGCGCTGATGACGGCGCTGAAAGGCCGCGAGGTCACCCATATCGCCGTCAGCCACACCCATCGCGACCACTCGCCGCTTGCCCGCCGGCTGAAAGCGGAGACGGGTGCCATGATCGTCGCCGAAGGACCACATCGGGCGGCGCGCCCGCTCCATGCCGGCGAGACCAACCCGTTCGCCGAAAGCTCCGACAGCGACTTTTCACCCGACCTTGCGCTTTCCCATGGCGAGCGCGTCATCGGCGACGGCTGGTCGCTGACGGCGCTTCTGACGCCCGGCCACACCGCCAATCATGCCGCATTCGCACTCGACGACACCGGCATCCTCTTTAGCGCCGATCACGTCATGGCCTGGGCCACGTCGATCGTGGCGCCGCCGGACGGCGCCATGGCCGACTACATGGCCTCGCTGGAGATGCTGCTCGAGCGCGACGACCGGCTCTACCTGCCGGGGCATGGCGGGCCGGTGCTGGAGCCCGCCGCGTTCCTCCGCGGCCTGCGCACACACCGCAAGATGCGCGAGCGGGCGGTGAAGGAACGGATCCGCAAGGGCGACCGGCGGATCCCCGACATGGTGAGGGCGATCTACAAGGACACCGACCCGCGCCTGCACGGCGCTGCAGCCCTTTCCGTGCTGGCGCACCTGGAGGACCTCGTCGAGCGCGGCGAGATCCTCAGCGATGGCCCGCCATCGCTGAAGGGCGTCTACCTGCCCGGTTGATGTGGTTGCTATCTCGCCTCGCGCGGCATGAGCTGGATCCAGCGCTTGACCGACGAGGGGATGCCCGACAAGGCCCTGCAGGACTATCTGCGCGAGAGCCACCGGCTGGTGGCGGCCGGGCCTGAGGAAGCGAATGAGGGCAGAGCTGGGGTTGGACGACTAAAGCAGCGCCTCGCCCTGGAACACCGGCACGCAGGAGCCGCCGACCGTCGCGCGGATGCCGTCGGCACTGCGCTGCGCCGTGAGCTGCAGCAGGCTCGGGCGGCCCATCTCGACGCCCTGCGTCAGCGTGAAGGCGGCATGGTCGCCACCGTCGAGCGAGAGCAGCAGCGCCGCGACCGTCGCGCTGGCGCTGCCGGTCGCCGGATCCTCCCAGGTGCCGCCGATCGGCGCAAACATCCGCGCCCGGATATTGGCGCCGTCACGGGCATAGACGAACAGCGAGAACCGGCCCTCCAGCCCGGGATGCGCGTTCCTAACCACCCGGAAATGGCTGAGGTCCGGCGTGGCCCGGCCGAGCGCCTCGGCCGTCACCTCGGCCAGCACGAAATGCACGCCGACCGAGGCCCGTACCGGCTTGTGGTTCGCCACGACGACGTCGGCAGGAGCGAGGCCGGCGGCAGCGGCGATCGCCTCGGCCGGCAGCTCGATCCCGGTTGAAAGCGGCTGAGGCGCGGCGATGGTCGCTCCCGTAACCTCGCCCGAGGCGTCGCGGGCGACCTTGACCTCGACCAGCCCGGCGATCTCCTCGAAACGCAGCAGGCCGTCGCGATCGCGGCCATGGCGGGCGAGCACGAAGGCGGTGCCGACATTGGGGTGGCCAGCGAAGGGCATCTCGTGCGAGCGGGTGAAGATACGCACGCGCGCCGTATCGGCCGGGTCGTCTGGCGGCAGCACGAAGGTCGTCTCGCTGTAGTTCATCTCGGCGGCGAGAGACTGCATCTCCGCATCGCTGAGGCCCCGCGCATCGGTGAAGACCGCAAGCTGGTTGCCGCCGAAGCGGGTCTGCGTAAAGACGTCGACGGTCTCAAAAGCATATGTGCGCATGTCGGTCTCCCCGCCGCCGGTCGAAGCGGCCCGGACGCCTTGATGGCCATCGATTGCCGCCCGGCGATAATCAAGGTGCCGAATGCGATCGATCACATCGGGCGATGGCGGGCGCCTCAGCGCCCCGACTCGTCATAGCTCAAGCTCCAGCCCGAACCGATGAACCAGCAGCGGCCGGGCGAAGCGGCCGCGGCCGCAGCCGTTGCTAGCGCCTGATCGCGCGCGCGACCGCGATCAGAATGCACGCGCCGATGAAGCCGGCGATCAGGTAGCCGACCCATCCCCCGAGGTTCACGCCGATCAGGCTCAAGATCAGGTTGGCGACAAACGCGCCAACGATGCCGAGCACGATGTTCATGACGACGCCCATTTGCGACTTCATGAACATCTCGGCCAACCATCCAGCAATGCCGCCGATGATGATGGCGGCGATCCAGCCCACGCCTGCGTTTTCCATGTGCACGGCCCTCGGTTGAAGATCAACTCAGGATAGCGCGCCTTGTAAAGGCGTCAAGCAAAGACGCCGTCGACGCGGCTAAGGTACGCCTGCGAGGGCCGTCGCTAACCGATTGTGGCGATGGACCTCAGTCGCCGGCGATCCCCAGAAGTTCGGCGTCCAGCGCCTTCAGATAGCGCTCCACGAAAGCGGCGCCCAGGCCAAGGTCATGCGGACCGTAGCGCGAGGCAACGCGCATATCGACAAGCGCCGTCTCCTCCTCCTCCCGCAAGCGGATCAACACGTCGAAACGGAAGCCGAACAACAGCGAACGCCACTCGCCCTGCAACAGCACGTCGCTCGGCCCGCCGCTGTTCGGCAGCAGCCCCTGCTCGATCGGGCGCTCCGAAGGAACGGGGACGACGGCGATTTCGCTTTCGCCGGACTTGCCCGCTTCCGGCTTGACCACCAGGTCCTCCAGATCGGCGATCACGTTCTCCATGCCGCTTTCCTCGGTGAAGACGATGCCCTGTTCCTCGGCAACCTTGCGCACCCCCTGCAGGACGCGGTCGAGCGCGCCCTCGTAGCGGCGACCGGTCAAGCCCGGATAGGCGACTTCCTGGACCTCCCGGTCCCTGACCGTCACCGGCGGCCGCGGCAGAAAGTCCTGGTTCGCAAGCGGCACCTTCAGCCAGGGGGGCGACGCATAGGGATCAGTCGTTACGTCGTAGAGCATCGGCCGGGTGAAATAGGCCTGGGCGGCATAGCCGGCCACGCCGAGCGGAAGGGCGGCAAACAGGAGCGCGGCAAAGGCCGCCTTGCCGCCCCGCGCGCCGACCCGCCACAGCCGGACCAGTCCGATGACGGCGAGCAGCACGGCGCACAAGGCAAGACCGGCAGCGATGCCGGCAAGCACGAGGAAGTGTGGCGTCGTCAGCGGCCCGAACCGATGTGACAAGGCGGCAGCGAGAAAAAGCACGAGCGCAAAGGCTGCCATGCGGCGCGCCCAGTGCGCCGCATGGGAATAGGGCCGCTCGTATCGAATGACCATCGCCATTGGCCGCTCCTCTTCTCTGCCGCGCGCCGCCCGAAGCGCGACAACGCAAAACACTGCAACAAACAACTCTCTCGCGGCGGCAAGGTCAATCCGTGATCCGGCCGTGATCGACCGCGATCCGAAATCGGTGGACCAGATCGCGAGACGCCGAATCTCCTTGTGTGCCGCAAAAATGCCACGCTCGTTAACGATTTTCCCCCATGGGCGGGCAAATGGAGAATACTGCATGGCATCGACATCGATGATTGGCCAGGACGTCCGTCTGGCCTTGCCTCCCCCGGCCAGCGAGCCTGCCCTCGCGCTGGAATTGATCGAACTGGAACTGTCGCTCGACGGGTTTGCCACCGAGCAGGACGGTTTTTCCGAGGCGGTGCGCCGCGCCGCCAAGGCGCTCGAGGGCGAGTTCCTCTTCGACCTGCCCGCTTCCGGGCTTGCCGAGGATTGCCAGCGGATCGCCGCCCTGCGCATCCCCGAGGCAAACGGCAACGGCATGAAGATCGTCTTTGCGCTTCTTGACGGCGACGGCACGGGCATTCGCGTGGAGGACCCATCGGCAGAGACGACCGGGCTGAAGAACTTCGCCGATTCCTTCGTGGGTGTTCTCGAGCGCATGCAGTGAACTTGCCGGCCCGATCGCGACCGCTATATCGCTTCGGGTAGAAGCGATGCCACGCTGTCGATGGAGGCCCCTGATGCGCGCGCTGATCCTGGTTGCGCCTGCCGCCATGGCCGCCGTCCTTGCCGGTTGCCAGACGATAACGCCCGAGCAGCAGCGCGCCGCCGACGAGCGCCAATGCCTCGATTATGGGTTCAGGCGCGGCACGACCGCCTTTGCCGACTGCCTCCAGCGCATCGACCTCGACCGCAGCGCCAACGCGCGCGCCAGACGCGTCGAAACGGCCGTGGAATTCGGCTGGTACCGTCCCTGGTATGGCCCCGGACCCGGCTGGTGAGCACCGCCGTCAGTCGTTCGATCGGCCCGCCGATGTCCGCCCGACAAAAGCCGCCTGTGCGGCCGCAAGGCGTGCGATCGGCACCCGGAACGGCGAACAGGAGACGTAGTCGAGCCCCGCTTCCTCGCAGAAATGGATCGACGCCGGATCGCCGCCGTGCTCGCCGCAAATGCCGAGCTTGAGGTTGTTGCGCGTCCGCCGGCCGCGCTCGGCGGCGATCTGGATCAGTTCACCCACCCCGTCGAAGTCGAGTTGGACGAACGGATCGCGCTCGACGATCCCCTTCTGCAGGTAGGTCGACAGGAACGCGGATGCGTCATCGCGCGAAATGCCGAACGTCGTCTGGGTCAGGTCGTTGGTGCCGAAAGAAAAGAACTCGGCCGATTCGGCGATCACATGGGCGCGAAGGGCCGCCCGCGGTAGCTCGATCATCGTGCCGATCAGATATTCGATGCTGACGCCGGCTTCGGCGATCACCTCCCTGGCCACGGCCTCGATGCGCTCCTTGACGAAGTCGAGCTCGGCCTTCAGGCCGACGAGCGGCACCATGATTTCCGGCACCACGGCAGCGCCCGTACTCTTGGCCGCCAGACAGGCCGCCTCGAAGATGGCGCGCGCCTGCATCTCGGCGATTTCCGGATAGGAGATCGCCAGGCGGCAGCCGCGGTGGCCCAGCATCGGGTTGAACTCGTGCAGGGCATCCACCCGCTGGCGCAGTTCCGCCGGATCGAAGGAAAGGATCGAAGCGACCTCTTCGATTTCCGCGTCGGTCTTCGGCAGGAATTCGTGCAGCGGCGGGTCGAGCAGGCGGATCGTCACGGGCAGGCCGTGCATGATCTCGAACAGTTCGACAAAGTCCGAACGCTGCATCGGCAGGAGCTTTGCCAGGGCTGTGCGGCGACCGGCCTCGTCTTCCGCGAGGATCATCTCGCGCATCACGTTGATGCGCCCGTCCTCGAAGAACATGTGCTCGGTGCGGCAAAGGCCGATGCCTTCCGCGCCGAAGGAGCGCGCGGCGCGAGCATCGGCCGGTGTCTCGGCATTGGTGCGCACCTTCATGCGGCGGGTGGCGTCGGCCCATTCCATGATGCGGCCGAAATCGCCGGACAGCTCCGGCTGCAGCATCGGGATCGCCCCCTTCAGCACCTGGCCGGACGAGCCGTCGATGGTGATGATGTCGCCCTTTTTCAGCGTCACGCCCTGGGCGATCAAGAGTTCGTTGCGCAGGTCGACACGCAGCGTGCCGGCTCCCGAAACGCAGGGCGTGCCCATGCCGCGGGCAACGACGGCCGCGTGGCTTGTCATGCCGCCGCGGGTCGTCAGGATGCCTTCGGCGGCGTGCATTCCGTGGATGTCCTCCGGGCTCGTCTCGACGCGGACCAGGATGACCTTGCGGCCCTCGTCCTGCGCGTGGACCGCCTCCTCGGAGGTGAAGACGATCTCGCCGGTGGCCGCACCGGGCGATGCCGGCAGGCCCGAGCCGATCACATCGCGCCGGGCGCGCGGGTCGATGGTGGGATGCAGCAACTGATCGAGCGAAGCGGGGTCGATGCGGGCGACCGCCTCTTCCTTGCTGATCAGCCCCTCCTCCGCCATCTCGACGGCGATCTTGAGCGCGGCCTTGGCGGTGCGCTTGCCGGAACGCGTCTGCAGCATCCAGAGCTTGCCGCGTTCGATCGTGAACTCCAGATCCTGCATGTCGCGGTAGTGGCCCTCGAGCCGCGCGCAGATCTCGCTGAATTCGGCGAAGGCCTCGGGCATCAGCTTTTCCAGCGACGGCTTGTCGGAGCCGGAAGCGATACGGGCGTCTTCGGTGATGTTCTGCGGCGTGCGTATGCCGGCAACGACATCTTCGCCCTGGGCATTGACTAGGAACTCGCCATAGAGCGCGCTTTCGCCGGTCGAGGGATTGCGGGTGAAGGCAACGCCGGTCGCCGAGGAATTGCCGAGATTGCCGAACACCATCGCCTGGACGTTGACCGCCGTGCCCCAATCGGCCGGGATATTGTGCAAGTTGCGATAGGTGACCGCGCGGGCGTTCATCCAGCTGGCGAAAACCGCGCCGATCGCGCCCCACAGCTGCACTTCGGGATCCTGCGGGAAGCTTTCTCCCAGCTCTTCCTCGATGGTCTGCTTGTAGCGCGCAATCACATGCTGCCATTCGACGGCGGAGAGCTCGGTGTCCTGCTCGTGGCCGAGGCGTGCCTTTTCGTCCTCCAGGATTTCCTCAAACACCTCGTGGTCGAGCCCCATGACGACGTCGCCGTACATCTGGATGAAGCGGCGATAGCTGTCCCAGGCGAAGCGCGCATCACCGGCATCGTGACCGAGCGCCTGCACCGTCTCGTCGTTCAGACCGAGGTTGAGCACCGTGTCCATCATGCCCGGCATGGAGGCGCGTGCGCCGGATCGAACCGACAGCAGCAATGGCCGCTCGTTGTGGCCAAAGGTGCGACCCGTGATCTCCTCCATCCGGCGGATGCCCGAACGGACCTCCTCCTTCAGGCTGTCGGGAATGGTGCGACTGTTTTCATAATAGTGGGTGCAGGCAGTGGTGATGATCGTCAACCCGGGAGGCACCGGCAGCCCGAGCTTGCACATCTCGGCGAGATTGGCGCCCTTGCCACCAAGAAGATTGCGATCACCGGCATGCCCCTCGGCGGTCCCCCCGCCAAAGGTGTAAACCCACTTCTGCATTGCCGTTCTCCACCCCCGAAACTGTCTACTGCGACAGATTTATAACATATGACACGCGTTGGAAACGGAGTGCCGCCGACAGATTGTTGCAATGCACCAAAAAGGCAACGGCACCGCAGCATCAAAAACGACATGCAAGACCGTGTTTTGCGTGTTTGCGCCAAAGACCGCTTTGGGAGGCGTCATTTTTCCTGGATCGACAGCCCGTCCTTGCCGACCCGGATCTCGACGCCATCGGGCTGCTTCTCTTGTTGGTAGGCATAATAGGAGAAGCCCGCCACCACGACGACGAGCGCACCGATGATCATGTAGAGGGCATTCTTGCTCATGGTTATCCCCTGCGTTCTGTTCGGTAAATCAACGCGGTGCGGTTGCAATTGTTCCGTTCGCGCTCGCGCGGCGGGACTCGCTTGAACGGGTTAGACCGCCTGCCGGCAGACCCCAAATGGTTGCCGAGCGCCCCCCGTGGCAGCCGATCTGGACATCTCGCCACAATCAGAGATAGCATTTCGGTCGGTTCAGGGTTTCGAGAGCGGAAGCAGCTGGCGCCGCGACCAGCCGGCGCATCGAGGAGGATGGGCCACCTCGACACAGGCGAGTGCCTCGCTCTCGAACAGGAGGTGATGTTATGAGGCGAATGCCGACTAGCATCGCGCTTATCTTGAGGAAGACCCGGACGGGCTGGTTAATCTCCGTCCGGATCCATTTCACAAGATAACGTAAACGGCGGGCAAAGGCAGCAACCTTGCCCGCCACTCCTGGAAGATAACCTCGACGCGGTTGCGTTTCAAGCGAGCAACATTCGCTGCCGCGCGCTACACCGCTTCGCGCAGCTGCTCGGCGGTCTGCAGGTCGACGGAGACGAGCTGGGACACGCCCTGCTCGGCCATGGTGACGCCGAACAGGCGGTTCATGCGGGCCATCGTGATCGGATTGTGGGTGATGATGACGAAACGGGTCTCGGTGGAGGCCGCCATCTCGTCCATCAGGTTGCAGTAGCGCTCGACATTGTGGTCGTCGAGCGGCGCGTCCACCTCGTCGAGCACACAGATCGGCGCCGGGTTGGTGAGGAAGACGGCGAAGATCAGCGCCATTGCCGTCAGCGCCTGCTCGCCACCCGACAGCAGCGTCATCGTCTGCGGCTTCTTGCCGGGCGGGCGGGCGAGGATTTCGAGACCGGCATCGAGCGGATCCTCGCTCTCGATCAGTTGCAGCTCCGCCGTACCGCCGCCGAAGAGGTGGGTGAAGAGCCGCTGGAACTGGGCGTTGACGATATCGAAGGCGGCAAGCAGCCGCTCGCGCCCCTCGCGGTTCAGGCTCTGGATAGCCGAGCGCAGCTTGCGAATCGCCTCGATGATGTCCTCGCGCTCGGTGATGATCGCCTGCAGCTTCTCCGAAAGCTCCTTCTGCTCCTCCTCGGCGCGCAGGTTGACCGCACCGAGCCGCTCGCGTTCGATCTTCAGGCGATCAAGCTCGATTTCGGTCTCGCGCGGATCCGGCAGCGGCCTGTCGGCGGGGTGCTCGGCCAGCTTCAGCGCCTCGTGCGGGGCGCAATGCAACGCCTCGCGGATGCGCGCCTCGCCATCGACGCGACGCTCGCGGGCGGAGACCAGGCGCTCCTCGGCGCGACCGCGCTTCTCGCGCGACTCGGCCAGTTGCGACAGCGCGGTAGCGGCGACCTGGTCGGCTTCGCGCTGGCGGTTTTCCGCCGCCTGCAGTTCGTCGGCAGCGACGCGGCGGGCCTGCTCGGCCAGGGCAAGTTCGCTCATCAGCGAGCGGCGTTTTTCCTCGATCTCCTCCGGAGCCTCGGCGATCTGCTCGGCCTCCTCCTGTGCTTCGGCCGCACGCTCACGCAGCGAAGCGATGTGGCGCTCGGCATTGGCGGCGCGGTTGCGCCAGGTGTCGCGCTCGGCGGCAATCGCCGTCAGCCGCCGCCGGCGCTCGGCCATTTCGCGGGCAAGGCCGTCATGGAGCGCACGCGCCTCGGCCAGGGCGGCGCGGTCGGTGGCGACCGCGGCCGACTGCGTCGAAAGCCTCAAGTCAAGCACGGCGACATCGGGTGCCTCCTCGAGCACGCTTCGTGCCTCCTCGAGCGCGTCGGCCGCCTCCTCCACCTGCCCCTCGAGCTGCGCCTTCGTCTCGGAGAGAACGTCGCGACGGCGGATCAGGTCGCCCGAGGCCCGTTCTGCGGCTTCAAGCGCCTCGCGCGCCTCCGCCAGCGCACGGACGGCGAGCCGCTGGGCGTCACGCGACATCTGCACCCGTTGCATCTCGGCGCGAACGGCGGCCGCAGCCAGTTCGAGGCCTTGCTGTGCGGCCGCGAGCGTACCTTGTGCCTCGGTCAGCTCCAGTTCCAGCTCGCGAAGACGGTTCTTCTGCGCCAGTCGCAGGGCGGCGGCACTTGGGGCATCCGCACCGGTCACATGACCGTCCCAACGGAAGACCGCACCCTCGCGGGTGACGAGGCGCTGGCCCGGCTGCAGGACGGAAAGAATTGCAAGCGCCTGTTCCTGGTCGGCGACGATGCCGATCTGTCGCAGGCTGCGGGTCAAGACTGCGGGGCCGCGCACGTGGGACAGCAGCGGCACGACACCATCGGGCAGGCTCGCGTCGTCGGCGCCCTCGCCGGCAAGGCGCCAATGTGCGGGGGCAGCCGTGTCCGCCGGTGAATCCAGATCGTCGCCAAGCGCGGCGCCGAGCGCGGCTTCAAAGCCTTTGTCGACCTGCACGTCCTCGACAATCGGGGCGAAGGAACCGCCGACGGTGCCGGCTTCCAGGATGCGCCGGATGGTCCGCATCTCGGTTTCGACGGCGTTGACCTGTCCGCGCGCCGCTTCCACCGGAGGACGCGCCTCGATTTCGGCAAGCCGCGCCGTCTCGAGCGCCTCTTCAGCCTCGGCGAGGCGCTCGCCCGCCTCTTCCAGCACACTCTCGGCGGTCTGGACGTCTTGCCGCTTCTGCTCCGGATCCGGCAGTGCGGCGATGCGCTCGTCCATGGCCGCGATTTCGGCTTCGAGGTTCATGAACTGCTGGGCAAGGCGCGCCCGGCGATCGGAAAGATCGCGGATCGTCTTTTCAAGCTGGTTGCGCGCCGCCTGGGCCTCGGCGCGCTCGGCCGTAATCGCGCCGAGCACCTGTTCGCTGTCGGCCAGCTTTTCCGCAGCGGCATCCATGGTCTCGCGCGCGGCCTCCGCACGGTCGTCGGCCTCGCCGAGGATTTCGCCGATCTCCTCCTCCTCGCCCGCAAGCCGTTCGAGGATTTCGGCGTTGTCGGCGACCATCGCCTCCTCGCGCGCGATGTCCTCGGCGAGCTGGGTCAGGCGGCGGGCCAGCTCGTCGCGGCGGCGCAGCAGACGGCCGGCATCCTCCTCGAGTTGCGAACGGGCAATCTGCAGGCGCTGCAGGGCGGCGGCGAACCTTGCTTCATTCTCGCGCAGTTCCGGCAGCTTCAGGCTGGCAATGGCCTGAACCTTCGCAGCCTCCATCTGCATTTGCGCCCGTTCGGCGACCAGCGAGGTTGCCTGGTTCAGCTGGCTTTCCGCCTCACCTTCGGCCTCCTTGGCCTGGGCCCAGCGGATGTGCAGCAGCATCGCCTCGTGGCGGCGGATGTCGGCCGACAGCATCTTGAAGCGGTTCGCCTGGCGCGACTGGCGCTTGAGGCTGTCGATCTGGCTTTCGAGCTGCGAGGTGACGTCGTCGAGGCGCTCCAGATTGGTTTCGGCGGCGCGCAGCCGCAATTCGGCCTCGTGCCGGCGCGAGTGCAGGCCGGAGATGCCGGCGGCCTCTTCGAGCAACTGGCGGCGCGCCTGCGGCTTGGCCTGGATCAGTTCGCCGATCCGCCCCTGTCCCACCATCGAGGGCGAGCGGGCGCCGGTGGAGGCGTCGGCGAAGAGAAGCTGCACGTCCTTGGCGCGTGCCTCCTTGCCGTTGATGCGATAGACCGAGCCCTGCTCGCGCTCGATGCGGCGCGACACCTGGATCTCGTCGCTGTCGTTGAAGGCCGCCGGCGCGGTGCGGTCGGAATTGTCGAGGTAGAGGCCGACTTCCGCGGTGTTGCGCGCCGGCCGATTGCCGGAGCCGGAGAAGATCACGTCGTCCATGCCGGACGCGCGCATGTTCTTGTAGGAGTTTTCTCCCATGACCCAGCGCAGCGCCTCGACGAGGTTCGACTTGCCGCAGCCGTTCGGGCCGACGACGCCGGTGAGGCCGCGTTCGATGACGAACTCGGTCGGCTCGACGAAGGACTTGAAGCCAAGAAGGCGGAGCTTGGTGAATTTCATGAGTATACCCTCCCCTTGAGGGGGAGGGGCGGAGCGCAGCTCCGGGGTGGGGTGATCGCCGCGCTCGTCACCCCCACCCGCGCATTCGCGGGACCTCCCCCCTCAAGGGGGAGGTATATCTCAGCCGCGCGGCTTGGGCCGGCGCCCGCATGCAAAGCGGCGTCCAGATCAGAGCTTGCTGTCGATAAGGGCCGACATGGTGTCAACCGACATGCCTCCGGAATAACGCTGGCCGTTGATCAGGAAGGTCGGCGTTGCCGCAATGCCGAATTCCTTGGCACCGCGCTCGCGTACCGCGTTCACATCATCGAGAAGTTTCTGGTTCGTCAAGCAAGCCTCGAAGCTCTCCTGTGTAAAACCGGCGAGTTTCGACATCTGCAGCAGTGCTTCGCGGCCGTTTTCCGCCGCGGCCCATTGTTCCTGCTGCTTGAACAGCATGGAGATCATCGGGAAATACTGCTCGGTCGGCGCGCAACGGGCCAGCATGAAGGCGGCCGCGGCACGCGGATCGAACGGGAATTCGCGCACGATGAAGCGGACCTTGCCGGTGTCGACATACTTCTGCTTGATCGGCTCGAAGGTCTCGTTGTGGAAGGTGGCGCAATGCGGGCAGGTCATCGACATGTATTCGACGATCGTGACCGGCGCGTTCGCGTCGCCGATGGCCATTTCCGGCAGCGGGCCGGGCTCGAGCACCTTGGCCATGTCGACGTCGCCGTCGGCGGCCGGGACCTCGGCCTTGACGGCGGGAGCAGCCGGGGTCGACTGGGCCGCAGGCGCCTGGGCGGTTTCGCTGGCGGCAGGGGCAGTCGCCGCGGTGGTGGCCGTGTCCGCAGGTTTGGTTTCGGCGCTTTCCGTCGCGGCCGGCTTGGGCTCCGGAGCCGACGCCGTCTCCTTCTTCTCGTCGCTGCAGGCGGCAAGCGTGACGGCGAGCGCGGTAACGGCGACGCCGCCCATCAGTCGCTTTAAAAGGCTCATTTCGGAAAGGGACATGGTCGCTCCTGTGGGGACAATGAAAAATACTTTCGGCAACCCGGATATACCGGCTTTCGGATGCGAACAAGCACCGCCAAGATCATGATCCTCAAAGAATTGTGACCACGTGATGGTACGCCTCAGCGCCGGGTCGAGCCTTGCTTGCCGAGCACGGCTGTGCCCAGCCGCTTCAGCGCCGCCTTCAGCGCGTCCCCTTCGATTCCCTGCACCAGATCATCGAGGTGGCGTGCAGCCTCTCCGGTCAACGGCCGCGGCGCCCACCGGCGCTTCGTCGGCGGCGAGACCGGCTTCTGCACGATCCTGACCTGCCGGATCGCGGGAAAGCCGAAAAATTCGTTGATGCGCTGGATGAGCTCGCCCTGCTGGTGCGATAGAAAGAGCGCGCGCGAGCCCTCGCAGGCAATCGTCAGGACCCCCGGCTGGTAGCCGCCGCCCTCGCCCGCCATCTCGGACGCCCGGCGCGGCCAGGCGATCTTTTCGGGACGGCTGCAATCGGCGAACGCACTGCCGGCGATCTCGTCCCACGCGCCGAGCAGCATCGTGTTGATGCCGGCGCGCTTGGCAAGCACCGGGTCGATCAGGTCGTTGGCGACTTCGCTGATCTGCATGGCGCCCCTGCGGAATGGACGGGAACTCACGGTGGTCGGTACTCCAGCTGTTGACCTTCCCTCGTCCGGCGAGATTTGCCTTGAAGAAAGTGCGTTGCTTGGCCAGTTATACGCTTCGTCTTCGCATTCAGGCAAATAATGACCGACGCGCATCCAGGGACAGACCCGACCCGCCAGATCCTGGCCTGGTACGACCGACACCATCGCGACCTGCCCTGGCGCGTCACCCCGGCCATGGCCGCACGCGGCATCCGGGCCGATCCCTACCGGGTGTGGCTGTCCGAGGTGATGCTGCAGCAGACGACGGTGCAGGCGGTCAAGCGCTATTTCGATCTCTTCACGTCGACATGGCCGACCGTGGCCGATCTTGCGGAGGCGGAGACGGAAGAGGTGATGAAAGCCTGGGCGGGGCTTGGCTACTACGCACGGGCGCGCAACCTGAAGAAATGCGCCGAAACCGTCGCCCTTTCGCATGACGGCCGATTTCCCGACACCGAGGCGGGACTAAAGGCGCTTCCCGGCATCGGCGACTACACCGCCGCAGCCATCGCCGCGATCGCCTTCGATCGGCAAGCGGCCGTGCTCGACGGCAACGTCGAGCGGGTGATCTCGCGCTTCCACGCGATCGACGCCCCCCTGCCCGGCGCAAAGCCGCAGATGCGCGCGCTCGTGGCCGCGATGACGCCGGCGGACCGGCCCGGCGACTTCGCCCAGGCGATGATGGACCTCGGTGCCACGATCTGCACGCCGAAGCGGCCAGCCTGCGCGCTCTGCCCGCTGAAGGAGACATGTCGGGCGCTGGCCGCAGACGAGCCGGAACGCTTCCCCGTCAAGGTGGCAAAGAGGGAGAAGCCCGTGCGGCTCGGCGCCGCATTCGTTGCAATCGACGAGGCGGACGCCGTCTTCCTGCGCAAGCGGCCCGGGCACGGCCTGCTCGGCGGCATGACGGAAGTGCCCAACAGCGACTGGACGGCCCGGCGCGACGGCGGGACGGAACCGGACGCTGCCCCCTTCGCCGCCGACTGGCAAACCTGCGGTACAATCATACACGTGTTCACACATTTTGAGTTGCGACTTGCCGTCTTCCGCTGCAGGGTCAGCCGCGCCGCGGCCGGGGGGCCCGGATGGTGGGAGCCGTGGCATACGCTTGACGGACAGGCATTGCCGACCGTCATGAAGAAGGCAATCAAGCAGGCGCTCCCGGCGGCCTTCGAGCCGAATGCACCTGTGCGCGAAAAGGTGAGGACACCATGACAAGCGAAATCCGGCACATCGTCTTCGATATCGGACGTGTGCTGATCCACTACGATCCCCAGATCCCCTACAGCCGGCTGATCCCCGACGAGGCGCAGCGGAACTGGTTCTTCGCCAATGTCTGCACCCACGACTGGAACATCGAGCAGGATCGCGGCCGGGCGTGGGAAGAGGCCGAGGCGCTGCTGATCGCCGACTATCCGCAGCACGAAGAGCTGATCCGTGCCTTCCGCAAACACTGGCACGAGATGGTCTCGCACGCCTATGCCGAGAGCGTGGCGATCATGGAAGCGCTGATAGAGGACGGGCGCGACGTCACCATGCTGACAAACTTTGCGGCGGACACGTTCAAGCAGGCGCGCAAGCTCTATCCATTCCTCGACCTGCCCCGCGGCGTCACCGTCTCCGGCGAGGTCGGGCTGATCAAGCCGGATCCGGCGATCTACGAGAAGCACAGCCGCGACTTTGGGCTCGAACCGGCACACACGCTCTTCATCGATGACAGCGACAAGAATGTCGAGGGCGCGCGCCTGGCGGGCTGGAACGCGGTTCTCTTCACCGGCACTGAAAAGCTGAAAAACGACCTTGCCGCCCACGGCGTCAGGCTTTGATCTTCTCAACAAAGAGAAACGCCCGAAGCCAGAGGCTTCGGGCGTTCGTGCCTGTCCGGGACTGAAGGTACGAAACCGGAAGGCAGAAGCGGTTTGGGTGAAGGGGCCTTTGCGGCTGCCTTCACATTTGCTGCAGTCATCCTATGGCGTGGTGGTTAACAGCGATTGAACAAGCTCCACGCCAGTGACGATTTCTCCAAGATTCCCAAAAGCTTGCATAGGAGTGCTCAACGAGCGGTTGCTGCGCTGGCCTCTGCTGGCGAATTGAACCGGGATGCACGACCCGTGAAACCGGGTCGCCAATTTGACTGCAAAGCGATCAGCGCGAACGGTTGTTCGGGCGAATGACGTTCATTTGCAATTCGTGGGCGGACGCATAGCGGCCGAGAATCTTGATGAGCCGCTTCTCTTCGGCCCTGTGGATGCCGGCCTTGCGGCAATAGTCGGACACCTCCCAAACATGCCTGGCCCGCTCGCGGTCCAGATGCCTGATCTCGATATGCCTCATGATCGCCTCCCAACTGACGAGGTATAACGCAATCCTTCGCCCCAGGTTCCGGTCCCGACACATGGTGACCGGCATCACTCTGCTCGCATGTGCAAGGCCATTGAGATCATAGCGCCGGCGCCTTGTCCATGTATTATTGATGCCTAATATGAGTATCGCTCACTCGCATCGCAACGTCGGGCACCCAGCCTGCATACTGCAGCGACCTCCGGCACGGGAGCGCCGAAGGCCGCCTCAGGAGGTATCTTTCTCTGATGCGTGCCAGGCTCAGTCGAGCCTGGCCATGTCACTGCGAATGACCGCACGCAGGTCGTCGATCGGCTTCAGTTCCTTGCCCTCGGCATAGTGCCAGAAGGTCCAGCCATTGCAGGCGTCCAGCCCCTGCACCTTGGCGCCGAGGCGATGGATCGATCCGGCTTCGTTGCCGGCGGCGAGCGTGCCGTCCGCCCGCACGATCGCGCTGTAACGGCGCTTGGCATCGGTCAGCACCGTTCCCGGCGCGATGAGACCGCTCTCGATCAGTGTGATGAAGGCAACGCGCGGCTCGGCCTTCTTGCCGCTCAGGACCGTCAGCGTCTGCTTGCCGAGCGGTTCCACCGCGTCGATCCGGGCAAGAGCGGCATCGATATAATCCTGCTCGCGCTCGATGCCGACGAAGTGGCGGCCGAGGCGCTTGGCGACGGCGCCAGTGGTGCCGGAGCCGAAGAAGGGGTCGAGGACGATGTCACCGGGCTTGGTGGAAGCCATGATGACGCGGGCCAAGAGCGCCTCCGGCTTCTGCGTCGGGTGGATCTTCTTGCCGTCGGCATCCTTCAGCCGTTCGCCGCCGGAGCAGATCGGAAACAGCCAGTCGGAGCGCATCTGCACGTCGTCGTTGGCGGCCTTCATCGCATCGTAGTTGAACGTATAGCCCTTCGCCTTCGGGTCCCGGCTCGCCCAGATCATCGTCTCGTGCGCGTTCTGGAAGCGGCGGCCCTTGAAGTTCGGCATGGGATTGGTCTTGCGCCAGACGACGTCGTTGAGGATCCAGAAGTTGAGGTCCTGCAGCGTGGCGCCGACGCGGAAGATGTTGTGATAGGAGCCGATCACCCAGATGGTGCCGTTCGGCTTGAGCACGCGGCGGCAGGCGAGCAGCCAGGCGCGGGTGAAGGCGTCGTAAGCCGCGAAGGAGGCGAACTGGTCCCATTCGTCATCGACGGCGTCGACCAGCGACTGATCGGGGCGGTGCAGCGTGCCGCCGAGCTGAAGATTGTAGGGCGGGTCGGCGAAGATGACGTCGACGGACTGGTCCGGAAGCGCCTCCAGGGCTGCGACGCAATCGCCCTTGATGATCGAGTCGAGCCAGCCATTGGGGCGGACCGAACGGGCTTCGGCAAGCGAAAGAAATTTTGACATGGGAAACTCGCTGATACGCTTACTCGGATACGGACTGTCTGACCCTTATGGTTACCGAAGATGGTTACCGAAGGGTGAAAGGCCTGGAAGAAAGTGACGTATCCGGCGGCTCGTGGCGGTTTACGGGCGCACCCGACGTGCCCCCGCTGGCTCCAATATCGCACCAACGGGGCTGGCGGGCCAGCCGCAACGCGCGCCCCCTGTCGGCTGGAGTTCCTGCACCCGGTGGGGTGCGCATTCCTCGACCCGGCCGCCGTTCCAAAATGGCCCCGGCACAGGCGCGGCGGTCGTCGGTCGGCGCCAATCAGCTCTGCCGGAAGGTTGAGCTTTGGGCCGTCTTCGTATAAATGGCGCGTCTACATATCCAATGGCGCCGCTGCCCGGCCGCCAGGCGCTTGCCGGTGCAATCCCCATCCTCAAGGACGATCTTCATGGACGGTTTCGACCTCATCATCTTCGATTGCGACGGCGTGCTGGTCGATTCCGAGATCATCGCGGCCGAAGTCGAGTCGCGGCTTTTGACCGAGGCCGGCTATCCGATCGGCGTCGAGGAGATGGGCGAGCGCTTCGCCGGCATGACCTGGCAGAACATCCTGCTGACGATCGAGCGCGAAGCCTCGATCCCGCTTTCGGCCTCGCTTATCGACAAGTCGGAGAAGCTACTGGACGCAAGGCTCGCCAACGAGGTGCAGGTCATCGACGGGGTGAAGCTGGCACTGTCGCGGCTGAAGCGGCCCTATTGCATCTGCTCCAACTCCGCCTCGCACCGGCTCGACCTGATGCTGAGCCGGGTCGGCCTCAAGGAGGTCTTCGCGCCGCACATCTATTCGGCAAAGGATCTCGGGCCCGACCGGGTGAAGCCGAAGCCGGACATCTTCCTGCACGGCGCCAGGCAATTCGACGCCGATCCGGCGCGCACCCTCGTCATCGAGGATTCCGTTCACGGCATTCATGGGGCGCGCTCGGCCGGCATGCGCGTCGTCGGCTTCACCGGCGCCTCGCACACCTATCCCTCGCATGCCGACCGGCTGACGGATGCGGGCGCCGAAACGGTGATCTCGCGCATGAGCGACCTGCCCGGCGTCATCGCGGCACTCGCGGAGTGGCAGGAAGCCATCTGACGGGACCGGCGGGTCGCGTCATCGCCATTGATGCCCGTCCCGTGACCGGCTATCCGCCCCTTCGTTCACGCTGAGGACGACGGGAGGGGCAACGGATCGTGCCAGCGAAGAGCTCAGTTGTTGTAGGGACCTTCGTCGAAGCCGACATAGATCTTGGCAAAGGAGCCCGCGCCGCCGGGTATGACGACGTTGGCGTCGGTAAAGACGTACTGGGTCGTGCCTTCGGACGGGATGGTGACGCTGAACTTCGAGAGGTTCGAGTACAGCGTGTTCTCGCCGTCCGTGGCGGCAACCCGGATCGGCAGGTTCACAGCGCCCGGGGACCCGGCCGGGCCGGCGACGATGCGCCCCTGGGCCATGACGGTGATCTTCAGCGCGTCGGCGGTCTGCACGCACTGGCGCGTGGTCGCAGCCAAGGTCGCCTGGTAGAGCACCTTCTGGGGATCGTCCTTGGCACCCTTGGCATAGGCGCGATGGACGGAGGTACCTTCACGCAAGAAGACCTGCGGGCACGCGCCCTGAATGACCGGGGCTTGTTGCGAAACCACCTGCTGCTGGCCCGCGCCGGACGACACGCCGAGGTCGGCGGCCTTTTCCGTCTGATTGCAGCCTGCGGCGATGGCGAGTAGGGAAACGGCCAGAAGGCGGCGGCCAGTGGTAGCAGTCACGTTTGTCTCACCCCTGCGTTCGGACTTGAGATGCCCGTTCAACTTACAAAAAACGGGCCTTTCTCGACCCACGCGGATGCTCTATAGCAGCGGTGCAGCAAAAAATCGATTGTCCAAAACTGACGTTCCACTTTTTGCTGTATCCGCAGGCGAAAGACCTTGACGTCGCTCGCCGCACGGAGAACCGCGCGCCCAGCCGGTTCGATCAGTCTCGCCCGGCGCGACGTTCGTCGCGTCCGAACCGGAAGGAAGTCTTTGTGACCGCAGCCCTGCGCCGACCCTGGCCTCCTGCACCCGGCCGTTTCCTTCCGCCAGTCTGCCGCTTACTTTCAGGGATCATGACGTGAAGTACATTTCGACGCGGGGCGAGGCCCCTTCCCTCGGTTTCTGCGACGCGCTGCTTGCCGGTCTTGCAAGCGACGGCGGCCTCTACGTGCCGCAGCAGTGGCCCGCGTTTACGAAGAAGCAGATCCGCGCGATGCGCGGCATGACTTACCAGCAAATCGCATTCGCCGTGCTGTCGCCGTTTGTCGACGGCGAGATCGACGACAAGAC
Source organism: Mycoplana ramosa (assembly GCF_041930185.1). Classification (NCBI taxonomy): domain Bacteria; kingdom Pseudomonadati; phylum Pseudomonadota; class Alphaproteobacteria; order Hyphomicrobiales; family Rhizobiaceae; genus Mycoplana; species Mycoplana ramosa. Next base: position 321,456 of record NZ_JBHEEW010000001.1, on the reverse strand, counting down.
CGTCCGCGCGATGATCGACGAGGCCTATGCCACGTTCCGTCACCCGGCGATCACGCCGCTGGTGCAAACCGGCCCGAACGACTTCATCCTCGAACTCTTCCACGGCACGACGCTTGCGTTCAAGGACGTGGCGATGCAGCTTCTGGCGCGGTTGATGGACCATGTGCTTGCCGAGCGCGGCCAGCGTGCGACGATCGTAGGCGCCACCTCCGGCGATACGGGCGGGGCGGCCATCGACGCCTTTGCCGGTCGCGAGCGCACCGACATCTTCATTCTCTTCCCGCACGGCAAAGTCTCGCCAGTGCAGCAGCGCCAGATGACCACCTCGGCCGCCGGCAACGTCCACGCGCTTGCCGTCAGGGGCACGTTCGACGACTGCCAGAACCTCGTCAAGGCGATGTTCAACGACAAGGGTTTCCGCGAAAGAATGCAGCTTTCCGGCGTCAACTCGATCAACTGGGCCCGCATCATGGCCCAGATCGTCTACTACTTCACCAGCGCCATTGCGCTCGGTGCGCCGGACAGGAAGATTTCGTTCACCGTGCCGACCGGCAATTTCGGCGATATTTTCGCCGGCTTTGTCGCCAAGCGCATGGGCCTGTCGATCGACCGGCTGGTGATCGCCACCAACGACAACGACATCCTCGCCCGCACCCTGAAGACAGGGCGCTACGAGATGCGCGGCGTCGTCGCCACCACCTCGCCGTCGATGGACATCCAGATCTCCTCGAACTTCGAGCGCCTCCTGTTCGAGGCCACCGACCGGGATCCGGCCGAGATCCGCACCCTGATGGGCGGCTTGAAGCAGTCGGGATCATTCCAGATCGGCGACAAGGCGCTGAAGGCGATCCGCAAGGAATTCCGCGCCGGCCGCGCTACCCAGAAGCAGGTTGCCAGGACCATCGCCGAAACGCTGGAAAAGACCGGCTACCTTCTCGATCCTCACACCGCCACCGGTGTCTTCGTCGCGGCGAGGAATGCCCGTGCTGCGAGCCCGATGGTGACGCTTGCGACCGCGCACCCGGCGAAATTCCCCGACGCCGTAAAATCGGCGAGCGGTATTGACCCGACGCTCCCGCCGTGGCTTGCTGGCATGATGCAAAGGGAGGAGCGTTACGAAATCCTGGATCCGGATCTTGCAAAGGTGGAAGCCTATGTCGGCAGCCACTCCCGCATTCGGGGTTAGTGATCGCGGAAAGTCGGAAAATGAAAGTTGAGTGTACCAGGCTGCCGTCCGGCCTGACGGTCGTCACCGAGAACATGCCACACCTCGAGAGCGCTGCTCTTGGCGTGTGGATCAAGTCCGGTTCCCGCAACGAGACGGCGGACGAACACGGCATCGCCCACCTGCTCGAGCACATGGCCTTCAAGGGCACGACCCGCCGCTCGGCCCGGCAGATCGCCGAGGAGATCGAAAACGTCGGCGGCGAGGTCAACGCCGCCACCTCGACCGAGACCACCTCCTACTATGCCCGCGTGCTGATGGACCACGTGCCGCTGGCGACCGACATCCTGGCCGACATCCTGACGGAGTCGGTGTTCGACGAGGAAGAACTCGCCCGCGAAAAGCAGGTCATCCTCCAGGAGATCGGCGCGGCGAACGACACGCCCGACGATGTCGTGTTCGACAAGTTCTCAGAGGTCGCCTATCGCGACCAGACGATCGGGCGCGCCATTCTCGGCACGCCGGAGACGGTGCTCTCCTTCGAACCCAGCGAAATCCGCGCCTATCTCGACCGCAACTACACGACGGATCGCATGTTCGTCGTCGCAGCCGGCGCTGTCGACCACGACAGCTTCGTGCGCGACGTGGAGAAGCGCTTCGCCTCGCTGCCGCAGGCGCCTTCGGCTCCGCCCGTTTCGGAGGCAGCCCGCTACACCGGTGGCGACACGCGCGAAACGCGCGACCTGATGGACGCGCAGGTGCTGCTCGGCTTCGAAGGCAAGGCCTACCACGCCCGCGATTTCTACTGTTCGCAGATTCTGGCGAATATCCTCGGCGGCGGCATGTCCTCCAGGCTGTTCCAGGAGGTTCGCGAGCACCGCGGCCTCTGTTACTCGGTCTATGCCTTTCATTGGGGCTTCTCCGACACCGGCATCTTCGGCATCCATGCGGCGACCGGCGGCGAAAACCTTCCGGAACTCGTGCCGGTCATCATCGAGGAGTTGCGCAAATCCGCCGACCGGATCGACGAGCAGGAAATCGACCGGGCGCGCGCGCAGATCCGTGCGCAGTTGCTGATGGGGCAGGAAAGCCCGGCGGCGCGCGCGGGCCAGATCGCCCGGCAGATGATGCTTTATGGCCGCCCCATTCCGAACGAGGAATTGATGGAGCGGCTTGCCGGCATCAACGCGGCCCGCCTGACCGACCTCGCCGGTCGGCTGTTCTTCGACACGCGCCCCACGCTTTCGGCGATTGGCCCGCTGGAGCACCTTGCCTCCGCCGACGATATCATCGGTGCGCTCGCGCGCGGCGATGTGGCCCATCGTGTGGCCAGCTAAAGCATGTCTCCCTGACGTGGGAAGCGGACAAGGACCTAAAGCGTGCCCGGCGAAACTGAGAGGCGTTCTAGGGTCTTGGGCTATTGCTGTTTGACGGCGTCGCAGACGCTGGCGTAAAGTTCGCAGATGGCGGGCTGGATCAGGTACGAGCCGACGCGTGTGGTTGTCGCAGCGGAGAGGCATAGATGACGCGATCGGTATTTCGGTTTCTGTCCAGACAGCCCGACACCGTCGTGCTCGAAGACGAAACCCACCTGCTGCGCCTGCCACGCTACTCCGACTATCGGCAATGGTATCCGTTGCGCTCCGAGAGCCGTCAATTCCTCGAGCCCTGGGAGCCGAGCTGGCGCAGCGACGAACTGACCGAGAGCGCGTTTCGGGGTCGCGTGGTTCGCAACGAACAGGAATATGCGAGTGGCCAGGCCCTGCCGCTGTTTTTGTTCCTGAAGGCAGAGCAACAGCTCCTGGGCGGGCTGACCATCGGCTACATCCGCCGCGGAGCGGCCCAGTGCTGCATGATCGGCTACTGGATGGGCGAACGCTACGCCGGTCACGGCCATATGCTGCGCGCGCTGAACCTGTCGATCCCCTACATCTTTTCGGGCCTTCAGTTGCACCGTATCGAGGCAGCCTGTATTCCTGACAATGTGAGGAGCATCCGGCTCCTTGAAAAGGCCGGCTTTCAGCGCGAAGGCTATCTTCGCGAATACTTGAAGATAAACGGGGAGTGGCGTGACCACGTGATGTACTCACTGCTGGCGGGGGACAGAGGCCAACAGCGGGTGCAGGCCGCGCAGGGGAGAGGGGTGCTCGCATCCCAGACGACAGGAAAATAGCGTTTCGATGACATTCCGTTCCGTGCCGACACTGCTGCTCGTCAGCCGGGCGCTCGCCCTCATCCTACTGACGGCGCTGTCGCTTGTCGGGCCGCTCGCTGCAACAGCTGAGGCCGTCGAGCCGGTGCAGATCTCCCGCGACGACACCGCGCTCGACCTGACGGCGACGACCGAAATCTACACCGGTCGCGGCGAGGCGTTCCAGGTTTCGACCGCGCCCGGTACCGACGGCATCGTCCGGCGCATCGAGGTGCGGGCAACCAATCCCGGCCACGAGGGCGACTGGGCGGTGTTTGCACTGGCGAACGTGTCCGACGAGCAGTTCGAGCGGGTGATCGTCGCCCCGCATTTCCGGCTGGTGCGCTCCAAGCTCTTCTGGCCCGACCTGGGCTCCAAACGAATCCTCTCGATCACGCCGAGCGAAGGCTTCGCGCTCGACCGCCAGCCGAGCGATGAGGCGGACGTGTTCCGCATCACGCTCAATCCCGGTTCGGTCGTCACCTTCGTCGCGGAACTCGCGACCCCGGAGCTGCCGCAGATCTACCTCTGGGAGCCCGACGCCTACAAGGACACCGTCAACGCGTTCACGCTCTATCGCGGCATCGTGCTCGGGATCGCCGGTCTTCTGGCCGTGTTCCTGACCATCCTCTTCGTGGTGAAGGGGACCTCCATGTTGCCGGCAACGGCAGCGCTCGCCTGGGCGGTGCTGGGCTATATCTGCGTCGACTTCGGCTTTCTTTCCAAGCTCATCAGCGTCACGGCCGGCGACGAGCGCATCTGGCGGGCCGGGACGGAGGTGTCGCTGGCCGTCGGCCTCGTCGTGTTCCTGTTCACCTATCTGAGCCTCAACCGCTGGCACGCGCACCTTTCCTATGCGACACTCGCCTGGATCATCGGGCTCGGACTGCTGTTCGGCGTCGCGATCTATGATCCGCCGATCGCGGCGGGCATTGCCCGCCTCTCGTTCGCATTGACCGCCTCCGCCGGCATCATCCTGATCGCCTATCTCGGCTTCAACCGCTACGACCGGGCCATCCTGCTCGTTCCGGCCTGGGCGCTGATCCTGGTCTGGCTGTTCGGCGCCTGGATGACGGTGACGGGAAGGCTCGACAACGACATCATCCAGCCCGCGCTCGGCGGCGGCCTCGTACTGATCGTGCTTCTGATCGGTTTCACGGTGATGCAGCACGCCTTTGCCGGCGGCGCCTACCAGCAGGGGCTGTTCTCCGACCTCGAGCGGCAGTCGCTCGCGCTGACCGGTTCGGGCGACACCGTCTGGGACTGGGACGTGGCCCGCGACCGGGTCGTCACCATCCCCGACATCTCCACCCAGCTCGGCCTGTCTCCGGGCGTCATGCATGGCCCTGCCCGCAACTGGCTGCCGCGCCTGCACCCCGACGACCGCGACCGCTTCCGCGCCACGCTGGACGTTCTGCTGGAACATCGCCGCGGCCGGCTGAACCACCAGTTCCGTGTCCGCGCCGAGGACGGGCATTATCACTGGCTGGCGATCCGGGCGCGGCCAGTGCTCGGCGCCAACGGCGAGATCATCCGCTGCGTCGGCACGATCGTCGACATCACCGAGCAGCGCAACTCCGTCGACCGCCTGCTGCAGGACGCGCTGCACGACAATCTCACCGGCCTGCCGAACCGTCAGGTCTTCCTGGACCGGCTGCAATCGGTCCTGTCCATCGCCGGCTCCGGCGAAACGGTCCGGCCGACCGTGCTTGCCATCGACATCGACCGCTACAAGCAGGTGAACGACGCGCTCGGGATCGCCGCCGGCGACAATATCCTCGTCGCGCTGTCGCGGCGGCTGCGACGGATCCTGAAACCGCAGGACACGCTTGCTCGGCTATCGGGCGACCAGTTCGGCCTGATCCTGCTGTCGGAGCGCGACCCGGCCAAGGTGGCGGATTTCGCCGATGCGGTCAGCAAGGCGATCACCGTTCCGATCAACTTTGCCAATCGCGAGATCATTCTCACCGCCTCGATCGGCCTCGTCTCCTGCCTCGACCCGCAGCAGGACGCGGCCAGCCTGCTCAACGACGCCGAGCTTGCCATGTACCGGGCGAAGAAGGCCGGGGGGAATCGCGTCGAGCCGTTCCGGCCCGCCTTCCGCAGCATGGGGACCGACCGGCTGCAGATGGAGACGGACCTCCGCCGCGCAATCGACCGCAAGGAACTCTCGCTCGTCTACCAGCCGATCGTACGGCTCTCGGATGCGGAGATCGCCGGCTTCGAGGCCCTGATGCGCTGGGAGCACCCGAAGCGCGGCAGCATCTCCCCGGAGGAATTCATTCCGGTCGCCGAGCAGTCGGGCCTGATCAGCCAGCTTGGCGCCTTCGCCTTCGACAAGGCGGCGAGCGACCTCATGGACTGGCAATTGCAGACCGGAGACCTGCCGATCTTCGTCTCGGTCAACCTCTCCAGTGCGCAACTGCTCAACAACGAACTCTACAACGACGTCAGGGCGGTGCTGTCGAAGACCCGCTGCGAGCCGCACAAGCTGAAGTTCGAGCTGACGGAGTCCGTGGTGATGGAGAATGCCGAGCAGGCACGGCTCGTTCTGAACAAGTTGCGCGAGGCAGGCCTCGGCCTGGCGCTCGACGACTTCGGCACCGGCTACTCCTCGCTCGCCTATCTCACCCGTTTCCCCTTCGACACGATCAAGATCGACAAGGCGTTGGTGCGGGACAGTTCGGACAAGCGCACCGTTCTGCTGCGTTCGGTGATCTCCATGGCGCTCGAAATGGAGATGCAGGTCGTCGCCGAAGGCATCGAGACGGAGGAAGACGCGGTCGAACTCGGACGGATGGGCTGCCAGTTCGGTCAGAGCTACCTGTTCGGCCCGCCGATCGGCTGCGATTCGGTGCTGCGCCTGTTGAAGGAGCGGTTTCCGCTTATGAAGCGGGCCTGACTGCTCTGCGCCCACCCATGAGAGCAGCCACCCAGCGCTTCAAGGCAATGCCGAACGGCCGGGACGTGATTTAAGGGCGCTTGACTAAATGGGTCGCGGGGCTTGCCGGCTCACGCGTGCCCGGCCTCCATCGACAGCATCGCAGGGGTAACCCCCATCAGCGCCAGGGCACGATCATACTTGTCCTCGATTGCGGCATCGAAGATCAGATCCTCCGAGGCCGGACAGGTCAGCCAGCCGTTGGCGGCAATCTCATGCTCCAGTTGCCCCGCACCCCAGCCGGCATAGCCGAGCATGAGCATGCCACGCCTCGGCCCCTCCCCGCGCGAGATCGCCCGGACAATGTCGAGCGTAGCGGTCAGGCTGATGTCGTCACTCACAGGGATGCTGGATTCGGAGGAGTAGTCGTCCGAATGCAGGACGAACCCGCGGCCGCTCTCACAAGGGCCGCCGGCACGGATAGGGAAATCGACCGTGCTATCGGGCATTCGGATCGCCTCGTCTTCCCCCACCAGTTGCAGGTGGAGGAGCACGTCCATGAAACTCATCTGCTGCGTTCGATTGATGATGAAGCCCATGGCGCCATCTTCTGAATGGGCACAGATATAGACGACGGTCCGCTCGAAATTCTTGTCGAGCATGCCTGGCATGGCGATCAGGAAATGACCGTCAAGAAAGCCGCGCTCTCGATTTTTCTTCAGGACCGATGTCGCCATAGCCAGAGCCTATCAATTCACGGCCAAATGAAAAGCGCCTTATGAGTGTGCGCGCCTTTTGCACGGCACCCCAAGAACCACTACTCCTATAGAAGTGGTGCAGCGTGCGCCGCGATCAAGAGAATATGATCCAGAAAGCGGCAAACTTGGTGGAAACTTCGGTGGACGAAGGCTACATCTTTCGCCCATGAGAGGCTTGCGTTCTACCTTGTTCGCCCTATCGGCCATGGTGATGGCCCCGACGTTGGCGGCCGGCGCCAGTTCCGACTGGATCGAGACGGAGGGCGGGCGCGTCCGCCTGGTTGTGTTGCCGGAACAGGCCGACGGGCAGATTCCGGCGCTGCTGGACGTCCACCTCAAGCCGGGCTGGAAGACCTATTGGCGCGATCCCGGCCAAAGCGGCATTCCGCCATCGGTCAGCATTCCAGACCGAACCGGCCTGGTGCTGGAGTCGATGCGTTTTCCGGTGCCGAAACAATTCGACGACGGCTATTCACGCTACACCGGCTACGACCAGTCGGTTGCCTTTCCTTTGACGCTGAAGCGCAAGGATCCCGCCGTCGGCAGCGGTGAAGTGACCGCCTCGATCTTCCTTGGCGTCTGCAAGGAGATTTGCATCCCCGTGCAGACCGAACTGACGGTCGACCTAAATGCTGCCGCGATGGCCGACCCCGGGGACGAAACCATCGTCGCAGCGGCCGAAGCCGACCTTCCGGAACCGCCCTCACCCGACTTCAACGTCAGGGACGCACGCTGGGACGACGAGGGCAAGTCGCTGTCGATCACCTTCACCGCCCCCGCCCAGCCATCGGATACACCGCCGCAGGTGTTCGTCTCCGGGCCGGACGGCTTCCAGTTCGGCACAGGCGCCATGCCGCAGCGCGTCGGCGACGCCTATCGTGTCGACGTTCCCCTCCTGCACAAACCGAAGTCGGCCAGCCTCGCCGGCGCCGCGATCCTCTTCACCGCTGAAAGCGGCGACCGGTCGATGGAAACGCCGCTTGCCATCGACTGACCACGGCCTATATTCCGCGCTGACTGTTCGCGCACACGGCGTGGGCTGGAGCAAGCAAGGAGACTGATCGTGACGATTGCCGTTGGAGAAAAATTGCCCGACCTGAAGCTGAAGGAAGCCACGCCGGACGGACCGGCGGAGGTTTCGACCGGCGATCTCTTCAAGGGCAAGCGCGTTGTGCTCTTTGCCGTTCCGGGCGCCTTCACCCCCACCTGCTCGCTGAACCACCTGCCGGGCTACCTGGACAACCGCGACGCGATCCTGGCCAAGGGCGTGGACGACATCGTCGTCGTCGCAGTCAACGACGCGTTCGTGATGACGGCATGGGCCAAGGAAAGCGGCGGCGCCGGCAAGCTGCGCTTCCTCGCCGATGGCAGCGCTGCTTTTGCCAAGGCCCTCGGCCTCGACATCGACCTGACCGCAGCCGGCCTCGGCGTGCGCTCCAAGCGCTACTCGATGCTGGTCGAGGACGGCGAGGTGAAGAAACTCAACATCGAGGAAAGCCCCGGCCAGGCGACCGTGTCGGCCGCGGCCGCGATGATCGAGCAGCTCTGAAGCGACGCCTATTGGGAACGTCTCGTCCAAATCAACAATGCCCGCGATCTCGCGGGCATTGTCATTGAAGCCGGGCGGGACGAACCCTCACCGCCTCTTGAACGGCTCCATCCCCATCCGCGCCAGTTCGTCGGCGCGCTCGTTCTCCGGGTGGCCGGCGTGGCCCTTGACCCAGTGGAACGTCACCTTGTGTCGACGCCGGGCCTCATCGAGGGCCTGCCAGAGCTCGCCGTTCTTCACGGGCTTCTTGTCGGCCGTCTTCCAGCCGTTCTTCTTCCAGCCGTGGATCCACTTCTCGATGCCGTCCATGACGTATTTCGAGTCGGTGTAGAGGTCGACCTCGCAGGACGCCTTGAGCGCGTCCAGTGCCGTGATCGCCGCCAGAAGCTCCATCCGATTGTTCGTCGTGGCCGCCTCGCCGCCGGAGAGTTCCTTCTCGACCTCGCCATAGCGCAGCACCGCGCCCCAGCCGCCCGGTCCCGGATTGCCCGAACAGGCGCCGTCGGTGAAGATGTCGACGTGCTTCATCGATGCACCAGGCCGTACTCTTCCGCCGATTTTACCTGGCGATGGAAGCGCAGCTTGCGCAGATATTCGAGCGGATCCTTCTTGACCACCAGCGCACCCGGCGGCGTCATCAGCCAGTCGTAGAGGCGTGTCAGGAAGAAGCGCAATGCCGAGCCGCGCGCCAGCAACGGCAGCGACTTCAGCTCCGCGCCGTTCAGCGGGCGTACCTGTTCGTAGCCGTCGAGCAGCGCCATGCCCTTGGTCATGTTGAACGAGCCGTCCTTTTCGAAGCACCAGGCGTTCAGGCAGGTGACGACGTCATAGGCATAGGCGTCATTGCAGGCGAAATAGAAGTCGATCAGCCCCGAGAGCTGGTCGCCGATGAAGAAGACGTTGTCCGGAAACAGATCGGCATGGATGATGCCGTGCGGCAGCGTCTTCGGCCAATGGCTTTCAAGGAAGGCGAGTTCCTCGGCGATCTCGTCCTGCAAACCGGGCTCCACCTCGTCGGCGCGGGCGGCCGACTTTTCCCACAGGGGCCGCCAGCCATCGACGGAAAGGGCGTTCTTGCGGGACAGCGCAAAGCCCTGCCCGGCCAAATGCATCTCGGCCAAGGCGCGGCCGACCTCACGGCAATGCTTGGCGGCCGGCTTCCTGAGCCAGGTGCCTTCGAGAAAGGAGATCATCGCGGCAGGACGACCCGAGAGTTCACCCAGAAGCTCGCCGTCCTTGCGCGACAGCGGCAGCGGGCAGTTGAGGCCGCGGTCGGCGAGATGGTGCATCAGGCCGAGGAAGAACGGCAGGTCCTTCGGATCGACGCGCTTTTCGTAGAGTGTCAGGATGAAAGCGCCCTTCGTCGTGTGCAGGAGAAAGTTGGAATTCTCCACACCTTCGGCGATGCCCTTGTAGGAAAGCAGCGTTCCCGCCTCATACTCGGAAAGGAAGCGTGCGAGGTCGTCCTCGGTGATATCGGTATAGACTGCCAAATTTCTAGCTCACGATTGAAGGCCCGGGAGGCAAGCCTTAATCCTATTCCCCATTGACGAAGGCCATGTCGGCCGTCGTCAGTTCGATGTTGCGAAGCTCACGATTGACGAGAAAGTTCTCCGTCTCCTCGACCGTATCGGCAAGCTCCACCGTCGTGTGATAGCGGGCGCGGAACGCCTCGATGATCTCGTCGACGATCACCTCCGGCGCCGAAGCACCCGCCGACAAGCCAACGGTACGAATTTCACCGAGTTCATTCCAGTCGATTTCCGCTGCGCGCTGGACGAGCAACGACTTTTTTGCACCGGCGCGCAACGCCACCTCGACGAGGCGCCTGGAGTTGGAGGAATTCGGCGCGCCGACGACGAGGAACAGGTCGCAGCCGGGTGCGGCCTGCTTGACGGCCTCCTGCCGGTTGGTCGTGGCATAACAGATCGAATCGGCAGCCGGTGCGGTCAGGTTGGGAAAGCGCTCCTTCAGGCGCGCGATGACGCCGGCGGTATCATCGACCGACAGCGTCGTCTGGGTGACGAAGCCGAGGTTGTCCGGGTCGGCCGGCACATAGGCGTCGGCATCCTCGACGGTCTCGACCAGCGAGACGGAGCCCTCCGGCAACTGCCCCATCGTGCCGATCACCTCGGGATGACCGGCATGGCCGATGAGGATGACGTGGCGGCCGAGGCGCTGGTGGCGCATCGCCTGCTTGTGGACCTTGGAGACCAGCGGGCAGGTCGCATCAAGATAGAAGAGATTGCGGGCGGCCGCGTCGGCCGGCACGGACTTCGGCACGCCATGGGCCGAAAAGACGACCGGCTGAGCATGGTGCTCCTCGGGGATTTCGTCCAGTTCCTCGACGAAGATCGCCCCCTTCGCCTCCAGCCCCTCAACCACATAACGGTTGTGGACGATCTCGTGGCGGACGTAGACCGGCGCCCCGTAGGCCTTGAGCGCCAGCACGACGATCTGGATCGCCCGGTCGACGCCGGCGCAGAAGCCGCGCGGGCCGCAAAGGCGGATTGTCAGGGGCGAGAGTGCGGTCGAGGAAGCCATGTCAGAATGTCACCGATAGGATCGCGGGCAGCCCCTCCATAGGGCCATTTCGGGAGCGCAACGGGGGCTGGCACCAGCCACCGGGTTGTTGCAAGGAGCATGTCGGATTTAGCACAATTTGCGGCCGATGAAAGGCGCACTCGCTCCCTCCAGACGGAGAATTGCTGCAGCGCCTGTACCGCGCGGCCGTCAGCGGCGCGCGCGCCAGAAATAGATCCCGCTTACACCCAGCAGCGCTGCAGCCAGACCGTACCAGGTCAGCGCGTATTGCAGGTGATTGTTGGGCAGGTCGAACTGGGTCACGCCTCCGATTGGCAATCCACCGGGATTGGACGCATTGTCCGCATCGACGAAGAACGGCACCAGTTTTTCCGGCGCGATCCCCGTGCTCGACGCCATCGCGTCCAGATCCTTCCAGTAGAAGACGTTCTTGGCCAGATCGTTGTCAGGCACGAGTGACGATGGCTTGCCGTCCAGCCGGACCCGGGCCAGCCCCGAAACCTGCTGCTCGCCGCCGACTTCGCCCGCATTGCGAGACTTGGGGTCCTTCATGTCGTAGGGGACAAAGCCGCGATTGACGAACACGTACCGTCCATCGGCCAGTCGAAGCGGCGTATAGACGTGATAGCCGGACTGGCCGTTCCAGGTGGCAAAGAAATGCCGTTCCTTGTCGTGCTCGAACGTTCCATTCAGCATGACTGGTCGATACTCGATGTCGCCGCCAGATCTCCACATGCTCTCGACTACCGCGAGGTCCACTGGCGGCTGCGCATGCCGCTCGGCGATATCTGTGAGCAGTTTCTGCTTCCAGGCCAATCGCTGCATCTGCCAGGTGCCGAGCGACAGCAGGATTGCCAGCACGAGAAGCAGCACGGCAGCCGTCAGCGCCGTGCGCGCGGATCGCCGCCCCCCTCGCGCAACCTCAGCCACGATCGATCTCGCCGGGGCGGGCATTGTTGCGATACTGCAGTGCGATCAGCACCCCCTTCAGCATGCGCGTCAGCGCCAGGCCGAAGATGATGGTCAGCGGGATCCACAGCAGGAAGTGCAGCCAGAGCGGCGGACCGAAGTTCACCTCCATCCAAAGAGCGAGGCCGACCACGATGAACCCGACGATCAGGAGCACGAAAACCACCGGACCGTCGCCGGAATCGGCAAATGCGTTGTCGAGCCCACAGACGGTGCAACGTGGCTTGACCTTCAGATAGCCGTCGAAAAGCTTGCCCTGACCGCAGCGTGGACAATGTCCCCGCAATCCGGTCGAGATGGGGTCGACGGGTGGGTATAGGGCCTTGTCATCATTCATCGTCGTAATCCCCGCTGACACTCGATCAGGCGATCGCGGAAGAGCCATTGTCGGAACGGCATTCACCATCCAGCGCGCTTCGCCACGTGCCAATTGTCAAATATAGGTACGCCTATCGAGCCGTTGCGTCCAACCACGCAGATGCGACATAGCGCCCCTCGCAAATGAGAACGGCCGCATTGCTGCGGCCGTTCCTGAACGATATCCCGGCAGATCAGCCGTGGGCGATGGTCCCGCCCCAGCTTCCCCAGATGTAGATGGAGAAGAACAGGAACAGCCAGACGACGTCGACGAAATGCCAATACCAGGCGGCGGCCTCGAGGCCGAAATGCTGCTTCGGCGTGAAGGCGCCATTGATCGCGCGGATCAGGCAGACCAGCAGGAAGACGGTGCCGACGAAAACGTGGAAGCCGTGGAAGCCGGTCGCCATGAAGAAGGTCGCGCCGTAGATCGAATCCTTGAAGGCAAACGGGGCGTGCACGTATTCGTAGGCCTGAACGAACGAGAACAGGACGCCGAGCAACACCGTCAGGGTGAGACCCTGGATGAGACCCTTGCGATCGTTGTGCAGGATCGCATGGTGCGCCCAGGTCACGCAGGTTCCCGACAGCAGCAGGATGATGGTGTTGTAGAGCGGCAGGTGCCAGGGATCGAGAACCTCGATGCCCTTCGGAGGCCAGACGCCGCCGGTATGCTCGACGCGCACGGCCTGGATGGCTTCGCCCGGGAACAGGCTTGCATCGAAGAACGCCCAGAACCAGGCGACGAAGAACATCACTTCGGACGCGATGAACATGATCATGCCGTAGCGCAGGTGCAGCGAGACGACGCGCGTATGATGGCCCTCGTCGCCTTCCTTGATCGTGTCCGCCCACCAGCCGTACATGGAATAGAGCGTGATCGCGATGCCGATCACGAAGACCCAGGGATTGGCGAACTCCAACCCGAAGATCTGCAGCGAACCGCCGGCGAGGTAGCGCATGTAGATGATGCCGCCGATCGCCAGCACGAAGGCGCCGATCGATGACAGCAGCGGCCACGGGCTTGGATCGATGATGTGGTAGTCGTGATTCTTCTGATGCGCTTGCGCCATGTCAGTCATCCCCATGTATACGTTCTCGCTCCCGGCCTGGCCGGAAACGCCTGTCTCTCAAAGCTTGCTCGCTTCCTTGTCCGTCATTTCCGCCGAAGCCACCGGCTTCGTCTTCTCGTGCGGGAAGAAGGTGTAGGAGAGCGTAATCGTGTGCACGTCCTTGGTCTCGACCGGTTCCACGATCGCCGGGTCGACGAAAAAGACGACCGGCATCTCCATCTCTTCGCCGGGTTTCAACGTGGTTTCGGTAAAGCAGAAACACTGCACCTTGTTGAAGTAGGCGCCAGCCGCCTGCGGCGTGACGTTGAAGGTCGCCTGTCCCGTCGCATCGGCGCTCGAATTGTTGCGCGCCTTGTAGAGGACCTGCACCGTCTCGCCGATCTTCAGTTCGATCTCGCGCTGTACGGGCTCGAACGACCAGGGCAGGCCGGGTCCGGTATTGGAATCGAAGCGGACCTTGATCTTCCGGTCGAGGATGACGGAGGAGGCCTGTTCGACGCGCTGGGTCGTGCCGCCGTAGCCGGTGACCTTGCAGAACAGATCGTAGAGCGGAACGGCGGCATAGGCCATGCCGAGCATGCCGAGGGCAAAGGTGAGGCAGATGGCGACGATCGTGCCATTGCCGATTTTCTGCTGCCTTGCGGGCGTGGTCCCAGCCATGGCTTAACCCGCCATGCCGCCGGCGAACTTCACCAGCGTGATGATGTAGAAGAGCACGACCAGGCCGACGAGCGTCGCCGCCAGCGCCATGTTGCGGCCGCGCCGCGATTTCTTCTGCTTGTCGGTGAGGCTGATCATTTCCATCAGAAGCTCCATCCTGCCGTCCAACCGACGGCCGTGACGGCGTGATCGATCATCAGGCCGGAGAAAATGGCGAAGAGGTAGAAGATCGAATAGGCGAACAGTTTCTTCGCCGGAACCATGACGCGATCGGCCTCCGGCATGCGCAGCACCCCGATCGAGTACCAGACGAATGCGATGCCCATGGCGGCGGCAAAGATGCCATAGCCGAGGCTGGCAAAGCCAAGATAGCTCGGCGCGACGGAGATGAGCGCCGTCAGGACGGCATAGACCATAATCTGCTGCTTCGTCGTCTTCTCGCCCGCCACGTTCGGCAGCATCGGTACGCCAACGGCGCCGTAGTCGCGCATCTTGAAGAGCGCGAGCGCCCAGAAATGCGGCGGAGTCCAGAGGAACGTGATGAGGAAAAGGACGATGCTTTCGATCGACACGCCGTTCGTCACGCAGGCCCAGCCGATCATCGGCGGAAATGCACCGGCGGCTCCGCCGATGACGATGTTCTGCGGCGTCGAACGTTTCAGCCACATCGTGTAGATGACGGCATAGAAGAAGATGGTGAAGGCGAGCAAACCGGCCGACAGCCAGTTGACCGCCAGACCGAGGATCGCGACCGAGAAAGCCGAAAGCGTCAGCCCGAAGGCGAGCGCTTCGCGCGGCTGCACGCGGCCGGCGGGAATGGGGCGCTTTGCGGTGCGCGACATGACCGCGTCGATGTCGGCGTCGTACCACATGTTGAGTGCGCCGGAGGCGCCGGCGCCGACGGCGATGCACAGGATTGCGATCACGCCGATGACCGGGTTGATGTGACCGGGTGCCAGAACCAGGCCGGCAAACGCGGTGAAAACTACGAGCGACATCACGCGTGGCTTCAGAAGCTCGAAGTAATCGCGCGCAGTCGCCTCAGAGAGGATCATGTCCCCGCCCTCCGCAGCCGCTTCGTGATGATCGATGATTGCCATTTTGCCTGTCACTTGCTGTGGCCGATCGACCGGCCGGGACTTGGAGAGGCCGCCTTTCGACGGCGGCCTCCGTGTTCGTGTCAGATCTTACTTGATCTTCGGGAGCTGTTCCCACTGGTGGAACGGCGGCGGCGAAGAGAGCTGCCACTCGAGGGTATTCGCACCCTCACCCCACGGGTTGTTGCCGGCGACCCGCTTGCGGGCGAAAGCTTCGAAGACGCAGAACAGGAAGATCAGGACGCCGAAGGCTGCAATGTAGGAGCCGTAAGAAGACACCCTGTTCCAGCCGGCGAACGCATCCGGGTAGTCGATGTAGCGGCGCGGCATGCCGGCCAGCCCCAGGAAGTGCTGCGGGAAGAACACCAGGTTCACGCCGACGAACATCACCCAGAAGTGCAGTTTGCCGAGGAATTCCGAGTACATGTAGCCGGTCATCTTCGGGAACCAGTAGTACCAGGCGGCAAAGATCGCAAACACGGCGCCGAGCGACAGCACGTAGTGGAAGTGGGCAACCACGTAGTAGGTGTCGTGCATCGCGCGGTCGAGGCCGGCATTGGCGAGCTGTACGCCTGTTACGCCACCGACGGTGAAGAGCAGGATGAAGCCGAGCGCCCAGATCATCGGGGTGGTGAAGCGGATCGAACCGCCCCACATCGTCGCGATCCACGAGAAGATCTTGATACCTGTCGGGATGGCGATGACCATCGTGGCGAACACGAAGTAGCGCTGCGTGTCGAGAGACAGGCCGACCGTATACATGTGGTGGGCCCACACGATGAAGCCGACGGCGCCAATCGCGACCATGGCATAGGCCATGCCGAGGTAGCCGAAGATCGGCTTGCGCGAGAAGGTCGAGATGATGTGGCTGACGATGCCGAAACCGGGCAGGATCAGAATGTAGACTTCCGGGTGACCGAAGAACCAGAACAGGTGCTGGTAAAGGATCGGGTCGCCGCCGCCCTCAGGCGCGAAGAACGCGGTGCCGAAGTTGCGGTCGGTCAGGAGCATGGTGATGCCGCCTGCCAGCACCGGCAGCGACAGCAACAGCAGGAAGGCGGTGATCAGCACCGACCAGGCAAAGAGCGGCATCTTGTGCATCGTCATGCCAGGTGCGCGCATGTTGAAGATCGTGGTGATGAAGTTGATCGCGCCGAGGATCGACGAAGCACCGGCGATGTGAATGCCGAGGATCGCGAAGTCCATCGCCGGACCGGGCATGCCGGACGTCGAGAACGGCGGATAGAGCGTCCAGCCGCCACCCGCACCATAGGCACCCGCCGGACCTTCGACGAACATCGAAAGAAGCACGAGCAGGAAGGCCGGCACGATCAGCCAGAACGAAATGTTGTTCATGCGCGGAAACGCCATGTCCGGCGCACCGATCATAATCGGCACCATCCAGTTGGCAAAGCCGCCGATCAGCGCCGGCATCACCATGAAGAAGATCATGATGAGCGCATGCGCGGTCGTGAAGACGTTGAACATGTGCTTGCCGCCATCGATGGCAGCATCGCCCTCGAAGCCGTAGACCATCTGGGCAAGACCGTGGAAGATCTGAATGCCCGGCTCCTGCAGCTCGGCGCGCATGAAGATCGACAGCCCACCGCCGATGATGCCGGCGATGATTGCGAAGATCAGATAAAGCGTCCCAATATCCTTGTGGTTCGTCGAGAGGAACCAGCGGACGAAGAACGAAGGCTTGTGTTCGTGATGACCGTGGTCATCGTGGGCAGCGGCTGTTCCGGCCATGGATTACACTCCCTTGGAATTACTGCGCGGCGTTCTGGGCGACATCAACGGTCTTTTTTTCACCGTCGATGGATGCCAACAGAGCCTTGTTTGCCTCGCCAAGATTGGTCGCGGCGGCGGCAAGCCAGGTGTCGAACTTTTCCTGCGATACGACTCGGATGGCGATCGGCATGTAGGCATGATCCTTGCCGCACAGCTCGGAACACTGGCCATAGAAGAGACCCTCACGATCGGCCTTGAACCAGGTCTCGTTCATGCGGCCCGGGACGGCGTCGATCTTGATGCCGAAGGACGGCATTGCGAAGGCATGGATAACGTCGGCGCCGGTCACGAGAAGCCGGACATGCTTGCCCACCGGAACGACGGCCTCATTGTCCACGGCAAGCAGACGCGGATATTCGGCCCTGTCCTCTTTGCCTGCGGCGGCACGATCCTTGTCCTGCAGCAGCAGGGAATCGAAGGAAACGGGATTATCGCCAACCTGATACTCGTAGCCCCAGTACCACTGATAGCCGGTCGCCTTGACCGTCAATTCCGGCTCTTCCGTCGGCGCCAGCTGCTTGGTCAGCAACTGGAACGAAGGAACGGCAAGGAACAGAAGAATGATGACCGGGCCAATGGTCCAGATCACTTCGATCATCGTGTTGTGGCTGGTCCTGGACGGAACCGGGTTCGCCCCCTCGCGGAACCGCACGATGACGACAATGAGGAGAACCAGAACAAGGATCGTGATCGGGACTATGAACCACAGGGTATATTGCTCGAACCAGCGGATCTCTTCCATGATCGAGGTGGCGGCAGGCTGGAGTCCCTTCTGCCAATCGACCGGCTGGTCGGCCAGGGCGCTCGAAGCAAACAGCGAAAAGCCGATGGCGGCCAGCGCTGCAAAAGCTTTCTTTATCACAACATATCTCCCCAAAGTGTTTGATTGGGATCAAACAACGCGCAGAATCCTGCAATGCTGAGTGCTTAAAATCACAGTTTCATGCTCGCCGCAACCGCCTCGGATGAATGCTCATGCGGCATTTTTGCGCAAAGCCAAGTCTGGGGCGTAGGCCGTCAAATTTTCACCAGACTCTTGAGAGGGACGCCTGAAAATGCGGCGCGCGCTTCCGGCGAACCAAGGCGTCGGGTGCACCCACCTCGCTGCGGAACGCGCTGTCGCCGATCCATAAGCATAAAGAATCGCCGACCACGTCCAATTTCCGCCGCATAAACTGGAAAAGAGCGCTAAGGGCTTTTAATTTGCGCGATCGCTATTCAAGAATGGCGCGTATGATTCGAGACTTCGAGGTTCACATGGGTTCCGGTTCCCCTTCGCGCCTGGTCAGGGCGGTTCGCGCATTTGCCGCTCTGGCCGTGATCGCGGTGAGCTCGCCTGCCCTCTCGCAGGCCCAGCAGCAGCCGGGCACGGTGAAATCGAACCACGGCGCCTGGTCGATCGTGTGCGACCAGCCGGCCGGGGCTTCGTCCGAACAGTGCGCCCTGATGCAGAACGTGATCGCCGAGGATCGTCCGGAGGTCGGCCTGTCGGTCGTCATTCTCAAGACGGCGGATCGAAAGGCGAAGATCTTGCGCGTGCTTGCGCCGCTCGGCGTGCTGCTGCCGAACGGACTCGGCCTCAACGTCGACGGCAAGGATATCGGCCGCGCTTATTTCGTCCGCTGTTTCTCCGATGGCTGCTATGCCGAGGTGGTGCTGGAAGACGAACTGATGAAAACCTTCCGCTCCGGCGCGACCGCCACCTTCATCGTGTTCCAGACGCCCGAGGAAGGCATCGGCATTCCCGTCGACCTGAAGGGCTTCGGCGAGGGCTACGACGCACTGCCTTGAGCAGCGGCCGTGTCGGCGTTCGCTTCGCACAAATGGATCCCCGCGGCCCCCGGCTTCGCAGTCGCCGAGCGCGTGCAAACTTGCCGTTTGCCAGCCGCCTCTCTACATGGAGAGGCGAAACGTCAGCCTCTGCGCGGAGCCAACCATGAACACCGACCTTCTCTCCCTCTTTGACGCCGACGAGGCAGCGGTCCGCAAGGTACTGGGCCAGAGCCTGGCAAATGCGGACGACGGCGAACTGTATCTTGAACACGCCCAGGCGGAGTCGCTGACCTTCGATAACGGACGGCTGAAGGGCGGCAGCTTCAACACCGACCAGGGGTTCGGCCTGCGCGCGGTTGCCGGCGAGGCGGTCGGCTATGCGCATTCGGGGGAATTGTCCTTGTCGGCGCTGAAGCGGGCTGCGGATGCCGCGGCCGCAGTGACGCGCGGCCATGCCGGCAGCTATGCCGCCGCGCCGCAAGGCACGAACCGCCGGCTCTACGGCCAGGAGAACCCGATCGGCAGCCCGACGTTCGAGGAAAAGGTGACGCTGCTGCAGGAGATCGATGCCTATCTGCGCGGCAAGGATGCAAAGGTGCGCCAGGTCACGGCATCGATCGCGGCCAGCTGGCAGGTGGTCAATATTCTCCGCGCCGATGGCCACAAGGTCGTCGACGTGCGGCCGATGACGCGCGTCAACATCTCCGTCGTCGTCGGCGAAGGCGACCGGCAGGAGACCGGCTCCTTCGGCATGGGCGGGCGGCGTGGCTTCGGCGAATTCCTGACGACGGAGAGCTGGCAGCACGGGGCGGATGAGGCATTGCGACAGGCGCTTGTGAACCTCGAGGCGATCGATGCGCCGGCCGGCACGATGGATGTCGTGCTGTCGTCCGGCTGGCCCGGCGTGATGCTGCACGAGGCGGTCGGCCATGGGCTCGAGGGCGATTTCAACAGAAAAAAGACCTCCGCATTTTCCGGCCTGATGGGCGAGCAGGTCGCGGCGAAGGGCGTCACGGTCGTCGACGACGGCACGATCGAGTCCCGCCGCGGTTCGCTGACCGTCGACGACGAGGGCACGCCGTCGGGCTACAACGTGCTGATCGAGGACGGCAAGCTGGTCGGCTACATGCAGGACCGGCAGAACGCGCGGCTGATGGGCATGAAGGCGACCGGCAACGGCCGCCGTCAGTCCTATGCGCACAGCCCGATGCCGCGCATGACCAACACCTACATGCTGTCGGGCGACAAGACGCCGGACGAGATCATCGCCTCAGTGAAGAACGGCATCTATGCCGTCTCCTTCGGCGGCGGCCAGGTGGACATCACCTCCGGCAAGTTCGTCTTCGGTTGCACCGAGGCCTATCTGATCGAGAACGGCAGGGTCGGCGCACCGGTCAAGGGCGCGATGATCATCGGCAACGGCCCCGAGGCCATGCGGCGGGTCACGATGATCGGCAACGACTCCAAGCTCGACACCGGTATCGGCATGTGCGGCAAGGCCGGCCAGAGCGTGCCGGTCGGCGTCGGCCAGCCGCATCTGCGCATGGACCAGATCACCGTCGGCGGCACAAGGACGTGAACCGCGGCGGCGGATGCCGCTCGCCGGACGCGTTAACTGCGCGGATACCATAGCCCCCGCATAAAGGCGGCGGGAGAATCGCCGACGGGAGCGCAGATGCCGACATTGCAAAATGTTATGCGCCGGAGCCTCAAGCGCGCCGCCATTACCGGCGGGCTGGAACTGTCCAACCTGGCCGGGCGCGCCGGCCTGCTGGCGTCCGCGCGCGGCCGCGGCGCGATCTTCACGCTGCACCATGTGCGGCCGAAGACCGAGCACGCCTTTGACCCGAACGCCCATCTGGAAATCACCCCCGAATTCCTCGATGAGACGATCCGCTTCCTCGCTGCGGACGGATACCAGTTCGTCGCCCTGCATCACCTGGCCGCGCGCATGGCGATCGCCCGTCCCGAGGAGCGGTTCGCGGCCTTTACCCTGGATGACGGCTACCGGAACAATGCCCTCCACGCCCAGCCGATCTTCACCGAGCACCGGGTTCCGTTCACCGTCTTCATTACCGGCGGCTTCGCTTGCCGCACGCACAGCATCTGGTGGGAAACCCTGGCGGAACTGCTGCGCGCCCTGCCCCATATCGAGTTCGACTTCGGCTCCGGCCCGGTGACGCTGCCGCTGGCCACCAACCGCCACAAGGAGGCCGCCTTCGCGCGTTTTTCCGCCTTCATCCATTCGGCCGACGAGACGGCCGCGATCAAGGCGCTCGACGCGGCGGCAAGGGCGAACGGCATGGACCCGCTGCTGATTACCGAGCGGCTGGTCATGCGGGAGCCGGAACTCAAGAGCCTGGTCCTAAACCCGCTTGCAACGCTCGGGGCCCACACGATCAGCCATCGCGCGCTGGCCCGGCTTGACGAACACGAGGCCAGGGAAGAAATGCAGGCTTCCGCCGAGCGGCTGGAATGCCTCACCGGCGTTCGTCCGCTGGCTTTCGCCTATCCTTACGGTTTCCACCCCACCGTTTCGCGGCGAGAACACCAGATCGCGGGCGAACTTGGCTTCACCGTCGCCGTCACCACGGACCCCGGAACGCTCGACGCACGCAGCTTCGACGCACCGATGGCGTTGCCGCGCATCTCGCTGAACGGGCTCTACCAGAAGCGCAAATACGTTTCGGCGCTTGCCTCCGGCATCCCCTTCAGGCTGCTGCGGCGCTAACCGGCAGTCCGTCAGTCCCGGCCCGTCAGTCGGTGCCCGTGGCCATTTTCTAGGCGAGCTTCAGAGCCGACGAAATCTCGGCGACCGTCGCCTTCTCCGCCTCGCTCACCGGGGTGCCACCAAATCCGAGGAACCCGCCCTCTTTCGAAGCTTCGGCGACATCCGTGCTGATCTGCAGCAGCCAAGCCTTGAAGGCCGGCGCCTCGGCGGGTGCCTTGGCGTCGACGATCTCCGCCGCCCGCCGGACCACCTCGATGCACTTGCCCTTGATCTCCCCGGATTTCGCGCCTTTCAGCGCGGCCTGCAGCCCGTCGCGGGCGGCGTTGCGGCCCTCGGAGGATTCGAAGCTCTCGACGATCGCGGTCATCAGCTGGGTCGAGCCGGTGTCGGATTTTGCCTGCAGCAACGCGCGACTGCTCGCCAGGCCCTCTTTCAGCATGCCCCAGAGACCGCTCGGTTCGGCCGCGGTGACGGCAATTCCCGCCGCCATCACGCCTTGCAGAAGTTGATTCCATTCGTCGGGCGTAAACGTCGTTTTATCAGCCATCGCTGATCGCCTCCTCTTGCAAGAGTTGACGTGCGGGAGGGTCTGGCCGGGGGCCGCCGGCGATCGGCCGGCGAGACCCCTTCTCAAGGGGTCAAGGCGCCAGCATCGCCATCTTTGCCTTCAACGTGTCGATCGCCGGTTTCAGGACGTCCGAGACGCCCGGGATCGCCAGTACCTTGTCGAACAAGCTGTTAAGGCTCGTCATTCCAGGCTTGACCATCCCCGACAGCATCGCCTTCTGCTCGGCCGAAAGCTGCCCGAGCATCCCGCCCACCTTGTCGAAGGTGTCGCTTGCAGTTTGCAGCTTGGGCAAGGCGGCCTGAGCCGTCGCCGCATCCGTGACGCCGTTCAGGGTCGTCTGCAACTCGGCCATGGTGTCCGTGACCTGCTTGCCGATGTCGACGCCGGCAACCGTCAGTGACGGAGCGGCGGGCGTAGCAGGCTGGGTCTGGGTCTGGGTCTCGGTCGGCGCCGGGGTTTGCGGCTGGGCGGGCTGAGGCTGGGTCTCGGCCGGAGCCGGGGTTTGTGGCTGTGCCGGCTGGGTCTCGGTCTGGGCCGGGGTCTCGGGCGCGGGTGGCGTCTGCTCCGCCGTGCGCTGGGTCGGGCGGCCGAACAGATAGTAGAGAATCGCCAGGAGCACCAACGCCGCCAGAAGCCAATAGAGCCAGTTGCTGCTGCGGGCGGCAGTGGTCGCCGTCGCCGCGGTCGTTCGGGCGGCGGAGGTCGCCGACGAGGTGGTGCGCGCCGCGGCCTCGCTGCCGGCCGCTGTGGCCGCCCGCGCCGCTCCACCAAGCGAGTCGAGCAATCCGGTGCCGGCCAGCATGTCCCTCAGCCCCGACGGCATCGCGGCCGCGATGTTGTCCTTCTGACCGGCCAGCAATCCGGCGATCGCGTTTGCGCTGAGGTCGCCACCCGCGTTCCTGGCGATGCCACCCAGGACGAGTGGAGCCAGCATGCCGAGCAGGGAGCCGCCGGCGTTCTGGCCGAGACCGGAGTAGCTGCCGATCGCGTTCGCCAGCGCGCCGCTGGTGTTGCCGCCCACGAGAGAGGAGAGCAACTGCGAACCGGACTGCATGAGCGGAGATTGGCCACCGCCGGAAAGCAGGCCGGCCAGGTTGTCGAGCACGCCGCTTTGCTGTCTGGCGGCGTCGGCGACCTTCTGAGCACCGCCGGGTTGCGTGGCAACACTCGCCAGACCGGCGAGGACCGCCGGCACGGCGGCTGTCACACCGCGCTGGACCTTGTCGGTATCGAGCCCCAGCGCGGCTGCCAGTCGCGCGATCACGTCGGGGGTCAAGAATTGCATGAGATAGGAAACGAGATTGCTGGCCATTGAATTCTCCTCCGCATGAATGCCTCGAGATTCAGCCTTGCCTGATGCGCGTAGTGTCGCTTCAAAAATAGAATGCGACGTGCCCGTGCAGTGAACTGCGGGCCAAAATGGTGTCCTGTCCTGGCAAAAAAATATAGCACACCAATTGGAGTTGTATACTCCGGCGGCCCTTTGCGGCCTGTGCGTGCTTGGTGACCCGTGACGGCCGGCCACCGCAGGCGGCCGGCACAAGGGCGGTCGTCTCAGCCATCATCCATCAGGGATACATCCGGACCTTTTCCCATCCTTCGCCCTCCGCAGTGCGACGGAACTCCAGCCGGTCGTGCAGACGGAAGGGTCGATCGTGCCAGAACTCGATCGACACCGGCTTGATGCGGAAGCCCGACCAGTGGGGGGGACGCGGGATTTCGCCGATCGCGTAGCGGGCGGTATATTCCGCGACGGCCTTTTCAAGCGCGAAGCGGCTTTCGAGCGGCCGGGACTGCTTCGAGGCCCAGGCACCGATGCGGCTGCCGCGCGGCCGCGATGCGTAGTAGGCGTCGGCCTCCGCGTCGGAGACGACCTCTACGGGTCCGCGAACCCGCACCTGGCGTCGCAGCGATTTCCAGTGGAAACACATCGCCGCTTTCCCTGCACCCAGGACTTCCTGACCTTTCTGACTCTCGAAATTCGTGTAGAAGACAAAGCCGCGTTCATCGAATCCCTTCAGGAGAACCATGCGCACATTGGGCAGACCGGAAGCATCGACAGTCGCAAGCGCCACGGCGTTTGGGTCGTTCGGTTCGCTTTTCTCCGCATCCTCCAGCCACTTTCCGAACAGGGAGAAGGGCTCGCTTTCCTCGGTAAAGTCACCGGTTGTTAACTCTATGTCGCTCATATTTGAATCCAATGCCGAATATCGGTCCGTTGGGACATGCCGGGGTTGAAGTCATAGCAAAGTCAGGACGGGAAACAACGATATTGTGGACGAGACGGTCACGGATCGCCCTGTTGGCGCTTTGCCTTGCCCCCCTGTCGGGATGCATGAGCGGGCTCGATTTCGCTTCTGAAATGTCGGTCGACAAGGCCGTCAAGACGAGCGCGGTCCCCGGTGCGCGTCTCGACAGCACCACGGACGCGGCGACCGTGCGCAATGCCGTTTCGTCTGCCGACCTTGCCCGCAACGCCGGCAACCCGATCCCCTGGGCGAATACCGTTTCAGGCAGCGCCGGCGTCGTCAGCAGCATTCTGGAGCTGAACGACGAGGCAGGCCGGACGTGCCGCGACTTCACCACGACACTTCATTCCTACTCGGGCATTGCCAACTATGACGGCCGGACCTGCGTCGGCGGCGACGGCGTGTGGTCTCTGACGCGCTTCGAACGGCAGCAATAGCCCCCCATCTGCTGCGGAAACCAGCATCACGCGCGATGCATCCTATGCGATTCCGCGATGGATCCCGTAACCATCGGTTAGGACGTTGTTGGCATCATCGATCTCCGCGGGCGTAGCAGGGGCCCGAGAGACGACAAGCGTTAAAGGCTCCAGGGAAAAGAAGAGCGGCTATATGTTGATGCGTGATCCGTATGCGGTCCTGGGCGTCAAGCGCGACGCGGGGCAGGAAGAGATCCGGGCGGCCTGGCGAACCCTGGCCAAGACCGTCCACCCCGATCAGAACCAGGACGATCCCTTCGCGACCATCCGCTTCACCGAGGCCGGCCGCGCCTATGACCTTTTGCGCGACCCGGAGAGGCGCAGCCGATACGACCGGGCACACCGCGAAGCCGAAATCCGGCGGGAAATGGAACTGCGCCGCATGGAGCAGATGCGCCGCCGCCAGGGCGATCGCAAGGTCCAGCCGGAGACTGTTCAAGGCACGACAGAGAGTGCCGAGGACGTGGTGTCGCGCATTTTCGGCATCGATCCGCGCCAGCAGCAGGCGGCGAGCAATGCCGCGCCCCAGCCCAAGCCTTCGGCCAACGGCGAACGGCAGGGAGCGCCCGGAGCGCCGGCCGCTTCAAGCCCGGACAATTCTGAAACGCTGCTCCCGGCGGCACGCCGCACCACCGCGGCAGTCGATATCCTTTCGGCCATCGTCCGGCGCATACGCGGTCTCCGGCCAGTGGTCGATAAGGCGCCGGATCTTGTTTGCAACCTTGTGGTAACGCTCGAAGATCTGATGAAGCAGTCGCGCGTCACGCTGGAGATCAACGGTGAAACGCTGAAGGTGCCGCTTGCGGCCGGCACGACGGACGGCACCGTCATTCGCCTGAAGGATCAGGGGCATCGGATCAATGATCTGAAGCGCGGCGACGCCGTGCTCACCGTCCGGGTGGCCCCGGGTCCTTTCCGCGTCGACGGCTTCGACCTGCGCATGACCCTGCCGGTGACGATCGAGAACGCGGTCCTCGGCTGTGAGACCACGGTCACCGGGCCGAACGGCGACGACGTGCCGGTGGTCGTTCCGGCCTGGTCCAGTTCGGACCATATCATCCTCATCGACGACCAAGGCCTTGCGGACGAGGAAGGCAAGCGCGGCAAGCTCGTTGTCGAGCTCCGGCTTCTCCTGTGGGACAGACCCGACGACAAAATGATCGACCTTATGCGCAGCCTGCGCGAAGGACTCTATTTGTAACGGTTCTGTGAAATGCGCACTCATTGTTACCAGTGCTAACAGTTCCTGAACCCGTCGTGCTTGAACCCTAATGCTGCCTATGTCATAGGCAAAACCCAAAGGAAATCAGCAAGGGACATTCCATGGTTCAGGTATCCGGTCTGATGAGCGGCAAGCGCGGCGTCATCATGGGCGTGGCGAACAACCGGTCAATCGCTTGGGGTATCGCGAAGGCCATTCGTGCGCAGGGCGCAGAAATAGCCCTCACCTACCAGGGCGAGGCCCTCAAGAAGCGCGTCGAACCGCTTGCGGCAGAACTCGGCGGCATTCTCGCCGGCCATTGCGACGTCACAGACGAGGCTTCCATCGACGCCGTCTTCGAGAACATCGAGAAGACCTGGGGCAAAATCGACTTTTTCGTGCACGCCATCGGCTTCTCCGACAAGGACGAACTGACGGGCCGCTACATCGACACGTCGGCTGAGAACTTCGCCAAGACGATGCTGATTTCCGTCTACTCGTTCACCTCGGTCGCACGCCGCGCCGAGAGGCTGATGGCGGACGGCGGCTCGATGCTGACGCTCACCTACTACGGCGCCGAGAAGGTCATGCCGAACTACAATGTCATGGGCGTCGCCAAGGCGGCACTGGAGGCGAGCGTGAAGTATCTCGCCGTAGACCTTGGACCGAAGAACATCCGCGTCAACGCGATCTCGGCCGGCCCGATCAAGACGCTCGCCGCCTCCGGCATCGGCGACTTCCGCTACATTCTGAAGTGGAACGAGTACAATGCGCCGCTGCGCCGGACCGTGACGATCGAAGACATCGGCGATGTCGGCCTGTACATGCTGTCGGACCTCTCGCGCTCCGTTACCGGCGAAGTGCATCACGCCGACAGCGGCTATCATGTCGTCGGCATGAAGGCCGTTGACGCCCCCGATATCTCGGTCGTCAAGGACTGAGGCTTACTGCGGAGCACGGCGGTGCTTGTCTACATGATCCGTCATGGGCAGACCGACTGGAATGCCGAGGGACGGCTGCAAGGCCAGAAGGACATTCCCCTGAACGCCATCGGACGCCGGCAGGCGTCCGAAAACGGGCGAGCCTTGAAGGCCGTTCTCGGCAGTGCCGCCCATGATTTCGATTATGTCGCAAGTCCGCTCGGGCGCACCCGCGAGACGATGGAACTGGTGCGTGGCGCCATGGGCATCGATCCCCTCGCCTACCGCACCGACGATCGCCTGATCGAAGTCTCCTTCGGCGACTGGGAAGGGTTCACCATTACCGAGCTGAAGAAGACCGTTCGCGAACGGGTCAAGGAGCGCTCGCGTTCAAAATGGGACTTCATCCCACCCGGAGACGACGCCGAGAGCTACGAAATTCTGTCCTGGCGTGTCGGATCATGGTTCAAGGCCATCGACAGGCCGACCGTATGCGTCAGCCATGGCGGCGTGTTCCGGGCGCTCTTCAAGTTCAGCGGCATGCCGGTCACCGAGGCGGCCAATGCGCCGGTGTATCAGGACCGTGTGCTTCGGATCGACGACGATGGAGCAACATGGCTGTAGCCGGCGCCGCCCGCTGCAGGGGGGCGCCACCGCAGAAGCGCCCTGCGTGCTACTGGATGATTTCCAGGTCGTCGATGATGCGCTTGCCATCGACCTCGGTGTAGAACACCAGCACCTTCACGCCCGGTGAAAGCCCCTCGAAGTTAAACTCCTCAGGCGCCTGATACTTCTTTCCGTCATCGAGCGAGAGACTCAGTCCGGTCGTGTCGACCTTGGTGATGACGGCCTCGACATCGGCACTCTCGGCGTACGATGTCAGCGGCGCGAGCATGCCGACCGCAGCCAGCAGCGCAACTATCATGAAACGCATCTTGCGAACCCCCATGGTCGAAGCAATGGTCTTGTCTGTCACGCTTGATGCCTTTCGAATATGGCGAAATTCGCCCGCTGCGACGCTTTGCGTTCAAATGGATGCAGGCAAATAGCGGTGCGATCAAGTCCCAATCGAGGCCATCCCCGCTCGCGAGCCGGGTGGCTGCCATCGCCACAACCTATGCGGAGCCATCAATCCAATCTTAATCAAACCATCCTAGCGTGCAGTTGACCTGAGGGGGTGGCGTAATATTGCGGCCGGGGCGGATAGGACACAGAATCAACACCGTTGCTGATTGGGCCAGGCCATCGCTCCTGCCAGCCGCGATTGCCGCCATCGTCATTTTCGGTGCCGGCTTCGCCTATGAAAAACAGACCGACCGGCTCCACCGAAGCGAGTTGCATGCCCGGGTGGACAATGAACTCGGCCTCATCGGCGCCCGGCTGGAAAGCGAAATCAACCGCAACATGACCGCGCTACAGGGCCTTGCGAACATGTTCGCCGCAGCGCCCGACCAGGCGGCCGCCCAGTTCCCATTCTTTGCACGCAAGCTGCTGACGCAGAACGTCCAGTTCCGTCGCGTCGCCGCGGCTCCGAACGGGCTCGTGGCGCAGACCTTTCCGCTCAGGGATAACGAGCGGTACGATGGGAGCGACCTCAGCCGATTTTCCTCGTTTCGCATCGCGTCCGAGGCGAGCCGGACCTTCGGGGGACCGGTCATGATCGGGCCCATGCAGTTGCCCGACGGCAGCCGCGGATTCGACCTGTTCATCCCCGTCATCAGCACCGGCGCCGGACCCAACGCCTGGTGGGGCTACGTGGCAGGCAGCATCGACGAACATAGGCTGTATCTCCAAGCCGGGCTGGTGGACCGGACGGAAGCGCGGAGCGAAATTCGGAAAGGTGGCGCGGACCTGAACCTTTCCATTCGCAATGCCGGTGCCGGGTCAGACCATGAACCGATCTATGGCAACCCCGAGATCTTCGACGGCGAAGCTGTCAGGCGCACAGCCAGTTTCCCGGGCGGGACCTGGGAACTCGCCGCCGTCCCGGCCGAAGGCTGGGAAACACCGGCGGACAGTCAAAGGCGGATCCGCCTTTCGACCGCGATCGCTGCCCTCGTCATCATCGCACCGATCTTCCTGGCCGGCGGACTTGTCGGGGAGCGACGGCGGCACATTGCAGGCCTCAAGGCGCGCGAGACGCAGATCCGCTCGCTCTCGCAGCGGCTGGACCTCGCCCTGGAAGCATCCAAGACCGGCATTTGGGAACTATCGCTGTCCGACCGCAGCCGGGAGTGGGATCGTCAGATGTACAGCCTGCATGGCCTCGCCGAAGAGCTGCCGCTCAGCGAGGAAGCGTGGCGATCCACCGTGCATCCCGATGACATTCCTGCCGCCGAAGCGGCAATCGCCGCCGCCATTGCGGATGGGTCCGACTACCGGTCGCAATATCGGGTGGTGCTGCCGGGCGGCAATGTCCGTCACATCCGCAGCGTCGGCTCGCGACTGACGATCGGCGACGAGGAAAAGCTCACCGGCATCAGTTGGGATGTCACCGAGGACGTGCTCCTCAACGAACGGCTGAAGACGGCCAAGGAGCAATCCGACCGGCAGAAGGACGCACTCTTCAAGATCACCCAGCGCCTCGACATGGCGTTGAGCGCCTACCGGTGCGGCCTGTGGGAGGCGGACCTGGACGAGGGGCTGACACGCTGGGATGAGCGTATGCGCCAGCTCTACGGTATTTCCGATGCAGGCGAGCATATCTCCCATGAGACATGGCTGAACGCCATTCATCCCGATGACCGCCAGGAAGCCGAGGCCCTGGCAGCGGAATGCATCGAGACGGGCGAGCCCTACCTGCGCAAGTCGCGCGTCGTGCACGCCGATGGTACGGTGCGATATATCCAGTCGGTCGGCAAACTGCACGTCGAGGCGAGTGGGAAGCGCAAGTTCGTCGGGCTCGCCTTCGATGTCACCGACGACGTGCTGATGACCGAACAACTGAAACACGCCAAGGCCATGGCCGATGCGAAGAACCTCGAACTGGAGCAGGCAAAGGACCGCATCGAGCACAATTCGCTGCACGATCCGCTGACGGGCCTCGGCAATCGGCGGAAGCTGGACGCGCAGCTGGGGGCCCTGGCAGAACGCAGCCGCGGCGAAACGGTCAGCATCGGCATCCTCCACATCGATCTCGACCGGTTCAAGCAGATCAACGACACCCTTGGCCATGCGGCCGGCGATGCGCTTCTCGTCCATGCCGGAGAGATCCTGCGCTCTACGGCCGATCCGAACGACCTGGTCGCGCGCATCGGCGGCGACGAATTCGTTGTGGTGATCGAAAGCGACGACAACACCCGTCTGACGGCCCTGTCGCAACGCATCATCGCCCTGATGCGCCAACCGGTCGACTACAACGGCCACATGTGCCGCTTCGGCGTGAGCATCGGCATCGCCGTCGCAAGCGGCACCCGGCTGGACACGCGCAAGCTGCTCGTCAACGCTGATATCGCACTTTACCGGGCCAAGGGGCTCGGGCGCAACCGGCACGAGTTCTTCACGTCGGTTCTCGAGGCCGAAATCGTCAGCAACAAGCGCATGGCCGACAATATCCTGACCGGCATCGAGAACAACGAGTTCATCCCCTACTACCAGCCGCAGATCTGCGCGCGCACCCTGAAGCTTGCGGGCGTCGAGGCACTGATCCGCTGGCGACACCCGCGGGACGGACTTCTGTTTCCCGATCGCTTTCTGAAGGTTGCCGAGGATCTGAACGTCACGGCGACGCTGGACCGGATCGTGCTGGAAAAGGCGCTGATCGACTGCAGCCGATGGGCCGCAAAGGGCATCCTGATGCCGAAGATCTCGGTCAACGTCTCGGCCCGGCGCCTGCGCGACGAAACGCTGGTCGAGACCTTGACCGGCCTGCAGATCCTGCCCGGCCAGATTTCGTTCGAGCTCGTGGAGTCCATCTTTCTCGACGAGAGCGACGACATCGTCCTCGGCAACATCGAGCGCATCAAGGATCTTGGCATCGATATCGAGATCGACGATTTCGGTACCGGGCATACGTCGATCGTCAGCCTGCTGAAACTGCGGCCAAAACGGCTGAAGATCGATCGCCAGCTTGTAGCGCCGATCCTCGCTTCGCGCCATGAACAGGCCCTGGTCCGCTCGATCATCGACATCGGCAAGTCACTGGGGATCGAGATCGTCGCCGAGGGCGTTGAGACGATGGCGCATGCAGAGATGCTGAGCGCGCTCGGCTGCGACCTTCTGCAGGGCTTTGCCTTCGCCGCGCCGCTGCCAAGCAAGAAATTTCAGGCCTACGCCCTCGAACATCGATGGAAGGCGGCCTCATAGAACCTGTCTCCCGACGGTGGGAACCGGTTTCGCGACAAAGACATCCGAAAGAACAAGGGCCTAAAGCGTGGCAAGCTAAACTGGAAGATCGCGACGCGCTTTAGCACCGGCCCGAGACGCGCACTCTGATAACTCTGCGTCACCCGCGCTTTCCCATCAAAAAGGCTTCAACTTTGCGGCAATCGGCACTATGAGTGCCGCAACAGGAAGGACCGGATCGTGGCGCATGTCGCGCCGTGAGCGCTTCGGGCAGGATTTCATGTCGCACAATACTTTCGGCCATCTTTTCCGCGTGACCACCTGGGGCGAGAGCCACGGCCCGGCGCTTGGATGCGTCGTCGACGGCTGCCCGCCCGGCATCCGCTTCACGCTCGCGGAGATCCAGGCCTGGCTCGACAAGCGCAAGCCCGGGCAGTCGCGCTTCGTCACCCAGCGCCGCGAAGACGATCTGGTGCGCGTGCTCTCCGGCGTCATGCTCGATGACGACGGCGAGACGATGATCGCCACCGGCACGCCGATCTCGATGATGATCGAGAACACCGACCAGCGCTCGAAGGATTATTCCGAGATCGCCAAGCGCTACCGTCCCGGTCACGCGGACTACACCTACGACCTGAAATACGGCATTCGCGACTATCGCGGCGGCGGACGCTCGTCGGCGCGCGAGACGGCGGCGCGCGTCGCTGCCGGCGGGATCGCGCGGAAGGTCGTGCCCGGCCTGACCGTGCGGGCGGCCCTCGTGCAGATTGGCAAGCACAGGATCAACCGCACCAACTGGGACTGGAGCGTCGTCGACACCAACCCGTTCTTCGCGCCCGACCCGGAGATCGTGCCGGTGTGGGAAGAGTATCTCGACGGCATCCGCAAGGCCGGCTCCTCGGTGGGGGCGGTTGTGGAAGTTGTGGCCGAAGGCGTGCCGGCGGGCATCGGCGCGCCGATCTACGGCAAGCTCGACCAGGACATCGCCGCCAACCTGATGTCGATCAACGCCGTGAAGGGCGTTGAGATCGGCAACGGCTTCGGCGCCGCCGAAATCACTGGCGAGGAGAATGCCGACGAGATGCGCATCGGCCCCGACGGCCGGCCGATCTTCCTGTCGAACCATGCCGGCGGCATCCTCGGCGGCATCGCGACGGGCCAGCCGGTCATTGCCCGCTTCGCCATCAAGCCGACGTCGTCGATTCTGACCGAGCGCCGCTCGATCGACAGCGACGGCAACGAGGTGGACGTGCGCACCAAGGGCCGGCACGACCCGTGCGTGGGGATCCGGGCGGTGCCGATCGGCG
The DNA here is from genome assembly GCF_041930185.1 of Mycoplana ramosa. Taxonomy (NCBI): domain Bacteria; kingdom Pseudomonadati; phylum Pseudomonadota; class Alphaproteobacteria; order Hyphomicrobiales; family Rhizobiaceae; genus Mycoplana; species Mycoplana ramosa. The sequence goes on along the minus strand of NZ_JBHEEW010000001.1, from coordinate 288,909 downwards.
AGGCCATGGTTGCCTGCGCGATCGCCGACCACTATTTGCGGGACCGGGGCCAGACCGGCCGGCTGGCTTAACCGCGACACGACCAGGAGTTACGAAATGTCCTTTGACCAGAAGCGCGTTGTCGATGCGATCCGGGCGTTCGAGGCCGGCGAGATCGTCGTCGTGACCGACGACGACGGGCGCGAGAACGAGGGTGACCTGATCGTCGCCGCGGTTCATTGCACGCCGGAAAAGATGGCCTTCATCGTCCGCCACACCTCCGGCATCGTCTGCGTGCCCATGCCGCGCGAGGAGGCCAAGCGCCTGAACCTCAGCGCCATGGTGGCAGACAACGATTCGGCGCACACCACCGCGTTTACGGTCTCGGTCGACTTCAAGCACGGCACCACCACCGGGATTTCCGCCGAGGACCGGACGCTGACCGTGCGCAATCTCGCCAATCCCAATATCGGCCCTGCCGATTTCGTCCGTCCCGGCCACATCTTCCCGCTGGTTGCCCGCGAGGGCGGCGTGCTGATGCGTTCCGGCCATACGGAGGCGGCCGTCGACCTCTGCAAGCTTGCGAGCCTGCCGCCGGTCGGCGTCATCTGCGAACTCGTCAACGACGACGGCACCGTGACGCGCGGGCCGCAGGTGGCGCAGTTCGCCGAGACGCACGGGCTCAAGCAGGTGTCGGTGGCCGACCTGATCGCCTATCGCCAGCGCAAGGAAACCCTGATCGAACAGGGCGCCACTTTTGACATCGACACCCCCTTCGGCAAGGCGCAGGCGACAACCTACTCCCTGCCGTGGGATTCGATGCACCATATGGCCGTCGTCTTCGGCGACATCCGCGACGGGGTCGACATCCCCGTCCGGCTGCACCTGGAGAACGTCGGCGAGGACGTCTTCGGCAGGGACCGGCAGCTAGAGGCGATCATGAAGCGCATCACCGAACACGGCCGCGGCGTGATCGTCTATCTGCGCGAGGGCTCCGTCGGCGTCGGCGTATCGAAGACGGCGCGCAAGGGCAGCCACGACCGCGAGGGACACAGCGAGGCGATGGCGCGCGAGAACGAATGGCTGGAGATCGGCCTCGGCGCACAGATCCTCAAGGACCTCGGCATAACCTCCATCAGGCTCATGGCTTCCCGCGAACGCCACTATGTCGGGCTCGAAGGCTTCGGCATCCATATCGCGGCGACGGACATTTGCTAGACGCGGCCATGGCAGTCGCGAATTTCCCGTGGCGGAACGTGAAAGCTGCATGAAGCAGGACAAGCCTCTACGCCTGGTGATGCATATCGGTCCGCACAAGACCGCGACCACCTATATGCAGGCCAATTTCCACCACAACGCCAATCGGCTGCGGGAGCGGGGCTGGCTCTATCCGGCAATCGGCGAGCGTGTCGGCATCGCCCATCACGACCTCTCCGACCATGAGGCGCAATTTCTCAAGCGCGACGGCGCTGCCTATTCCGATTTTCTCAAGGTGCTCCAGAACGCCGACCGGGAAGGTCTCAACATCCTTCTCTCGTCGGAGGGTTTCAGGCGCTGGAAAAAGGAGCACTTCCAGGCTGTCGCGGAGATGATCGGCAACCGCTCCCTGCAGCTCGTCTATACCCTGCGTGATCCGCTCGACACGATCTATTCGCTGTGGGCGCAGAAAGCCGGCATGGGGTCTGCGCCAAGCCTGCCGCAGTGGATGGAAAAACCGCTGCGAAACCCGTTGCGGGCACCCTACCTGAACCCGCTGAGGGAGATCCGGCCGGTGCTCGCGCTGCCGGGCGTGGACTACAAGGTTCTGCTCTACGAGGAGATCCGCCGGCAGAAGCTGGACATCTTCGCCTACTTCCTCGAGACGGCGCTCGACATCCATGACCTCAAGGCGACCAAACCATCGACCAACGAGCGGCTGCCGATCGAGATGACGGAATTCATCCGACTGCTGGCCAAGGACAGCAGATTTCCCACAGGGAAATCGAACAGCCGCAAGGCACTCCACATCGGCCAGGTCGTGCGCTACCTGTTCACGCCCGAGGAGAAGGCGCGCATCGTCGATGCTATCGCAAGCGATGGTGCTTCGGCGCGCCGCACGCTCGTGCTGCAGCGCGAATCCGAGGATTTCCGCACGGTCGAGGCGCGCCTGCTGAACACGTTGCGTGAGCGTATGCATCCGCGGCCGGCTGGCGATCGGATCTTCTCACGGCACGCAGCAGAGTTTGCGTATTACGACGAGGAAGAACTGCGCAGGGTTCCGGCCGTGCAGGAACTGCTGCAGACCGCCCTCCAAAAGACCCGCAAGACCTATCCTCCCCTTGCCGCCATGAACATCGGCAAGCGCATGCTGGTCAAATGGCGCAAGCTGCGGAAACGGGTTCGCTTCTGAAGGTCGTGAACACCATCCACGCCGGGTGTTCATGCGGCTTCAATCCGGCCGCCAACCGTCGAGATGGCAGACCGTCTCGACGCCGGTGAAGCGGGCCAACCGGGCCAGTTCCGCCTCGAGGCGCTCCATTCGCCCCGCCGAGCACCTCACGCCGGGCTCGAGCCAGAGCTTTCTGACCACCAGTTGGCCGGCCTTGCGGTCCGCCTTCATGTCGATGCGCCCGATCAGGCGATCGCCTTCCAGGAGCGGGAAGACATAGTAGCCGTATTGCCGCTTCGGCTCCGGCACGAACACCTCGATGCGGTAGAAAAAGCCGAACAGCCGTTCCGTGCGGTTGCGATCGCGGATAAGCGGGTCGAACGGCGACAGCACGCGCAACCGGGCGGGCGGCGCGGGTGCGTCGGCGAGTGCTTCCGGGAGGTCGGCGGAGGCGTGGCAGGCGCGCGGTTTGCCGCCGTTGGCCGGCTCGACGAGGACCGGCCGAAGTTCGTCGCGGTGGGCTTCGACCCAGCACCGCGCTTCCTCCGGGGAAACCAGGTCCCAGAATGCGGCAATCTCGCCATGGGTGGCGAAGCCGAGCCGCGACAGCGCGCTGCGGCAGGCCCAGTCGACAAATGTGTCATGATCCACTTCCGGCTCGTGATGGTGCTGCGGCACCACCCGTTCGGCGAGATCGTAGACTTTCTGGAAGTTCTCCCGCCGTGCAATTGCGATCTTGCCCGTGCGCCAAAGGTATTCCAGCGCCGTCTTGTTCGGATGCCAGTTCCACCAGCCGCCGGATTCGTGGTCGGCGGACTTCAGCTCGCGCGACAGCACCGCACCGCCCTCTGCGATCCTGCGGTGGGTCTCCTCGAAAGTCGTGTCGAACCCCTCCCCCTGCCAGCGGCGCCACCGTTCGAGGATGGCGCCATTTTCCCGCCGGAACTTGTGCTTCCAGTAACGGTAGAAGGCGCTCGGAATGATCGAGGCGTCGTGCGTCCAGTTCTCGAACAGCTCCCCGTCCTTTTCCAGCAGGTCGGCCAGGTGCTCGCGGCGATAGGTCTGGTTGCGGGAAAACAGGATCTGATGATGGGCGCGCTCGACCGTGGCGATGCTGTCGACCTGGACGAAGCCGATGTCATGGATCAGCCGCAGCAGGCCGTCCTTGCCGAGTATGCGGCCGGGTGGCGTGCAAAGCCCCTGCCTTGCCAGGAAGACGCGGCGGGCGTCAGAGTTCTTAACCAGAGTCGTCATGCGCCATGATAGGCATATATTCCCACATCTTCCAACCCGTTTCCGTTGCGGGCGAGCTCGACAGCGTTTCGGGTTAACGCATCCCGCCGAGGCAGGATGTCACGGGTCTGATCGTTCAGAAGGATGCCCGGCCGCACGCTTCAATTCGACCCGGAAAAGCTCTATAGCTCGCGCCACGTCACCGGCCCGGGAGTTCCCATTGGACATCGTTTTCAGCGACGCTTCGGCCAGCTTCGCCGGACAAACCGCGCTGCATCCCCTCTCGCTGAGGCTCAGCGAGCGCCGCATCGGTATCATCGGCCTGAACGGCTCCGGCAAGACGACCTTCGCACGCTTGATCAACGGGCTGGTTCGCCCGGCCTCCGGCCGGGTGACGGTTGGCGGCCTGGACACGGTGAAGGACGAGGAAGCGGCGCGCGGGCGGGTGGGCTTCATCTTCCAGAACCCGCAGCACCAGATGATCCTGCCGGTGCTGGCCGAGGATATCGCCTTCGGCCTGAAGAGCCGCGGACTGGCAAGGGACGAGATTTCCAGGCGAACGGAGGCCGTGCTTGAGCGCTTCGGCATTGGGCATCTGGCAACGCGCCGCGTGCATGAGCTTTCGGGCGGCGAGAACCAGCTTGCCGCGATCGCCAGCGTTCTGGTGACGGGACCGGACGTCCTGATCCTCGACGAGCCGACGAACCAGCTGGACCTGAGGAACCGCGGCCTGATCGAACGCACGATCGCCGCACTTCCCGAACAGGCGATCGTGATCACGCACGACCTACCGCTGCTCGACCGCTTCGACCGGGTGCTTCTGTTCCATCTCGGCCGGCTTGCCGCCGATACCACGCCGGCCGAAGCGGTCCGCATCTATCGGGAAATCGCCGCATGCTGACCGGCCTCGACATCCAAGGCGATACGCCGCTGCACCGCCTGTCGGGTCGCGCCAAGCTGATCCTGCTGTTTGTCGCGGCGATCGCTCTGTTCCTGCAGGACAGCCCGTGGCTGTTGGCGGGCGGCGCCATTGTCGCCGCCGGATTGTACGGCTCGACCGGCATCCATCCTCGCGAGGCCTTTCGCCGGGTGCGCTTCGTGCTGTTCACCGTTCTGCTCGTGGCACTGGCGAACTACCTCTTCCATTCGCTCGCAGACGCCCTTTCCGTGCTGTTCCGGCTGACCGCGCTCGTGCTGCTCGCCGCCGCCGTCACGGCGACCACGACGATTTCTGCGTTCATGGACGAGATCACGCGGCTGCTGCGCCCGCTCGAGCGCTTCGGCTTCGTCCGCGCCGCCGACGTCAGCCTGGCCGTCGGGCTGGTGCTGCGGTTCACGCCGGAAATCTTGGCGCGCTACGGCGACATCCGCGACGCGCACAGGGCGCGCGGTCTGCGCGTGCGTCCGCTGGGAATTCTGCTGCCGCTGATCATCTTGACGCTGAAGGACGCCGATACCGTCGCCATGGCGATTGACGCGCGCGGATTTCGCCGTCAATAACCTCATATTGGCGGCCTTCAATCTCGACATATGCCGCGAAAACCTACGACTTCGGAGACCATGCGCCTGCCGAAACCGACCGCGATCTTCGGCACGCCGCAGCTTTTTGCCGGGAAGACCTGCATGACCACCAGAGACCTCGTCCTCGTCGCCCTCTTTGCCGCCATCATCATCGTGCTCGGCCTGTTGCCGCCGATCACGCTCGGCTTCATTCCGGTGCCGATCACGGCCCAATCGCTCGGCGTCATGCTGGCCGGCTGCATCCTCGGTGCCAAGCGTGGCGCGGCCGCCGTTCTTTTGGTCGTGCTTCTGGTGGCGATCGGCCTGCCGGTGCTGTCGGGCGGGCGCGGCGGACTTGCCGTTTTCGCCGGACCGACCGCCGGCTACCTCGTCGGCTGGGTTGCGGGCGCCTATGTGACCGGGCTGATCGCCGAGCGCCTGGTGCGCGAGGGTCAGGCAGAGTTCCAGCAGCTTCTCGGATTTCTCGTCGCTGCATCCGTCGGCGGCATCGGGATCGTCTATCTCTTCGGCATCGCCTGGCTCTCCTACATGAGCGGCAAGGCCTTCGTCGAAACGACGCTCGCCTCGCTCATCTTCATCCCCGGCGACCTGGTCAAGGCCTTCGTGGCGATGCTGGCGGGCCGTGCCGTGCTGGCCGGCTATCCGCTGCTGCCGGTCCGCACCTGATTCGCACCAATGGCGGGCGCCGTCGGCGCCCGCCTACTTCCGTTTGCACGGCTGTTGAAAAGCGCGCCGCACCGCCCCATTTCCCGTGGACCATACTGTGCGCAGCGGATAGCCTCCGATCATGACGACGCTCCTCTTCGAAAGCCCGATTTTTCTCGAGCACAAGACACCCGAGGGGCATCCCGAGCGGGCCGACCGGCTTCGGGCGCTGAACCTTGCCCTGGAACACGAGCGTTTCCAGTCGCTCGTCCGCAAGACGGCCGAGCCGGCAAGCGAAGACTTCGTCCTCCTTGCCCATCCCGAGGCTCATCTGCGCGCCGTTATGAAGGCGATCCCCGAAGAGGGCATCAACCAGTTCGAGTCCGACACCTATGCCAGCCCTGCCAGTCTTCAGGCGGCGCTGACCGCGATCGGCGGCGCGATCTCGGCGGTCGACGCGGTGTTTACCGGCGAGGCGGACAACGCCTTCATCGCCGCGCGGCCGCCCGGCCATCACGCCGAGAGGTCGAAGGCGATGGGCTTCTGCTTCTTCAACTCCGCGGCCATCGCCGCACGCCACGCGCAAAAACGGCACGGCGCCGAACGCATCGCCATCGTCGACTGGGACGTCCACCACGGCAATGGCACGCAGGACATCTTCTGGGACGACCCGTCGGTGCTGTTCTGCTCCACCCACCAGATGCCGCTCTACCCCGGCACCGGGGCAAAGGACGAGGTCGGCGCCGGCAACGTCGTCAACGCGCCGCTGTCGCCGGAGACCGGCAGCGATCACTTTCGCGAAGCCTTCAGGAGCCGCGTGCTGCCGCGGGTCACCGAGTTCCGACCCGACCTGATCGTCATCTCCGCAGGCTTCGACGCGCACCATCGCGACCCGCTGGCGCAACTCCACCTCGTCGCCGACGACTTCGACTGGGCGACGGCAAAACTGATGGACATCGCCGAACGGTCAGCATCGAACAGGGTGGTCAGCCTGCTTGAAGGCGGCTACGACCTGCAGGGGCTGGCGGAATCGGCCGCCCTGCATATCCACCGGCTGATGAGAGGCTGATCATGACCACAACGACCCCCATTGCGGATGTCTCCGCGCTTTCCTTCGAGCAGGCCGTGGAAGAGCTCGAGAAAATCGTGGCGGCGCTGGAACGCGGCGACGTGGCCCTCGACAAGTCGATCGAGATTTACGAACGCGGCGAGGCGCTCAAGAAGCACTGCGAGAAACTCTTGAACGCTGCCGAAAACCGAATCGAAAAGATCAGGCTCGACCGCGCTGGCAATCCACAGGGCGCGGAGCCGCTCGACAACGGCTAAGCCCCAGGATGTCATCGGGTCACACAATCGTGACCCTGTGTCATCGCTTACCCCGCAAACCGGTCCGCGACCAACCCCGGCTGTCCGCAACGGCTGGGGTTTCAACATTTTTGCATTCTTTCAAAGTCTTGAGCAATCCTCGTTTGCCAGCCAATTCGTCACGCCACTTTTGCATGGGCTCGCTATTGGGGGATTGCAAAAAATGAAAAGACCGATCAAGTAGTCCCCACATAAGGAGTCCCCTCATTAAATGGGATCACCTTATGCACGTGCATCCAGCCACCGCTGACACGATACAATCGAAATACCACGGGCAAGACGTGACGAAGGAAAAATGAAGAGCATTTTCAAGCGGTCAGGGTCTCCTCCCACCCCGACGGCGCTTAACGCGCGATTTTGACGACTCTCTTGCCCCCATTCAATATGCAGGCCTCTCATGCTGAATTGTCACCCCCCATCCGAACGCCGTCATCACTCTCTCGGCGCGAGCCGCCATATTCTTGACCGGGTTGGCGACAAATGGTCGTTGTCGGTCATCGAAACCCTCTGCCACGGCCCGTTGCGCTTCAATGAACTGAAGAAGCAGGTCGAAGGAATCTCCCAGCGCATGCTGACGCTGACGCTCCGCCATCTCGAGCGTGACGGCCTGGTCACCCGCACGATGTTTGCAACGATCCCGCCGCGCGTCGACTATGCGCTCACGCCTCTCGGCTTCAAGCTGCTCAAGCCGGTGTCGGAACTGGTCGAATGGGTTCGCGAAAACAGCGCGGAGATCGAGGCGGCGCAAAGGACCTTCGACCAGCAGACGGTCACCCCCCTGCCCTGAACACAGTGTTCACGCGGCAACTCCACATGACCACTTGCCACGACTGGCCGCCTCTTGTTCACTGTCTCCACAGATGAAACGGAGTGCGCGACATGAGCTTCTTCCCTGGACCGGATCCCGTCGCAGGCGACGCTGCCGCCTGCGACGCCTTGGAACATCTGATCATCCCCCGCACCAGCGATCTCGGCGGCTTTGAAGTGCGCCGGGCGCTGCCAACGGCAAAGCGCCGGCTTGTCGGACCCTTCATCTTTTTCGACCGGATGGGACCGGCCCTGTTCAGGGCGGGACAGGCGATCGATGTGCGACCGCACCCGCACATCGGCCTTTCGACCGTCACCTATCTGTTCGATGGCGAGATCAAGCACCGCGACAGCCTGGGGACCGAAATGGTCATCCGGCCCGGCGATCTCAACCTGATGACGGCCGGACGTGGCATCGTCCACTCGGAGCGCTCGCCGGAAAACGTCCGCGGCCATCCGCACAGCCTTTCGGGCCTGCAGACCTGGCTTGCCCTTCCCGACGGTCAAGAGGAAATCGATCCGGCCTTCGTTCATACGACGCACGACGAGCTGCCGGTCTTTGCCTCCGACGGCGTCCAGGGGCGCGTGATCATCGGCCACTACGAAGGCCATCGTTCGCCGGTCAAGGCGCCCACCGACACGCTCTACACCGACCTGATGCTGGCGCCCGGCGCCAGCGCGCCGCTGGCGGCGGACTGGGAGGAGCGCGCCGTCTATGTGCTGTCCGGCGAACTCGACGTGGCCGGTGACATATTCGGGGCCGACCGGCTGCTGGTGTTCCGTCCCGGTGATGCCATCACGCTGAAGGCCGGCGCCGAAGGCTGTCACGTCGCGCTGTTCGGCGGTGCGGCGCTCGGCTCGAAGCGCCACATCTGGTGGAATTTCGTCTCCTCCTCGCGGGAGCGAATCGAACAGGCCAAGCAGGAGTGGCGGACGGGACGCTTCGACATCGTGCCGGGCGACGAGGAAGAATTCATCCCATTGCCCGAAGACTGAGGCGTGCCTGCCCCGACAAAGCCTTCTTGTCGTTCCAGAAGCGCGTAATCCGGCGTTCGGCGCGGTTTCATTGTCGGCAAATAGCGCATAAGTTGGCGTGAAGGTTGCAAAGCGCCGACGCATCGGCAATGACAGGCAGAACAGGACCATCGGCACGGCCCGCGAAGGCTCGTCCAGCCGGCGGTCGGCAAAAGGGCATCAAGAGTGAGACAATTGCCAGCCACCCCCCTGCTCGATCAGGTGAATACCCCGGCAGATCTGAAGAAGGTGGACGATCGCGACTTGCCGCAGCTCGCCGCCGAGTTGCGCGACGAGATGATCGACGCCGTTTCGGTGACCGGCGGCCATCTCGGCGCCGGCCTTGGCGTCGTCGAGCTCACCATCGCCATCCACAAGGTGTTCGACACGCCGCACGACCGGCTGATCTTCGACGTCGGCCACCAGTGCTACCCGCACAAGATCCTGACCGGCCGGCGCGACCGGATCCGCACGCTGCGGCAGGAAGACGGCATTTCGGGCTTCACCCGCCGGGCGGAGAGCGAGTACGACCCCTTCGGCGCGGCGCACTCCTCCACATCGATCTCGGCCGGCCTCGGCATGGCGGTGGCGTCCGAGCTTTCCGGCACGCCTCGCAATGTGATCGCCGTCATCGGCGACGGGGCGATGTCGGCCGGCATGGCCTACGAGGCGATGAACAATGCCGGCGCGCTCGACGCCCGCCTGATCGTCATCCTCAACGACAACGACATGTCGATCGCCCCGCCGACCGGCGCGATGAGCGCGTATCTTGCCCGCCTGGCTTCTGGCCGCACCTACATGGGCATGCGCGAGCTCGGCAAGAAGATGACCGCCTATCTCGGCAAGTCGGTCGACCGCGCGATCACCCGCGCCGTCGAGCACGCACGCGGCTACGTCACCGGCGGCACGCTGTTCGAGGAGATGGGCTTCTATCATATCGGCCCGATCGACGGCCATTCGTTCGAGCACCTTCTGCCCGTCCTGCGCAACGTCCGCGACAATGGCAAGGGCCCGGTGCTGATCCATGTGGTGACGCAGAAGGGCAAGGGCTATCCGCCGGCAGAGGCCGCCGCCGACAAGTATCATGGCGTCAACAAGTTCGACGTCATCACCGGCGCGCAGGCCAAGGTCAAGCCGAATGCGCCCTCCTACACGTCCGTCTTCGCCGACGCGCTGATCCAGGAGGCCGGCTTCGACGACAAGATCGTCGGCATTACCGCCGCCATGCCGAATGGCACCGGCCTCGACAAGTTCGGCGGGATCTATCCGACGCGCCTCTTCGACGTCGGGATCGCCGAGCAGCACGCGGTGACCTTCGCCGCCGGCCTCGCCGCTGAAGGCTACAAGCCGTTTGCGGCGCTCTATTCGACGTTCCTGCAGCGGGCCTACGACCAGGTGGTGCACGACGTGGCGATCCAGGGCCTGCCGGTCCGCTTCCCGATCGACCGCGCCGGCTTCGTCGGCGCCGACGGGCCAACCCATGCGGGATCGTTCGACACCACCTATCTCGCGTCGCTGCCGGGTTTCGTCGTCATGGCCGCCGCCGACGAGGCGGAACTGAAACACATGGTGCGAACGGCCGCAGCCTATGACGAGGGTCCGATCTCGTTCCGCTATCCGCGCGGCGAGGGCGTGGGCGTCGACCTGCCCGAGCGCGGCGAAATCCTGGCCATCGGCAAGGGTCGCCTCATCAAGCAGGGAACGAAGGTTGCGCTGCTTTCTTTCGGCACGCGACTGGCGGAATGTCTGCTTGCAGCCGAAGACCTCGATGCCGCGGGCCTCTCCACCACCGTTGCCGACGCGCGCTTCGCAAAGCCGCTCGACCACGACCTGATCCGCCAGCTTGCCCGCCATCATGAGGTGCTGGTGACCATCGAGGAAGGCTCGATTGGCGGTTTCGGCAGCCATGTCCTGCAGTTACTGGCCGTCGAGGGGCTGCTGGAGACCGGCCTGAAGGTGCGGCCGCTGGTGCTGCCCGACATCTGGATGGAGCAGGCGAAACCGGAAAGCATGTATGCGAAGGCGGGGCTTGACCGCGCCGGCATCGTCGCCACCGTCTTCAAGGCGCTCGGCCAGAAGGATATCGGCGTCGGCGTCGCCGGCTGATTTCTCTTGCCTCCGGCCTTCAGCGCACGCAACGGACTTGCCTCGATGGCCGCAACACGCCATGAGAGGCGATGACCGACACGCCCGCCACATCCCTGCGTCTCGACCAGTTGCTCGTCGCCCGCGGCCTGTTCGACAGCCGATCGCGCGCCCGCGACGCCATCGCTCGCGGCACCGTGCGCGTCGACGGAAAGGTCACGACCAAGGCGGGCGCGACCGTCGGCGTGGACGCCTCGATCGACCTCGATGATCCGGCGCGCGCCTATGTGTCGCGCGCAGCACTCAAGCTTGTCGCAGCACTCGACCATTTCGGGCTCGATCCGACCGGGCTCGACTGTCTCGACATCGGCGCCTCCACCGGCGGCTTCACCGAAGTGCTGCTGCAACGGGGGGCGCAGCATGTGGTGGCGGTCGACGTCGGCCACGGCCAGATGCATCCCCGCATCGCGCAGGACAACCGTGTCACCAATCTCGAAGGACTGAACGCACGCGTGCTGTCGACGGCTGAGGTCGGCCAGCGGGCGATCGGCTGCGTCGTCTCCGACGTCTCCTTCATCTCGCTGAGGCTGGCGCTGCCGCCGGCGCTTTCGTTGGCACGACCCGGCGCCTTCTGCGTGCTGCTCGTCAAGCCGCAATTCGAGGCCGGGCGCGAGGCGATCGGCAAGGGCGGCCTGCTCAAGGATCCCGCAACGGGGCCGGAGGTCGCCGCAACGCTCGAGCGCTGGCTTGTCGAGGAAATGGGCTGGGCGAGCCTCGGCATCATCCCCTCGCCGATTGCCGGCGGCGACGGCAACCAGGAATTTCTTCTCGCAGGACGCAAACCATGAGCACGGAAACGGTCACCATCAACAGGCTCGGCAGCGGCGGCGACGGCATTGCCGCCGGTCCGGACGGTCCCGTCTACGTTCCCTTCACCCTTCCCGGCGAAACCGTCGCGATCGCCCGGGTGAAGAACCACGGGACGGTGATGTCGACGTCCGTCGCCTCCCCCGACCGGGTCTCCCCGGCCTGCCACCATTTCGGCCCCGACGGCAGGAACGGTGCTTGCGGCGGCTGTTCGCTGCAGCACGCCGGCGAGACGCTGTATCACGCCTACAAGCGCGGCCTCGTGGTGGACGCGCTCAAGTCGAAGGGTTTGACGCCCGACGTGGCACCCCTCGTCATCGCCCGCCCTGGTGAGCGGCGGCGGATGGTCTTCACCGCCCGCAAGACCGAGAAGGGCATGCTGCTCGGCTTCAACCAGGCGTCCAGCCACCACATCGTCGACATCGACGAATGTCCGATCAGCAGCCCGGGGATCGTCTCGCGGCTGGACGCGATCCGCCTGGTCGCCGACGCATTGGCGACCGACAGCCAGGGCTTCCGGCTGACCGTGCTGGAAACGCTTTCGGGCCTGGATCTCGCCTTCGAGGGGATCCGCAAGATCGGCGACAAGCAGCGCCGCGCCGTCACCGAATGCGTGCTCTCCATGCGCGGCATCGCCCGCGTGTCCAACGACGGCGAGATCCTGATCGAACCGCAGAAGCCGCAGATCGACTTCGGTGGCGTGCCGGTCATCCCGCCGGCCGGCGGCTTCACCCAGGCGACGAAACAGGCCGAGGAGGCAATGGCGAGCCTCGTGCTCGACCATCTCGACAAGGCAAAGCGCGTTGCCGACCTCTTTTCCGGGTCCGGCACGTTTGCGCTACGGATCGCCCGGACGGCCCGCGTCCATGCCGTGGAAGGCGACGAGAAGGCGCTGCAGGCCCTCGACCACGCCTCGCGGCATGCGCAGGGTCTGAAACCCGTGACAGTTGAAAAGCGCGACCTGTTCCGCCGGCCGCTGATGGCCTCGGAACTGAAGGTGTTCGACGCCGTGGTGTTCGATCCGCCGCGGGCGGGCGCAGAGCATCAATGCCGGGAACTCGCCCGTTCGGGGGTGAAGAAGATCGCCGCCGTCTCGTGCAACCCGGTGACGCTGGCCCGCGACCTTTCGATCCTGGCTGCCGCCGGCTACCGCATCACCGGCGTGACGCCGATCGACCAGTTCCTCTGGTCGTCCCATGTGGAGGCGGTGGCGACGCTGGAGAAGTAGGCGGGAGGGGTTGCCGGCGCATAATGGATTGACTACCCCCTGAACGGAGTCCGCGGATGCGTGTCCTTGCCCTATGCTCGCTCTTGCTGCTGTCGTCCTGCATGACCCGCATCCCGGAGGAAGTGCTTGACGCCGATTGGTGCAGGGACATGGCTGTGGCAGAGGCCAAAGCGACCGGAGCCGGGCGAGAGAACCTCGCCGCGGCGATGATCAAACATGATTGCAAGGGAAAGCTCGCTGCTGCCGAGTGACAAACCGGAAACGGAGTTTCTGGCGCAAAAAGGCGCTGAAGCGTTGTCCTTTACGCGATGGCGGTGATCTCGAGTTCCTGCTCGCCGATGCTGGCGACATCGCCGATCGACTTGCCCATGAGAACCCTGGCCACGGGAGAAACATAGGAAATCGTACCGGCCTTCGGATCGGCTTCGTCCTCGCCGACGATCCGGTAGGTCTGCACGCGGCCGTCGTCACGGGCAAATGTCACCGTGCTGCCGAATGCGACGGTCTCGGACGATGTCGGGTCGGGGACGAGTTCGGCCGTCCGGACCCGTTCAGCGTAGTAGCGCAGGTCACGCAAGGGCCCGGCCGCCTGCCGGCGCCGTTCGTTCACGTCTTCGATCGTGTTTGCCGCATGGTAGGCCTCGCGCGCCTGTTGAAGCTGCAATTCCAGGGCTTTCAGCCCCGCTTCGGTGACGAGGTTCGGGTGCGGCGAAACCGGGCGGTCGGGCAACAGGGTTTCCGCAGCCGTTTCGGCACTCTCTTCCTTGACGAAGGCAACGCTCAATTTCTCGAACTCCATTTGGACGCAATGTGCATTCGAATGCAGGTGGGGCCGCAGGATCGATTTGTCAAACCTCGGATCGTGCAACGAAAGCATCGGCTTCACCGGCGATCGACGCGGCTACTTCTTCGCCATGAAGGCCTCGAGGGCGGCGCGGGCCTCGGCGCTGCGCAACCGCACGGCGAAATGATGCGTCTCCTCATCGATCCGGCCGGCGATCTCCTCGCGATCGCCGCGCAGCAGTTCGCGTGCGGTCCGCAAGGCCTCCGGCGGCTTGGCTGCCAGGCGCCGCGCAAGTTCCACCGCTTCGGTCTCGACCGCGTCCACGACCTTCCAGATCAGGCCGGCGGCACGGGCCTCCTCGGCGGAAAAGTTCTCGCCGGCCACAAGCAGGGCGAAGGCACGCTGGTGCCCCATCAGCCGCGGTGCGATCAGGCTGGAGGCGGCCTCCGGCACGAGCGCCAGATCGACGAAGGGCGCGCTGAAGGACGAACGCCGCGAGGCGACGGTCAGGTCGCAATGCAGATGGATCGTGGTGCCGATGCCGATCGCCATCCCGTCGACACCGGAGACCAGCGGCTTGGTGTGGGCGGCGAGCGCGTGCAGAAAATCGACGACCTCCCGGCCCATGATGCCGCCCATGGCGAAGGCCAGGAAGTCGGCCATGTCGTTGCCGGCGGAGAAGCAGCCGTCCGACCCGAGCAGCAACGTGACTCGGATCGAGGGGTCGGCGTCGGCTGCACGCAATGCACCCGTCATCGTCTGATACATCGCACGGGTGATGGCGTTCTTCTTTTCCGGCCGGTTCAGGCGGATCACCTGCACACCGGGCAGCGTCTCGGGACGGTCGATAAGCACATGGTCGGTCATCTGGTTTTTCTCCTCAGCCGAGAACCGCGCGCGCCGTCGCAAGGCTCGCCGCTCCGTTGACGATCCGATCCTTCAATGCCGCCGTCTCGGCCATGAGATTTTCCGCGGCGAAGCGGCACAGCGCGGTCCGCTCCCCCCTGCGGCCGTCGCCGGCATCGGCCAGCGCGCCCTTGGCGAGATAGGCACCGGTCAGGGCAAGGCCGAAGAGGCGCTGATAAGGTGTTGCGCCCGCGAGCGCTTCCGCCTGGCGGCCATCCGCGAGCGCCTTGCCGAGCCAGGCAGTGGCGGCCTCGAGATCGGCGAGGCTCGCCTCCAGCCGGGAGGGCGTTTCGCCGAAGGCCGGATCGCTGGAGGCGGCCACGGCGCGCGCAATCGCTTTCAGTTCCTCGATGAAACCCTTGATTTGGACACCATCCGAGAGCGGCAGCTTGCGGGTGACGAGGTCGATTGCCTGGATGCCGTTCGTACCTTCGTAGATCGGCGCGATGCGGGCATCGCGATAAAGACGGGCGGCGCCGGTCTCCTCGATAAAGCCCATTCCGCCGTGAACCTGGATGCCGAGGGAGGCGACGTCGACGCCGGCATCGGTCGCAAAGCTCTTGGCGATCGGCGTCAGCAGGCTCGCCCGTTCGGCCCAATGCCGCGCCTCGTCGCCGTCCGTCACATGCGACATGTCGATTGCGTGGGCGCAGGCATAGGTGATGGCGCGCGCCCCCTGCGTCAGCGCCGTCATCGTCAGCAGCATGCGGGTGACGTCGGGGTGTTCGACGATCGGGCTCATGCCCGCGCCCTGCCAGCCCGGCGCCTTGCCCTGGGTGCGCTCTCTGGCATAGGCGACCGCCTTTTGCGTGGCGGCCTCGGCGATGGCAACCCCCTGCATGCCGACGGCGAGCCGCGCGTTGTTCATCATCGTGAACATGCAGGCCAGCCCCTTGTTTTCCTCGCCGACCAGCCAGCCGATCGCGCCCGGCTCGTCGCCGAACCGCCCGTCGCCATAGATCATCGTGCAGGTTGGCGAGGCGTGAATGCCGAGCTTGTGCTCGATCGAGTGGCAGAACACGTCGTTGCGGGCACCGAGCGCCCCATCGGCGCTGACGAGGAACTTCGGGACGAGGAACAGCGAAATGCCGCGCGTTCCAGCCGGCGCATCCGGCAGGCGCGCCAGCACCAGATGGACGATGTTGTCGGTGAAATCGTGCTCGCCGTAGGTGATGAAGATCTTCTGGCCGAAGATGCGGTAGGTGCCGTCGTCGCGCCGCTCGGCGCGCGTCTTCATCACGCCAAGATCGGATCCGGCGTGCGGCTCGGTGAGGTTCATCGACCCCATCCATTCGCCGGACACCATCTTCGGCAGGTAGGTCTGCTTCAGCGTCTGCGAACCATGCGCCGAAAGGGCCTCCACCGCGCCGATCGTCAGGGTCGGGCCGATGGCAAAGGCCATGGAGCCGCCGTTCCACATCTCCATCGTCGCGACGTGGAGCATGTGCGGCAGTCCCTGCCCGCCAACCGCGGGTTGCGCCGTCAGCGAGTTCCAGCCAGCCTCCGCCCAGGCCCGGTAGAGCGCCGGCCAGCCTTCGGGCGTGGTCACGCGTCCATCCCGCAGCGTCGCGCCCCGGCGATCGCCGGCTTCTGCCCGCGGCGCAATCTCATCGCTGGCAAAACGCCCGGCCTCAACAAGGATCGCGTCGACGAGGTCACCGGACAGATCGCCAAATCGCCCTTCGCCCAACACCGCCTCAAGGCCGGCGACATGGCGAAGCGTGAACGCGATCTGGTCGACCGGAGCCTTGTACATGATGTCCTCCACTGATTCCTCTGCGCACGCCTTCGGCCGAAGCATGGCGGTCGAACGGCAAAGGCGCAATGCGCGGCAGGGTATTTATTTTTACGTAAGCGTCAAAGCCAAAGCCACGCCAAGTGACCCGTCGATCCCGCCCTTTCGGGAAGCAGGCGCTTTTTCACTTTTCAACTGATCTGCCCCGTGTAAATTAGGACTGCCTTTCGGAAACGTGAGGCAGGGGAATTCTTCATCTCACGCACAGCAAAACTGACCGGCATAGATAGACGCCGCAGTTTCCCGGTCGTTCCGGGGAACAACCGGCTCGGGGGACGGCTAAGCCAGACCCCAATGTTAACGTCGTGCTAACCATGTCGACGGCACCATCCGGGGCGGAGGGGCAGAAGCGGGGATCGAAGCATGACGACGATGAAGCGATTGGTTGCCGCCGCTGCTACGCTGCTGCTGACCCTGCCCGGCGGGCTTTCCGCAACCGACCTTGAGCCCTGGAGAAACGCGGAAAATGCGATCGTCATCGATGCCTACGAGATGAACGCGATCGACTGGCCGCTGATGCTTGCCGACAAGCGCATCGCCGGTTTCATCTCGAAGGCATCCGACGGCTTGCCGGAAAGCTTTGATTGCAAGGGCGAACATGACGGCGACACGGTCGCGCACTGCAAGACGATGTGGCGCAAATATGCCGTCAGCCGGGAACTCTACGAGACGCGGCGATTGCTGGCGAAGGCACAGGGCCTCTTGTGGGGCGCCTATCATCTCGCGCGCCCGGGCAACCCCGTCGACCAGGCCAATCACTTCCTCGACTACGCCAAGCCGCAACCCGGCGAGATGATGGCGCTCGACATCGAAGGGATCGACCCGGAGCAGTACATGTCGCTCGCAGACGCGCAAGTCTTCGCCGGCCACATTCGCGCGCGCACGGGCCGGTACCCCGTTCTCTACACCAACCACTCGACGGCAAAATACATCGCCGCGAACCGCAGCAAGTACCGCATACTCTCGCGTCTGCCGCTCTGGTACGCCCGCTACAAGCCGGGCATCCGCGCCGTCTTCCCGCTCGGCAACTGGGACAATTATGCGCTCTGGCAGTTTTCCGCAGCCGCCAACTGCAACAAGCGGCGCTGTCCCTATCGCGTCAAGGGCACGCTCAACGACATCGATGTCAATGTCGCTCCGATGAGCCGTTCGGCGCTGGCGAAGATCTGGGCCTTTGGCGACCTTCTGCCGGAGAAGCCGCTTGGTGGCGCTGACGAAGTCCCGGTCGACGAGATCGTGACGGCGTCGGTGAACCGCGGAGCGGCGGCCGACGAACCCAAATCGATGCCGGTGAAAGTCACGGCGGAAACGATTGCCGGCGTTGCCGCAGTTGCAAGCTCGAGTTTGGATGGCGGCGGAACCTCCGCGATGATGGCATCATCGGCAAACGAGCCCTCTCCCGTGGACGGTGCGGTCACACCTGCCGCGGCACATCCCGGCAGAAATCCGGCCCTACCTCTGAACTATCGGGATTATTGAGCCTTCCGAGGCTGCGAATTCGGGTCAACGCCCTCCGACCGGATCGTCACAGCCCGCCTGGCTCGGCCCTGCGTTGTTCGGCCAGGCTGCACTTTGCGTAAGGCGGCGTTAACCATAAGCACGCATGATCCACTCCGAATACGCCCCTTCCGGAGTGCCCCCGTGCAGCCCACGCCGACACTGAAATATTACGACGCCGCCGCCTACAAGCGGGCGCAAGGCACGCGGTCGCTCGCCCATACCGAGTTCCTTCGGACCGGCAAGCTCGACAAGCTTGGCGACGGGAAGCGGACCGGCAAGCGGTACATGAGCTACCCGGAGGTTGCCGAGCAGACCGGCCGGAAACTGGAGAAGGCCGGCACCCTCACCCATGCGCGCATCAACGGCTTCCACCGGGCGATCCGCTTTCCCAAGCTGATCTTCCACCGCACCCTCGCCTCCATGCCGCATCTCGGCTATTGCCACGTCACCCTCTCCAAGACACGCCTTGCCAGGCAGGAGGACGTCCAGTGGTCGTTCTACATGGCCAATTTCTATGCGGAGATCGGCGA
Organism: Mycoplana ramosa; assembly: GCF_041930185.1. NCBI lineage: Bacteria > Pseudomonadati > Pseudomonadota > Alphaproteobacteria > Hyphomicrobiales > Rhizobiaceae > Mycoplana > Mycoplana ramosa. The sequence goes on along the minus strand of NZ_JBHEEW010000001.1, from coordinate 270,282 downwards.
CGGCGAACGCTTTTTCGAAGCGATCAGCCCGAAATTCTCGCGCATGTACTTTGCCGTGGCGACCTGCCCCTCGCAGAGCGGCGAGCGGCTGGAAATCAATCGAGCGGTCGGCGAGGACGGGGTGCTGTTCCACACCCACGACCCGAAGCTGGCCATGAAGAACGTGCTCCTGCTCGGCGCCCGCAGCGACGAACTGCGCAAGATCATCCGCGCGATCTGAACCGCCGACGCGGCAACCTGCAAACGGGTCACCGGACGACCGGGCCGCTCGCCTTCTTCCACGCGGCCATTCCGCCCTCGATGTGGCAGGCGTTGGTCAGCCCGGCATCCTGGGCGGCCTCGACCGCCATGGCCGAGCGCTCGCCGAAGGCGCAGTAAAAGACGATCCGCTTGCCGGTCGCGGCGGCGAGTTCATGCAGCATCCCGCCGGCGCTGACGTTTTCCTGCAGATCCGGGTAAGGCGCGTGGAGCGAGCCGGGGATGATGCCGTGCTTCTGGCGCTCGGCCGTCTCGCGCAGATCGACGAGCACGACATCGCGGCTGCCCCGCAGCGCCAGTGCCTCTGCCGCCGTCACCGCCCAGCCCCTCCTGGCGATCTCCTCCTGATGCAGGCCGACCCGCATGTTGGCGGGGACGGCCACGTCCATCATCTTCGGATTGGGCAGGTGCAAGTTGTTCATCAGGTCGACATACTCGTCGACGGAGCCGACCCTCAGCCGCGGATTGAAGCGCTTCTCCTCACCGATGGTCGAGACCGTGTCGCCCTTGTAGTCGTGCGCCGGATAGACCAGCGTTTCCTCCGGCAGCTTGAGAAGCTTGTTGAAGATGGAGTCGTATTGCTGTCGCGGATCGCCGTTCTGGAAATCGGTGCGCCCGGTGCCGCGGATCAGGAGCGTGTCGCCGGTGAACACACGCCCGCCCATCAGGAATGAGTAGGAATCGTCCGTGTGGCCGGGCGTGTAGAGCACGTCCAGGCTCAGGCCCTCGATCGCAATGCGGTCGCCTTCGGAAACACGCATGGAGACCACGTCGGCTGCCGTCTGCTCGCCCATCACCGTTATGCAATGGGTGCGGTCGCGCAACGCGCCGAGGCCGGTCACGTGATCGGCGTGCAGGTGGGTATCGACCGCCTTGACGAGCTTGAGGTCCAGTTCCTCCACGAGGCGCAGGTAACGATCGACCTTTTCCAGCACGGGGTCGATGATCAGCGCCTCGCCTCCCGAGCGGCTGGCGATGAGATAGGTGTAGGTGCCGGAGACACTGTCGAAAAGCTGGCGAAAGATCATCGGCACCTCCAGAAAACGCTCACCCGCACCGGTGGGACGGCGCCTGTCCTCACATCCCCGGCTGAGGCACGATCCGGATGTACGGCTTGGGCGCGCGCCAGCCATCGGGATATTGTTTGCGCGCGTCTTCGTCGGAAACGGAGCCGGCAATGATCACGTCCTCGCCCTGCTTCCAGTTGACCGGGGTCGCGACCTTGTGTTGCGCCGTCAATTGCAGCGAGTCGATCACCCGCAACACCTCATCGAAGTTGCGGCCCGTTGTCATCGGATAGACCAGGATCAGCTTGACCTTCTTGTCAGGCCCGATAACGAAGACGTTGCGGACGGTCTGATTGTCGGCAGGTGTCCGTGTCGTCGGGTCCCCCGACACCGAGGCCGGCAACATGCCATAGAGCTTCGAAACGGTGAAATCGACATCGGCGATCATCGGGAAATTGGGCGCATGTCCCTGCGTTTCCTCGATATCGCTCGCCCACCCGGCGTGACGATCAAGCGGATCGACGGAAAGGCCGATGATCTTGACGCCGCGTCTGTCGAATTCAGGCTTTATCTTCGCCATATAGCCCAGTTCCGTGGTGCAAACCGGCGTGAAGTCCTTAGGGTGCGAGAACAGCACCGCCCAGGAATCGCCGAGCCACTCATGAAACCGGATCTCGCCTTCGGTCGTCTGCGCCCGGAAGTCCGGCGCCAGGTCGTTGATAGCAAGCGTCACCACACACCTCCTCGTCGTTAGACGATGATCAGGGAACGAAGGCGCACAGGTTTGCACCATTCCCTCCTGTAGGCAACGCTAATATCGGAGGCCAACGCGGCCAGAGCCAACGATCAACGCGATCGCGCAAAGTTTCACCGATGAACCGGAAGCGGTGCTAGCCGTTCTTGTAGATCATCCAGTCCTTGCCCTCTGGCCCGTCGCTGCCGCCGCGATGGACGACCAGGCGATTGCCTCCTGCCGCCTGCGCCTGCTGCAGGGCCTTTTCCGCGAAGGAGACCAGGTCGAAGGCATTTCCGACCCCGTCAACCATGCAGACGCCGGCCGAGAACGTGAGGCAGCCCAAGTTGCGCGCGGTTTCCGGGTGTCGCAGCGGTGCTGCGGCGAAGGCCGAGCGCAACATCGCCAGCAGCCGGACGATCTCGTTTTCGTCGGAGGTATAGAACAGGAAGCCGAAACGCAGCCCCTCGAAACGACTGACGACGTCGGTGGCCGGCGTCGCGCGCTTGATCAGGGCGCCATAATGGCGGATGAGGTAGTCATTGAGCGCTTCGGCCTGAGCGGGCGAAAAGCGCTTGCCGGCATCGACCTCGACGATGGCGAGACCGCACGATACCGGCAGTTCAGCGTTGGCATAAACCTTGGCGACGGCCTTGTTGAAGGCGCGGCGATTGCCAAGACCCGTCGCCGCATCGGCGAATTTGGTTGCCTCGAACGAAGCCAGGTCGCGCTGAATCGCGTCCATGTTTTCCGACTGCGCCGCGACGCTTGCCGCCATTGCGGCATTGCGGGTGGCCTGCTGTTCGGTTGCCTGGCGCAGCCGCTCGATCGACATGCCGAGCGCAGACGTGTCGGGGCTCTCGGCAATGATCGCCTGCGAGGCCTCTCCGATCAAGCGGCCGTAGTCGCTGAGGGAGATCTCCTCCTGCTGCAGCAATGCCATGAAGTTCGCCATCTCGTCGCGGACGGCGCCGGCCGAGCGCTGCAGCACGCCCTCTTCGTGATGATGCGGCAGATACTTGCGACCAAGTTCGTCCAGGGATGCCTGCGTCTTGAATTTTCCAAGCGCAACAAACTCGCGGACCAGATCCGGATTGGCGCCGGCATAGGCCTCGTAGACCAGTTCATAATTTCGCGGCAGACCGTCGATGCCCATCTGGTGCATTGCTGTGGCGATACGCAAGGCAATGTCGTTCGTGGAAGATTTCCTATGGTTCATTTTTATGCACCCACTCCCCTGTTCTTTCCGCATTACCAGCGATCGGTTACGAAGCATCTAACGCCAGGGCGCGCCGTTGGACGCGACTTCACTTTTTCGCAGGCCCGTCCGCCATGTGCTTTCGACTTGGCATCCGGCCGCCAAAGGCTGTAAAGCGAGGGCCGATCAAACGCAAAGAAGAGACGAGATGGCAAAGGTCATCGACACGCGGACGGCCCCCGAAGCGGCCCTTCAGGAGGCGGTCGCGGTTCTCGGGAGAGGCTTGCCGATCGCGATCCCGACGGAAACGGTCTACGGGCTGGCTGCGGACGCGACCAATCCGGAGGCCATCGCCCGCATCTACGAGACCAAGGGGCGGCCGCGCTTCAATCCGCTGATATGCCACGTGGCGGATCTGGAGATGGCGGACCGGTATGTGCGTTTCGATCCTCTGTCACGAATACTCGCCGAAGCGTTCTGGCCGGGTCCGCTGACACTGATACTGCCGGTAAGACCGGACGCGCCGATCCATCCGCTCGTTCGTGCCGGGCTCGAAACGGTCGGGATCCGCGTGCCTGACGGCTTTGCAAATCGGTTGATTGCCGCGTTCGGACGGCCGCTCGCCGCACCGAGCGCCAACACGTCGGGACGGATCAGCCCGACGAACGCCGACCACGTCAATGCCGATCTCGGCGACAGGATCGAACTGATCCTCGACGGTGGCGCGGCAAAGGTCGGGCTGGAATCCACCATCCTGAAGGTGGTCGACGGTTCGGTCCATCTCCTTCGGCCCGGAGGCCTCAACGTCGCGGACGTCGAAAGGCTGACCGGCAGCAAGGTGATCCGCCCGAAGGGCGCCGGGGCGACGATCGAGGCGCCCGGGATGCTTGCCTCACACTATGCGCCGCATGCCGGCGTGCGGCTCAATGCCCGTCAGGTCACGCCCGGCGAGGCGCTGATACGCTTCGGAGGAACGGCGCTGCCGGGCGAGGAAAGGGCCGCCATCGTGCTCGACCTGAGCCCGGCCGGCGACCTGCGCGAGGCGGCCGCCAACCTTTTCGGTTATATGCAGGAGGCGGACGCGACCGGTGCCCGCACGATCGCATTCTCGCCGATACCCGCTACGGGGTTGGGCGAGGCGATCAACGATCGGCTCGAACGCGCTGCCGCGCCGAGGAACTGACAGATGCCCACGACAGCCCTCCCGGCGGAGCTGATTGCCCGCTTTGCCGCCATCACCGGCGAAAGGTACGCACTCACCGATGCGAGCGCGGTCGCCCCCTACCTGGTCGAGACGCGGGGGATCTACCATGGAACGACCCCGCTGGTGTTGCGGCCGGCAAGCACCGGCGAGATCTCCGAGATCCTCCGGCTCGCGAGCGCGACCGGCACCGCAATCGTGCCGCAGGGCGGCAACACCGGGCACGTGGCGGGGCAGATCCCGCGGGAGGGGGCTTCCGATGTCGTGCTGTCGCTCTCCCGCCTCAACCGTATCCGCGATGTCGACCCGATCGGCAATCTCATCGTCGCCGAGGCCGGCTGCGTGCTGGCCGAGATCCAGAAGGCGGCCGAAGCGGTCGACCGGCTCTTTCCCCTCTCGCTTGGCTCGGAAGGGACGTGCCAGATCGGCGGCAATCTCTCGAGCAATGCCGGCGGGACGGCGGTGCTCGCCTACGGCAACGCCCGCCAGCTTTGCCTCGGGCTGGAAGTCGTGCTCCCGACCGGCGAAGTGTGGGACGGGCTGCGGCGGCTGAAGAAGGACAATACCGGCTACGACCTGCGCGACCTCTTCATCGGCGCCGAAGGCACGCTTGGCGTCATCACGGCGGCGGTGCTGAAGCTGGTTCCCCGCCCCGCAGGGCACGAGGTGGCCTTCGCCGGATTGCGTTCCGTGGCCGATGCGCTGGCGGTGTTCGAATTGGCTTCGCAGCGCTGTGGCGCGGCGCTGACCGGCTTCGAGCTTATGCCAAGGATCGGAGTCGAGTTCGCGTCGCGGCATATCGCCGGCGTCCGCGATCCGCTGCAAACACGCCACGACTGGTACGTGTTGATCGACGTTTCCACCTCGGCTTCAGCCGAGGCCGCGCGCCAGATGATCGAAGCGCTGCTCCAGGAGGCCCTGGAAAAGGAACTCGTCCAGGATGCCGTCATCGCCGCAAGCGGCGAGCAGCGGCGCGCGCTTTGGCACATGCGCGAAAGCCTGTCGCTGGCGCAAAGACCGGAAGGCGGATCGATCAAGCACGACGTCTCCGTCCCGGTTTCCCGCATTCCGGCTTTCATGGCGGAAGCGGACGAGGCGGTCAGCGCGATGATCCCGGGCGTGCGCATCTGCGCTTTCGGTCACATGGGAGACGGCAACATCCACTACAACCTCTCCCAGCCTGTCGGCGCAGACAAGCAGGCCTTTCTCGACCGCTGGAAGGACGTCAGCACGGTCGTACACGGCATCGTGCGCAGGTTCGACGGATCGATCTCTGCCGAGCACGGCATCGGCCAGTTGAAGCGCGACGAGCTGGCCGAGATCCGCGCACCGATCGAAATCGACCTGATGCGCCGGATCAAGCACGCCTTCGATCCGGCCGGCATCATGAATCCGGGCAAGGTGCTGCGGACCGGACCTTGACCCGACCCGCGGCCATGAACGACTGAACCTCCGGTCAGATCCCGCCGGCTCGCAGCTGCGCCATGCTGAGCAGCGTGTCGGCGCTGATGTTCCCACCCCCACCGCTGAGGACGGCCACGGCACCGGACGTCTCGCTGAAGTTCTCCAGGTCATAGAGGACGGCGAACTTGGCGATCATCTTCGACACCTTTTGCGGATCCTGCAGATCCTTCAGGTCCATATAGCGCTTGATCAGTTCGGCCTGGGCATCGATGTCGGCGCTGCCGATATCCTCGGGGAGACCATTGAGGGTCTTGAAGACCTGATACATTGCGTCATCGGCCAGGATATCGTAGGGGCTGGAAATCGAGTTCGCGCTGCGCTCGAAATACAGCGCCAGACGAACACCGGCGTTCTCCTCGCCCGCTTCGACTTCCATGGCCTGGCGAATATAGTTGTCGAGGGTCTGATAGATGCCGCGCCGGGTCTGGATCGCGGCATCGTGCGGACGCTCCACCTGACCTGTCGCGCTGAAGTTGAAGGAGGCGACGATGGTGCGATAGCTGCGGTCGGCCTGCTGGTTGACGAAGCTGTCCGGGTCGTCAAGGTCGGACGCAAAGATCTGCGCCATGAACCCTTCCGGCACCGTCTTCGGATCGATGTTGTTCGCCTCAAGCACGAAGTTGACGAGCCTGGTGTTGGCCAGGAATTCCTTGAGCGACCCGACTTTCTGGATCTGCTCGGAGTAGTACTTCGCCTCGGCCTCGGCCTTCTTCTTGTCGTCTGCCGTTGCGAAACGGGATTTTTCGATCACATAGGCCTTGGAGACGATCTGGATCTCCGCCTCGGTCTGGGCCATGATCGGCACATCGACGTTGCCTTTTTCGTCGAAATTGAAGGCTCTGGCCAATTCGAGATAGCGACTGTCCTTCAGGCCGTAGACATAGCTTTTGGGATCGCTGAGGTCACTGAGCAGGACCTGCTTTATCTTGTAGCTGCTTTCGGTGGCCGGGTTGAGACCGACGGCATTGAGCGCGAGCTTGTAGACGCTCGGCGCCTTCAGGAAATCCTTGACCGAGGTGATCTGGCCGACCTTCAGCTTGTAGTCCGCGATGAGTTTCGCATCGGCCGCTTCGTCGGCGTCATTGTAACGACTCATATAGAGTTGGCCGGCTTCGGCGGTCTTTTCAGGCGCCTGCGCCTGATCGCCGGCGGCGAGCGTGCCGTCGGGCTGGAAGTTGAACGCCCTGGCCAGCGCAACATATCGCTTGTCGCCGTTGCCGACCGTATAGATGTAGCTGGTGGGATCGTCGGGATCGCTGGTCAGGATGTTCCTGATCGTTGAAGGCATGATCGTGACGCCGTTCAGGTCGTAGGCAATCTTGATGTAGTTGAGGACGCGGACGTCCCCCAGAAGCTCATCGACCGTGGTGGCGGCGGCAACGGCCTCCTCAAAGTGCGCCTTGTTCAACAGTGCGGCGGCGGATGTCACGCGCGGGGTGGAAAGCGCATAGCCCTCATTGGTGGCCTTCTTCTGCGCTTCCGTCTGCGCCAGCGTGTCGGCCGGCAGTGTGCCGTCCGGATTGAAATTGTAGGCCGCGGCCAGTGCCAGATATTTCTCTGCGACGGAGATCTGAGCATACCAATTGGAAATTTTCGACCTTATCGCCGCCTTTTCCGCGGCGGTGAGGTCGGGATCGGCAAGCTGGGTGTTCGCCTCCGTGATCTTGGCCGTGTAATCGACAATGGCCGCACCGAAGGTCTGATTGACGTAACTGTCGGGATCATCCAGATCGCTCGTCAGCGCACCGCGTACGGCCTGGTAGGAGAACGTGGCGGGGTCGATGCCGAATGTCGTGAAGACGTAAGCCTTCATCTTGTCATTCTGCAGCAGCTGATCGACCGTGGTGATCTTGTCGATGACAATGTTGTAATAGCGCGTCTCTTCCTGCTGCGCCTTGCCGGCGTTGTTCACCGTGGCGGTGTAGAGCCCGATCAGTTCATCCAGCTGGGCATCCGACTGGGCAACCGCCGTTTCGCTCCGAAACGAAAAGGACTGCGCAAAGGTCCGGTACTTGGTGTCGGTCAGGCGGTTGACGAAACTGTTGGCGTCCGTCAGGTCGCTTTCCAGGACCTTGCGCATGAACGCCTTGGCATAGGCCATTTCCTCCAGCCCATAGGCCTTCATCGCATAATTGTAGAGCCGGTAATCATCCAGGAATTCGTCGATTGAGCCGACCTTGCCGATGTTTTCCTTGTAGTACTCGGCGTCGCGCGCATTCATCGTCTGCTGCGCAACGCGGTTCAGCGATGTCAGTAGATCCTTGGTGAAGAGATTATAGCTCGTATAGGTCGAAAGCATTGCAAGACTATCCCTTTTGCACCTTGCTGCAGCGATCGCCGCACGCGTGCGCCATTGCTTTGCCGATCCTAGCCGCATTGCCTTGTCCGTGGCTGTCGAACCACGCGTTGACGAAACGGAAACCCTGACCAGGCGGCATTTTGCTAACCATCCGCTCGGGCAAAGTTTTCTTAACCGCGATTTTTAAGCGGAGCGGAAGATGCGGCGCCTAATCTTCCCGCCATAGAGGGACGAAAAAGTCCCCGGAGAAGACCGGTCACCGGCTCTCAAGGAAGACAAGGGCGAAAGACATGTTGAACACCGTTTCCAAGCCGGCCTGGGCCGGAAGCACCCTGCGGCTCGACCCCAAGCGATTTCCCCAGCAGATCACCTATGCTCTGCGCAGCGACGCGAGCGACGTCACCATCACGCTCGACGAGCGCGGCGCCGTGCTGCGCAAGATCCTGCCCTCCAGCGGCCTGCCACTTTCGTTTGCCCTGCCCGCCCGCGCCTTCAAGGGCGTGGCCGCTCGCGCGATCGACCACGGCAACGGCGAAGTGACCGTGACGCTCGAACTGCATCACGACGATCCGGACCTGTGCATTCCGCTGCTCGTGGCGCACGATCTCTGCGATATCGCTGCAGATTGGCGCAGTTGGGCCGACGCCTATCGCATCCCGATGCTGATGATCGAGGCCGATGGTATCGCCCGGCCGCTGGAGATGCACCTCGGCTCGCTCCCCGCCCGCCCGGCGCGCAAGCGTCGCCATCACACCTACTTCGCCGATCGCCGGCCGCGCTTTCTCGTTCGCCGCTCGACCGGCGACCTCGGCCTGACGATGAGGATCGACGGCCGCGAGATCATCGCGCGCCATTGAACATGCAATGACGATCAGAACCGATAGGGTGTTGCGCGTTCCTCCAGTCACGACAACGCCTGATCCTTTCGGCCATTCCGGTCGCGATCGCCTCGCGCCATGGACTTGCGCCAAAGCCGGCCGCCTCCCCGCGGCCGGCTTTTTTCATGCCTGACGGGCGGCGTGCGAAAACGGGTTCGACACGAGCGGTCGAGGCCGCGCTACGCCCCGACGCCCCTGAACGCGCAAGAGCACCCCCATCGGCGCCCACCTGCTGCGCCACGGCAAGACAATCAGTGGTTGACAACAGGATGTTAAACCGCACATTGCACTGCGGTTTTTCTTCAACGTTGGGAAGTCACTATATGTCGCGTGAACTTGGGACTGAACGTGAATTGCAAGCAACCAAGGCCGTCATCGGGGAATTGGCGAAACATCTTGACGTCAACATTTGCCTGGAGCTTTGGGACGGCACGATCATCCCGCTCGGTCAGGGCGCGCAGGAAGAGATCCGCTTCGTCATCGCTTCCGCCAACGTGTTGCGCCGCCTGCTGCGCCAGCCGTCGCTGATCAGTGTTGCCGAACTGTACGCGACGGGCGACCTCGACGTCGTCGGCGCCAACCCGGTCGATGCGATGCGGCATGTCGACCACTTGCAGTTCCTGGCACTGCCGCGAAAGGTCAACAAGGCGCGCATGCTGAAGATGGCCCTGCCCATCCTTCTGAAGAGCTATTCCGTCTCCTCCTTCGTCAAGCGCTTCACGAAAGAGGCCGGCGTCACGCCGAACAGCGGCCGGAACGACAAGGAGATGATCGGCTTCCACTACGACCTCTCCAACGAGTTCTACTCCCTCTTCCTCGACAAGGAGATGGTGTATTCTTCCGCCTATTTCCCGACGCCGGACTCCTCGCTCGACGAGGCGCAGCTGTACAAGCTGGACCTCATCTGCCGCAAGCTGCGGCTTGCACCCGGCGACAAGCTGTTCGATCCCGGCTGCGGCTGGGGTGGTCTGCTGTGCCATGCCGCCCGGCATTATGGCGTCGAGGCCTATGGCACGACGCTGTCGGAAGAGCAGTTCGCCCATGTGAAGGCCAAGGTCGCGACTATGGGCCTCGGCGATCGCGTCAAGGTGGAACTGCGCGACTGCCGCAGTCTCGCAGACGACCAGATCTTCGACAAAATCGCCCAGGTGGAGATGATCGAGCATGTCGGCATCGCCAACCATCAGGACTTCTACAAGTACCTTCGCAAGCACATGCGCCCGCGCGGCGTCTATTTCGGCCAGGCCAGCTTCCGCCGGAATACGGCGCGGCCGGAAGACTTCCCGCGGCTGACGCCCTATATGCAGTTCATCATCAAGTACATTTTCCCGGGCGGCGAGCTGGACCATATCGGCATGACGACGGGCGTGCTGGAGCAGGCCGGCTTCGAAGTCCACGAGGTCGAGGCCGTGCGCGAACATTTCGGCTACACGACGGAACACTGGGTGCGCCGTCTCTACGACCGCAGGGAAGAGGGCGCCGCCCTCGTGGGCATGCCGCAGACGCGCATCTGGCTGCTCTACCTCTCGCTCTGCGCCCTCTCCTTCCACCGCGGCGCGCTCAACGCCTTCCAGGTCATCGCCACCAACCGCCGCTCCGGCGCGTCAGGCATCGGTTTCGATCGCACGACGGTCTATGGCGGCGCACGCCGCGTGGATGCGGACGACGCGCGGGCCAATATGCTGAAGTCCGCCTGACACCTCAGGCGAAAGCCAATGCGGCAAGAAGGCCGACAAACAGGATCAGACCGACGACCCCGTTGAACTTGAACAGTGCCAGGCACTGGTCGGGGTCGTCGATATCGATCGTGACGATCTGCCAGGCGAGCATCCCGGCGGCGACGGCGAGACCCAGATAGGCAAGGATGCCGACACCGGCGAGAGCGAACGACACGAGGATCAGCAGCACAGACAGCCCATAAAGGCTGACGAGCCACTGACGGGTTCGCTCGGCAAACAGGCGCGCGGTCGATCTGACGCCGATCAAGGCATCATCTTCCTTGTCCTGGTGGGCGTAGATCGTGTCGTAGCCGATCGTCCAGACGACGGCGCCGCCAAAGAGCGCGATCGCGGCGAGAGACAGCGTGCCGAACTGCGCCGACCAGCCCATCAGCGCCCCCCAGGAGAAGGCCAGCCCGAGAAAGAACTGCGGCCAGTCGGTGAAGCGCTTGGCGAAGGGATAGATCGCGACGATTGCAAGCGACGCAATGCCGAGCATGACCGAGAAGAGGTTGAACTGCAGCAGGACCAGCAGGCCGACCAGCGCCTGCAGGGCGATGAACAGCTTCGCCTGGCCTCGCGTGACGCGGCCCGACGGCAACGGCCGCGAGCGGGTGCGCGCCACCGCCTTGTCGATCTCGTGATCGACCAGGTCGTTGTAGGTGCAGCCGGCACCGCGCATGGCAATCGAGCCGATGACGAACAGCAGCAGGTGCCAGACAAACTGTGACATCGAGTAGGAGGAAGCCGCCCGCGCCACGTTGGCCGCAAGTGCGGCCGACCACAGGCAGGGCCACATCAGCAGCTGCCAGCCGATCGGCCGGTCCCAGCGGGCGAGTTGCGCATAGGGCCAGAGCGAGCGGGGAAGAACGCGATAGACCCAGTTGTCGGAGGGCGCGTCGGCAACGCGCCCGGAATCGGGATTGATGCTCATGCGCCTAGTTCGCAGTCCGGCTGGCTCGGGTCAAGGCCGATGTGCGCGTTCGCCGATCAGGGCGGCAGGACGCCCAACCTGGCGCGCGGAGGCGTGTCACTGCAAAGCGAACCAAATCTTCCCTTGTCGCCCCCCGATTCCCGCAAACGCGGCACTTGACCTTTGCCCCCCGCCCGCTTAACCGGCGGAGCTTACGCGGATTGCAGGGGATTAGGCCATGAAGGTTCTGTTGATCGGTTCGGGCGGGCGCGAACATGCACTGGCCTGGAAGCTGGCCCAGTCGCCACGGCTGACCGCGCTCTTTGCCGCTCCCGGCAATCCCGGCATGGCCGAGTGTGCAACGCTCGTCGCGCTCGACGTCGACAACCATGCCGCCGTCTCTGCCTTCTGCCGCGACAACGGCGTCTCCTTCGTCGTCGTCGGCCCCGAGGCACCGCTGGTGGCGGGCCTGGCCGACCGGCTGCGCGCCGACGGCATCGCCGTCTTCGGCCCCTCGGCCGCGGCCGCACAACTGGAAGGCTCCAAGGGCTTCACCAAGGACCTCTGCGCCAAGTACGCGATCCCGACCGGCGCCTACCGGCGCTTCTCGGATGCAGCTTCGGCAAAGGCCTATGTGATGGAACAGGGCGCTCCGATCGTCATCAAGGCGGACGGGCTTGCCGCCGGCAAGGGCGTGACGGTGGCGATGACCGTCGACGAGGCGCTTTCGGCCATCGCCGACTGCTTCGACGGCGCCTTCGGCGCGGCGGGGGCGGAAGTGGTGGTCGAGGCCTTCCTCGACGGCGAGGAAGCGAGCTTCTTCTGCCTCTGCGACGGCAAGAACGCGTTGCCGCTCGCCTCGGCCCAGGACCACAAGCGCGTCGGCGACGGCGACACCGGCCCGAACACCGGCGGCATGGGCGCCTATTCCCCTGCCCCCGTGATGACGGCGGAGATGGTCGAGCGGACGATGAAGGAGATCATCGAGCCCACCATTTACGGCATGGCCGCCGATGGCCACCCCTTCACCGGCGTGCTGTTCGCCGGCCTGATGATCACGAAGAAGGGGCCGGAACTGATCGAGTACAACGTCCGCTTCGGCGATCCGGAGTGCCAGGTGCTGATGATGCGGCTCGAGAGCGACCTGCTGGAATTGCTGCACGCGGCGGCGACCGGTTCGCTCGACACGGCCTGCGCCACCTGGAAGGACGAAACGGCGCTGACCGTCGTGCTTGCGTCGAAGGGCTATCCGGGCGCCTACGAAAAGAACACGCCGATCGCGTTCATTCCGGCAGACGGCGACACGACCAAGGTGTTTCATGCCGGCACAGCGCTGAAGGACGGCGAACTGGTCGCCACCGGCGGCCGCGTGCTCAACGCAACCGCGGTGGCGCCCACCGTCGCCGAGGCGCAGGCCCGCGCCTATGCCCTGGCGGATCAGGTGAAATGGCAAAACGGCTTCTGCCGAAGGGATATCGGCTGGCGCGCGGTTGACCGCGACAGGGCCTGAGCCGATTGACCGCTGCAGGCGGCAGAAAACGACGCATCATTCAATTTTTACCAATTCTCCTGACCGGAAGGTAACGGAAAACGAGATAGTCTTTCCGTCGACCTTACGGGAGAACCAGTGATGCGTAGCCTCTTGCTGTCCGTTGCATTTGCGCTTCTTGGCGCCCCTGCCCTTGCCTCCTCGATCGAGCCGATCGCCGCCGGCGGAAAGGGCCAGGGCAGCGTCCAGACGATTTCCTGCACCGATTGCCCGGCCCTGAAGGAAAAGAAGCGGAGCAAGACCTACGTCGTCCCCGACATCGAACCAGGCACGCAAAAGGTCGAGATCCGTGAAGTCGACGGCGAACGAAAGGTCTTCCGCAGCGAGGCCTGGCTCGGCGGCTCGCCGGTGGTTTTCGTCAGCAAGGCGCCGGAAGAGGTGGCGGCGGGGAACACCGAGGCCAAGGGTGCGGTGGCGGGTGCATCGGCCGAAACCGGCAACAGCATCGATCCCGAAGCCACGACCGGCGCGCTCGAAACCAAATCGGCCGCAGTTGCCGCCACTGCCGCGGCGGGCGCGCAAAAGGCCGGTTCACAAGAGCTTGATCCGTCAAGGTTTGAACTTCGGGTCAATTGACCCCATAATAACAGCGTTCCCTGCCCCATCGGCCCCTCCAGGCTGATTGGGCATCCGCCTGAGCGGCGGATGTCTTGCGCCCCTGAAGAGAAGCAGGGGCGCAAGTTTTATCACCCGTCGGCATCGTCTTTCTTGATCCGCGCGATGAGAGCATCGATCTCGGTATCGGCAAAGACTGCAATGCCGTGGCGCTTGAGACAGGCCGCCGTGACACCGGCGCCGGCCAGGCGCTTGCCGGAAAAACTTCCGTCATAGACGAAACCGGAGCCGCAGGACGGGCTGCCGTCGATCAGAAGCGCATATCGACAATCGCTCTCGCGCGCCAAGGCGAGCGCCCGCAGGGCGCCCTCGACAAAACCCGTGGTCACGTCGCCACCGGTCGCTTCGACGACACGCGCGACACCGTCGAGGACTTCGTCTCCGGTCATCGCCCCTTCGATCTCGGCCGGTGGACGGGGAACGGCAAAGCCGCCCGCCAGCTCGGGACAGATCGTCACCAGCCGCCCCTCTGCCTGCCAGCGCGCGATTGCCTCGTGCAGCAGCGGCTTGGACGCGCCGTTGTAGCGAACCGGCAGGCCCATGAGACAGGCGCTGATGAGGATTTTTCCGGGCATCAGCACCTCTCCATGTTTCAAAACGCAGCGCCGATTACGGGGTCAACCCGTGATCTTCGAAAAGTCCGCGACCGTGCCGGTGGCCGAGCGGATCGCGGCCAGCAGCGCCAGACGGTTCGCCCGGATCGCCGCGTCCTCATCGTTGACGAGGACGTCGTCGAAGAACGTGTCGACCGGGGCGCGCAGCTTCGACAGCGCCGTCATGGCGGACTGGAAGTCCTCCCTGGCGACGGCGTCGGCGGCCTCGCTCGTGGCGACGACGATCGCATCGTGCAGGTCCTTCTCCGCGGCAATCCGGAACAGGTCGGAGGCAATCCCGTCGGCGACGACGGTGCCCTTCTTCTCCTCGGCGGCGAGAAGCTGCGTGGCGCGCTTGGTGCCGGCGAGCAGGTTCTTGCCGTCCTCGGAGGTGATGAAGGCCGTCAGCGCCTCGACGCGGCGGGCGACCATCAGCAGATCGTCGGCGTTCGGCGTCAGCACCGCGTCGATCAGGTCGTGGCGCGCGCCGAGATCGCGCAGGTAGACCTTGAGGCGGTCGTGGAAGAAGGATAGGAGATCGGCATCCTTGACGACCGACAGCAGCGGCAGGCGAACGCCCTTCTCTAGCAGAATGCGGATGACGCCGAGCGCCGCACGACGCAGCGCATACGGGTCCTTCGACCCGGTCGGCTTCTCGTCGATCGCCCAGAAGCCGATCAGCGTATCCAGCTTGTCGGCGAGCGCAACGGTGATGGCGACCGGATCGGAGGGCACACGGTCGGAAGGGCCTTGCGGCTTGTAGTGGTCCTCGATCGCATCGGCGACGGCCTGGGGCTCGCCCTGCAGCAGCGCGTACTTGTGGCCCATGATGCCCTGCAGTTCGGGGAACTCGCCGACGGCTTCGGTGCGCAGGTCGGCCTTGGCCAGCACCACGGCCCGGTCGACGAGCTTCGGATCGGCGCCGGTGACCTTGGCAAGCTCCGCCGCCAATGCACGGATGCGCTGGACGCGCTCTCCCTGCGTGCCGAGCTTGGCGTGGAAGGTGACGTTCAGCGCGTCGAGCTTGGCCATGCGCTGGTCGAGCGGCTTCTTCAGGTCGAGCTCGAATTTCTCCGCCGAGGCGACGAGGGTTTCGAGATCCGGCAGGTCGTGCTGATCGCGGGTCCAGAAGTGGCGGGCGTCGGAGAGGCGGGCCCGTACGACCTTGCCGTTGCCGTGGACGATCTCCTTGCCGCCATCCTTCGCCTCGATGTTGGCGACGAGGATGAAATGGTTGGAGAGGCCTTCCCCGCCGGCCGGACGGGTGACGAAGCATTTCTGGTTCGTCTTGATCGTCAGGCGAATGATTTCCGCCGGGATCGCCAAAAATTCCTCCTCGAAGGTGCCCATCAGCACCTGCGGCCATTCGACGAGGCCGGAGACCTCCTCGAGCAGCCCTTCGTCCTCGACCAGTTCAAGACCGTTGGCAAAGGCGACATTGGCGGCGTCCGCCGCGATGATCTGCTTGCGGCGCTCGGCGTCGAGGACGACCTTGGCCTTTTCGAGGCCGGCGACATAGTCGGCGAAGCGGCGGACCGTGAAGGCCTCCGGCGCATGGAAGCGGTGGCCGTAGGTGACGTTCCCGGCAACGATGCCGTCGACCTCGAAGGGGATGACCCGCGTTTCTTCGGTCTCGGAGCCGAACACGCAGACGATCGACTGCAGCGGCCGCACCCAGCGCAGTGCGCCGGGCCGGGCCGAGGCCGCACCCGAACGCATCGACTTCGGCCAGGAAAAATTGCGGATGATGCCCGGCATCACCTCGGCGATGATCTCGTCGGCCGGCCGGCCCGGCTTGACGATGTGGGCGACGTAGAAATCGCCCTTCTTCGGATCCGAATGGACGTGGGCTTCGGAGATCGAGGCCAGACCTGCCTTGCGCAGAAAGCCTTGGATCGCCTGCTCGGGAGCCGATGTTGCCGGTCCCTTGATGTCCTCGCGCACGTCGCTAGAGCGCGCATTCAGCCCGCGGATATCAAGCGTCAGCCGGCGCGGCGTCCAGTATTCCCGGGCCCCCTCGTAGGTGAGGCCAGCCTCCACAAGCGCGTCGGTGACGAGCTTCTTCAGGTCGCCAGCCGCCTTGCGCTGCATGCGGGCGGGAATTTCCTCGGAACGGAGCTCAAGCAGAAGATCGGGCATGGGGGCGCTTTTCGTGGAGATCGTTGGACTGCGGCGGACTTAGCAAGCCCGGCAGCAAATGTCATCCGTTCGATGGCGAAAAGTCTCGGCAGCGCTGCTGCGATCACCACCCGCCACCACCGCCGCCGCCACCACCGCCGCCGGAGAAGCCGCCGCCGGAGCCGCTGGAAAAGCCGGACGACGAACTCTTCGGCGGGGGCGGAAGCGAAGACGTGATCGTGTCAGCCATGGAACTGGCGAAGCCGCCCATGCGGTCGGCGAAATTGCCGGAGCCGAAGCCGTCGCCGCTGTACCAGTTCGGCTGGTAGGCGGCCGCAGCCGCCCCCGCCGCGGCAACGGCAAGCCAGCGCTGAAAGGTTTCCGACCAGGGCTTTTCGACGCCGAGCGCCACTGCGTAAGGCAACAGCGTCTCGTAGTGCTGCGGCGACATCTCCGGCACCCCGGCGAGGTTCATCCGCTCCTTTTCGGCCAGCGTCAGGTACTGGCGCAGCCCGTCGATCCCGTCCATCATCTTCCGGCCGATCGGCGTCGGCGCGCCCATCAGGAAATAGAAGAGCAAGTTGAGCAGGATGATGCCGCCGACGGCGGCAAGGATGGCGAGGTTTCCGCTTTCGACGCCGCTTGCGACAAGCCCGGCAAGCAC
Source organism: Mycoplana ramosa (assembly GCF_041930185.1). Classification (NCBI taxonomy): domain Bacteria; kingdom Pseudomonadati; phylum Pseudomonadota; class Alphaproteobacteria; order Hyphomicrobiales; family Rhizobiaceae; genus Mycoplana; species Mycoplana ramosa. The sequence continues at coordinate 253,074 of NZ_JBHEEW010000001.1, read as the reverse complement.
GGCGCCGAAGATGCTAAGGAACACGAACCCGAAGAAGGCGACGATCACGACCGACATGATGCGCTGGCCGAGGCTTCTGGCGCCGCCCAGCGACTTGCCGAAGGACACGGCGAAGACGGAGAGAAAGAAGGCGGCCGCGGCCGGGACGACGACCAGCGCGATCCCGTCCTCGGACAGGTTGCCAAAGACGAGCAGCGCCAACAGGCAGAGCGCCGACAGCACGACGCCGCCGACGATATAGCCCCAGTTGGCGCGGTAGTACTTGCCACGGTGCTCCGCCTCCATCGACTGGCGGAACCGGGAACCGAGAGTCTGGACGCGGGTTCCATTGGCCTTGTCGATGGTCAACCGGTCGCCCTCGCCGCCAACCGATTTCAGTAGGACACCCTCACCGGCCGGAAGCCTGCCATCGACCGGCTTTGCCGTGCGCGTCACGACGATCGATTGCTTCAGATCCTCGAGCCTGACATACCCCTTCACAGCGAGGTTCAGCAGGGCCGCCGACAATGCCGTCCAGCCCTCGCCGCCGAAACCCTTGTTGTCGATGTAGTTCACCAGCGCCGGCGAGGCACCGTCCGGCGGGTGCCACTGCGGGACGATGACGCCACCGGTCGGATCGCGCCCGGCAATGGTCCAGGCACGCAGATAGTAGAACGCGACCAGCACGAGCCCGCCGAGACCGATCAGCGCGCCGGCATTGTCCTTAAGGAACCACAGCCGCTCCTTTGCGGCGCTCGGCCGGTCGATGCTGCCGGCTGGAAGTTTCACGGCGATCGTCAGCCCCTCGTGCGGACCAAGCCCGCGCGTCGTGACGAACTCGGCCCGGTTGCCGGCGGAACTGGCCCGGGCATTCCTGCCGGTCGCGCCATAGGCGCCGGTGAAAAAAGTCAGGTCCTGCGGCTCGACGCCCTCGGGCAGCCTCACCGTCGCCGAGGCCTGGCGGATCGGAAACGCCCACTCGGTGCCGGTGACGTTCCAGAACAGTTCGTCGTGCGTGTCGAAATAGCGGATCTGGCGATCTGTCCGGTATGTCAGTTCGTAGGTGTGCGGCCCCGGATCAAGCAGCACGTCGGAGGCGCCGAAATAGATGCGGATCGCCCCGCGCTCCTGCTCGGTGTGAAAGGGCTCGGTCTCGCCATCCCGCAGCACCTCCAGGATCTCGAAGCCAACCTGCCGCTGTCGGCCCTCATCATCGACGAAGGTGAGCGGAAAGTCGCGGTAGATGCCGCGGCGGATCAGGTTGCCCTCGGCATTGACCTTAATCGTCTCGGTGACGGTCAGTTCCCCGTCCCTGGCAACGTCGATATCGGCGTGGAAGGAGGAGATGACCTCCGCCGCCTGAGCGACCCCGGCCGCAACAAGCGCAAACAGAAACAGCAGGGAGGCTGCGATCCGCGGCATGGTTCGCTCCGGTTGCTAGAACTTCACCGTCGGGACCGCGCGGTCGGCGGCGTTCTCGATTTCGAAGAAGGGCGCCTTGGCGAAGGAGAAGGCGGTCGCCAGCAGATTGGACGGGAAACTCTCGACCCTGACGTTCAGATCGCGGGCAGCGCCGTTGTAGTAGCGGCGCGACATCTGGATCTCGTTTTCGATGGTTTCGAGCGACTGCTGCAATTCGCTGAAGTTCTGGTTGGCCTTCAGGTCGGGATAGGCCTCGGCGAGCGCCATCAGCTTGCCGAGCGCCTGGCCGAGCATGCCTTCGGCGACCGCCCGTCCGGCGACGTCGCCCGAAGGCACGGCCTGCGCCCTGTTGCGCAGTTCCACCACCTGCTCCAGCGTTTCCCGCTCGTGCTTCGCATACCCCTTGACCGTTTCGATCAGGTTCGGGATGAGATCGGCGCGGCGCTTCAACTGCACGTCGATCCCCGACCAGGCCTCCTCCTTGACCTGCCGGGCCTTCACCAGGCCGTTGTAAAGAAGGATCGCGTAGACCGCGACCACTGCTGCGATTGCCAGACCGATCATGGTGTCCTCCGTTGACAGAGCGAAGCGTCGCGAAGGTAGCATTCACGCCGGCGTAGGGAAGTCCCCCTGACCGATTTCGCCGGGCAGTTGCAAACAGGACAGCAATCGCGGGCAGAAGCGGCCGCCGCCGATGCGGTCCCGGTTTCAGGCCGTCCGTTCCTGGCATCGAGAATGGATCCGAGCCTGTTCCCCCGGGAACCGCAAAGCTGCGCGGTTGACGTCATATTGGGCCATCAACCCGCATCAACCCGCAAGGCCGACGGCCATGAAAACGCTCGCAACCGCCCTCAACATCCTCGGTTTTACCGCACTCTTCATCGCCTATACGGAAGGCGGTCCGGTGGACCGCCCGACCGGCGTGCGCCGGGCGCTGCAGACCTATGCCGGCCAGCACCCGACCGGCGGCTTTCCGACGCTCGAACAGATGCAGGAACGACGCGCGATGACGCGCGCAAAGGTGTGAACGGATGAGCCCCGCGATGAAACCCACCCCCTTACTGAACGGACGGTCGACCGTCTACTACGCCGCCTTCTCGACCCAGTTCACACCGCCGGCGTCGGTGAGCAGGAAGGCCTCGCCTAAGCGCCGTTGACATATTTCGCGGCAGTAGCCCTCAAGCGATCGGAGTGTTCGTAGATTTGGTCGAGCGAATCGATAATGATCCTCTCTTCGCTCTCACCATCGAACAGGCCTATGTATTTCACCGAGCGATTGAACCAAAGACGCGAAAGCGGCTTTCGATTGTTGTTATCAATGAGTATGCCGCAATAGGATTTCTGGTCGCGCATTATCACCCGCTTTGGACTAATCGTGTCGCGTACGATGGCCTTTACGATCATATAGCCCTCCCGCTCCTCATCCGTCGTCACAATGTCCGGTTCGTCCGAAACAGGATCATCAATTTTTTCAATTACTTCTTGTGTATCCGCAAGAGCGCTCGACAGGCGACTCTTAACAGTATCCATAATTACTTCTCTGAAGGCTGAACGAACAACGCCCGTCAACATTTCTCGGGCCGTCGCGGTCATCCGTCCTTCGTAGACGTCACCCGCTACAATTCGTACAAATTCCTCGGATGGATCTTCAATCAACTTGGCGATGACCTGCTTAACGCCTGACGTGTACTTGAGCCTTTCCGCGGTAGCCAAAATCGCGGAAACGTCGAAGGTCGATTTCTCGAACTTGCGCAATTCATTGACGATACCGGCATTGAAGTCTGTTACGTCAAAGACGAAGAATGGCCTGACATCAAGTTTGTTCGGGGCCTCTAGGTCGGTATAGAAATTGAAGGTGCGACCGTTCGTTAGAATCGCGAACTTTGCGTTTGTAACGCTGAAGTAACGATAGAGTTGATCAAGGTGCTTCTTATCCAGTGCAACGGATATCGGCTTGCACTCTATCAGTATCCGTATATCGCCATCGATTTTTATTGCGTAGTCGACCTTCTCGCCCTTCTTTCCTACGGCATCGGCCGTGAATTCGGGAATCACTTCGGAAGGATCGAAAACATCGTACCCCAAGGATCGCAGGAATGGCAGGACAACAGCAGTCTTGACTGCCTCTTCAGTGGCCATTGTGCTGGAATGCGACTTCACGCGCTCAGATATCGCGCGCAGGCTCTCTTCAATTGTGCTCATAGATGCCCCCACCCGTTATCCGGGTAGAGTTGCCTACGTCTACGTTATCGTCAAGTTGCAGATCAACAAGACCACACGTTTTCGTTACGCCGCCTTCTCGACCCAGTTCACGCCGCCGGCGTCGGTCAGCAGGAAGGCCTCGCCGCAGGCCTTTGCCAGCGTGCGCACGCGCAAAATGTAGCTCTGGCGCTCGGTGACCGAGATCACGCCGCGGGCGTCGAGCAGGTTGAAGACGTGGCTGGCCTTGATGCACTGGTCGTAGGCCGGCAGCACGCACTTGTGGTAGCCGTTGGCCGTGTCGCCGGGGGCGCCTGCCGCCAGAAGGGCCAGGCATTCCTTTTCCGCGTCGATGAAGTGGCGGTGCAGCATCGCCGTATCGGCGAACTCGAAGTTGTGGCGGGAATATTCCTGCTCGGCCTGCAGGAAGACGTCGCCATAGCTGATCTTGTCCTCGCCTTCACGACCGTTGAAGTTGAGGTCATAGACGTTGTCGACGCCCTGCACGTACATGGCGAGCCGTTCGAGGCCATAGGTGAGTTCGCCGGCGACGGGGGCGCATTCGATGCCGCAGACCTGCTGGAAATAGGTGAACTGCGAGACTTCCATGCCGTCGCACCAGCATTCCCAGCCGAGGCCCCAGGCGCCGAGCGTCGGGCTTTCCCAGTCGTCCTCGACGAAGCGAACGTCGTGCAGCAGCGGGTCGAGGCCGATCGCGGCGAGCGAGCCGAGGTAGAGTTCCTGCAGGTTCGACGGGTTCGGCTTCAGGATCACCTGGTACTGGTAGTAGTGCTGCAGGCGGTTCGGATTCTCGCCGTAGCGGCCGTCGGAGGGGCGGCGGGAGGGCTGGACATAGGCCGCCTTCCACGGACGGGGGCCAAGCGCGCGCAGCGTCGTCGCCGGATGGAACGTGCCGGCACCGACCTCCATGTCATAGGGCTGCAGGACCGCACAGCCCTTGTCCGCCCAGTAATTGTGCAGCGTCAGGATCAACCCCTGGAAGGAGCGCGTCGGGTGCATGTGGTCAGGCAGGGCTGCAGGGGTCATCGGTCCGGTCCGGATGGTCTTTGGAATGCGCGGACAGGTGCCACGGCACGCCGGCACGGTCAAGGGTGCGGCGGCGGCTTTCGCGCCGCATCACATCCTCAGTGCCGTTCGAGCGAACGGAAGAGACCGGAGCCGGCCGGCTGCGTCGTGACGGTGGCGTGGCCCGCCGCCAGATCCGGAACGGTGCGGAAGACGGTGCGCGACAGCGGCGCCAGCCGTGAGCGATACCAGCCGGCGAGCGCCTTCAGTTCCCCGCTCAACGAAGCCTCGGCGCGCCAGCCTAGGCCGGCTATGGCCTCCGTCACGACCGGCGCACGGGTGTAGTCGGCCGGACGGCCGTTGTTGAAGACCAGGCCGGCGGCCGGATCGGGAACCGATTCAAGCACCATGCGGGCAACCTCCAGCACCGAATGGGTCTCCGGCCCGGATATGTTGTAGACGCCGTTTCTCTGGCCGCGGCTGGCGACGGCGCGCAGTCCGGCGCAGAAGTCGGAGACCGCCAGGAACGAACGGCGCTGGCTGCCGTCGCCGTGGATCGTCAGCGGCTTGCCGACGGCGGCAAGCTCGAGAAACCGCGGGATCAGTTTCTCGGCGTTCTGACGGGTGCCGACGATATTGACGGGGCGCAACACGCGGATGTCGAGATCGTAAACCACGCACAACCCGGAAAGCAGCATCTCGGCGGCGGCCTTCGAGGCGCCGAGCGGGTTGTCCGGCTGCATCGCCGCCATTTCGGTCAGCGGCGCGTCCGAGGAACCGTAGACCTCCGCCGTGCTCACGTGAACCATCAGCGGAACGCGCCGCCGCGCCATCGCCTCCGCGAGGACCTGGGTGCCGATGGCGTTGGAGACGCTGAAGCGCTCGGGCGAAAGCAACGAGCGGTCGACGTGACTTTCGCCGGCCGCGTTGACGACCAGGTCGGCGCCACGAAGCAGATCGGTCACCAGCTCGAGATTGCCGATGTCGCCCTGGCGCAGCGTCACCCGGCCCGAGCGCATGGCGCGATCGAGGTTGGCCATGTCGGCGGCATAGGTGAAGGAATCAAGCACACGGATCTGCGCGCCCGGGCAGGCCTCAAGCAGGTCGTCTACCACATGCGAGCCGATGAACCCGGCGCCGCCGGTGACGACGATGGTGCGGATGCTGGCGAGGTCGAGCGAAGCCATGGTGTCTGCCTTCCCGTTCAAAGCAATCTGGAGTGGCAGATTTCGTGGCTTTGACGGAGCAACGCAATGCACACCGGCGGGTCGCAAGGCCTTTATGCGGCGTTAACCTTACGCGATCTGGTTAATGATCCGAACCGGTACGGAAGGTGGCGACGGCATCCCGAAACGGCACAAACGCGAGCTCTGCCAGCCTATTCATCGTCCTTGCGAAGTCGGTATTCGCCGGTCTCGGGGTCCTTCACGAGCGTGCCGATCGCCCCGGTCTGGTGTTCCTTCTCTGCGGCACGGCGCTTGCGCGAAAGCCGTTCGGCATCGGCGACGAACTTGCGATAGCCGAGCCAGGCCACCGCGGCGACGATCAGCAGGAATATGAGTTGCGGCATCTCCCCTCCCCCGGCCCTAGCGGCCGTAGCGCGACCAGAGCGCCTTTTCTTCCGCAATCTCAGCGAGCGTACAAATTCCGGCGGCCCCGACCTCCGCGGCGGCGCCCGCCAGCAGACCCGCACCCACGCCCGGAATCTTGCGGCCGAAAAGGCCGCGCGCCGGAGAAATCAGCTGGAGCCTTGCGTTCGGCCCGTAACGCCGTTGAACTTCGCCGCGCATATCGGCAAGGCCGTCGATCAGGCCCAGGGCCAGACCACGCTGGCCGGTCCAGAACAAACCGGAAAAGAGGTCCGGATCACTGGACAGGCGCGGCCCGCGCCGCTCCTTGACCATGCCGATGAAGACGTCGTGGATCTCGACCTGCAGCGATTTGAGATACTCGATGTCGGATTCCCGCTCCGGCTTGAACGGGTCCAGGATCACCTTGTTCTCACCGGCCGTGTAGACGCGCCGTTCGACGCCGATCTTCCGCAAGAGCTCGGGGAAGCCGAAGCCGCCGGAAACCACGCCGATCGAACCGACGATCGAGGTCGTATCGGCAAAGATCTCGTCGCCGGCAAGCGCGATCATGTAACCGCCTGAGGCGGCAACATCCTCGACGAAGACGAGAACGCGCTTGTTCTTCTCGCTGGACAGATCGCGGATGCGCTGGAAGATCAGCCGCGACTGCACCGGCGAGCCGCCAGGCGAATTGATCGCAATGGCGACGGCGGGCGCGTCCTTTATCGCGAAGGCCTTTTCAAGGATGGGGGCGACGGCCGCCAGATTGAGCGTGGTGCGGAACGGGCCTCCGCCTGCCATGATCGCGCCATGCAGCCGCACGACCGGGATTGTGACGCCGTCCCTGCGGAACCGCTTCGGCATCAACTTCCTGAAAAAACCGGTCATGTCGTTATCGTGTCTCCGATGCGCGTTTCATGGCCAGATGTATGCACGCAGCGGAAAAACGCAATGGTTTTGCAACAAAATCCCTCGATTGCGCGGGCGCATCGCGCCCGCGCGTGCGGCCGTCATCGCACCCGCCGCCGGCCGGCCGTCAGCCGCGCATACCCCGCCCGCCCGTTGTTGAGATCGTCGACGACGGCCGAGAAACGGTGACTGTTGTCCTCGTGCATGACGAGCGGCGCGCGCAGCGTCAGGCGCGCCCGCGAACCCTTGATCGCGGTTACGAGGATGCGCACGGCGCTCTCGCCGGGGCGCGGGTGCAGGGCGGTGATTTCGATGCCGCCGAACCGCCGGCCGCAGGCATCGATGATCGCCGCGATCGATTCCGGCCGGGCGATCAGGGAGAGCTGGCCGCCGGGCTTCATGATGGCGCCGGCGGTGCGGATCCACTGTTCAAACAGGCCGTCCTGCATCGCATGCGCCTCGGCCTTGAGCGCGTCCGGCGTGCGGCGGTCGCTGGCGTCGTTGAACGGAGGGTTCATGATGACGTGGTCCTGCACCTCGTCCTCCAGTCCCGCCGCAAGCCTGGCCCGGCCAGTCAGGGTCACGTCCGCCTCGACAACCTCGACACGGCCGGCAAGGCGGCCGTTTTCCGGCAGCGCCAGGCTCTTGCGGGCGTAGTCGGCCATGATCGGCGAGCGCTCGACCAACAGCACACGCGCGCCCTCGATTCGCGACGCGACGGCAAGGCCCGCCGCGCCGGCCCCGGCTCCGAGATCGGCGACGCGCATCGCCCCCTCTTCAACGACGAGCGAAGCGAGCAGCATCGCGTCCATGCCGGACCGATGTCCGCCACCCTTGGGCTGGACGATGTGAAATCGGCCGCGATGAAAGGCGTCGATGGTTCGGGTCGCGGTCGCCTCGTCCTGCGCTGTCGTCACGGCCGCAACTCCGCTGCGAGCCCGGCATCCCGCAGGATCCGCCTTGCCTCGTCCTCGCGGTCCGCAACCACCAGCAAGCGTCGCGGCAACATCCCGAGCGAGCCCTCCAGGATACTCATGCCCTGGTCCGCGACCAGACAATGGATGCCGGCATCCCGCAACAGGCTCTCGGCGAAGGAGAGCAGGACTGCATCGTTGGTGCGGATCAGTTCAATCATTCGTTTTTCCAGCTATATTTGAGCGGCCGGGACAATTCGCCTCTTGCTCAGACAGTCCCCCCTTTCTATTGTCCCGCAACGGAATTGAACAGGAGTCCAGGCATTTGGGCGTCGTGATACCGCTTGACGAGGGCAAAAACAAACTGGCGTCGGTCAAACCCCTGGTGGACCTGACGAAAGCCGACATGGAGCGGGTCAACCAACTGATCCTGTCGAAGGCCGGCTCCGACGTCCAGATGATACCGGAAGTGGCCAACCACCTGATTTCTTCGGGCGGCAAGCGCCTGCGGCCGATGCTGACGCTCGCCGCAGCGTCGTTGTTCGGCTATGAGGGCGACCATCACATCAAGCTCGCGACCAGCGTCGAGTTCATGCACACCGCAACGCTCCTGCACGACGACGTCGTCGATGAAAGCGACCTGCGCCGCGGAAAATCGACGGCCCGGATGATCTGGGGCAACCAGGCGAGCGTTCTCGTCGGCGACTTCCTGCTCGGCCAGGCCTTCAAGATGATGGTCGAGGTCGGTTCGCTGGAGGCGCTCGACGTGCTCTCCTCCGCTGCCACCGTGATCGCCGAAGGCGAAGTGATGCAGCTCTCGGTCGCCAAGAACATGGAGACGACCGAGGACGATTACCTCGAAGTGATCCGCGCCAAGACGGCGGCCCTTTTTGCCGCCGCCGCCGAAGTCGGCCCGATCGTCGCGAACACCAGCCGGGCTGAACGCAATGCGCTCAGATCCTACGGCATGAACCTCGGGCTTGCCTTCCAGCTCGTTGACGATGCGCTCGACTATGGCGGCAAGGCCGCCGATCTGGGCAAGAACGTCGGCGACGACTTTCGCGAGGGAAAGATCACGCTTCCGGTCATCCTCTCCTGGCGGCGCGGAACCGCCGAGGACCGCGCGTTCTGGCGCAAGGCGATCGAGGGCGGCGAGAGCAACGACGCGAACCTGGAGCATGCCCTCGGGCTGATCACCCGTTACGGCGGCCTGTCGGACACCATCGCGCGGGCGCAGCACTATGGCACGATCGCCCGCGATGCGCTGGCGCCGCTGCCGGCGAGCCCTTGGAAATCCGCGCTTCTCGAAGTGATCGATTTCTGCATTTCCCGCGTCGGCTGATCGCGAAGAACTGCTTCCCGTTGCGCAGGAAATTCTTGCCGCACCGCGCCAAAAAAGCCATTCTCTCAAGCCATGAGTCCAGTTGATTTGGACAGGATCGCGACGTGCCGGCGGCCGCAGCTGCCCGCACCGCAAGTGTGAAAGGCATCTGTATGCGGCATTCCCTGATCATCAGGCTTCTATCGGGCGTTGCCATCGTGGCCGGCGTTGCCTTTGCGGGCCTTCCGGCCGCCACGGCCCAGGATGCGCCTGCCGCCGCCACCGAGGAGGCCCCTTTCGATCCGCAGAGCGTCAACAGCTTCTCCGGCGCTTTCCTTGCCGCCCGCACCGCCGATGTCGACAAGGACTTCGACAATGCCATCGCGCTCTACCGGATTGCGCTGCAATACGACCCGACCAACGTCGAGGTCAAAGAGCGTCTGATGATCACGCTCTTGATGAACGGCCAGTTCGACGAGGGGGTAAAGTTAGCCGAGGCGCTAAAGGGCGATGCCGCCGTCGAGCGGATCACGACGATCGTGCGCGGCATGGACGCAATCCGCAAGCGCGAGTACCGCACGGCGGAAAAGATCCTGCGCTACAGCGGCCCGAACGATCTCGACCGCATGATGACCGGCCTGCTCGTGGCCTGGGCGAAGTTCGGCGACGGCAAGACGAAGGAGGCACTCGCCACCATCTCGGACATGAAGGGTCCGGATTGGTTCGGGATTTTCAAGAACTACCATGCGGGCGCCATCGCGGCCGCCGCGGGCGACAAGTCCACCGCACGCAAGCGGCTGAACGACGCGATCCTCGATCGGGACGGTGGCAGCGCCGCACCCGACACCTTCATGCGGGCGGTGATGACGCTGGCCCGGCTCGAGGCACGCGAGGGCAACAAGCAGAAGGCGCTCGACGCGATCTCGGTGGGCGAGAACCTGATTTCCAACTATGCGCCGCTGAAGGCCCTGCGCGAGGGGGTCGAACGGGGCGAGAAGCAGGAACAGCAGGTCCGCACGGCCGCCCAGGGCGCTTCCGCCGTGCTCTTTTCGATCGGCGGCGCGCTGAACCGCGAAGGCGCGGAGGACATCGTCTCGCTCTACCTGCAGGTTGCGCGTGCACTCGATCCCGACAGCGCCGACACGCTCGTGCTGCTTGGGGGCATTGCGGAGAACCAGAAAAAACCGGAACTGGCGATCGAGTACTATCAGCAGGTGCCGAAGGATTCGCCGATGCGCCGCATCTCCGAGCTGCAGCTCGGTCTCCAGCTCGCCGACCTGGGCAAGGTGGACGAGGCGAAAAAGCACCTGAAGGCGCTGATCGAAGCGGACCCGAAGGACATGCGCAGCTATCTCGCCTATGGCAGCGTTCTCTCCGATGCCAAGGAATACAAGGAGATGGGCGAAGTCTACGACCGCGCGGTCGGGGTGATCGGCAACGTACCCAACCGCTCGCACTGGACGATCTTCTTCCAGCGCGGCATCGCCTATGAACGCCAGAAGAAATGGGAGCTCGCCGAGCCCAACTTCCGCAAGGCGCTGGAACTGAACCCGGACCAGCCGCAGGTGCTGAACTATCTCGGCTATTCCTGGGTCGATATGAACATCAACCTGCAGGAAGGGCTGGACATGATCCGCAAGGCGGTCAGCGTCAAGCCCGACGACGGCTACATCGTCGATTCGCTCGGCTGGGCCTACTTCCGCCTCGGCCAGTTCGACGACGCGGTGGCGGAGTTGGAGCGCGCGGCCGAATTGCGCGCGGGCGACGCGACGATCAACGACCATCTCGGCGATGCCTACTGGCGTGTCGGCCGCAAGCTGGAAGCAACCTTCCAGTGGAACCGCGCCCTCGGGCTCAAACCGGAGGAAGCCGAAATCCCCAAGATCAAGGCGAAAATCGAAGCCGGGCTGCCCGAACTCACCGACCCACCGCCGGCCGCCGCCCAGGCGACCGACAGCAAGGAGCCGATCAAGACCCCCTCGCTGACGGTCACGGAAAGCGACAAGAAGTCCTGATCCGACAATGGCGCGCAACCAAGGTATGACCGGCTTCGTGCAGACGGAGCCGGCGCCCGCCAAGATCAATCTGGCGCTGCATGTCGTCGGCCAGCGACCCGATGGCTACCACCTTCTCGACATGCTGGTGACCTTCACGCGGTTCGGCGACCGCGTCGGAATCGCGCCGGCCGAAGCAGACCGCTTCACGCTCTCGGGCCGGTTTGCGCCGCAACTGCAGGACGGTCCGGCGAGCGGCAATCTCGCGCTGAAGGCGCGAGACCTGCTGCGGGTTGCGCTGCTGCGCCAGGGCACGGCCGCCCCTCCCGTTCACCTGCATCTGGAGAAGAACCTGCCCGTCGCCTCCGGCATCGGCGGCGGTTCGGCCGACGCGGCCGCCACCTTGCGCGTGCTCTTGCGGCACTGGCGCGCCGCGCTCCCGGCAGCCGAATTGGCGGACCTCGCGCTGCAACTGGGCGCCGACGTCCCGATGTGCCTGTTGGCGCGGCCGCTCGTCGCCGCCGGGATCGGCGAACGCCTCACCGTGCTCGAAGACCTGCCCTCCTTTCCGATCGTTCTCGTCAATCCCCTCGTCGGCGTTTCGACGCCGGACATCTTCCGGCGGCTTTCGACGAAGGAAAATCCGCCGCTCGCCGCATCGGCGGCCATTGGCGCGGCGGCATGGCTTTCGGCGATGCGATCGATGCGCAACGATCTCGAGGAGCCGGCGCGGGTCATCTGTCCCGTGATCGACGCGGTGCGAACGGAACTGGACCGAAGCGGGGCGCAACTGGTGCGCATGTCCGGCTCCGGCGCCACCTGCTTCGGCCTCTATGGCACCACCGAGGCGGCGCGCCGGGCGGCCCAGGCGCTGGAGACGGCGCGGCCGGACTGGTTCGTTGTTGCCACCGAAAGTTATGACGGAGGGGACCCCCATGGCGCGGCTTGACGAGACGAGACCCTTCATTGGCCTTTCGATCGCCGTCCTGACCGTATCGGACACCCGAACGCCTGCAGACGACCGCTCGGGCGACACGCTGGTCGATCGGCTGGAGAAGGCCGGGCACCGGCTCGCCGCGCGCGCGATCGTGCCGGACGACAAGGCGGCGATCCGCGCCCAGGTCGAAGACTGGACGAAGGATGCCGGCATCGACGTCGTGATCACCACCGGCGGGACCGGTTTCACCGGCCGCGATGTGACCCCGGAGGCGCTCGAACCGTTGTTCGAAAAGAAGATGGACGGGTTTTCGGAGGTGTTCCACCGCATCTCCTACGACAAGATCGGCACCTCGACCATCCAGTCCCGCGCCACCGGTGGTGTTGCCAACTCGACATTCATCTTCGTGCTGCCCGGTTCGCCCGGCGCTTGTCGCGATGCATGGGATGGCATCCTCGCCGCGCAGTTGGACTACCGGCACATGCCCTGCAACTTCGTCGAGATCATGCCGCGCCTGGACGAGCACCTGAAGCGGAAGTAGGGCCCGCCAGCCATATTCAGGGGGGCTATGCCCCTGCTTTCTGCCGCAGCGCGCGCACCGCCCAGGCGGGCACGAGTTCCGCACCCAACTGCCGTGCCGCGACGCCACTGGCAAGCTGGTCAAGCCTCATGCCCGGCCGGACCAGCGCGCGAGCCTGCCGCTTGGAAACCAGCAGCCCCTCCTCAAGCGTTGGCCGCCGCCGCAGTATCCGCTTGTGGAACGGAAGGCGATGGTTGCGCGACCCTGCAAAGCGGGCCGGCGCCTCATTCAGCGCGACATATTCCGCCACCGCATCGACCCAGCCGTTCAGCGGGCGAGCGCCCGGCTCGAGCATCAGCAGCCACTCGCCACGAGCCGATCGCACGACATCCTGGATGTCCCAATCCGTCAGGAACGCGCAGCCTGCGGCATCGGCCACCTGGGACGAGCCGTCGCAAGATCCATGGTCGAGCACGATGACATCCTTGACCAGCCCCTCCACGGCCCCGGCAACAAGGGCTGCCAGCGTCTGCGCCAGTTCGGGTTCGTTGTCTCTGCACTCGATGATAACCGTCAGCATTTTCCACCACTACCGCATTGCAACAAACAAAGCCACTGACGGCATTGGCCAATTCGGCTCAAGCGCCGGCTTCGCGGACACGCGGCGCCCCGATCGACAGGGTGCGTCGTGCAGCTGCGCTGAACTTTGTTCTTGTCTTGTTCTTCTTTCACTGTTAGGAATAAAGTCATTGGAGGGAAGCGATTCCCTCAATGGAGAACCCCGATGACCGAACTGCGAAGCCTCAGGGAGGGCGCGCTTGCGCCCGCCAATACGGTCGATATTGCCGACGCGCTGATGGCGCAGACGGGTCTGCGCATCGACGTGGACCGGCGCCGCGGGCGCGGGGCCGGCCTGAACTTTTCCGGCCGCTTCGAGCCGCAGACACGCGAGAGCGTCGATGACGGCTGGCAGTCGCTTGAGGATCTGCCGCCGTTCAAGACTGAAGTGCAGGTGGAGAAGCCGCGCAGCATCATCACCCGCAACGAGTCGCCCGACATCCCGTTCGACCGCTCCGTCAACCCCTATCGCGGCTGCGAGCACGGCTGCATCTATTGCTTTGCCCGCCCGTCCCACGCTTTCATGGGACTGTCCGCCGGGCTGGACTTCGAGTCCAGGCTGTTTGCCAAGCCCGATGCCCCGCGACTGCTGGAGCGCGAGCTTTCCAAGCCGGGCTACCGGCCTCGGGTGATCGCGATCGGCACCAATACGGATCCCTATCAGCCGATCGAAAAGGAGTGGCGGATCATGCGCCAGATCCTGGAGGTGCTGGAAGCCGCCGACCATCCGGTCTCGATTGTCACCAAGTCGGCCCTCGTCATGCGCGATATCGATATCCTGTCGCGCATGGCCGCCAAGGGGCTTGCCTGGGTGGGCCTGTCTGTGACGACGCTCGACCGCAAGCTGGCGCGCACGATGGAGCCGCGCGCGGCAACGCCGGCGCGGCGGCTCGAGGCGATGCGTGCCTTGTCGGAGGCTGGCGTTCCGGTCAGCGTCATGGCGGCGCCGCTCATCCCCGGCCTGAACGACCACGAACTGGAGCGCATCCTTGATTCCGGCAAGGCCGCCGGCGCCCAGGAAGCAAGCTATGTGCTTCTGCGCCTGCCGCTGGAAGTCAGCCCCTTGTTCCGCGACTGGCTGCTGCGGGAGTATCCCGACCGCTACCGGCACGTGATGTCGCTCGTACGCTCGATGCGCGGCGGCAAGGACTATGACGCCGAGTTCGGCAAACGGATGAAGGGCGCCGGCCCCTATGCCTGGCAGATCGCCCGGCGGTTCGAGCTGGCGACGAAGCGGCTCAAGCTGAACCGGATCCGGCGCAGTCTCGCAACCGACCTGTTCGTTCCGCCCTCGGGCAGTGGCGTTCAGCTCTCGCTGCTCTGAAGTCCGTGTCCCGCCGTTGAAGATCCGGCCGGGGGGAAAAGGCTTGCGAACACGAATGGCCGCGGCGTGACCGGCCGGCCAGACGAGATCGACATTGCACCGTCCCCAGCAATGTCGGGCTTCCCTCGGTGCCGCCTCGCCGAGGGACTTGCAGGGAATCGGTTGGTCGTGCGAGGGTCGCCGCATGCCACGCCGCGCGACCACCGATTCCCCCCTCCTCTTCGACCTTCCCGAAGGCCCGGATTTCCTGATGGAACTGGCCGCCCGCAAGGCCGGCCAATGGCCCGTGGCCGGCGCAGATGAGGCCGGTCGCGGACCGCTTGCCGGCCCGGTGGTGGCCGCTGCCGTCATTCTCGATCCGGAGAGAATTCCGGACGGGCTTCATGATTCCAAGCAACTGACTGCGGCCAAGCGCGAGGCGCTGTTTGCCGCCATCATGGCCACGGCGATGGTCACGGTCGCCTCCAGCAGCGCCCGCCGCATCGATCGGACGGATATTCGAAAGGCCAGTCTCGACGCTATGCGGCGCGCCGTGAACGCCCTTCCCGTCCGGCCAGGCCTGGTGCTCACCGATGGTCTCGACGTGCCGCCAGGGCTTGGTTGCGACGGTCGCGCGGTCGTCAAGGGCGATGCGCGCGTGCTTTCAATCGCCGCCGCCTCGATCGTGGCCAAGGTGATCAGGGACCGGATGATGGCCCGTGCGGAGACCACCTATCCCGCCTATGGCTTCTCGGCTCATGCCGGCTATGCGACCGAACGCCACCGCGATGCAATCGGCCAATTCGGACCCTGTGTACTGCACCGTATGAGTTTCCGGCCGTTCCGCTCGGACGCGCCCGACTGAGCAATAGACCCACCAAAAAAGAAAGCGCCCGTCCAGGCAGATTCCTGTGTCGCGACGCGGGGACCGATTTCGCCACGGCTGCCCACGCCAAGGGCAGGGCCCTTTACCTGGCCCGACCCGAAGGTACAACACTCGCAGGGTGCCGGCAGCACGTCTCGCGAAAGCGGGGGCGGTTTTCTCGACAGAGCGATGCGGGAGCGCAAGGACCGAAAGCCGACCAAGTGACCCCGGAAAATCGCAACGCAGCGGACGGTAGTGCATCGATGCGCCCATGAAAAAAGGCCGGATCGCTCCGGCCTCTTGATCTCTAGGCTGTGCGCCGGAACATCAGTTCAGGCGGGTCTTCACTTCCGCGACGGCCTTGTCGAACAGCGACATGCTGGTGGCTGCATCGGCCTTGTTCGCAAGCACGTTCTCGGCGGCGCTGATGGCGAGGTCGACGGCGGCCGAACGAACGGCGTTGATCGCATCGACCTCGGCCTGCTTGATCTTCTGCTCCGACAGCGCGGTGCGACGGGCGACATACTCTTCCGTCTTTTCCTTGGCTTCGGCTGTCAGTGCCTCGGCCTCGCGCTGGGCGGTCGCCACGATGGCGGCGGCCTCGGCCTCGGCTTCCTTGCGCTTGCGCTGGTATTCTGCCAGCAGGCTCTGGGCCTCTTCGCGCAGGCGCTTGGCCTCCATCAGTTCGTTGGAGATCTTCTCGGCCCGCTGGTCGAGGGCCTTGCCCATCGTGCCGGGCACCTTCAGGTAGACGATCAGCGCCAGGAAGAGGACGAGACCGACGAAGGCGTAGAAAGTTGCGTCAAATGCCATGGTCGCTTCCTTACTTCGCTGCCGCCGACTTCACCGCGGCCGCAATCTCGGCCTTGGTGGTCTTTCCGCCAATGAGCTGTTCGACGACAGCCGCGGCAGTCTCTTCGGCGATCGCGCCGACGTCGGCGAGTGCCTTTTCCTTGATCCCGGCAATGCGGGTCTCGGCAGCGGCGATCTTGCCGTTCAGGCTTTCTTCGATCTTCAGGCGCTCGGCGTCGGCCTTGGCCTTGGCGGCGTCACGTGCCTCCGACGCAATGGCGTGGCCCTTGGTGCGGGCGTCAGCCAGTTCCTTCTCATAGGTCGAAATTGCGTTGTCCGCCTCGGTCTTCAGGCGCGCAGCCTCGTCCAGATCCTGGGCGATACGGTCGTGACGCGTCTCCAGGATGGAGCCGACGCGCGGCACGATGATCTTGGACATGATCAGGTAGAAAATGCCGAAGGTGATCGCCAGCCACAGGAGTTGGGAGGGAAAGGTGGATGCGTCGAAAGGCGGAAAGACACCGCTTCCGGGCGCTTCGCCGTGGGCGACACCCGTCTCGGTGTGCAGTTCGCCGGTGGGGGCGGCAGCGCCTTGGGCATCGGTCGCCGGAGCAGCCTGATGCGCATCGCCCGCCGGGGCAGCGTCGTGCGTTTCCGTCGTGGTCTCGGCCTGAGCGATCGTGAATGGGATGGACTCGGCCTTGGCCGCGGTCGCAGACATGCTCACCTCCAGGTGCACTCAAACAGTAAGCGGATCACGGCCGCAGCGGGCCGTGATCCGGTCTTCCAGCCGTTATCAGACGGCGAAGAGCAGCAGCAGGGCGATGAGCAGCGAGAAGATGCCCAGAGCTTCCGTAACGGCGAAGCCGAATACGAGGCGGCCGAACTGGCCGTCAGCAGCAGACGGGTTGCGCAGTGCGCCGGACAGGTAGCTGCCGAAGATGTTGCCGAGGCCGAGGGCCGTGCCGGCCATGCCAAAGCATGCGAGACCTGCGCCGATGAACTTTGCTGCTTCCGCTTCCATGATGAACTCCTTCGAATGGGTTGTTGCGGCTTGGACTGGTGCGGAACGCACCAACGACTTTCTCCTTAGTGGCCGCCCGGATGCACAGCGTCGTTGAGGTACATGCACGTCAGTACCGCAAAGACGTAGGCCTGCAGGAATGCCACGAGGAACTCGAGACCGGTCAGGGCGACCGTCATGATGAGGGGAAGAACCGCGCCGCCGATGCCGAGCGCGCCAAGGGCTCCAAGCGAGGCAACGAAGCCCGCGAACACCTTGAGCGTGATGTGGCCCGCCAGCATGTTGGCGAACAGACGGACGGAGAGGCTGATCGGACGCGACAGGAACGAAATGATTTCGATCGCGACGACGAGCGGCAGAAGCGCGCCGGGAACGCCCTGCGGCACGAAGATCTTCAGGAAGCCGAACCCATGCTTGTAGAAGCCGTAGAAAATCACCGTCCCGATGACAAGAATGGCAAGGGCGAGGGTCACGATGATCTGGCTGGTGACGGTGAAGAAGTACGGCACCATGCCGAGTAGGTTCGCCGTCAGGATGAACATGAACAGCGAGAACACCATCGGGAAGAACTTCATGCCGCCGCTGCCCGCACCTTCGCGCAGCATCGAGGCGATGAACTCATAGGACATTTCCGAGACGGACTGCATGCGGCTCGGGATGATGCCGCGCTGCGACGTCGTCATGTAGAGAAAGCCCGCGGCGACAGCAGCGGACGCCACCATGAACAGCGACGCATTGGTAAAGGAGAAATCGATTCCGCCAATTTCGATCGGAACAATCTTGTTGACCAGAAACTGATGGGTCGGATCGTTGGACACCGCTAATCTCTCTCGTTTGCCGCCCGCCGGACGGTTATTCCTCTAACCCGGACAGCACTCAGGCGCCATCCTCGTTTTTCTTGTGCTCGGCGTCTCTGCCGGCCATCCTGTCGACCGGATGGGGTGAAGCCACCATTCCCGCCGACCGCATCACGTTCAACACGCCCGCACAGAAGCCGAGCAGCAGCAGCACTATCATGCCCCACGGCGCGGTGCCGACGAAACGATCCACCAGGTAGCCAAGAAGCGCACCGACGATGACTGCGGCGACGAACTCGCTGGAGAGCTTCATCGCAACCGCATAGCCCTTGCGGCTTTCGGCTGCCCTCTCCTCGGCTGCATCACCTGCATTGTCATCCACACGCCGCTTCGCGAGTTCCGCGTTGAGGCGCTGCATGCGTTCTTCCAGACTTTCCTTGCGGCCGCCCTTCATGGCGCTCCCCTTCCGTTTCCGCAGCGCAGTGCGCCCTATTGCGGACATATTCACGGCTAGGTTTTAAGCCAGCTCCAGGCCCGTTTGAAGTCGGGCGCAACATAGTTTTAGGCACTAGCATAGTCAAGGCGGAGCAGAGCTTTGCCAGGCGTGAATTTTAGCATGAAGAATCAATATTTTAGAGAAAAATCGGGAAATCGTTCGGGTTGAGCAACAGGGAATCGCCGGAGGCGTGGCCACTTGCCGCGCCCCCGGCACCAGACTCAGATCCAGCCTCCGCCGTAGGTGCGGTAGAAGATGTGCTTGCCGATCTTGGCGACCCGCTGCATCGTCGGACCCCAGTTCGGCTTCACATAGGTCGCATGATAATGCGTGGCCGAGCCCACCTCCGGCAGCCAGATCTTGCCGGCGGTAACCGCCAGGGCGACCTCCTTGGCCGTCTTCCAGTGCCAGGGTGCCAGCACAAGGTCTGGAATGTGGTCGCAGGTGAAGGAAAACTGGCAGCCGGTGCGCAGCTTTTCGCCCTGGTAGACGACCCCGCAGACGGTATCGGGATAGGCCGGGTTGCGGACGCGGTTCAGGATAACCTGGGCCACGGCCGCCTGGCCTTTCAGCGATTCCCCACGCGCCTCGAAGTAGATCCCGTTCGTCAGGCACTTCTGCTCGGCCGGGGAGAACACGCTGGCCGGCAGCACCGTGGCCGCCCAGGCATGGTCTTCGGGCGCGATCTCCGGGATGAACCGGCCGCCGGCCGCATCCTTCTTCGTCAGGATCGAATCAAACGGTGAAACCCGGGCGTAGTCCGGCTCGCTCGGGGCATAGGCGGTGGCAAGAATATCGGCATTGTCGTTGGTGACGAGGCCGGCCAGCATGGACGGGACGCCGGGGGCCTCCACCAGCGGCCTCTTCTTGTAGAAGGCCGTGGCGATCTCGATTTCCTTGCCCTTGATCTTGGGTGTGCTGAAGCGCATGCGTTCGGCGCTGTCGAAATCGGGCGTCAACAGCGACGCCTGCCGGTCGAGCACCGACCCTGCGGAAAAGGCCTTCGGCGGCGCCACCGGCGTCACGGCGACGATGCGCTTTTTCTTTTCGCGGCGATTGATGCGATCCTCATCCGGGATGCCGCCCGCCCCTTTGCGACTGCTGACCATCGAGGCCTCGGCCCCGCCGGGCAGTCTCAGCCCGGCACCGCCGGAAAGCGCTCCGGTCGTTCGCGGGTCGTTAAAGGCCACATCGACCATGTGGATGGATCCCGCCGGCGAAGGGGTCATCACCACCTGCTGGTTCCCGCCCTTGCGGTTGACGCCGGAGATGAAGGTCGCCAGATCGGAATGCCCGGCTTCGGCGGGCAATGCCGCATAGAGGCAAACTCCGAGGGCCGTCCGAGCCAGCCAATCGCGCCGCCACAAAGCCGACCATTTCACACGAACGATACGCCTACGCACCGACACACTCCGACAACACATAGCCGCGCGGCGTCGTCACCCGACGAGCCGGGTGCTAAACCTTCTGGCCATCACTCTTGCTGAAGCCGAGCCCGGGAAAGCGGGCGAACCGGCTCGTTTCATTGACGGAGGATGAAGAATTAACCTTGATGGACGGTTAACGCCGGCCGTTCCGCGGTGCCTCGGACACTGAAAGGGCAGCTATCGCCGCGCCGGCGCCCGGCGTCCGTCTTGGCGGCGCACCTCAGATGATGACCTGAGAGCCGAGTTCGACGACGCGGTTCGTCGGCAAGCGGAAGTAGTCCGAGGGATCGACCGCCGCATTTGCCATGGCGATATAGAGGCGATCCTGCCAGTAAGGCATGCCCGAATGGCGATCGGGCACCAGCTTGCGCCGGCCGAGATAGAAGGAGGTCGACATGATGTCGAACTTCACGCCCGACTTGCGGAAAAGCCCGAGCGCCTGCGACACGTTCTGCGTTTCCATGAAGCCGAAGCGAATTTGGATGCGGGCGAAGCGGTCTGAGATGCGCTCCATGCTGCAGCGTTCGGCCGGCGTGACTTTCGGCGTATTGGTCGAGATAACCGTCAGGATGAAGTTCTGCTCGTGCAGCACGTGATTGTGCTTGATGTTGTGCAGCAGGGCTGCAGGCGTGAAATCCGGATCGCTCGTCAGGAAGATCGCGGTTCCGCTGACAGAGACGGGAGCATGGGCGCTCTTCTTTTCAATCGACTTGATGAAAACATCCAGCGGCACCTCGATATGCCGCGTCTTGTCGCGAAGGAGCGCCGTTCCGCGGACCCAGGTCCACATGATCAGCATGCAGGTGGCCGCAATCAGGATCGGGACATAGCCGCCGTCGTGGACCTTCAGCAGATTGGCGGCGAGGAAAACCAGTTCGAGCAGGAAAAGCGGCAGCAGCATGAGCACCGCGTAGCCGGGTTTCCAGCGCCAGCGCATGCGAACGAACTCGAAGGCGAGCACGGTGGTAACGACCATCGCCCCGGTGACGGAGATGCCGTAGGCGGTTGCCAGTCCTTCGGACGAGCCGAACAGGAACACGAGGGTCATCACCCCGAACAGCAGGACGGCGTTGACGGCCGGCAGGTAGATCTGCCCGGTCTGGGTTGCCGAAGTGTGGAAGATTTCCATGCGCGGCAGGAAGCCGAGATGGATTGCCTGGCGCGCAATCGAGAAGGCGCCGGTGATGACGGCCTGGCTGGCGATGATCGTGGCCGCGGTGGCCAGGATCACGGCGGGAAGCAGCGCCCATTTCGGAAACAACAGGAAGAACGGGTTCTCGATCGCTTCGGGGTGCTTCAGGACAAGGGCCCCTTGTCCCAGGTAGTTCAGCGTCAACGCCGGAAAGACCAGGCAGAACCAGGCCCACTGGATCGGCTTGCGGCCGAAATGACCGAGGTCCGCATAGAGGGCCTCCGCCCCGGTCACCGTCAGGAACACCGCCCCGAGCACGACGAAGCCGAGATAGCCGTCATTGTAGAGGAAGACCACGGCGTAGGCGGGGTTGAAGGCGGCAAGGATGCTGAGGTCGTCGCCCAGGTGCGCAGCGCCGGCAACGGCCATGACGATGAACCAAAGCGCCGTGATCGGGCCGAAGAACCGCGACACGGCATCGGTGCCCCAGGATTGCATCGCAAACAGCATGACGAGGATCACGACCGAGATCGGCACGACATAATCGGACAGATCGGGTGTGACGAGCTTCAGGCCCTCGACAGCGGAAAGCACCGACAGCGCCGGCGTGATCATGGCGTCACCGATGAAGAGCGCCGCGCCGGTGAGCCCCATGAAGAAGAGAACCGCCTTGTGTCCGTTCGCCGTCTTGCGCAGCAGGGCTAGCAGCGACAGCGTGCCGCCCTCCCCGCCATTGTCGGCGCGCAGCAGGAAAAGCACGTATTTCAGGGTCACGATGATGGTCAGCGTCCAGATCACCAGCGAGATCAGCCCCACGACCTCGTCCCACGTGACGCCGTCGCGGGAAATCGGGCGCAGCGCCTCGCGGAAGGCATAGAGTGGACTGGTGCCGATGTCCCCATAGACGACACCGACCGAGCCGAGCGCCAGGAAAAACAGCGTGCGTGCACGGCCACCGCCGTTTGCTGCGTGTGCTTCGGAGTGCGACATCGTTTTGAACAGGCCCTAGAGCCAGCCTTTCCAGCGAAAGAAGAAAAAGGGTACCACAGCTGACACAACCATCGCGCCCAGCGACAACGGATAGGCGTAGGCAAGGTGCAGTTCCGGCATGAACTCGAAATTCATGCCGTAGATCGACGCGATCAGGGTCGGCGGCAGCAACACGACCGATGCGATGGAAAAGATCTTGATAATCTGGTTCTGCTCCAGATTGATCAAGCCCAGCGAGGCGTCGAGCAGGAACGAGATGTTGCTCGCGATGAAGTTCGCGTGCTCGGAAAGCGACTGGATGTCGCGCGAAACGGTGCGGCACAGTTCCCGACTGTCCAGGTCCGCCTGCAACGGCGGCACGGTGTAGAGGAATATCATCAGCCGCGACAGCGACATCAGGCTGTCGCGTGTCTTCGCCACCAGCCGATGCAGGGCGGAAACCGCCACCAGCCGCTCTTCGAGATAGCGCGGCGCCCGTCGATGCGTATGGCGCCTGTCGCTGAACACTTCCAGCGAGAGCTTGTCTGCCGTTGCGACGGACACCTCGAGAATCTCGGCCGTTCGATCGACGATCGTTTCCAACAGACGCGTGATGATTGCCGTGCCCGTGCCGCAGCCCCCCGCCAACCGCGGCATGGCCGCCCGGAAGAGCTCGAACGAGCGAGGTTCGGCATAACGGATCGTCAGGAGGCAACGATCCGTCAGGATGAAGGCGATGTCGGTCAGTTCCGGGTGATCGCTATCAGCCTTCCAGACCACTGAGGCCGTCATGTAGACCGTGCCGTTCTCGGTGTAGAGCCGGCTCGACGGCTCGATATCCTTCAACTCGTCGCGTGTGGGCACGTCGATATCGAGGATCTTCTCGACGAAAGCATCTTCTTCATGGGTCGGCGAGAGGAGGTCCACCCAAACGACATCCGGCGGAACCGCATGGGAATCCGCCAGCATTTCGGGCGAAAGAAGCACAGCTTCCCCGCTGGAACGATAGACCGTTATCACCTGCGGGCGGCTCCGAAGAAGACCAAACGCGCACCTTTGCCCAAATTAACGCCAAGCGGTCGGCAGGGCGGATGCGCATATTGCGCAGCGCGGTTCCGAAATCAAGTCCCCGCCCCTTGACGGTGACGGGCGGAAACGGCCGACCTCAGTCGAAGACGATGCTCGGCGCGGCGTGGGCGCCAGTCGCCTGCCGTGCCTTCAGCTCGCTCCACACGCAAGCGGCAATCTCGCGATAGGTCTTCGCCGCCACCCCTTCCGGATCCGAGACCACAACCGGGGTTCCGGCGTCCGACGTTTCGCGGATCTCCATCGTCAACGGCACCTCGCCGAGGAAGGGAACGCCGATCTTTTCGGCTTCCCTGCGCGCGCCGCCATGGCCAAAGATGTCGTAGCGGTTACCGGTGTCAGGCGCGATGAAATAGCTCATGTTCTCGATCAACCCGAGCACCGGCACCTCGACCTTGTTGAACATGTTCAGACCCTTGCGGGCGTCGATGAGCGCCAGGTCCTGCGGCGTGGACACAATCACGGCACCGGCAAGTGGCACCTGCTGCGCCATCGTCAGCTGGGCGTCGCCCGTTCCCGGCGGCATGTCGACGACCAGAACGTCGAGTTCACCCCATGCCACCTCCCGCAGCATCTGCATCAATGCCGACTGGATCATCGGGCCGCGCCAGATCATCGCCACGTCCTCATCGACGAGGAAGCCCATGGACATCACCCTGATGCCGTAATTTTCCATCGGCTTGATGATGCGGTTTTCGATCTGCTGCGGACGGCCGGAAATCCCGAGAAGGCGTGGCATCGAGGGGCCGTAGATGTCGGCGTCGAGAATACCGACGCGAAGGCCGTTGGCCTTAAGCGCAAGCGCCAGATTGACCGAGGTGGTCGATTTTCCGACGCCGCCCTTGCCCGAGGCAACCGCGATGATGGCGCCAACGCCGGGGACTCCCGTCTTGGCGCGCTGCGGCTGCTGGCCGGGTGCGCCGTGCGCATGTGCCGCCTGCGGCGCCGGTCGCGTCACCGGTGCCGATCCCGCGCCGGCCCTCTTGTCGGCCGTCAGCGCCACCATCGCCGCCTTCACGCCGGGGATGTCGCGCACCACACGCTCCGCCGCGGCGCGCATGGGATCAAGCTCCTTTGCCCGCTCCGCCGGGACCGTGATCGAGAAGTAGACCTTGCCGTCGGAAATGAACACGTCGGAGACCAGCCCGAGGTCGACGATATTGCCGTCCATGTCCGGCCCGCGAACCGACTTGAGCTTTTCCAGTACCAGGTCCTTCGAAACGTCCGTCATGCAAACCTCGCCGATCTTCGTTGGCGCCTTGATAGCGCATTCCCGGTCGAAGCGGAACGGTATTCGGCACGCTTGCCCGTTCGATGCCGGCCGGTGCGGCAAGATGCCCGGTCAATGCCGTGCCGCAGCGACGCCACTGCGCCGCGCCGCAGCACTTCAGGCAATGAAGCCGCGACGGATCGCCTTGACCACGGCCTGGGTGCGGTTCACCGCCCCGAGCTTGCGCGTCACCTGATTGAGGTAGTGATTGATCGTGTGTTCGGAGAGGCCGAGGATCTCGGCAATCTCCAGGCTCGTCTTGCCGGCGGCAGTCCAGCTCAGGCACTCGATCTCGCGCTCCGTCAACACCACCTGCCCGGTTTTCCAGGCTGCGCCGATCTCCGCAAGGCGATTGAACACCTGTATCGAGATCATCTGCAACAACAGCCGATCATCAAAGCCCAGCGCGCGCTTCTCGCCGCTCCAGACAATCGCGCCGCGATTGCCAAGCGCGTCGTGAACGGGGAAGACGTGTGCCGCCTGCATGCCATGACGCTGAAAAAATTCTGCGAGGTCGGTCAGATCCTCGTCCTGCCCGGCATCGTCGACCCAATTTGCCAAGTCGAGGGAGAACGGGACCGTCGACGCCCGGAGCTTGCGTATACCGGGGCTGCGGCGAACCAGATTGAGGGCATCATACCTGGCGATGACCTCCGAGGGAAAATTGCTGACAATGGAGTGCGTGGCCAGCTTTTCCGCGTCGAAACCGGGGAGCAGAAAGACGATGAAGTGTTTTAACGAAAAAGTTTCACCCGTTCGCCGCAGAAAACGCATCACGTCGAACTGAGTCTCGAGGGCCGCAATCTCGGCGCTGGCATCAATGCCGTTCGGTTCCTCGCGAGCTTCTTCTTCCGCCGTCATGTCGTTCTGCATCCTTGCTCTGCGCCCCCTGCAAGCTTTTGCTTGGATCGGCGGCATTCGCAACCGCGCCGCGCCTCCACAACGCTCAATTCAGCAGCCCGGCGCGAATTGCCTTGGCAACCGCCTGAACGCGATTGACCGCATCCAGTTTGCGCGTTGCCCGGTTCAGGTAGTGATTGACCGTATATTCGGACAGGCCAAGGATTTCGGACATCTCGGCGCTCGTCTTGCCGGCCGATGCCCAGGACAGGCATTCAATTTCGCGGCGCGACAGCGATGCACTCACCCGGGCCTCACTGCGAAACTCGAGCACCCTGGTGAAGGCGAGGTTGGCGATCGCGTTCAATTCCGCCATCTCCATGTGGGTCAGCACGGATCGGCTGCCGCCAAATGCAAGGGCGCCACGCTGTCCGAGGGGATTGTGGGCGGGGAAATACGCACCCCGGGGCAGACCGTATTGCGCAAACAGGCGAATGGCGATCTGCGCCTTGCCATCATGCCGGGCGCTGTTGGTGCTGATCATGTCATAGGTAAATGGATTCGTGCTGCGCCGCAGATGGTGAATGACCGGACTGCCCAGGATCAATTCCGCCTGGTCGTACCCCCGCAGCATCTCGTCAGGCCAGGTCGTCATCAGGACATGGGGCGAAATTTCAGTCGATGCGCTGGCGGGAACATTGATCAGGAGGTAGTGGGAAAGGCCATACTCGTTCGTCACATGGGACAGGAGCGTGGACACGTCGCGTTCCGAACCGACCTCGGCAAAGCGACGCGCCCAGTGAGGCGGAGTCCGTGATGCCATCCCAAGAAGATGTTCGGTCATTCCAAGTCTTTCTGCCGTGAACCGCGGCGTGCAAGCGTTGGGACGCAAACCGGCCCGGCACACTTCGTACCTTTCCTCCAGGAACATGCCTTGGCGCGGCTTCTTCCTCGCAAGGCAACGACGAAGCACCCAGAAATGTTCACTCAGAAGTGGAAGCTAACCACGCCCCCGAAGTCCGTCCAGCGCATTTTGCTAATTTACCGTAAAATGGCTTCGAGACTGCTGCCATCCGATGGCTCCGGCTAGCGAGAGGGGCCGAGCCGGGCGGCAATTTCCTCGGTGATCGTGGCCGCCACCCTCTGGACCAGCGGTGCCCAGGCCTGCAGCACCTCTTCGCCGACGCGGTATGCAGGTCCTGTCACCGACACACCTCCCACAAAGCTTAGCGCTGGATCGGCAATCGCAGCCGCCACGCAGCGAATTCCCGGCTCGTGCTCTTCCCGGTCGAAGGCATATCCCGCCGTGCGGATCGCCTCGAGTTCCACCCTCAGCGCTCCGAGGCTGGTGATCGTCTGCGCCGTGAAGCACCGAAACGGAGCATCGCGCAGAAGATCGGCCAGATGCGGCTCCGGCAAGACTGAAAGGGCGGCCTTGCCGACCCCGGTGCAATAGGCGGGCGAGGCCTTGCCGATCTGCGAAGTCATCCGCACCGCCTGGCGGCTTTCAACCTTGTCGAGATAGATGATCTCCGCGCCTTTCAGCACGCCGAGGTGGACCGTCTCGCCGGTCAGTTCATGCAGTGTCTGCAAATGCGGGGCTGCCAATCGGCGCAGGTCGCTGCGCGCCCAGGCGCTGGAGGCAAGCTTCAGCAAGCGAAGGCCGGGCTCGTAGCAATGGTCGGCGTTGAGGTCGAGCAGCCCCTCTTCGAGCAGGTGGCTCAACTGGCGGTGCAGCGTGCCGCGCGGCTGACCCGCCCGCTCCAGGATCTCGGTGAAGCGCATCGGCCGGTCCGAAAGTGCGACCAGTTCGAGGACGGCGATCGCCTTGCCGAGTGTCCCCGTGTTCGAAGCACCGGATTCCACCCCATTCCGCCTGGCCATGTCCCCTCCGCGCGATCGCTTGACAAGCTCGAACTGGTGAACATAATTCCATATATTCAAACCGAATTCCATATACTGGAACACCTTATCGCGTTCATTCTGAAGTCGGCAAGGAGACCGCCATGTCCGGTGCGCGCCGCATCCTCTCCGGAACTACGAGATCGCGGCGCGCTGACCGCGCAATCCATCGATAGAGGGGTATTTTGATGGTGAAACCAGCCTATGTCGCAGTCGACTGGGGCACCTCCAGTTTTCGTCTGTGGCTGATCGGCAGCGACGGCAGCGTCCTTGCTGAACGGCGCAGCAACGAAGGCATGACGGCGGCGGCGGCGACCGGCTTTGGCGCGGTGCTGGCGAACCATCGCCAAGCCGTATCGGCTCCCGCAGACCTGCCGGTGATCATCTGCGGCATGGCCGGCGCCCGGCAGGGTTGGGTCGAGGCCGGCTACCTCGACGTTCCCGCCGCGCTTTCCACGATTCCCTTTGCCGCCGTGCGCGTGCCCGATGTTGCAGCCGACATCCGCATCCTGCCGGGCCTTGCCCAGCGCGACAGCGCGCATCCCGACGTCATGCGCGGAGAAGAAACACAACTCCTCGGCGCTCTTAACGATCTGACCGATGCGCACAGCCTCGTCTGCATGCCCGGCACCCACAGCAAGTGGGTGCATGTCGCGGACGGCTTGGTGACCCGGTTCCACACCTTCATGACCGGAGAGCTTTTCGACGCCGTTGCAAGGCACACGATCCTCAAGCACTCGATCGCCGACGCAGGTGCAGTTGACGGCGGCAGCGACGCCTTTCGGCAGGCCGTCGAGGAGGTCATCCGCAATCCGACTGCTGCAACCAGCCTTCTCTTCGGTGCCCGATCGGGGGCACTCCTTAACGGTCTATCCCCGGCGGATGCCAAAGCGCTGATCTCCGGCACCCTGATCGGCCTTGAAATCGCAGGCGCGCTTGACGCTGGCCAGCCGGGGGCGCCCGTGGTCCTCGTCGCCTCGGGCGCGCTTGGTTCGCTCTATGAAAGCGCACTGGATTGCGCCGGGGTCAAGCCGATGATCGTCGACGCCGATAATGCCGTCCGCGCCGGGCTCGCCGTGGCCGCGCGCAGCCTCTGGGCCCTTTGAACTTTTATCGCCAGTCTCCCGAAGGACGATTGCCTATGAACCGCATCCCCTTTCCCGCGATGAAGCGTCCGCTCATCGCCATTTTGCGCGGGCTGAAGCCCGCCGAGACCGAGGGGGTCGTCGGCGCCCTGATCGAAGCCGGCTTTACGGCGATCGAGATCCCGCTGAACTCGCCCGATCCGTTCCGTTCGATCGAGACCGCCGCGAAAATGGCACCGAACGGCTGCCTGATCGGTGCCGGAACGGTGCTGACGACGGATCAGGTCGAACACCTCGACGCCGTCGGCGGACGCCTGATGGTAAGCCCGAATGTCGAACCGGCGGTGATCTCGCTCGCCGCGGCCAAGGGGATGGTAACGATGCCGGGTGTCTTCACGCCGACCGAAGCCCTTGCTGCCGCGCGGGCAGGTGCCAGCGGGCTCAAGTTCTTCCCCGCCAGCGTGCTCGGGCCGTCCGGCATACACGCGATCCGCGCCGTTCTGCCCGCCGATCTCGAAATCGCTGCGGTAGGCGGCGTTTCGGAGAAAAATTTCGCCGACTATGCAAAGGTGGGCATCAGCAGCTTCGGCCTCGGTTCGAGCCTTTACCAGCCGGGCATGGCCGCCGCGGACGTCGCCACGCGCGCCCGCGCAACGATCGCAGCCTATGACCGCGTCTATGGAGGCTGACATGACGGACATCGTCCCCTTCACCGGCCGGACGCTGTGTCCGGTCGAGAGCGAACTCGGCGAAGGGCCGAGCTACGATCCCGCGACCGACACCGCCTGGTGGTTCGACATCACCGCCCGCAAGCTGCACGAACTGCACGTGTCCTCGTCGACGAAGCGGGTCCACGACCTGCCCTTCATGGGCAGCGTCATCGCCACGATTGACCCGTCGCGCCAGCTGATCGCCTCCGACCAGGGTCTTTTCGTTCGCGAAACAGAGTCGGGAAAGCTCGAACACTTTGCCACGATCGAGGACAAGCCCGGCAACCGATCCAACGACGGCCGCGTGCACCAGAGCGGCGCGCTCTGGATCGGGACGATGGGATATAATGCCGAGAAGGACGCCGGCGCCATCTACCATGTCGCCGGCAGCGTGGTGACGCGGCTCTTTTCCAGCATCACGATCCCGAACGGCATCTGCTTTTCGCCGGACGGCGCCACCGCCTATTTCACCGATACCACCGTCAACGACCTGATGCGCGTCGCGGTCGATCCAAGGACCGGCCTGCCGGTCGGTGCGCCCGAGGTGCTCAGCCAGCACAAGGGCGAGCCCGGCGGCATAGACGGCGCGGTCTGCGATGCGGACGGGCTGATCTGGAACGCCCGCTGGGGTGCCGCGACCATCGACGTGTACCGGCCGGATGGCATGAGGGTCCGGCGCTACGCGGTGCCGGCGACACAGGCGACCTGCCCGGCTTTCATTGGCGCCGCGGCGGACCGGCTGCTTGTCACTTCGGCCTGGCAGGGGATGGACGAGCGCGCGCGGGCAGCGGATCCGGAAGCGGGCCGCACATTCGAACTCGGCATCGCCGTGAGGGGGCGGTTCGAACCGGCCTTCCGGCTCTGAAACCGGCACGATCGCCGCTCATGTTGCAGCTTCGGCTTGTCGTCCGAAGCTGTTTTCATTGGCGAAACGGCTTGGGAACGCCATTTCTGCGGAACCATTCGTCGGCAAGCGAGTTCTGGAAACATCAACTGGTGCGGACGGACGAGCAGCAAAGCATCCGCCGCCCTTGATATCCAACGCAGAAGAAAGGCAGGGTTATCATGACCAAGACGCTTCTCACTTCCGTGGCCGCTGGTGCAATTCTCCTCGGCGCGGCCGTCGCTCCGGCAGCGTTCGCGCAGGACACGACGCAACCCGCGCAGCCGGAGACGCACACGCAGATGAAGACGGATCAGTCGCCGGCCATGCCTGACGCCAGTGCCGATCCGGTCAAACCGATGGACAACGCCCAGACGACGCCATCCACGGACCCGGCTGTCACGACTGCGATGGACAAGACCTATCTGACCGAGCAGTCGCCGGATGAGATCAGCGCCAACACCTATATCGGCCAGTCCGTCTATAACGCAGCGGACGAGAGCATCGGCTCGATCCACGACCTGATCATCGAGAAGGACGGCGGCATCACCGCTGCAGTCATCGGTGTCGGCGGCTTCCTGGGGATCGGCGAGAAGTGGGTCGCCGTACCGTTCGGCAACATATCGATAGCCCAGGCGCCCGATGGCGGCGAGGTCAAGCTGACCACCACCGAAACGGCGGAAAGCCTGCAGGCAGCGCCGGAGTTCAAGACGCTGACGCAGAAGGTCGCCGAACGCTCCACGGTCGATACGACCGCAACCGGCTCTACGACCATGGCGCCGGCTCCCGCGACACCGGCTCCGGCTCCGACAACGGAACCCGCGAACTAAGCGGGCGGCAGGAGCGCCAAGCCCGGCAACCCATGAGGTCTGCCGGGCTTGTTCG
This sequence comes from Mycoplana ramosa, assembly GCF_041930185.1. Lineage (NCBI taxonomy): Bacteria > Pseudomonadati > Pseudomonadota > Alphaproteobacteria > Hyphomicrobiales > Rhizobiaceae > Mycoplana > Mycoplana ramosa. Next base: position 222,198 of record NZ_JBHEEW010000001.1, on the reverse strand, counting down.
TTACGCGGCCGTCAGCCGCTCACAACGGCGGGATGGTCAGTACCACGCATCGGCCATCCCGGCCTTGCGTCGTTCGACATAGTCGCAGAGCGCCTCGTCGATGGCTTCATCCAAAGGCGGCGCCTCGTATTCGGCAAGCATCTTCTTCCACTGCCGATTGGCGCGCGTGGCAATATCCGTGGAGCCACCCTCCCCGCTCCACTTCTCGAAGGGTTCGTTGTCCGATAGCGTCGAATCCCAGAAGGCGGTCTGGTAGTTGCGCATCGTGTGGTCGCAGCCCAGGAAGTGGCTGCCCGGCCCGACCTGCAGGAAGGCGTCCATCGCCAGCGTGTTGTCGTCGACCGTGACGCCGGCGAGATAGGAGTGCAGCGCCCCGCACAGGTCGGCATCCATCACGAACTTCTCGTAGGACATGGCGAGCAGACCGTCGAGGAAGCCGGCGGAATGCAGGATGAAGTTTGCGCCGCAATGGATCGCCGACAGCATCGACATCAGCCCTTCCTGCACCGCCTGCCCGTCCGGCAGCTTCGAATTGGAAAAGTTGCCGGCGCAGCGCAACGGCAGCTTCAGCCGCCGGGCGAGCTGGCCGATCACCATCGAGCCGATGGCCGGTTCCGGCGTGCCGAAGGTCGGCGAGCCGGACCGGAGCGACATGGAGGAGAGGAAGTTGCCGAAGATAACCGGCGCGCCCTTGCGTTCCAGCTGAGTCAGCGCACAGCCGGCAAGGGTTTCCGCATAGGACTGGGCGATCGCGCCGGCATTCGTCACCGGACCCATGGCGCCGCCAAGGATGAAGGGGACGATCACCGCGGCCTGGTTCGCACGGGCATAGGCCCGCAGCGACCGCGTCATGGTGCCGTCCCAGACAAGCGGCGAGTTGACGTTGACGTTGCCGAGAATGACGCAGTTTTTGTCGACGAAATCGGCGCCGAACAGGATGCGCGCCATGTCGATCGAATCTTCCGCCCGCTCCTCCGCCGTGATCGACCCCATGAAGGCCCGGTCGGAATACTTGATATGGCTGTAGACCATGTCGAGATGGCGTTTGTTGACCGGCACGTCGACCGGTTCGCAGATCGTGCCGCCGGAATGGTGCAGCCAGGGGCTGGACTGGGCCAGCTTGATGAAGTTGCGGAAATCCTCGATCGTGCCGTAGCGCCGTCCCTTGTCGAGATCCATGACGAAAGGCGAACCGTAAGCCGGAGAGAAGACGACGTTGTTGCCGCCGATCTCGACATTGTTGGCAGGATTGCGGGCAAACTGCGTGAACTGTGCGGGCGCGGTCGACACGATCTCGTTGAGCATGGCCGGCTCGAAGCGCACGAGCAGGCCGTCGACCTTGGCGCCGGCCCGCTTCCAGTGATCGATCGCAGCCGGATCGTCGCGGAACTCGATGCCGACCTCGGCGAGGATCCGGTCGGCGGTGCGCTCGATCTTCTGCAGGTTTTCCTCTGACAGGATGTCGTAGGTCGGGATGTTGCGCTGGATGTAGGGGACACCCTTCACCTGGGCGGTTCCCTCGCGGCGCTGCGGCCGTCCTCCTCTCCCGCGCCGTGTCGCGTTTTCAACTGTCGCCGTCGCCACCATGTCTTCCTCCATAACTGCAAGGGAGGCTAGACGGGAATAATGCCCCTGTAACGCTGGAAAAAACTTGGGGCAGATATAAGCTGGATTTATGGAAACACTTCGCCGCCTTCTGCCTTCCGCAGCCAGCCTGATCGTCTTCGAGGCGGCCGGGCGCCACCAGAACTTCACCCATGCGGCCAAGGAACTTGGCATGACCCAGGCCGCAGTCTCCTACGCCATCCGCGGCCTGGAGGAGCAGCTCGGCGTGCCGCTCTTCCACCGCGTCCATCGTGCCGTGGCACTGACCGACGCGGGCGAACGCTTCCACACCGAGGTCTCGGTCGGCCTCTGGCGGATCCAGAAGTCGGCCGAGGACATCCGCGCAAAGGGGCGCGAGGTCAACGTGACCCTCGCCGCCTCCACGGCGTTTGCTTCGATGTGGATGTTGCCGCGGCTGGCAAAGCTGCGCGAGGATCTTCCGGAAATCGATCTCCGGATCCAGACGAGCGTCCGCGACCTCGACCTGGAGGAGGAGCCGATTCCACTCGGCATCCGCGGCGGCGATCCCGCCAAATGGCCGCGCTACCATGCCGCCCTGCTCGCCCCTGAGGTGATCACCGCCGTCGCCAGTTCCGCCTTTATTGACGCGCATGGCATGCCGAGGACACCGCAAGAGCTGTTGCGCCAGCCGCTGATCCATCTGGAGGAGCCGGTGCGGCAGGCCTGCGACTGGCCGGAGTGGTTCGCAAGCGCGGGATTGCGCTATCCGGCACAATCCCGGCGCCTCGCCATCAACGACTATGTGCTCGTGATCCAGGCTGTTCTGGCGGGCGAAGGCATCGCGCTCGGCTGGCAGCACCTGATCGCCCAGCAGATCGGATCCGGCGCACTGGTGCCAGTCGGCGGGCACGTATTGGAGACGGGATTGGCCTTCTACGTGGTCTGGCCGCGGTCTCGGGAACTCAACAGCCAGGCGCGGCGCGTGCGCGACTGGCTGCTGGCGGAAGGCAGGCGGGAGCGTCCGCCGACAGATAGCTGACGCGGTCGGTCAGCGGCGCATGACGGGCTTCACTTCCTCGTGGAAGAAGCGGAAGTAGGAGGAAATCTGCGCCAGCGCATTGGTGTTGAGCTTGTACTGAATACCGAGGCGGCCGTTGTTGTACCAGCGAACCGTCCCCGTCAACTGGCCCAGTTCCTCGCTTTCGATGGTGACGATCTGACCGGGCATGATCCGGATCGGCTTTTCGATATCGAGCGCCATGCCGGTCGGCGAAAGGTCGACGACCCTTGCACGGCTTTTCTCGTGCATCACTTTCACCGTAGCGAAAATTCGCACCTTTGAACGGTCGTTGGTCCGGACTGGCATATCCTTGATGTTCTGTAGCATCCCATTTGCCCCTTATTCTTGTTTGGATGCCGTAACGTTAGGTCCGGTGGCTTTATTTCCGGCTAAGGCGGATGGAAAACAGATGGTTAACCGCTCATCGCCGGAACGGGCTTCAGCCGTGCGCCAATTCGGGTTCGATGCGCATGTAGCGGTCGGCCAGGAAGCGCATCGTCGCGACCGCGTCGGCAGGCTTGCCGTAGAAATAGCCCTGCCCCATGCCGCAGCCGAGCGCCTTCAGTTTCAGCGCCTCGGAGAAATCCTCGATACCTTCCGCCACGACCTCCAGGTCGAGCCCCTCGCACATGGCGACGATTGCCTTGATGATGTGTTCGGACACGCGGTCGTCGGAAATGCGTGAAACGAAGGCACGGTCGATCTTCACCTTGTCGAAGGTGAAATCGCGCAGGCGGCCGAGACTGGACTGGCCGGTGCCGAAATCGTCCAGCGAGACGCGCACGCCCGCGCCGCGCAGCTCCGCCACGATCTTCTGCGCCGTCGCCGCATCGGTCATGACTGCCGTCTCGGTGATTTCGAGCTCAAGCCGCCGCGGGTCCAGCCCGACCCGGTTGAGGATCGCCAGCGTCGTCAGGCTGGTCTTCGGGTCCATCAGTTGCGCCGACGAGAGGTTGAAGGACAAAAACAGTTCCTTCGGCCAGGACAGCGCCGCTTCCGCCGCCTTGCGCAGCAACGTGTCGGAGAGCGTATCGATAAAGCCGCGCTCCTCCGCAAGCGGCACGAAAACGGCCGGCGACACGTAACCGAGATCGGCATCGCACCAGCGCGCAAGCGCCTCGAAGCCGACCACCATGTCGTTGCGCAGGCTGACGATCGGCTGGAAATGCACATCGACCTCGTTGGCCATGATCGCGTTGCGCAGCGCCTGCTCCAGATGGGTGGCGCGCTTCATCTCCTGGGCAATTTCCTGCGAATAGACGGTCACCTGCCCGCGGCCACGACGCTTCGAACGATAGAGGGCGGTGTCGGCGCTCTTCAAGAGGTCGGTGAAGTCCTCGCCGGCAAAGGGGTAGATCGCAAGCCCGAAGGACGCCGACAGCCGGACATTGCGGTCGCCGAGATCGAACGGCGCCGAAAGCACTTCGCGCAGCATATGCCCGAGCTTTTCAGCGCCCTTGCGCTCGAACACGAGCGGGAACAGAAAGGCGAACTCGTCGCCGCCGTGGCGCGTTACCGTCGCTCCGTCCGGAATGCAGGCTTTCAGGCGATGGGCGACCTGGCAGAGGATCTCGTCGCCGGCCTCGGGTCCGAACAGATCGTTGATCGGCTTGAACCCGTCGAGATTGGCGATCCCTACGGCGAAGGGTGCCGGATCGTCCGCACGTTCCGCGGCGAGCTGGCGCACCTTGTCGCGCAGGCGGTAGGTGTTGCCCAGACCCGTTAGCGGGTCCGTGTAGGCCATGGCATGCAGATCGCTCGTGGAAACGTCCGTATCCGAATACTCACCCGATTTCATTTACCGACTTTCCCGATACGTACCATCTGCGGATGCCAGGATGAGGCACGAGACTTAACAAAGACATAGCAGGCGATTTCACGATCGCCCCTGTCACCCCCGAAAAGTGGGGAGTTGACGGGGATTCGCGCCCTCATGCGGCGTTCTGCGCGCGTCTCTGCGTCACGAACCGGTTGTAGACGCTTTCGATCATGTCCGGGCTGACCGGCTTTGTGATGTAGTCGTCCATGCCGGCATCGAGGCAGTTCTGCATGTCGACGTTCAACGCCTGGGCGGTCACCGCGACGATGGGCGTCCGGGTGTGGAGCGTCTTCTCCGCCTCGCGGATCTCGAGGGTTGCATCCAGACCGTTCATGACAGGCATGGCAATGTCCATGAGCACCAGTCGCGGCTGGTGCTTGCGCCACAGAGCGACCGCCTCCTCGCCGTTCTCAGCGATCCGGTGCGAGACGCCCATGCCCTCCAGGATCTGCGAAAAGACGAACTGATTGATCTGGTTGTCCTCGGCGACCAGCACCTCGATATCGCCCTGAACGATCATCGCGTCGGCGTCTGTCGCGATATACCAGTCGTCGAACAGCGCCGAGGGGGTGAGAACATCGGTCGGCATGGCCTCCGCCGCCGCATGCGGCTCCACCAGTGCCCGAAAGAAGTCGACCCCGATCCGGTCCGGCGTGACGACCCGCACCGATAGGCCGCCGGCCTCGGCGATGGCCTCGTAGCCATCCATGGTGTCGTCGACCAGTACGAGGTCGAGGCCAACGCCGTAACTGTTCGCGGCGTCGAGAACGGCATAAAACTCGTCAAGCGAGCGGACCGCGCCGCAGTCGGCGCCGCGCGCCTGCAACTGGCCGATCAGCAACTCTTCGGTCCGCCGCGTCGGTGTCACCAGAAGGATCCGCTTGCCGGCGATATCTGTCTCGTCGTCCTGGCACCACTGCAGCAACAGCCGCGTCTCCGCCTCACGAACCGGATCGAAGCAGACTTCGGCTTTGCGGAATCGGGTCGTCGCGCGCAAGGTGACACCATCCGCCGCCATCTCTTCCTTCGGTTCCACGATATGGGTCACGTCGTCCATGATCGTGATGAGAATGAAGTTGTCCGGGGAACCGATCCGGTATTTGCGCGTGACGACGTAAAGGTGGCTGCCGTCTGTTCCCACGATACGCTCTTCGCATCGAAAAGGTATGCCGGTTTCCAGAACGTCGCGGTCGCTTGTGTCGATGCGCGTCGCATTTTCGGCATCAACCAGATCCCAAACCGTGCGGCCAAGGATCGCCCCGCTCTCTGAACCATGGATGGCGCAAAACGCCTTGTTCACGGCGACGTAGGCGAGATTCTTGTCCTTGACGATGAGCGGATGCGGCAGCGTGTCGAGCACCTGCTCGGTCAGCGCGACCCGTTCCAGATCGGCGCGCCACTGCTCTTCCTGCTTGCGCTGCTCCGAGACGTCGCTCAACGTCGAGATATTGTAGCCGTTCGGCAGGCGGCGCTTGCGAAACAGCACCCAGCGGTCCTTGCCAAGCCGCTCCACCATCTCGTGCTGCTCACGCCAATGGGCGGATATGCGCGCCGAGATCCATTCCTCGCGATTGATCACCTTGTGCCGCTGTTCCGGAGGAATGCCGTAGCGAATGCCCGCGTCGAAGATGGCGCCCAGCACATCGCGCAGGCGCGCGCCGGGTCGCACGACATCGGGGGGGATCGGCAGGAAACGGTGGATCTGCCGGCTGGCGAAGACGAGGCAATCGTTTCGGTCATAAACGAACACACCCACGCCCAGGAGGTCGCACGCCGCGTCGAACATACCGGATTGGATGTCTGCGTCGATGGACGCACCATCGTTCATTCTCTGCAGTCCCCGCCGCCCATGCGATTACGCCAACCATGCTGATCAGGCAGAATGCCCTTGGACGCGAGGAATTCAGCGGCCAGCAGCGCTGAAATGGTCCGCCGGTAGATCCGGCCAGCTTGTGCTCATACAAGCCAGAGCGGCAGCTTGGCAGCATTTTATTAAAGTCGAATTAAGCGACGGAAGCGGCACGAAAATCCGCTCCCGGCGGAAAAGCCGGGAGAAGCGGAACCCTGAAACTTTGACCCTTTTCACGCGAGCGCGAATCCCGGAAAATGCGACCATGTCGATACGCCAGCTCTCCGAAACCCTGATCAACCAGATTGCCGCCGGCGAAGTCATCGAGCGGCCGGCAAGCGCGGCCAAGGAACTGATCGAAAACGCCATCGACGCGGGGGCGTCCCGGATCGAGATCGCCACGGCGGGCGGCGGCAAGACGCTCCTGCGGGTGAGCGACAACGGCTCGGGGATGTCGCCCGGCGATCTGGCGCTTGCTGTCAGGCGCCATTGCACATCGAAGATCGACCACAGTCTCGACGACGTGCGCACGCTCGGTTTTCGTGGCGAGGCCCTCCCCTCGATCGGCTCGGTGGCGAAGCTGTCGATCCAGAGCCGGACGGCCGATGCTCCCGAAGGCTCGGAGATCACCGTGGTCGGCGGGCGTGTGGAACCGGTGCGGCCGACGCCGGCCAATCGCGGCACGGTGGTCGAGGTGCGCGACCTGTTCTTTGCCACGCCCGCGCGGCTGAAATTCATGAAGAGCGAGAAGGCGGAGGCCGCCGCCATCACCGAGGTGGTGCGCCGGATGGCGATCGCCTTCCCGGCGATTCGCTTCGTGCTGTCCGGGCCGGACCGCTCGACGCTGGAGCTGCCGGCCACCGGAAGCGACCGGCTGGCCCGCATCGCCCAGGTGCTGGGCAAGGATTTCCGCGACAACGCGATCGAGATCGATGCCGAACGCGAGGGCGTGCGGCTGACCGGCTTTGCCGGGGTGCCGACCTTCAACCGCGGCAACAGTCTGCAGCAATTCGCCTTCGTCAACGGGCGGCCGGTGCAGGACAAGTTGATCTGGTCGGCGCTGCGCGGGGCCTATGCCGAGACGGTGCCGAGCGGTCGCTATCCGGTCGCCGTCCTCGAAATCGCCATCGACCCGGAACTGGTCGACGTCAACGTGCATCCGGCGAAGTCGGATGTTCGCTTTCGCGATCCCGGACTGGTGCGTGGTCTGATCATCGGGGCGATCCGCCAGGCGCTCACGCGCGAGGGCGACCGCGCCGCCACGTCCGGCGCTGCCGGGTTGATGCGGGCGTTCCGGCCGGAGACGGCTCGCCCCTCAAAGGCCTGGAGCCCGTCGACCTCCCCCTATCGGCCGCTCGCGGGCCAGCCTGCCGTGAACGGTTTTTCGGAGACCCGCCAGGCCGGCTTCGACCAGGCCGGCTTCGACATGGGCATCCAGCCCTCGGCGCGCACCGAGCCGTTGGCTCCGATGGCCGCGCCCGCCGCCGATGTGGAACCGCAGCGTCATCCGCTCGGCGCAGCGCGGGCGCAACTGCACGAAAACTATATCGTCGCGCAGACCGAGGACGGCCTCGTCATCGTCGACCAGCATGCCGCGCATGAACGGCTTGTCTTCGAGGCGATGCGCACCGCGCTGCATGCGCGCCCCATCCCGGCGCAGGCGCTTCTCATTCCGGAAATCGTCGATCTGCCGGAGGACGACTGCGACCGCCTCGTCGCCCATGCGGAGGCTTTCGCGAGGTTGGGCCTCGGCATCGAGCGCTTCGGGCCGGGCGCAGTCGCCGTCCGGGAGACACCGGCGATGCTCGGCGAGATGGATGCCGCCGGCCTGGTCCGGCAGCTCGCCGACGAACTCGCGGAATGGGACACGGCGAACGGGCTTGCCAGCCGGCTTGACTATCTTGCCGCGACCATGGCCTGCCACGGTTCGGTGCGCTCGGGGCGGCGCATGCGGCCGGAGGAAATGAACGCGCTTTTGCGGCAGATGGAAACCACCCCGGGCTCCGGCCAATGCAACCATGGCCGGCCGACCTACATCGAACTGAAGCTCGCCGACATCGAACGCTTGTTCGGCAGAAGCTGAAACCGCTGGCGTTCGGCGACACGCCACGATATGGCACAGGAATGACGGCCATGCCGGAGCACAGGGCGAGACGGCAAACAGGAACCTGCCGACCATGAGCGCCTCGCGACGCCCCTTCCCGGCCAGCAGGCGCAGGCAACAGGAGACGCGGACGATGAACCGAATTGAAGGAAGCCGTGAGGCCAAGATCCGTTACCTCGATGGCGATTTCCAGATCCTGATGCCCGGCGCCTACGTTGTCTGCGCCGTGACCGGAGAACAGATTCCTATCGACGAGCTGCGCTACTGGAGCGTTGCCCGCCAGGAGGCCTATGTCGATGCGGCCGCATCCTTCGAAGCGGAAAAACGCGCCGGCGCGCTTCCAAATCAGGCCGGCTGAGGTCCGCAAAAGCGCGGGACGCGCGCCTGCCGTTCACGCCTTCAGCGGTTTCGCGGGGTTCCTAGCCTGCGCTTGCGGGCAGTTTCCAGGGCCGCCTCGATGATCTTGTCCGGTGCGCGCGGGTCATCGAACCGGATCTCGACCTCGATCACGCGGCTCTTCGCCCTCAGTTCCTCCGATCGCCCGTGCCCGCCCGCAAGGCGCACGCTGTCCTTGGCCGTCGTCACGATGCCGTAGCCATGCGCCTCGGCGTGGTCGAGGATGTCGGCAACCTCGTCGTCGGAGAGGTGGTGGTGATCCGGAAAGCTGCGGGTGTCGTAGAGCGACGCGCCGGTACTCTCGACAGTGCGGAAGAACTTTTCGTTGTCGGCAAGCCCCGACCAGGCCAGCACCGGCCTGTCGACGAGGTCCGACACATCGACGGTCGCAAGCGTCGCCGTATGGACCGCCTTGCCGGCCCGCGACGCCTGGCGGATCAGCGCGTCTGCCGCGTTTCCATCGCCGATCACCAGAAGAGCCGACGCCTGCCGCATCTGTTCGGACAGCGGCGCCCGCACGGGACCGCTCGGTATCAGGTAGCCATTGCCGATGCCGCGCCGCGAGTCGACGACGAGCAGCGCATGGTCGAAGACAAGCCGGGCACTCTGGAACCCGTCGTCCATGATGATGAGGTCGACGCCTTCGTCCACGAGCCGCCGCGCCCCGCCGACGCGACGACGCGAGATCACTGTCAGTGCCTCGCGCGCCAACAGCAGCGGTTCGTCGCCGACATCGCGGGCGCGGTGACGATCAGGATCCACCACGGTGATGACGTCCAGCGAGCCGCCATAGCCTCGGCTGAGAAACCCGGGGCGCAGGCCGCGCGCCTTGGCGGCACGGGCAAGCGCGATCGAGGTCGGCGTCTTACCGGCGCCGCCGACGGTGAAATTGCCGACGCAGATGACCGGCACCGGAATGGCGGTCCGGCGCGCACGCCGCATGCGGGCCCCGGCAATCAAGCCGTAGAGCCGCGACGCCGGCCACAGCGCGTAGGCGCGCCAATCCGGCTTCATCCACCAGAACGGCGGAGCCTCAGAAACCATTCCATCCCCCGATCCGATCGCCTTGCGACGGCAAGCCCCTGCGAACATGGCTGGGTAAAGTCTCGATTGCGGCGCATTCCGCTGCCCAAGCCCGCCGCAATCGCACCAAAGCGTGTCGCGAACTTTCAGATTCGCTTGCCACGCTTTGGACCCTTGTTTTTTCGCATTTGTCCCGAAACCGGTTCCCACTTGCGGGACACATGCCTAACAATGCCCGGAAAACGAAGGAATGCAACGGTTTCAGGCGATTACCCGGCGCGGTGCACCGTCGTCGGGCAACAGTGCGTGCAATTCGGTGATGTCGTTGAGGCAATAGTCGGAAGCCGCCGCCAGGGATTCTCGCGAACCGGTTCCCGTGAGAACCGCGACCGTCAACCCGGCGCCGGCGCGACGTCCCATGTGCATGTCGTGGTTATTGTCGCCAACGACGGCGACCTCGTGCGGATCGAGGCCGGTCGCGGCGCAGAAGCCCAACACCATGCCCGGCTCCGGCTTGATGCCGAAGCCGCTGTCGTAGCCGGCCACGTAGTGGAGATACTGGTCGAACCCGAAGCGGCGCGCCGTCTGCCGGATGGACTGCTCGTTGTCGCTCGAGGCGACGCCGAGGCGATAGCCCTTGCCGTGCAGCGCGGCGAAGAACCCGGCGAGGTCGGTCACGGCCACAGCCAGCGACGCCGATTGGGCGAAAAGCCCGTCGAACAGTGTCGAAAGCTCCACCACCGTCATCGGCGAACCGGCGGCAACCATGCCCTCGGCGATCTCGACGGTATTGCCGGCGGCAAGCAGCGTATCCGGCGCGACGTGACCGGTATCCGGGTCCATGCCGCCGGCGACGAGCAATCGGCGGGCCAGGCCCTCGTCGCCCTTGGCGGCGATGCGCGCGAGTTCGTAGTTCACCGGAACCCAGCTTTTCGCATAGTCGAGCAGCGTTCCATCCTTGTCGAACAGGATGCCGGAAATCGTCCGTGTCTTTTCCATGGTGATGTCGCTCATGGGGCCTCGCGTGGATGGAGGCGCGCCTTTACCGTCAAGGGGTTGAGATAGGGTTCGAGGCCGCGCACCGTTTCCGTCAGCGCACCGCGCATCTCCTGCAACGAATCCTGTCCGGCGGCGATCATCTTGTGGCGCATGTCGTCGTTGACGAGGAGATAGCCAACACCCTTGGCCAGCATCTCGACGTCGCGCACCATCCTGGCGCAGCCGCTCTTGGCAAGCCGTTGATAGCTATCGCGGAAATTCTGGACATTCGGGCCGGACAGAACGGCGCAGCCAAGCATCGCCGGCTCGAGCGGGTTCTGCCCGCCCTCGCCGAAAAGCGAGCGGCCGACGAAAGCAATTTCCGTCATGCGCAGGTAGAGGCCCATTTCGCCGATCGTGTCCCCCAGAAAAACATCGGTGTCCGCCGTGAGCGGATCGTTGCGCGTCCGGCGCGCCACCTTCAGCCCCCTGGCGACAAGCGCCTCCTCGATCGCGTCTGCACGCTCCGGATGGCGCGGCACGATGATGGTGAGAATCCCGAGGTGCTCCTTCAGCATGGCGTGAACGGTGCCCGCCGCCAGTTCCTCGCCGTCGAAGGTCGAGATCGCCGCCCAGGTCTTCCGGGGGCCGAGCTGGCTGCGGTAGGCGGCGAGAACGGCGGGATCATGCGGAGGCGCGTCGGTATCGACCTTCAGGTTGCCGGAGACGAGCACCGGCAGGGCGCCGAGGGTGCGGAAGCGTTCTGCGTCCGCGTCCGACTGGGCAATGACAAGGGCGAACTTCTCGAACAACGCGTCGGCGATCGCCGGGCGCTTCTTCCAGCGCGCAAACGAGCGGTCGGACATCCGCCCGTTGACCAGCACCTGGGCGATGTGCCGCGCACCAAGCTCCAGAATGGTCATCGGCCAGATCTCCGATTCCACCATGATCGCCAGGTCCGGCTGCCAATGGTCGAGAAAGCGCCCGATCACGGGTTTCAGGTCGAGCGGCACGTACTGGTGGATGACGCTATCGCCCAGTCGTTCCCGGGCAACGCGGGCCGATGTGACGGTACCGGTGGTCAGCACGACGCTGATCCCCCGCCGGCGCACCTCCCGGATCAGCGGCGACACCGCGTTGGTCTCCCCGACGCTCGCCGCATGGATCCAGACCAGCGGTCCGGCCGGCCGCTCGACGCTCGCGCGGCCGAAGCGCTCGCTGCGGCGGCCCCGCTCCTCCTTGCCCTTCGCAGCCCGGTAGGCCAGGTAGGGGCGCATGACCGGGTAGAGGCCGAGGCCGACCCAGCGATAGGCGGAGAGCGCCAGGCGCGCGAGAGCATTGCTCATCGGCACCTGCCGGCTGCGTTGATCCGTCCGAAAGCGTTCATGGGGGTCTCGGTCATTGGTTGCCCCGCGGCATCAAGAGCAGCCGCAAGGCAAAATGAAGGCGTCAAGCGTTTTCCGGATCGAGCAGCTTGTGCATATGCACGATGAAATAGCGCATGTGCGCATTGTCGACGGTCTGATGCGCCTTCGACTTCCACGCCACCAGAGCGCTCGCATAGTCGGGATAGATCCCGACGATATCGAGGTTGTCGAGGTCGCGGAACTGCACGTCCTTCAGCGTCGTCAATTCGCCGCCGAAAACGAGATGCAGGCGCTGCTTGTTGTCGCCAGTCTCTGTCATGGTGCTCTCTTCAATTGTGATATTATTTCACACCGGATTTGGGCCATCCGTGCAAAAAGGTCAATGGCCGGCAAGGTCGCATGAGGCGCTAATCAATCTTCCGAGCCAGGCATTGCCGGCCGCGCACAGGACGTCATGGCGGACATCGGCGCGGTTGTAGGTGAGCGCGGCACCATCGAGCGTCACCAATCCACCGCCCGCATTGGCGAGAATGAGATCGGCAGCGGCAAGGTCCCAGTCGTGCGAATTGACCTTGACCAGCGTGCCATCGATCCTGCCGTCCGCCACCATGGCCAGACGATAGGCAAGCGAGGGAACGTGCGGAATGGGCTGGATCGTGCCAAGGGCGCGGCGATCCAGCCGCACCACCATGTCCGCCGCCCCAGCCATTCGCAAGGGGCGCTCTCCATCCGGCTCCGACACGCAAACCTGCAATCCGTTCCTCAGGGTCGCTCCGCCGACCCTCGAGGCAAAGACCTCGCCCAGTGCGGGCGCCACCAGCACGCCGGCAACGGGCCGGCCCTGATGCACCACAGCCGCGCTGACGCACCATTGATCCTTTCCGGCGATGAAAGCGCGCGTGCCGTCAATCGGATCGACCACGAACAGCGTTTCGCGGGACAGACGCGTCGGATCATCGTCCGTTTCCTCCGACAGCCAGCCATAGCCCGGCCGCGCCGAAAGCAGGGTCGACCTGAGAATGTCGTTCGCGGCGATGTCGGCGGCACTGACGGGCGAACGCCCCTCATTCTTCCACCAGACCTCCGGCCCGTTGCGAAAATACTCCATCGCGCGTGCGCCGGCAGCCTGCGCCGCTTCGAGCAGCAGGTTGAGATCGTCTTCCCACTGGGACTGATTGCTGCCGACCGGCATGTGTGCTCCAGTTTCCATTCGACCCGGGCTTGCGGCCATCCTCACTTGCCAGCGAGCGTCATGCCCTCGATCGCAAGCGTCGGTGCGGCCACGCCGAACTTCCTGTCGATGTCGTTGGCCGGTGTCATCCGCATGAACATGTCCGTCAGATTGGATGCAATCGTTACTTCCGAAACCGGGTAGGCCAACTCGCCGTTCTCGATCCAGAAGCCGGAGGCCCCGCGGCTGTATTCGCCGGTCACCATGTTCACGCCGTGCCCGATGAGTTCGGTCACGTAGAAACCTGTGCCGATCGAGCGGATGAGATCCTCGGGCAGGACATCGCCCGGTTCAAGCGCGAAATTGGTGCAGGCCGGGCTGACGGCGGTGCCGCCGCGCACGCCGCGGCCGTTGGTGTGCAGGCCAAGCTCGCGCGCCGTCGAGGTCGACAGGAACCAATGGTTCAAGACCCCATCCTCGATCATCACCAGGCGCTCGCCAGTGACGCCCTCGCCGTCGAACGGGCGCGAGGACGAGCCGCGGACGATCAGCGGATCGTCGGTTACCGAAAGCCCTGCCTTCAGCACCTGCTTGCCCATCTTGTCGCGCAAGAAACTGGTCTTGCGCGCCACCGAGGCGCCATTGATGGCGCTGGCGATGTGACCGGCCATGCCGCGCGCCATGCGCGGATCGAACACGACGGTCACATCCTTGGCCGTCGGCACCTGGCGGGGATTGAGACGCCTGACCGCGCGCTCGCCCGCCGTGCGACCGACGTCGTCGACGCCGCGCAGGTCGGCGAAATAGAGCCGGCTGTCGAAATCGTAGTCGCGCTCCATCTTGGTGCCCTCGCCCGCGATCACGCTGACGGAGCGGCCGAAGCGGCTGGCCGAATAGGCGCCGGAGAACCCGTGCGAGGTGGCGAGCACGAGCCCGCCCATGCCGGCCGAGGCGCCTGCGCCGCTGGAGTTCGTCACCCCGGCAACATCCAGCGCGGCTTGCTCCATGGCAAGGGCGGCTTCCGCCAGATCGTCGGAAGAGACATCGGTCGGATCGAACAGCTCCAGATCGGGCCAGGTCTTCGCCAGGTCCGCCGGATCAGCCAGAGCGGCGAAGGGATCCTCGGGCGAAGCCTTAGCCATCGCGACAGCACGCTCCGCCAGAAGCTTGAGGTCGAACCCGGGATTGGCCGAAACGCTCGCCACCCGCTTGCCGATGAAGACGCGAAGCGAAAAGTCATCGCTCTCAGAAGCTTCCGTCCCCTCCACCTTGCCGAGGCGGACCGTGACGGAGCGGGAGCGGCCGCGCACGACGACCGCGTCGGCAGCATCTGCGCCCGCTCTCATCGCATGATCGATGAGGTCCCCGGCGCGGGCGAGAAGGCTTTCGGAATCGATGGTCTCGGACATGATTTGGCCTTTCATTCCTGCCCCATTTATTGTGCACTGGCAGAGGCATCAAGGGTCGAACCCGTGATTCTTGGCCCGCACCGTTCTAACACTCCGAAGGACCTTTACTCGCATGGCAAATACGCATGCCCTGTTTGCCGAAGCATTGCTCCTTCTCGGAGGCGCGGTTCTGGCTGCGCCCATCTTCAAGAAGCTCGGGCTCGGCACCATTCTCGGCTACCTCGCGGCGGGCGTCGTGATCGGTCCGATCCTGCACTATATCCACGACGGCGAGGAGATCCTGGGGGTGGCCGAACTCGGCATCGTCTTCCTGCTCTTTATCATCGGGCTGGAACTGCAACCCTCGCGGCTTTGGCAGATGCGCAGGGAGATCTTCGGTCTCGGCACCGCACAAGTCCTGGCGACCGGACTTGTACTGACGGCGCTTGTCTTGCTGATCGGCGTGGAGAAGTGGCAGGCGGCGCTGATCATCGGTTTTGGTCTCGCCCTTTCCTCGACCGCATTCGCGCTGCAGATCCTGGACGAAAAAGGCGACACCAACACGCGCTACGGTCAGCGGTCCTTCTCGCTGCTGCTATTTCAGGATCTTGCCATCGTTCCGCTGCTGGCCCTGATCCCGCTCCTGGCGACGCAGGCACCGGAAGACACGACCACGGCGCTCCAAGACTTCCTCGTCGCCATCTCCGCCATCGCCGCCATGCTGATGATCGGGCGCTATGTGCTCAATCCGTTGTTCCAGATCATCGCCCGCACCGGCGCGCGTGAGGCGATGATCGCGGCGGCCCTGTTCGTGGTCCTCGGCTCGGCGACGCTCTTGCAGTTCGCCGGCCTGTCGATGGCCATGGGCGCCTTTCTCGCCGGCGTGCTCCTGTCGGAATCTTCCTATCGGCACGAACTGGAGGCCGACATCGAACCGTTTCGCGGGATCCTGCTTGCCCTGTTCTTCATGGCCGTCGGGCTATCGCTCGACATCGACGTGGTGTTCCGCAACTACCAGGTCATCCTCATCGCGGTGCCGACGCTGATGCTGGCCAAGGCCATCGTGATCTATCTGATCTGCCGCATGGGGCGCTCGCCCCACAACGACGCGGTACGGGTGGCGCTGCTGTTGCTGCAGGGCGGAGAGTTCGGGTTCGTGCTGTTCACAGCCGCGGCGGCTGCGGGCGTCTTCTCGTCAGCCGTTGCTTCGCTGCTGGTGGTGATCGTCACCCTCTCGATGGCGCTCACCCCGATCGCCTCGCTTCTGGCCGGCGTGCTCATCCGGGAGGACGGCCGCGAGGAGATCGAGGAGGACTTCGAAGGCGCCGGGTCGGACGTGCTGATGATCGGCTTTTCGCGTTTCGGCCAGATCGCCGCGCAGATCCTTTTGGCAGGCGGGCGCGACGTGACCGTCATCGATTTCTCCGCCGACCGCGTCCGGCAGGCGGCGAGCTTTGGCTTTCGCATCTATTTCGGCGACGGGACGCGCAAGGAGGTGCTCCGGGCGGCCGGTATCGAGAAGGCGAAGATCGTCGCCGTCTGCACGCACAAGGCCGACATCACCGACCGGATCGTCGACCTCGTGCAGTCGGACTACCCGAACGCGCGGGTCTACGTCCGCTCCTACGACCGCATCCACACCCTGTCGCTCCGGGCCCGCGGCGTGGATGTCGAAGTGCGTGAGACCTTCGAGTCCGGTCTGCTGTTCGGCCGCAAGACCCTGGAGGGACTCGGTGTCGGCGACGACGAGGCGCTGGCGATCAGCGACGATATCCGCCGCCGCGACGAAGAGCGCCTGATCCTGCAGGCGGCCGAAGGCCTGACGGCGGGCCGGCACATGCTGCACTCCCGCCCCGTGCGGCCTGAGCCGCTGATCAAGCCGAAGCATACGGAGCAGGTGGCGGACGACGAAGAAGAGGGCATGGCAGTGATGGCACAGACGGTTGCCGACTGACGCTGCCTGCTACTCCTGCCCGTCGGCTTTCCCCGAAAGCCGCATTTCCAGCGCCCGTTTGAGATCGTCGCGCACACCGGCGGATTGGTCGAGAATGTCTTTCGCCCGCAGAAAATCAAGAACCCTGAACCGGCCGACCTCGGGCTGGAGCAATATGTCGGGCCGGCATTGCTCCAGCTTGAGTGCGATCATCGCGCGCATCGTCAGCTGGCTTGCTCCGTAGAGACTGTCGATGCTGTTGGGGATCGCGCCCTCGTCGCCTGTCGGCCTGCCGACAACATCGACGCCAATGGTAATATCCGCCGCTCCGGCCAGGTGATCGAACGGTATCGGGTTCCACAAGCCGCCGTCGATGAGAATGCGCCCGTCGATCCGAACGGGAAGAAACACGGCCGGAAGCGAGGCGGAGGCTGCAAGCGCCGGGTAAAGGGGGCCGCGTTCCTGCACCCGCTCGCACTGCTCGTAGAAATCGGCCGTGATCACCTTCAGCGGAATCCGCAGGTCCTCGAAACGATCGGGTATCTGCGGGTGCAGGAAGGCCCGTAGAACGCGCTCCAGATTAAACTGTCCGATCCGAAACCCGTTTATCCATGCTTCGGCAAGCGTGGCCGGCCGCAGGCCCCAGATACGGCCGAGCGCTTCAGCCGGGCGGCCGACGGCGGCAAGCGTGTGTTCACGGATTTCCTTGCCGCTAAGGCCGGCGGCCATGGCCGCCCCCATGATCGCGCCAATCGACGATCCGGCGATCAGTTGCGGCCGAATGCCGAGCTCGTCAAGGACCTCGATCACATGGATATGCGCAAGGCCGCGCGCACCGCCGCCGCCAAGGGCGAGCGCAACCGTCGGCGTCGCGTGTCGCGCGCTGCTCTTTGACGTTTCCGGCTTGGGGGCATCGTCCAGCATCGAACCTCCTCTGCCCGCAAGTCCTCAGGCGGGCGCGTACCGGTAGAAATGCATGCGCGTGTCGCCGAACGTGCGAACCTCCAGCGGCTCGTAGCTTTCGACAACGGCGGGCGTCACATCGGCGCGCTCTTCCAGAATGGCAAGGGCGCCGGGCACAAGCCATCCACCCTTTGCCGCCGCGTCAAGGGCTTTCTCGCCCAGACCGAGACCATAGGGCGGGTCGGCGAACAAGAGGTCGAATGGCTCCATCGTCCCGACCGTACCCAATGACGTCGCATCGCGCCGGAAGATCTTGGCCTTGCCCTGCAGGCCGAATGCCTCGATGTTCGTATGGATCAGGCCGCGGCCCTCCACACCCTGCTCGACGAACAGCACGGCGCGCGCGCCGCGCGAGACCGCCTCGAGACCGACGGCGCCCGTTCCGGCGAACAGGTCGAGAACACGGGCGCCGTCGACATGCTCGGGATAGGCGTGCGCCAGGATGTTGAAGAGGCTCTCGCGCGTGCGGTCGGTGGTCGGCCGGACGTCATTGCTCTTCGGCGTGGCGAGCGGTCGGCCGCGCAATGTTCCACCCACGATGCGCACGGCGCGTCAGTTCCCCCGGCCGCGTGGCTTGCCGCCGGCCGGGCGACCGCCACCAGGCTTACCCGCAGGCCTGCCACCACCGGGCTTTCCGCCCGGTCGGCCACCGGCCGGCTTGCCGAAGGACGGTCTGCCGCCAAAGGACTTGCCGCCCGGCTTGCCGCCGAACGACCGCTCCCCCCCGCGCCCGCCAGCAGGCTTGTCACCGAAAGAGCGCTCGCCGCCTCGGCCGCCGGAAGGCTTGTCGCCGAAAGAGCGTTCGCCCCTGTCGTTTTCACGTCCACGGAACGGCCTGTCCTCGCGCTTGCCGAACGGCTTGTCGCCACCGCGATCGCCGAAGGGTTTGCCGCGCGGCTTGCGGTCGTCGCGTCCAGGGCGATCACCAAACTCACGCGGAGCACGCGCATCGCCGGCCCCGGAGCGCGGGCGGCCGAACCCACCGCCGCGATCGTCACGCGAAGGCGCTTCCGGTTCGCTGGCGCGGATCCATTCGCCGCCTTCATCCCCGGCGCCAAGAACACGCGGACCGCGCCCGCCAAGGTCGCGGTTGCGGCTGCTGCGGTCGCGATCACCACGTTCCTCGAAACGGCCGCCGGGCTTTTTCCGGTCGGGATCGAACTTGTGGGCCGTTTTCGTCGCCTCGCCATCCCGGGTCCGGCCATAGCGCTTCGTCTTGGGAGCGCCTTCCGGCCGGTCACGCGGCGTGCGCTTGACCGCTTCCTCACCCTCGGCAGCCTTCTGACCCCGCTCCGCCACGGGACGGGCGCCGGGCGCCATCCAGACATTCGACTTGCGGGCCCGATTGCCCGGCTCGCGCTTCGGCCGGTCGGCAAAGCGGTCATCGTCGCGGTCGCGTCCGCGCTTGTCGTCCCGCTTGTCGCCAAACCGGTTGTCGCGCTTCGTATCCAGCCGCGCTCTCGCCTTTTCCCGGCGGTCGCCGTCCTTTTCGCGGAATGGCGCGGGTTGACGCGCCTCACGTCCACCCTTATCGGCGTGCGCGGGCGTTTCCTCCTTGTCGTCGTGCTGGTGCTCGAACAGCGGCGCCTCGAAGTTCGCCTTGGCGTCCTCGATCAGCCGCGGGCCGAGTTGATCGCGCAGCGTGCGGCCGCGAACTTCCAGCGCCTGTCCTTCCGGCAAGTCGCCGAGCTGGAACGGCCCGAAGGAAATACGGATCAAGCGGTTCACCTCCAGGCCGAGCGCGCCGAGCACGTTCTTGACCTCTCGGTTCTTGCCTTCGCGAAGCCCCATCGTGATCCAGACGTTTGCACCCTGAACCTTGTCCAGCGTCGCCTCGATGCCGCCGTAGAGCACGCCATCGACGGCAATGCCATCCTTGAGCCGGTCCAGCGCTTCCTGGTCAATCTTGCCGTGGGCGCGCACGCGATAGCGGCGCAGCCAGCCCGTGGTCGGCAGTTCGAGGACGCGCGCAAGGCCACCGTCATTGGTCAGAAGAAGCAGGCCTTCGGTGTTGATGTCGAGACGGCCGACCGACATCACGCGCGGCAGATCCTCCGGCAGGTGCTCGAACACGGTCGGGCGACCTTCGGGATCGGCATTGGTGGTCACCAGGCCGGCGGGCTTGTGGAAGAGCCACAGACGCGTGCGCTCGATGCCGCGGATGGGAACGCCATCCACCTCGATCTGGTCGGCGAAGGTGACGTTGACGACCGGTGTGTCGAGCACGACGCCGTTCACCCGAACCCTTCCGTCCATGATCATGCGCTCGACGTCGCGGCGCGAGGCCACGCCTGCGCGCGCGAGCAGCTTGGAAATGCGCTCGGGCTCCTGCCCGGTGGACGGGCCGGCGGCCGCCGGGGCGCGCGCTCCCGCCTTCTTGCCAAAGTCGCGCTTTTCGCCCTTCGACGATCCCTGCGGCTTGGACGAACCCCGTTCGGACTTGGCAAAGCCTGACGCCTTTGCACCCGCGCCGAACGGCTTCCTGCCATCCGGCTTGCCGGCGCCGTCACGCGGCTTGCGATCGCGGTCGAAGGGCTTTGCGCCCGGGCGTTTTGGCTTGTCTCTCGATGTCATATGTTGTTTGCCTACCGTTTTGGCGTGTCGTATCAGGTCAGGCGACCGGGGTTAAGAGGAATTCTCAATTGGGCATGACGAATAGGTTCATGGACCAGGCTTTGGCGGAGGCGCGTCAGGCCGCCGAGCGCGGCGAAGTGCCGATCGGCGCCGTTCTCGTCCATGAGGGAAAGGTCGTCGCTCGCGCCGGCAACCGCACGCGCGAGGATCGCGACGTCACCGCCCATGCCGAAATCCTGGTCATCCGCGAAGCCGCCGAAGTCCTCGGCAACGAGCGGCTCAACGAGGCGGACCTCTATGTCACGCTTGAACCCTGCACCATGTGCGCCGCCGCCATCTCCTTTGCCAGGCTCAGGCGGTTGTACTATGGCGCCGAGGACCCCAAGGGCGGCGGCGTCGACAGCGGCGTGCGCTTTTACGCCCAATCCACCTGCCACCACGCGCCCGAGGTCTATTCGGGAATCGGCGGACAGGAAGCGTCCGAAATACTCAAGGACTTCTTTGCCGCTCGCCGATGACACTCAGCCGCCGGCAAATGCCTTCAGCTTGTCCCCGGTCAGACGGTAGCGGATCCATTCGTTCTGCGGCTCGGCGCCGATCGCATCGTAGGCGCGGATCGCCGGCTCGTTCCAGTCGAGCACGCTCCACTCGAAGCGGCCGCAGCCTTCGGCCACGGCAACCTTGGCCAGATGCCGCAGGAGTTGGCGCCCCACACCGGCGCCGCGATGCTCCGGCGTGACGTAGAGATCTTCGAGATAGAGCCCGTTGCGGGCCTGCCAGGTGGAATAGTTGTAGAACCAGACAGCGAAACCGACCGGTTCACCCGCCTCGCTTTCGCAGATGACGGCGCGCGTCACGGAGCCGGGACCGAACAGCGATTCCGCCAGCGTTTCGACGGTCGCCTCGACCTCATGCCCCGCCTTCTCGTAGACGGCCAGTTCGGTGATGAAACGCAGGATGATCGCCGCATCGGCGGCGGTCGCGTTGCGAATACGGTAGCTCATCGGATCAGAACGGCCACCACGTCTTAGTGCCGCTGTTGGCCATCTTGGCCTCCTTCAGGCGCCGGCGCTCCTTCTTCATCTCCGGCTCGCCGAGATCGGCGGCGGCTTCTTCGGGCAGCTTGCGGTAGTCGAGCGGCGGATCGCTCAGATAGCGGCGCTTGTCGGAGTAGAGGCCCTGCTGCACACGGCGCGCCTCGCGATACTGCTCCGTCTGCTCCTTCGTCGAGAGCTGCCGCATCGTGTTGTGCTGCGTCTGCAGCGGCGAATTGTAGCCGATCTTGCGCTCGTTCTCGGTCGCTTCCGCCTTGAGACGCTCGCGCATGTCCTCTGGGTTTTCCACCCACTGCGGATTGTCGGCGGTGGAGGCAAGCGATTTCTGCGGCTGTACAAGCTGCCCCTGGTCCTTGGGGACCACGAGCGCGCCGCGCGGCTGGTAGGCGATCTTCTTGTCGCTGCCGCTCGGCGGCCTGAGCATCACCGAGTTGCCAATGTCGTCCATCAGTTGCTCGCCGCTGGTCTTGTCGGTCCCATAGGTCGGGCCGCCGATGCAGCCGGAAAGAACAGCGCATGCGCCAAGCAGCGCCACGGTGGCGCCCAGTCGAATTCCTCGCGTCATTCTCATGCAAACCTTTCCCAGCAAAGCCGGCGAATCGCGCCATTTACGGCCCTCGAATGCCGTGCGTTGGGCGAAAAATCCGACGATTTTCAGGCAGCAATACCGGATGAGGCGCAAAAGCGCAATTCATCCGGTATCTTGCCTGTCTTGTGCACAACCTTTCGTCTGGCTGAGCCTTCAGGCGGCTGTGCGGAAGCCGATCTCGCGCAACGCAGCCGCATCACGTGCGGAAACGTCCGGATAGTCCGGATCCGAGCCGACATCGGTGGTGATGCGCCAGGAGCGGGCGCATTTTTTGCCCTCGGCCAGCTTCGGTTCGACGGCGACACCGGCGACCTCCGGCAGACGGAAGGCCTCGGCCGGCCCCTCGCCGGCAACGAGCGTGATCGCCGACGTGATACAGATCTCGGCGAAATCCTCGCCTTCCAGCGCCGCCATCAATGCCGGATCGGTGATGTAGACGGTCGGGGCCGCTTCCAGCGACGAGCCGATCCGCTTCTCGCGACGCTCGATCTCGAGCGCGCCGGTGACGACGGTTCGGACGGCGCGGATCTTCTCCCACTTTTCTTCCAGCGCGTCGTTCCTCCATTCGGCCGGGATTGCCGGGAACTGTTCGAGGTGGACCGAGACGGCATCGGGTTTGCGCGACAGCCAGGCCTCTTCCGTCGTGAACGGCAGCATCGGCGCCAGCCACAGCACCAGGCAGTCGAACAGCTTGCGGATCACGGCCAGCGCCGCACGGCGGCGCAGGCTCGAGGGCGCGTCGCAGTAGAGCGCATCCTTGCGCACGTCGAAGTAGAAGGCCGACAGCTCGACGTTGGAGAAGTCGATCAGGGCGCGAGCGATCTTCTTGAAGTCGAAGGCGTCGTAGCCTTCACGCACCAGCTGGTCGAGTTCCGACAGCCGGTGCAGCATCAGCTTCTCCAGTTCCGGCATGTCGGCGTAGGCGATCTCCTCGCCCTTGTCGTGGGCGAGCGTGCCGAGCATCCAGCGGATCGTGTTGCGCAGCTTGCGGTAGGCGTCGATGTTGGTCTGGATGATCGTCTTGCCGAGGCGCTGGTCTTCCCAGTAGTCGGTGGTCATCACCCACAGGCGCAGGATGTCAGCGCCAGCGTCCTTCATCACGTCCTGCGGCGCGACGACGTTGCCCTTCGACTTCGACATCTTCTCGCCCTTCTCGTCCATGGTGAAGCCATGGGTGACGACGGCGTCATAGGGCGCGCGGCCGCGCGTGGCGCAGCTTTCCAGCAGCGACGAATGGAACCAACCGCGATGCTGGTCGGAGCCTTCCAGGTAGACGTCGGCCGGCCACTTCAGGTCCGGGCGGTCCTCCAACGTGAAGGTGTGCGTCGAGCCCGAATCGAACCAGACGTCGAGGATGTCCATCACCTGCTGCCAGCGACCATGGTCGTGATCAGACCCGAGGAAACGCTCCTTGGCCCCATCGGCAAACCAGGCGTCGGCGCCCTCCTTCTCGAAGGCCTCGAGGATGCGGGCATTGACCGCGTCGTCGACGAGGATTTCGCCCTGCTCGTCGGCGAAGATCGCGATCGGTACGCCCCAGGCGCGCTGGCGCGACAGCACCCAGTCCGGGCGTGCCTCAATCATGGCGCGCAGGCGGTTCTGGCCGGCGGCGGGAACGAAGCGGGTATCGTCGATCGCCGACAGCGAGCGCGAGCGCAGCGTCGTGCCGTCGCCGAAGTCCTTGTCCATGTAGACGAACCACTGCGGCGTGTTGCGGAAGATCACCGGCTTCTTGGAGCGCCAGGAATGCGGATAGGAGTGCTTCAGGCGACCGCGCGCGAACAGCGCATGGCGGGCGATCAGCGCCTTGATGACGCGCTCGTTGGCATCGCCCTTCTTGCCCTTGTCGTCGATGACGCGGCCTGCGCCACCTTCCGCATCCGGACCGAAGCCGGGCGCGTCAGACGTGAAGTAACCGGCATCGTCGACCGTGAATGGGATCGCCGAGGAGATGCCGCGGGCTTCTAGAGCGCGCGCGGAGTCCATCCACGCATCGAAGTCTTCGCGGCCATGGCCGGGGGCGGTGTGGACGAAGCCGGTGCCGGCGTCGTCGGTGACGTGGTCGCCGTCGAGCAGCGGCACCTTGAAGTCGTAGCCGCCGCCGAGGCCGTGCAGCGGATGGGCGCAGGTGATCGCGGCCAGTTCGTCGGCCTCGACGTCACGGACGAGGTTGAAGGTCAGCTTGGCCTTGGCGGCGGATTCGTCGGCCAGCCGCTTGGCGAAGATCAGCTTTTCGCCCGGCTGCGGGCCGAAATCGTTCTCGGCGGTCGCGACTTCGTAGAGGCCGTAGGCGTAGCGCGAGGAATAGGCGATCGCCCGGTTGCCGGGGATCGTCCACGGGGTGGTGGTCCAGATGACGACGAAGGTGCCGGCAAGCGCCTCCGGGCCTTCCTTGACCGGGAACTTCACCCAGATCATGTCGCTCTCGACGTCGGCATACTCGACCTCGGCCTCGGCGAGCGCGGTGCGCTCGACCACCGACCACATGATCGGCTTGGAGCCGCGGTAGAGCTGGCCGCTCTTGGCGATCTTCATCAGTTCGCCGGCGATGCGAGCCTCCGCGTGGAAGTTCATCGTCGTGTAGGGGTTTTCGAAGTCGCCCTCGATGCCGAGGCGCTTGAACTCCTCGGTCTGCACCTTGATCCAGCCGGAGGCGAAGTCACGGCATTCCTGGCGGAACTCGTTGACCGGCACCTCGTCCTTGTTCTTGCCCTTCTCGCGGTACTTCTCCTCGATCTTCCACTCGATCGGCAGGCCGTGGCAGTCCCAGCCGGGAACGTAGTTGGCGTCATAGCCCCGCATCTGGAACGAGCGGTTGATGACGTCCTTGAGGATCTTGTTCAGCGCGTGGCCGATGTGGATGTTGCCGTTGGCATAGGGCGGGCCGTCGTGCAGGACGAATTTTTCCCGGCCGGCAGCGGAGGCGCGCAGCTTCTTGTAGAGGTCCATCTTCTGCCAGCGGGCCACCGTCTCCGGCTCCTTCTGCGGCAGGCCGGCGCGCATCGGAAAATCCGTCTGCGGCAGGTAGAGGGTGGAGGAATAGTCGATCTTCTCGGGCGTGTCGGTCATGGCTTGGCTATCGCTTCATCGCGCGAGTTGTCGCGCTGCAAGAGGGGATCTGTCTGTCGGTGACGGCGGGGGCGCGGTTCGGAACGCCCGAAATCCCGGACCTTCCGGCCTCGCTCAGAGCGCGCGGAAGGCCGGGCCACTAATTCGCAGGTCGATGGTCAGCCGGTAGAACATCATGACGCGCGGTATTACGGCGTTTTCGGCCGATTGAAAAGGTGCAGCGGGCGTGGCCGCACGATTTCTTCTTTCAGAAACAGAGCATCCTGTCGATCGCCCCGAGCGGGCGCACGCCGGAAAGCAGTGCGCGTGCCTCTTCCTCGTCGCGCTTCATCTGCACGACCAGCGCGTCGAGACCGTCGAACTTGAGCTCGTCGCGCAGGTGCTCGAAGAAGGACACCGTGCAGGTCTCGCCATAGAGGTCACCGGAAAAGTCGAAGACGAAGGTCTCCAGCAGCGGCGCGCCGTTGCTGTCCACCGTCGGGCGGCGGCCGAAGCTGGCAACGCCGTCGAACAGCGTCCCATCGGCGCGGCGATAGCGAACTGCATAGATGCCGGTGCGCAGTTCCACTTCGGGCGGAAGCTGCATGTTGGCGGTCGGAAAGCCGAGCGTCCGGCCAAGCTTCTTGCCGCCGATCACCTGGGTTTCGACCGTGTAGCGGTAGCCGAGCAGGCCCGCGGCCTCCGCGACGTCGCCTTTGGCAAGCAACTCGCGGATACGGCTCGACGAAATCACCTCGGCATTCTCGTCGCGGAAGGCATCGACCAGGGTCACGCCGAAGCCGTTTTCCTCGCCGGCCGCCATCAGGAAGGCCGGCCCGCCCTCCCGGCCCCTGCCGAAATGGAAGTCGAAGCCGGTGACGATGTGGCTGGCGTGCAGCCAGTCCATCAGCACCTGGCGGACGAAGTCTGCTGCCGCCGTCTGCGAAAACTGCCGGTTGAAGGGATATTCGATCACCGCCGAGAACCCCATCCCCTCCAGGATCCGCGCCTTCAGGTGCGCCGGCGTCAGGCGAAAGACGGGTTGATCGGGTCGGAAGACCGTGCGGGGGTGCGGCTCGAAGGTGAGGACAAGCGCCGGCACGCCGCGCGCGTTCGCAATGTCCAGCGCCCGCTGCAAGACCGACTGATGACCGCGATGAACGCCATCGAAATTGCCGATCGCAATCACGCCCGCGCGCAGATGCTCGGGCAGCGGCTCCCTGGTTTCGTTGCGATGGAATACGGTCATGCGTCTCGCCGTCCAATCACTGCAATCGTGGCATCCACCATTTCGGCGTCGCCTGTTCGCGGGCCAGGAACGCGTCCAGCCTGGCCTCGTCGGTCGTGCCGTCCTTGACGTACTCCTTGGCGTGGATGCCGCCGGAAATATAGAGCACATCGAGGCCGAAGGCTTCGGCGCCGCGCACGTCGGTCGGCATGCCGTCGCCGATCGCGATCACGCGGGAAAGGTCGAACCCGTCCCGCACCTCGCGCGCCTCCTCCAGCGACTTCTCGTAGATCGGACGATGCGGCTTGCCGGCGATCAGCGTGCTTCCGCCCATCTCTGCATAGAGCTTGGCGAGCGCGCCGGCGCAGGGGATCAGCCGGTGACCGCGCTCCACCACCAGATCGGGATTGGCACAGATGAAGGGCAGATGACGGGCCGCGAGCGTCTCCAGCTCTGCGCGATAATCGTCCGCCGTTTCCTTCTCGTCGTTGCGCAGGCCCGCGCAGACGACGATGCCCGCCTCTTCCGCCGAGACGGCCTCCACGCCAAGCCCTTCCAGCAGCGCCTCGTCCTTGCGTGCACCGATGAAATAGATCTTTTCCGGGCCGGCGGTGATCAGCGAGCGGGTCACGTCGCCGGAGGTGACGATGCGGTCGTAGGCCTCGTCCAGCACGCCAAGTCCGCGGATCTGCACTTTCACGCCGGGCCGGGGGCGCGGCGAGTTGGTGATCAGCACGACGGTCAGCCCGGCGGCACGTGCCTGCGCCAATGCCTCCGAGGCCTGCGCAAAGGCTTCCACGCCGTTGTGCAGCACGCCCCAGACGTCACAGAGCACGACATCGTATTGGTCCGTGATCTCGCGGAAGGACTGAATGCGCTTGGCCATGCTGTTTCCCGATCCTGATAAGCCCGGCTGACATCGCAAAGCCGGATCGAGAAAACAAGGGCCTGCCGACAATTTTGCCACCGCCGCGACTAAATGAGCGCGTTGAGGGCGAACCCCGCCACCGCACAGACAAGCAGCGTGTAGACGATGCCGAGGCGTAGCCGGAACAGCATCACGGCCGCAGCGACCGTCAGGAGAAGGGAGAGCGCGTCGAGCGAGCCCGGCTCCGGCAGCGCCATCGAGATCGGGCCAAGCCGCAAGCTGCCGACTTCGCGAAAGAGCACGTGCAGACCGAACCACACCGCCAGATTGAGGATGACGCCGACGACGGCGGCGGAGATCGCCGCAAGCGCCCCTGACAGCGCTGCATTGGCACGAAGGCGCTCCACGTAAGGCGCGCCGAGGAAGATCCACAGGAAACAGGGAACGAAGGTGACCCAGGTGGTGAGAAACGCCCCCAGCAGGCCTGCTGCGAGCGGATCGAGCCCTGCCGTATCGCGGAAAGCGGCAAGGAAGCCGACGAAGGAAAGGACGAGAACCAGCGGCCCCGGCGTCGTCTCTGCCAGCGCCAGCCCGTCCAGCATCTCGCCCGGCTTCAGCCAGTGATAGGTCTCGACCGCCTGCTGGGCGACATAGGCGAGCACCGCATAGGCGCCGCCGAAGGTGACGACCGCCATCTTTGAGAAGAAGACGCCGATGGCGGCAAAGGCACCCGGTCCCTCCGGGAGAAGCATCAGGACGACGAAGGGCGCCGCCCAGAGGACGGCACCGGCTATGACGATGCCGACGGTCGCGCCGAATCTGCGTCGCCTGTCGGGGAACGCGTCGCCAATCACGGAAGGCATGTCCGGCGCGTGCGCCTTGTGACCGACCGGCGGCTGCAGGAGCCCCGGCGACGTTCGCGCGACAAGATAGCCGCAGATCCCTGCGGCGGCGATGACCAGCGGAAACGGCAGCGCAAGGAAGAACAGGCAGATGAAGGCGACCGCCGCCAGCAGGCGCGTGAACGGGGTTTTCAGGGCGCGGCTTGCAACCCGAACCAGTGCCTCGAGCACGATCGCCAGCACCGCGGCCTTCAGGCCGAAGAACAGGTTCTGCAGCCAATCGGTTCGCTGGAACAGCGCATAGGCCGCCGACAGGGCGCAGATGACGAGGAAACCAGGCAGGACGAACAGCGTCCCCGCCACGATCCCGCCGCGCGTGCCATGCAGGAGCCAGCCAATATAAACCGCAAGCTGCTGGGCCTCCGGGCCCGGCAGCAGCATGCAGTAGTTCAGTGCATGCAGGAACCGGCTCTCCGAGATCCAGCGGCGCTCGTCGACCAGTTCCTTGTGCATCAGCGCGATCTGGCCGGCGGGGCCGCCGAAACTCAAAAGACCGATCTTGGCCCAGACGGCGAGCGCCTCGCGAAAGGAGGGATGCGGCGGTACGGCTTTTTTTGGCAGGTCGTTTGTCACGGGTGTCATGGTCGCGTGGTAACCAAACTGTACGAAAGATTTTTGAAGGCCGTTTCTTGACTCGCCCCGGCTCCACGCCTATCTCGAATTCGCTGGCACTCACCAACGGCGAGTGCTAACACCCATCCAACCGGATCGGTCCCGATCCGGACATGTCATTTGATCGAGGGATTAGACAATGGCAAGCACCAACTTCCGTCCGCTGCACGACCGCGTCGTCGTACGTCGCGTCGAGTCCGAGGAAAAGACCAAGGGCGGCATCATCATTCCGGACACCGCAAAGGAAAAGCCGCAGGAAGGCGAAATCGTTGCCGTCGGTTCGGGCGCTCGTGACGAAAGCGGCAAGATCATCGCTCTCGACGTCAAGGTCGGCGATCGCGTCCTGTTCGGCAAGTGGTCGGGCACCGAAGTCAAGCTCAACGGCGAAGACCTTCTGATCATGAAGGAAGCCGACATCATGGGCATCATCGGCTGATCGCCGGTTTTCCCCGTACCTTCCCTAAATCCCAGCCGGGTCATCCGGCTTTTCGAAACCAGGAGTTTTGAAAATGGCAGCCAAAGAAATCAAGTTCGGCCGCACCGCGCGCGAAAAGATGCTGCGTGGCGTCGACATCCTCGCAGACGCAGTGAAGGTCACGCTCGGCCCGAAGGGTCGTAACGTCATCATCGACAAGTCCTTCGGCGCGCCGCGCATCACCAAGGACGGCGTTTCCGTCGCCAAGGAAATCGAACTCGAAGACAAGTTCGAGAACATGGGCGCCCAGATGGTCCGCGAAGTCGCTTCGAAGACCAACGACATCGCCGGTGACGGCACCACCACCGCAACCGTTCTGGCCCAGGCGATCGTTCGCGAAGGCGCCAAGGCCGTTGCTGCCGGCATGAACCCGATGGACCTGAAGCGCGGCATCGACCTCGCTGTCAACGAAGTCGTCAAGGATCTGCAGGCCAAGGCCAAGAAGATCAACACTTCCGAAGAAGTTGCCCAGGTCGGCACGATTTCCGCAAACGGCGAGCGCCAGATCGGCCTCGACATTGCAGAAGCCATGCAGAAGGTCGGCAACGAAGGCGTCATCACGGTTGAAGAAGCCAAGACCGCCGAAACCGAACTCGAAGTCGTCGAAGGCATGCAGTTCGACCGCGGCTACCTGTCGCCCTACTTCGTGACCAACCCGGAAAAGATGGTGGCCGATCTCGAAGACGCCTACGTTCTCCTGCACGAGAAGAAGCTCTCCAACCTGCAGGCGATGCTCCCGGTTCTCGAAGCCGTCGTCCAGACCGGCAAGCCGCTCGTCATCATCGCTGAGGACGTCGAAGGCGAAGCACTCGCAACGCTCGTCGTCAACAAGCTGCGTGGCGGCCTGAAGATCGCTGCCGTCAAGGCTCCGGGCTTCGGCGATCGCCGCAAGGCCATGCTCGAAGACATCGCCATCCTCACGGGCGGCACGGTGATCTCCGAAGACCTCGGCATCAAGCTCGAAAACGTCACGCTCGACATGCTCGGCCGTGCGAAGAAGGTTTCGATCTCCAAGGAAAACACGACGATCGTCGACGGTGCCGGCCAGAAGGCCGAGATCGAAGGCCGCGTCGCGCAGATCAAGGCCCAGATCGAAGAGACCACCTCCGACTACGACCGCGAGAAGCTGCAGGAACGCCTGGCCAAGCTCGCTGGCGGCGTTGCCGTCATCCGCGTCGGCGGCTCGACGGAAGTCGAAGTGAAGGAAAAGAAGGACCGCATCGACGACGCTCTGAACGCGACCCGTGCGGCCGTTCAGGAAGGCATCGTACCGGGCGGCGGCGTTGCCCTGCTGCGCTCTTCCGTCAAGATCACCGTCAAGGGCGTCAATGACGATCAGGAAGCCGGTATCAACATCGTTCGTCGCGCGCTGCAGGCTCCGGCCCGCCAGATCGCCGAGAACGCTGGTGACGAAGCCTCGATCGTTGTCGGCAAGATCCTCGACAAGAACGACGACAACTTCGGCTACAACGCCCAGACCGGCGAGTATGGCGACATGATCGCCATGGGCATCGTCGACCCGGTCAAGGTCGTCCGCACCGCGCTGCAGGACGCAGCCTCGGTTGCCGGCCTGCTCGTCACCACCGAAGCCATGATCGCCGAGCTGCCGAAGAAGGAAGCTGCGGGCGGCATGCCGGGCGGCATGGGCGGCATGGGCATGGACGGAATGATGTAATTAGACGAAAGTCTAAGGCATACAGAGGGCGGCCTTCGGGCCGCCCTTTTTGTTGATGTTTGCCACTTCTATGGCCGAATTTAACTTGCGGGAACTGATCTATTTCAGTCCGCGTTCTTGCCGATTGCAGAAAACGCAGTATAGAAGCCCCTCAAGCGAGCGATAGACTGGCGAGGGGAGCAGCCGGTAGAATGACACGGAGCGGTAGCGCGTTAACCGTGCGCCAAACTGCCCGTTGAAATCATAAAGCGACCGATCATAGTGGAGTTGCCGGCAGGATCGTGGGCCCGCCGGCGGACCACAGTTCACGGGCCTCTCTCCAAGCGCCGGACAGGGGTCGTGATAGAAATTGGGTGAAGCCGCAGCTCACCCGGGACGATGATTTTGCTTGCACTGCCGCGGCGACAAGGCGGTATCAGTGGTCGAGCCGGACCTGCCGGTTGGGGTTAGATGTGTTCAAGATTGCCAAGACCGCTTTCGCTTCGCCATTCGTACCCAATTCCGTCTCTTTCGATTCCTCGGACAATGAGCTGCTGACGCAATACTGCATCACTGAGCGCTGGACGGGCGACCTGTCGAACGGCCTCTTTCATTTGGGTGACAAAGCTGCGCGATTGCACGGGCTGGACCAGCGCAATTGCGGCCTTCTCAACCTCGTGCGCTGCTATGAGCCGCAGGATCGAGGCCGCGTGCTTGAGCTGTTCGAGCAGGCGGCGACGGCATCTTCGAACTTCTGCTTTTCGACGATCATCAACGTGACGGGCGCACCGCGCCAACCGGTGTTCTGCATCGGCGAATCGACCGGCCTCGAGCAGCGCTATGCGGGCACGATCATCGGCGTGTTCTTTTTTCCGCGCTTCCAGCTCGACCGCGTCGGCCACTGCTTCATGTCGCAGTGACCGGGTCGGTCAAAGTGTCAGCGTCTTCAGATCCAAGGCGGGATCCTCGAGCTGCGCCCGATCCGGGCTGCGGCCGAGCTCAAGCAGCTTCTTGCCGACCACATAGGCCTTTGCGTCGTTGACCGCGTCAACAGCGATGAAACGCCCCTCGCGGAAATACCAGACCGACACGCTTCCCTCCCGTGGGCCCGGCCGGACCAGCGTGTCGTCATAGCCCATGCAGAAGCCGGCAATCTGCAGCTTCACATCGTACTGATCCGACCAGAACCACGGCTTCGGCACGTAGGGCTCATCGCCGCCAGCGATGACGGCGGCGGCGGCCTCCGCCTGGTCGACGGCGTTTTGCACGGATTCCAGCCGGACCATCTTGCCCTCGAAGGGCAGGATCGCGCAGTCGCCCATCGCAAAGATCGCCGGGTCGGAGGTGCGGGCAAACGCGTCGACGACAATGCCGTTCGAGACCTCGAGGCCGGCGTCGCGCGCCAGTTGATCGTTCGGCGTGATGCCGATCCCGACGATGACGATGTCGGCGGGAAGGACCGTCCCATCCGAGAGTTCCGCCCCGGTGACGCGGCCGTTTTCGCCAAGGAGGCGGACGAGGCCCGTCTTCTCGCGGACATCGACGCCACGGGCAGTGTGGATCGCCTTGAGGATCGTCGCGGTCGCCGGCGAGGCGACGCGCTGGAGGATCCGGTCGGCCATCTCGATGACGGTGACGCCGAGTCCCCTGCCGTGGGCGACCGCGGCCGCCTCCAAGCCGATATAGCCGCCACCGACGATCAACGCCTTGCGCCCCT
Organism: Mycoplana ramosa; assembly: GCF_041930185.1. Classification (NCBI taxonomy): domain Bacteria; kingdom Pseudomonadati; phylum Pseudomonadota; class Alphaproteobacteria; order Hyphomicrobiales; family Rhizobiaceae; genus Mycoplana; species Mycoplana ramosa. Next base: position 189,859 of record NZ_JBHEEW010000001.1, on the reverse strand, counting down.
CGGTCATCTCGAGCCCGAGCCGGTCGGCATCGAGATAGTCGCGCACGGTGTAGACGCCCGTCAGGTCGCCACCGATCTCTGCGGGAAGCCGGCGGGGCCTCGCACCCGTCGCAAGCGCCAGGTGCTCATAGTCGATCGTGGATCCGTCGGACAGCGTGACGGTCTTGGCCGTCCGGTCGATCGAGGTCACCTCCGTCGAAAGCCTGAGCTCGACGTGGTTTTCCGGATACCAGCTTTCGGGGCGGAACTGCAGCCGGCTGAGATCGGCCTCGCCGAGGAGGTATTTCTTCGAAAGCGGCGGGCGCTGGTAGGGCAGGCTCGCTTCGGCGCTGACGATCGTGATCGGGCGCATGTCCTTCAGCGCCCGCAGTTTTGCAACCAGCGCAAACGCGGCCTGGCCGCCGCCGACGACTACCAATCTTCCGGTCACGATGCTGTTCCTGCGTTGCTGCGTTTCGTCAGAGGTAGCGCGCGGCGACCGGCGGCGTCAACGCGCCGCCGCGCCGCGCGATCGCGCGGCGCGTCACTCCTTGGCGGGGACGTCGATACCCCTGCTTGAGGCCGGACGGGCGAGGCAGCGCTCCAGCCAGTCCATCACGGCTGGGAAATCGTCGAAGCCGATGACGTCTCGGCCGCCGTAGAACACATCCACACCGCGCACCCACGGGAACAGCGCGATGTCGGCGATCGTGTAGGTGTCGCCCATGATCCACTGCCGGTTCTTCAACCGGCCCTCCATCACGCCGAGCAGCCGCTTGGCCTCGTCGCGATAGCGCTCCATCGGATAGGAATTGTTGGCGACCTTCTCGGCGGCATATTTGTAGAAATGGCCGAACTGGCCGAACATCGGCCCGACGCCGCCCATCTGGAACATCACCCAGCACAGCGTCTCGTAGCGGCCCGCGGCATCGCCGGGGATCAGCTTGCCCGTCTTCTCGGCGAGATAGTAGAGGATCGCACCGGACTCGAACAGACCGATCGGCTTGCCATCGGGACCGTTCGGATCGATCAGCGCCGGGATGCGGCCGTTCGGATTGAGGGACTCGAACTCCGGAGACTTCTGTTCGTTGGCCCCGAAATCGACGCGGTGAGTCTCGTAAGGCAGGCCGAGTTCTTCCAGCGCAATGGAGATCTTCACGCCATTCGGAGTCGGCAGCGAATAGAGCTGGATGATATCGGGGTTCTTTGCGGGCCACTTGTTGGTGATCGGGAAGGTGGAAAGGTCAGCCAACGGACAACTCCTTTTTTGATCGGAGCCCCCTACATAGGTTGCGGCTTCTGCCCGGGCCAGTCCCCCTATCAAAGAACCTTGCGGACCGCCTGGATGATCTCCGCCACCACCGGATTTGCCGCATGCTCCGGCTTGCGGGCGCGCACGAGGCAGGCCTCGGATTTCAAGATCACGCCATCGGACAGTATCTTCAAGTGGTTGGCATGAAGCGTCGAGCCGGTCGAGGTGATGTCGACGATGATGTCGGCCGAGCCCGAGGCCGGCGCACCTTCGGTGGCGCCGAGGCTCTCGACGATGCGATAGAGCTGGATGCCATGGTTGCCGGAAAAGAACTGCTGCGTCAGCCGCCAGTATTTGGTCGCGATTGTCAGGCGGCGGCCATGGCGGGCGCGGAAATCAGCGGCCACGTCGCCGAGATCGGCCATGGTGTCGACGTCGAGCCAGATTTCCGGCACCGCGACGACGACGTCGGCGTGGCCGAAGCCGAGGCGGGCACAGAACTCGACGCGGGCGTCGGCCTCAGCCAGGCCCTCGCGCACCAGATCCTCGCCGGTGACACCGAAATCGATCGAACCGTTGCCGATCTCGCGGGAGATTTCCGACGCTGAGAGGAAGGCGATCTCGATGTCGTCGCGGCCTTCAACGCGTCCGCGATACGAGCGGTCGTTGCCGACAGAGGTGATCGTGAAGCCCGCCCTGGAAAAGATCTCCGAGGCGTCCTCCTTCATGCGGCCCTTGGAAGGAAGCGCGATGGTGATGGTCATGCGGAGGCACCTTCCGAAATCGCCTGTTCGATACGGTCGAGCCAAAGCGAAAAGCCCACGGCCGGGATGCGCGTCGTCGCTCCGAGCAGCGTCATTAGCCGGTCGAAACGCCCCCCGCCGGCCAGCACCGCCGGATTGCCGTTGGCGGTGATCTCGAAGACGAGGCCGGTGTAATAGTCGAGCGGCCGGCCGAACGCGCTGCGGTAGGTGATCGACGCCGGATCGACGCCCGCGTCGGCCAGCGCCTTCGCCCGGGCCTCAAACCGCGGCAGCGCCTCGTCGATGGCAAGGCCAGCCGTGCGGGCAAAATCGAACAGGACCTTGGGTGCATCCGCAAAGGGTGCTTCGATGGCAAGAAAGGCACGAAGGGTGTCCAGCGTGCCGGCGTCCAGGCGGGTGCTCGCCAGCGTCATCTTCTCGCGAAGACGCCGGGCAATATCGACCGGGCTGCGGCTGGCGTTGGTCGAGTAGCCCGTCGCCTGCATCGTCTCGTCGATGTGGCGGGCAAGCGCCGCCTCGTCCTCGATGAGGCCAAGGCCCGCCAGGCGTTCGACCTCCGGACCGAACACCCCCTTCGTGACGGGCTCCGACAGCTCCGACAGGAGCTTGCGCAGCCGATCCTGATTGCCGAAAGCATGGATCAGGCGCTTCTGCCAGCCCGAAGGCAGCCCGCAGGCGGCCACGACCGCCTCGAAGACGCTCTGGTCCCCAAGCACGACGCGGAACGTGCGCCCAGGCAGCCGGTTGCCGAGCACGAACAGCGCATCATGGACGGCGCGCGCATCGGCGCGGGCAACGTCGCCTTCGCCCAGATCCTCGATGCCGGCCTGATAGAACTCGTTCGCGCCCTCGCGCCGCTGGCGGAACACCTCGCCGAGATAGGCGTAGCGCCGGGGCGTCCCGGTCGCGGTCTCGATATGGCGCAGACAGACAGGAATCGTGAATTCCGGCCGCAGGCACAGGCTCTGCCCGGTCTCGCTCTCGGTCATGAAGATGCGCCGGCGCAGATCCTCGCCGGCCATGTCGAGAAACGGTTCGGCCGGCTGGATCACCGGCGTGTCGACACGCTCCGTGCCCAGGCTGGCGAAATCGGCGAGCAGGTCGGGGGCGAAGGTCGGGAGATTGATCAGCGGCATTAAACGCCTTCCCTCAGCCCCTGCCCGCCCGGCTACGATCGTCGGCCTGGTGGGCCAAGATCTCGCGCACGCGCTGGATCATGTCTTCTTCCGAAACCACCACCTGCGCCACGCGCGCCTCGCGCCAGGTGACGTTGTCCTCGATGTCGCCGGCAAGCCGCTTGCCCTCGATCAGGTCCTTGATCTGCACGACGCCGAGCGCGCGCTCGTCGCCACCCTGGATGATGGCGATCGGGCAGCCGCGGCGGTCGGCGTATTTCAGCTGGTTGCCGAACTTCTTCCAGTTGCCCTGGTACATCTCGGCGCGGATGCCGGCAGCCCGCAAAGCCTGGGTGAAGCGCTGATAGCGGCCCATGCTCTCGGCGTCGCCGTCCATGACGGTGACGAGCACCGGTGCCACCACCTCGTCCTGCCCGAGCTTGCCGAGGTTTTTCAGCGCCGTCATCAGGCGCGAAACGCCGATCGAGAAACCCGTCGCCGGCACCGGCTGGCCCATGAACCGCGAGACGAGCCCGTCATAGCGGCCGCCGCCGCCGACGGAGCCGAACACGACCTTCTCGCCCTTCTCGTTGGTGACCGCGAACTGCAGCTCCGCCTCGAAGACCGGGCCGGTGTAATATTCGAGACCACGGACGACCGAAGGGTCGATCTTGATGCGGTCAGACTCGTAACCGGCGGACGTCACCAGATGGGCGATCTGGTTGAGTTCATCCACGCCTTCCGGTCCCTTGGCGGTTCCGGCGACAAGTTCAGCCAGGTGGTCCGCGCTCTCGAGGTAGTCCTTGATACCGACAAAGAAGAGTACCTTCTCGATCTGCTCGGCGCCGAGCCCGGCACCCTTGGTAAAATCGCCGCTCTCGTCCTTGCGGCCTTCGCCGAGCAGCAGGCGCACGCCCTCGGGGCCAAACTTGTCCAGCTTGTCGATGGCGCGCAGCACGGTCAGGCGGGCATTGGCCTTGTCGTCGCCGCCGAGGCCGATCGCTTCCATCACCCCGTCGAGGACCTTGCGGTTGTTGACGCGGATGACGTAGTCGCCGCGCCTGATGCCGAGCGCCTCCATCGTGTCGGCCATCATCATGCACATCTCGGCGTCCGCCTGGACGCCGGCGGCGCCGACGGTGTCGGCATCGAACTGCATGAACTGCCGGAAACGCCCCGGTCCCGGCTTCTCGTTGCGGAAGACATAGCCGGCGCGATAGGTGCGGTAGGGCAGCTGGATCTCGTTGAAATTCTCGGCCACATGGCGGGCGAGCGGCGCCGTCAGGTCGTAGCGAAGCGACATCCACTGGTCGTCGTCGTCCTGCAGCGAGAACACGCCCTCGTTCGGGCGGTCGCTGTCGGGCAAAAACTTGCCGAGCGCATCGGTATATTCGAACAAAGGCGTCTCGACCGGGTCGAAACCATAGCGTTCGTAGACCTCGCGGATTTTTGCCGTCATCTCGTCGACGGCGCGAATATCGGCGGCGGAACGGTCGACGAAGCCGCGCGGCAGGCGGGCCTTCAGTTTCTGCGGTTTCTTCTGCTTTTCGCTCATCGGGGCGCCCAAAAATGCTGATATCGCTTTTGGAGGCTTCCCTAGCGGATTGGGCCGGGTGCGGCAAGGGCGACCGCAGATGCCGGAGCCGCGATCCGCGGGATGAGAGTGCCGGCGATCACACTCGGAACCCGCCGAAAAAAGCCGGTCGGGGACTTTTCACCTCCAGATTGCCGTCCTACATCAGCGACGTGAGAAGATTGTTCGTGATCCTGGCCTTTGTCGCCGCCCTCCTGGCCGGCTGGACGCCCGCTATGGCAGCGTCGCTGCACGCGGCCGCGGTGGCAAGCGAACACGCCGATTATAGGGCCGACAACGAGCACGCCCATCACGGCGACCAGAAGCACAAGGCGGTGCACCCGCTGCTGTGCTCGGCCTGTTTTGCCGTTGTGGCCGAGGCGGCGCGGATCGCACCGCCGCTGGTTCGCCCAACCCGCCCCGTCGCGATCAGCGACACATTGACCGGCGGATATGTCCTGCCGCTGGAACCACCACCCCGAAGCCCCGCCTTCTGACGAACCTTGCCACACGGGGCGCTGCCCCGCAGACATCCCATTCAGATAGGACACTCCAATGACCATCAGATACGTCGCACCGGGCCTAGCCCTGGCGCTCTCTTTCGCGCTCCCCGCCTTTGCGCAGGACCACTCCAGCCATCAGATGTCGAACGGCAGCACCATGCAGGTGGCCGAGCCGAAGGGGGACAACGGACCCTCCAGCAAGGCCTTCGCCGAGGCCAACGCCAGGATGCATGCCGGAATGGACATCGAGTTCAGCGGCAATGCCGACGTCGACTTCGCCCGCGGCATGATCGCCCATCACCAAGGCGCAATCGACATGGCGAGGATCGAGCTCGAATACGGCAAGGACCCGGCCATGCGCAAATTGGCCGAAGACGTGATCAAGGCCCAGGAAGGCGAAATCGAGATGATGAAGGCCTGGCTGGAAAAGAACGCCAAGTAACAGCAAGGGCGACGGGCCCGGCGCAGCTGCAGCCGGGCTCGATCGCAGGCCGGCTGGTCATTCCCCCGCAGAGGTAAACTGCTTATCGGTCGCAGCCGATGCCTCGAGCAGCGAAGCCGCGATTGCCTTGGCCAGGGTCAGGCTGTGCTGTCGAATTTCAATGCTGCTGCCGGTTCGTGCCGAGCGGATGAGGTCGAACCCCTCGCGCAGAACGATTTCCTGAGCCTTGTTGCAGGCCCAAACCTCAAGTCTGTTTCCGTCTTGCGCCATGACGTCCCCGCTGGCCAAATCATTCAGCACTGAACGGTGCACCCGGGCTGGAAACGCAAAAACTTCCCGGTTGATCTGAGCGCTCCGCAACCGGAACGATACATGATTCGCCGCAAAATACACGCGATCCGACAAACCCGGTTGAAACGACGACGTTCGTCCCACAGAAATTAAAACCGCAACTGCCGTCGACGGCACGGCTTCTTAGCGCACGGACGCGATCCTGGCCGGTCTGTCCATTGCCTGGCGGAGGCGTTCGACCTCCGGTTGGCAGTAGCACCCCGAGAGGTGATCGTTGACCAGCCCCATCGCCTGCATGAAGGCATAGACGGTGGTCGGCCCGACGAAGGTCCAGCCGCGCTTCTTCAGGTCCTTGGAGATCCGCACGGAGGTCGGCGTGCTCGGATTGGCGATCAGCGTCTCATAGTCCATGACGGCCGGCCGTTCCCCGGCCGGCGGCTCGTGGCTCCAGAAATAGCTCGCCAGCGAACCGAATTCGGCACGCATGTCCTGCGCCCGGCGGGCATTGTTGATGGTGGAGACGATCTTGCCGCGATGGCGCACGATGCCGGGATCGGCAAGGCAGCGGGCGATGTCGTCGTCACCGAAGGCGGCCACCCGGTCGAAGTCGAAGCCGGCGAAGGCGGCACGGAAGTTCTCGCGCTTGCGCAGGATCGTCAGCCAGGACAGGCCGGACTGAAAACCCTCAAGACAGATCTTCTCGAACAGGCGAACGTCATCGGTGACTGGACGCCCCCATTCCGCATCGTGATACCGGCGGTAATCCTCCAGGTTGCCGTGCCAGGCGCAACGCTGCCGACCATCCTCGCCCGTGACAATGCCTTTCTCTGTCATTTCGCTCTCCGTGTTTCCTCTTTGTTCCCCTTTACCATTCATCAACCAGATTCGGAAAGGCGACAATAACCCTACCCGAAGCTTTCATGGTTCCAGTGCCATTTAATGAACGGGAATTTACCTTTCGCTTCCGGCCAGGTGCGAGCATCGCGGACGATGCGCCAAGATGGCGCGCATTTGCGTTCGACATTCCGCCGCCCATCCGGGTGACGGACCATCATGTCCGGCGAAAGGTTGAGAGTACGCCCCATGCTGAGAAAATCCCTTCTGCTTTCCGCCAGCCTTCTTTGCGCCATTCCGGTGGCTGAGGCGAGCGACCGCTACGCCAGTCGGCCACCGGTGGTCGTCAGCCCTGACCTCACCGCGCCCTGGGTCATGCAACTGAGCGGCCAGGGCGTCCGGCCGGCCGTCTCGACGCGCAGGCCCGACACTCGCCAGACGGCACGGCAAAAGCGGTTCGTGCATCCGAACACCGCCGGCGTGCAGCTTGCCGCCGTGAACGGCGCGCAACCGGCCAGGCCCCAGATCGATCCAATGTACCTGCCGCAAATCGTCGACTACGAAAGCGCCCACAAACCCGGTACGATCGTCATCGACACCAACAATCGCTTCCTCTACTTGGTTCTCGACGGCGGCAAGGCGCGGCGGTACGGCGTCGGCGTCGGCAAGCCCGGCTTCGAATGGGCCGGCACTCATAAGGTTACCGCCAAGAAGGAATGGCCGAGCTGGACGCCGCCGAAGGAAATGATCGCGCGCGAGGCCGCCAAGGGTCGATACCTGCCCGAGTTCATGGAAGGTGGTCCCGCCAACCCGCTCGGTTCGCGCGCCATGTATCTCGGCTCGACGCTGTACCGGATCCACGGAACCAATGCCCCCTGGACGATCGGCTACGGGGTTTCCTCCGGCTGCATCCGCATGCGCAACGAGGACGTGGTCGATCTCTACGAACGCGTCAATGTCGGCACCAAGGTCATCGTGATCTGAGCGGGGTGTCGAAGGCGGCGGTTCGCCGACTAGCCAGTATCGACGGATGAACTATCGACAAGGGCGGCAATCGTGCCGCCCTTGTGCTGTGTGCCATGGGCAACACCCAACGCATTACTGGTGCTATACTGCCTCAACAATACCTCGGTCCGCGGCTGCTCCGCTTGAAAAGCAGCAAAACTTCGCTAGCCTCCGCGCGACTTCGGGATCGAGAGGACGATGAAATGACGAAACTGGTGCACATGCTGCTGGCAGCGGGGGTCGCGCTCGCATCCGTGTTGCCGGTGGCATCCGCGAACGCTTTCACCGCTGGATCGGCCGGACTGCCTAATGTGGCGTCCACCGACATCCTTCAGGTGGCGCAGCAAAAGCCTGTCGCGCCAAAGTACCATCGGCGCATGGTGCGGCTGGTGACGGACGAGCGGCCGGGCACGATCATCGTCGATACCAACAACAAGTTTCTCTATCTCGTCGAAAGCAAGAATCGGGCGATCCGTTACGGCATCGGCGTCGGCCGCGAGGGTTTCGGCTGGTCGGGCGTCGTCAAGGTCGGCCGCAAGGCCGAGTGGCCGGGCTGGACGCCGCCGCCGGAAATGATCGCGCGCGAGCGCAAGAAGGGCCGGATCCTGCCCGCCTACATGGAAGGCGGCATCAACAACCCGCTCGGCGCCCGCGCGCTCTATCTCTACAGCAAGGCCGGCCATGACACGGCGTTCCGCATCCACGGCACCAACGAGCCCTGGTCGATCGGCCTCAACATGTCGTCCGGCTGCATCCGCATGATGAACAAGGACGTCGAGCACCTTTACGAGCGCGCCGACCTAGGCGCAAAGGTGGTCGTCGTCGGCCCCGGCAACAAGCAGGGCAAGGTCAGCTACGACGACCGCGGCGTCGACGTGCTGCGCACGATCTTCGGCAGCTTCGGCGGTTGAGGCGGGCAAACCCTGCCAGTTTGCAGCGCGCGGCCTGCGGCTGCGCGCTGCAAACATTTACGAGCGAATGGTCCGGCCTCAACCGACCGAACAACTGACCTTGCCCCGTCTCTGGGTCGCCTCCCCCTCGCCTGCAGCAGTGAACAGTCGCATTTCGTATTCGCCATCGTAGGCGATGTCGTCATCACCCGCCTTCGTCATGATCACGATTTCTGTAGAGGCAAACGGCAGATCGCCAACAGTCTCGACGTAGATCAGCAGGCGCAGTTCGTCCTGATGGAGCCAGTTCTGCGGAAGGTTGGCGCGGTCCAGCGTCACCCGTTCCAGCCCCTTCGGCGCGATCGCCGGCGGGAGGGTGAACTGGCCGCGGAAATTCAGGAGGGGAGCGCCGTTGCCGTGGCCGAATGCGCTTTCGATCTCGAGCTTCAGATTGTCGTCGTCAATCGTGCAGCCAAAGCCGCCGGTCGCATGGGCGGTGGCCGTCGAAGCCAGCGAAGTCAGGCTCACGAGAAAAACAAGACTGCGTAAACGCATGAGAAACTCCAACAAATGCCGCGGGAAGATGAATGTCTTCGCTCCCCACGCAGGCGTGCGGAACCGAGACACACCTCCGACCGCCTAGGCCAGCCCCGCCGGCTTCTCGCCGCCATAGGCCCAATCCAGCAGCTCGACCGTGTGCAGGATCGGCACCTCGGTGCCGGTGGCGATCTGGGTGATGCAGCCGATGTTGCCGGTGGCGATCACGTCCGGCCTCGTCGCCTCCAGGTTCTTCACCTTGCGCGCCTTCAGCTTGGCGGAGATTTCCGGCTGCAGGATGTTGTAAGTGCCGGCGGAGCCGCAGCACAGGTGCCCTTCGGCCGGATCGCGCACGGTGAAGCCGGCGTTTTTCAGGAGCGTTTTCGGCAGCGTCGTGATCTTCTGGCCGTGTTGCATCGAACAGGCGGAGTGGTAGGCGACGGTGAGACGCTTCGTTTCCTGCGGCGGCAGGTCGAGCGTGGCGAGATATTCCGTCACGTCCCTGGCGAGTGCGGACACCTTCGCGGCTTTTTCAGCATAGGCCGGATCGAGCCTCAGCATGAAGCCGTAGTCCTTGATCGTCGTGCCGCAGCCGGACGCGGTGACGATGATCGCGTCAAGGCCGCCGTTTTCCATCTCGCGCAGCCAAACGTCGACGTTGCGGCGCGCTGCCTCGAGCGCCTGCTCCTCGCGGCCCATGTGGTGCACGAGAGAACCGCAGCAGACCTCGCCGGCCGGCGCCACGACCTCGACGCCGAGGCGGGTCAGAAGCCGGATCGTCGCCTCGTTGATCTCCGGCTTCAGAACCGGCTGCGCGCAGCCGGACAGGATCGCGACCCGGCCGCGTTTCGTTCCCGCCGCCGGGTGTGTACCCGGCCGCGCACTTGACGACCGCTTCGGCACATGCCGCGGCGCCAGATCCAGCATGGCGCCGAAGGGTTCCATCCCCTTTACCCGCTTCAACAAGCCAGCGAAGGGCCTACCGAGCGCGGCAGCGTGCAGGGCCAGCCGGAAGCGCCGCGGATAGGGCAGTACGGCCGCGAGCAGGTTGCGGGTGACCCGATCCCAGAACGGGCGGCGATAGGTGTTTTCGATGTGCATGCGGGCGTGGTCGACCAGATGCATGTAGTCGACGCCGGAGGGACAGGTGGTCATGCAGGAAAGGCACGACAGGCAGCGGTCGATGTGGGTCACCACCTGCTCGTCGGCCGGCCGGCCGTTCTCCAGCATGTCCTTGATCAGGTAGATGCGGCCGCGCGGGCTGTCGAGCTCGTTGCCGAGCGTCACATAGGTGGGACAGGTGGCGGTGCAGAAGCCGCAATGCACGCACTTGCGCAGGATCTGCTCGGAGGTTGCGACGTGCGGGTCGGCAAGCTGTTCGGCGGTGAAATTGGTCTGCATCGTCTACGCCTCGCCCACCGATACGCCCAGGAAGGTCCCCGCCGGATCGAACTTTTCCTTGATCCTCGCGCTCAAAAGCTCGATCGCCTCGGCCTGCGGCTGGAAGACTGGCGTCGCGGCCAGCACCGCCGGCGCCGCCCGCATCAGCGTGGCATGCCCACCCCCGAGCGCCTTGATGTAGCGGCGCACCAGTTCGGCTTCCGGATCTGCCTCCATGCGCAACCACGCCAAGCCGCCCTGCCAGTCGAAATAGGCGTCGACGCCCGTTTCCAGACGGAGGGCTGCGACGAGCTGGTGGCCTGCCGTCGGCGCGACGGAGACGCGCCACACCGGGCGGGCCGTGCCGTCGGCATAGGGGTGGACGTCGCGAACCTCGCGCCAGAGCAGCCCCGTGTCTTCGGCATTCAGGGACGAGATCGCGCCGAACGATGCCAACGCCGTCTTCAGCTTCTCGGCGCGCACCGCGACCGAGGCGGCAAGGCCCTCGATCCGCAGCACCGTCGCCGCTCCCTCGGGCAGACGGCCGCCGACGAACCGTCCGCAGACGCTTTCAGGAAGGTGCGCCGCGCCGGACACCTCCACCGACATCGACATCGCCGTCGCCATCGCCGCTGCGGCTTCCGCATCGTTCAGGCCGGAGATGACGATGGTGGCCGCCGTTTCCGCAACGGGCAGCAGCCGGAACGTCACCTCCGTCAGGAAGGCGAGCGTGCCGCGCGAGCCAGCCAGCAACTTGGTCAGGTCCAGCCCGGTAACGTTTTTCATCACCCGTCCGCCGGCCTTGACGATCTCGCCGGTGCCGTTGACGAAGCGGACGCCGAGAAGGCTGTCGCGCGCCGCACCGGCGACGAAGCGGCGGGGGCCGGAGGCATTGGTCGCAAAGACCCCACCGATGGTCGGAATTCCGCCCGTGCCAAGCACCGGACGCAGGTCGAGGGGCTCGAAGGCCAGCATCTGCCGTCTTTCGGCAAGGGCCGCGGCGACCTCGTCCAGCGGCGTGCCGGACTTCGCGGTCATCGTCATCTCGGCCGGATTGTACGCGACGATGCCGGACAGGCCGGCCGACGACAGCACGTCCCGGCTCGCCTGGCCGAGCGGAAGCGTGCGCGTTCCGCCGCCGCGGATTTCGAGCGGTGCGGATGAGGCGGCAGCGGCGCGGACGATCCGGGAGGCGGCCTCCTCGGACAAGGGATCATGGATCATGGTCATGCGTCCGGACGCCCCTCCAGCGGGAAGACTTTCGAGGGATTGAGGATCCATTGCGGATCGAAGGCCGCGCGCACGCCCATCTGCTGGATCAGGTCGGCCTCGGTGAATTGGTGGCGCATCAGGTCGCGCTTCTCGATGCCGACACCATGCTCGCCGGTGAGGCAGCCGCCGGCGTCGACGCAGAGCTTGAGGATGTCGTTGCCGGCTGCTTCCGCGCGCGCGGCATCCTCGGGGTCGTTGGCGTTGAAAAGGATGAGCGGATGCATGTTGCCGTCGCCGGCGTGGAAGACGTTGGCGACGCGCAGGCCGTGGCGGGCGACGATCTCGGCGGTGCCGCGCAAAACGTTCGAGAGCTGGCTGAGCGGCACGGTGCCGTCCATGCAGATGTAGTCGGCGATCCGCCCTGTTGCGCCGAAGGCGGACTTGCGGCCTTTCCAGATCAGCGCGGCCTGCGTGGCCGACTGGCTCTCCTTGACGACCTTGACGCCGTGGCGGCGGGCGATCGCGATGATGTTCTCCAGCATGCCATCCATCTCGGCCTCGGAGCCCTCGACCTCGACGATCAGCAGCGCCTCGACGTCCATCGGATACCCGGCCTGGGCAAAGGCCTCGCAGATCTCGATCGCCGGCTTGTCCATGAATTCGATCGCGACCGGGATGATGCCCGCGCCGATGATGTCGGCGACACAAGCGCCGGCCGCCTCGGAGCTGTCGAAGCCGAACAGCACCGGCCGGGCGCCCTCGGGCTTGGCAATCAGCCGCACGGTCGCCTCGGTGACGACGCCGAGCTGGCCTTCGGAACCGCAGACGAGACCGAGCAGGTCAAGACCCGGCGCATCCAGCGCCTTGCCGCCAAGCTCGATCACCGTGCCGTCCACCAGCACCATCTTCACGCCGAGCAGGTTGTTGGTGGTCACGCCGTACTTCAGACAGTGGGCGCCGCCGGAGTTCATGCCGATGTTGCCGCCGATCGTGCAGGCGAGTTGCGAGCTTGGGTCCGGGGCGTAGAAATAACCGTCAGCGGAGACCGCCTCGGAAATGGCAAGGTTGGTCACCCCGGCCTGGACAATGGCCGTGCGGTTGGCGTAGTCGACCTCGAGGATGCGCGCCATCTTGGACAGCCCCAGAACGACGGCGTCTTCCTGCGGGATCGCGCCGCCAGACAAGGATGTCCCCGCTCCGCGCGGCACGACGGGAATGCCGTAGCGATGGCAGTATTTCAGCACGGCTGCGACCTGGGCGGTCGTCTCCGGCAGAGCCACTGCCAGCGGCACGCGCCGGTAGGAAACGAAGGCGTCGGTCTCGAACGGCACCAGCGCACGCGGCTCATGCACCAGGCATCCCTCCGGCAACAGATCCAGAAGATCCCCGACGATCTCGCGCCGCCGTGACAACACGGCCGGCTTCGGCGGCAGAAAGCCGATCTGCTCCATCCCTGAGATCTCCCAATCCTGCAAATGGTATTTTTTCTTTACCACTGTGCCCAGGACCAGGCAAATGCTAAGGATTATCTCCGCCGTGGCGAAAATGGATCTCATTTATGACGAATTTGGGCGATCTGGAAATATTCTCGCGCGTCGTGAGCACCGGCAGCATGTCCGCCGCCGGGCGGGCACTGGGGCTCTCGCCCGCCGTCGTCTCGAAGCGCATCAAGCGGCTGGAGGAACGGCTGGGCACGCGGCTGTTGCAGCGCACGACCCGGCAGGTCTCGCTGACGGAAGCCGGGCACGGCTTCCATGAGCGCATTCTCGGCATCCTCGCCGGCATCGAGGAGGCCGAAGCCTTCGTATCCGGGCGCGCCGGCGCCATGCGCGGAATGCTGCGGATCTCCGCCCCGACCTCCTTCGGCCGGATGCACATCGCGCCGCATCTGATGCCCTTCATGGAGGCCAATCCGGACCTGACCGTCAACCTCGTGCTGACGGACGATTTTTCCGACATCGTCGGCGAAGCGTTCGACCTGGCGATCCGCATCGGCGAACTGGAGGATTCCTCGCTCGTCGCCCGCCGGCTTGCCCCGGTGCGGCGCGTGCTCACCGCTTCCCCTGCCTACCTGGAACGCCGCGGCGCGCCGCGCACGATCGCCGATCTGGCGCAGCACACCTGCCTGCCGCCGCACAGCCAGGACGTCTGGCGGCTGGAGGGGCCGGAGGGCGCAGTAACCTATCGGCCGCAGGGAAGGCTGATCACCAATTCGAGCGAGGTCGTGCGCGAGGCGGTGACCGCCGGCATGGGCATCGCGCTGCGCTCGACCTGGGACATCGGCCCGGAGCTGCGGGACGGCCGGCTGGTGCAGGTGCTGCCGCAGTACGAAGGGTCGCGCAACGTCGTGCTCTCCGCGATCTACGCCAGCCGCCAGTTCCTTCCGGCCAAGGTCCGCGTCTTCATCGACTACCTCGCCGACCTCTATGGCCCGACACCCTACTGGGAGCATGGCCGGGTGCCTGGCTGATCGTCAGTGCGCGTCCTCTTCGGCGTGCCTGCGCCGGATCGCCCGGACCAGCAACCACATGCCAAGGACGACGATGGGTACGGAGAGCCCCGTCAGCGTTTCCGGCTTCACCGGCAGTCCGAGACCGTGCGCAGCCTTGGCGAGATAGCCGAACAGGCCGACGACATAGTAGGAGATCGCTGCGACCGACAACCCCTCGACGGTTTGCTGAAGGCGGAGTTGCAGCTTGGCGCGCCGGTCCATCGAGTTGAGCAGGCCCGTGTTCAACTGCTCCAGTTCCACGTCGATCCAGCTGCGCAACAACGCCGTCGCACGCGCGAGCTTGCGCGACAGGTTCGCCTGCCGCTCCTCGACGGACTGGCAGGTGCGCATGGCCGGCGCCAGCCGCCGCTCGAGGAAGAAGCCGAGCGTCTCGTAGCCGGGAATGGCGGTCTCCGCCAGCGTCCGGATGCGCTCCTGCACGATGCCGTAATAGGCGCGGCTGGCACCGAAGCGATAGAGGCTCAGCGCCGCATTGGCCTCGAGTTCGGCGGCCAAGCGCGTGATCTCGGACAGCATCTGATCGGCCTCGTCGCGCGCATGCTGCTTCATGCGCTGCGTCACGGCCGTCAACCCGTCCTCGATGCGGCGGATCTCCGGCGACAGCGACTGGGCGAGCGGCAGGCCCATCATCGCCAGTGTCCGGTAGGTCTCGATGTCGAGCAAGCGCTGCACCAGCGCGCCGCGCCCGGCTTCCGTCATGCCCCGGTCGATCACCAGGATCTGCGTCAGCCCGTCGCCGTTCTGGCGGAAGTCGGTCAAGATCACCGCCTGCCCGTCCTTGACCTCGCTGTAGCAAAGGCTCGTCGGGTCGAAAGTGTCGATTGCTTCGCGCGTCTGCGGCGTGTCCGGGCGGATCTCCAGGCGAACGCCGGAGATCAGCGTACCCGGCGGCGCAAAACTGTCGCCGAACGGGTGGACGGGAACCACGCCGCCAAACTTCTCCGGTACCGGGCAGTCCCAGAAGTAGGTGGAGAACTCGGTATGGCGCTCCCAGCGCAGCGTCCCATGCCCCCAGCTCATCGCATGGTGGCTGGCGTCGCGCGCCGGCGGCGAAATCCCGCGCGAACGGGAGAGGTCGGAAAGCACCGCATGGTCGACGACCGTGCCACCCTCGGTCAGGAAAGCGAGCTGAAAGATGACGCGCGGCGACGGCACCAGCGCGTAGGGCCTGGCGTGT
Source organism: Mycoplana ramosa (assembly GCF_041930185.1). Classification (NCBI taxonomy): domain Bacteria; kingdom Pseudomonadati; phylum Pseudomonadota; class Alphaproteobacteria; order Hyphomicrobiales; family Rhizobiaceae; genus Mycoplana; species Mycoplana ramosa. The sequence continues at coordinate 174,393 of NZ_JBHEEW010000001.1, read as the reverse complement.
ATCTCGCCCAGAGCCTGCGCCCGGGCCGCAGCGGTTGGAAAGGCAAAGCTTCCATTGGTCATGCCTGCATCGTCCCCCTCGTGCTGCATCCACCTTCGCTTGTTTAGCAAATGACAAATGCGCGGGAAGAATGGCGCATTGACGCAGGGTGTTGAATATCCAAGCCATCCACAAGACTCTTGCGGCCATTGTGTCCGTCTGTCCTGGCAAGAACAGCGTGACCAGTCACGCCGAGCGATCGCTCGCGACCCGCACCGGTGGACAAGTTTATTGACCAGTCATGGCGGGCTGCTATCCTCCAGTCATGGAAAACCTGCATGCCGACACCTCCTTCGACCTGTTCGCCCGCGTCAGCCACGGCCGTACGGCGGACGAGGTCGTACGCCAGATCGAACTGCTCCTGCTGCAAGGGGTCCTGCGCGACGGCGACCGGTTGCCTGGCGAACGAGAGCTTTCGAAGCGGCTGGACGTGTCGCGGCCGATCCTGCGCGAGGCCCTGAAGGAATTGGAGGCCCGCGGCCTTCTCGTCAGCCATCATGGCGGCGGCACCTATGTGGCTGATATCATTGGCCAGATCTTCTCCAGGCCGGTGATCGACCTGATCGCCCGTCACCGGCGTGCCACGATCGATTTTCTCGAATACCGCCGTGCGCTCGAAGGGATGACCGCCGAACTCGCCGCTCAGAGGGCAACGGCCTATGACAGGCAGGCTCTGAGAACCATTCTGGAGGACATGCAGAGGGCCCACGCAAGTGGTCGCTTCGAAGACGAGCTTGCCGCCGACGTGAGCCTGCACAATGCGATCGGCGAGGCCGCCCACAACATCATCCTCCTGCATACTCTGCGGGCCTGTTACCGCTTGCTCGAGCAGGGAATCTTCTTCAACCGGCATCTGGTGTTTGCTTCGGACAAGGCGCGCGGCGACCTGCTCGAACAGCATGAAGCGATCTGCGATGCCATTATTCACGCCGATCCCGTTATGGCAAAGGCGGCCGCACAGGCCCATATAGACTATATCGCTGGCGCCATCCGCGAAGCGGAACGCACGGGCGAGTGGCAGCGCATTTCGCAACTGCGCATGCAGCAACGCTCGGTCGGCAGGGGCGATTAGCCCGTGCTTTTCGTCGCTATTGACGGCGGTCGGCGGGAACACCGGTGAGGCAGCCGTTTACAGTCACACAAATGCGCCCATACTCCACGAAGGTGTCCAAAACGAATCAGCCTCAGCAGCGAATAGAAGGAATGAAGAAGAGATTGACCATCCTGACCCGAATTGCCAGCGACGTGCGGCTGATGCTCCGGCGACCGGCCCGGATTCAGTACGCTGCGCTGTGCTTCCGATTGAGGAAGAAGCGGGGCGAGATCGAGGTGCTTCTCATCACCAGCCGTGACACTGGACGCTGGGTCATACCGAAAGGCTGGCCGATGGAGGGGCGGCCGTCCTATGCCGTCGCCGAGCGCGAAGCCTTTGAAGAGGCCGGCGTCAAGGGCAGGGTGCAAAAGGAGCCGATCGGTCACTACATATATCACAAGGTCCTTTCCCAGGGGCTGAAGGTGCGTTGCAAGGTGCAAGTCTACTCATTGGAAGTGGACGAACTTTCCAAGAACTTTCCGGAAAAAGGCGAGCGCCGCCTGGAATGGGTCAGTTACTCCGAGGCCGCCGCGCGCGTCGCCGAACCAGGCTTGAAGAAGCTGATTTTGGATTTTGGACGCAACGGGCTTGCTCCGCACCAGCCTGTTTCGGACAAAAATGCGCAGGCCTGAACACCACGCCATATTGCTCTCGATGTGCTGAGGCAGTAGTGCCACGATGACTTCTGGAGCATGTGGATGGACAATACCCCCACGCGGTTGGGAAAGCCTACTCTTGACAAGGATCTCGACAAGCTGACGCGCCTCGAGGAGGCGACGCATTTCATTTCGAGAGGCCTGCTCGCACCCGGCACCGGCTTGATCTTCCTTGCGCTCGCCATGATCGTCGCCGGCGCTTTCGTGATCGACCGACCAGACGCCGCAGTCATTGTCGCCGCCGCCGCCCTCGCCGCCTACATGGCCATGAACATCGGCGCTAACGACGTCACCAACAACGTCAGCCCGGCGGTCGGCTCGCGCGCCCTGACGATGGCGGCGGCCCTTGCCATCGCGGCCGTCTTCGAGACGCTTGGCGCCATGCTTGCGGGCGGCGAAGTGGTCTCGACCATTTCGGAGAGAATCGTCGCGCAGTCGTCGATGCCTCCGGAGATGCTGGTCCGCGCCATGCTCGCCGCGCTGCTTTCCGCCGCGGTGTGGATCAACGCCGCCACCTGGCTTGGCGCGCCGGTCTCGACGACACACGCGATCGTCGGCGCCGTGATGGGCGCGGGCATTGTTGCCGCCGGTGCAGATTCGGTCGACTGGAAACTGATGTCAGGCATCGCCGCGAGTTGGGTCATCTCACCCCTGCTCGGCGGCGTGATCGCGGCCCTGCTGCTGTTTTTCATCAAGGAGATGATCGTCTATCGCGACGACAAGATCGACGCCGCCCGCCGCTGGGTGCCGGTGCTGATCGGGCTGATGAGCGGCAGCTTCACGGCCTATCTGCTGATCAGCCCGCTCAATCATCTGCTCGATGTCGGCCTCGGCACGAGCGTCCTGCTCGGATTGGCCGCAGGCGCCTTGACCTATGCGGCAAGCGTCCCCTTCATCGCGCGGCAATCGATCGGCCTGGAGAATCGCAACCAGTCGCTGCGCAAGCTTTTCCGGATTCCGCTGATCATTTCGGCCGCCCTGCTCTCCTTCGCCCATGGCGCGAACGACGTGGCGAACGCGGTCGGCCCACTTGCGGCGATCGTCCGTGCCTCGCAGACGGCACAGAGCAGCTTCGGTCACGCCGTGCCGCAGTGGGTGATGCTGATCGGCGCGCTTGGCATCTCGATCGGGCTGCTGCTGTTCGGGCCGAAGCTCATCGAGCTCGTCGGCAAGGACATCACCAAGCTCAACCCGATGCGGTCCTATTGCGTGGCACTTTCGGCGGCGGCGACGGTCCTCGTCGCCTCAGCGTTCGGCCTGCCGGTCAGTTCGACCCACATCGCCGTCGGCTCCGTCTTCGGTGTCGGGTTCTTCCGCGAATGGTACACCCGCAATTCGAAACGCCGCCTGGACTACATCCGCAGGCGCGGCGGCATCGTCGATCTTGAGGAACTGGAGGATCGCAACCCCGATGAAGTCCGGCGGCGGCGTCTGGTGCGGCGCTCGCATTTCATGACCATCGTCGCGGCCTGGATCATCACCGTGCCGCTGACCGCGATGGCCGCCGCCATCCTCTTCAGCCTGCTCAACACCTTGTTCGGCTGAGAGGGATCACAATGCGCGCCAACTACCGCATGCAACGCCTTTTTGTCGAACCGGGCCTTTCCCAAGGCTCCGTGTTCGAGGCGGCGAAGGATCAGTTCCACTACCTTGCCAACGTGCTGCGGGCGGAGGAAGGCACGGAGGTTCTGGTCTTCAACGGCCGCGACGGCGAGTGGCGGGCGCAACTTTCCTACCCGACCCGCAAGCGCCTGTTGCTGACCGTCATGGAACAGACGCGGCCGCAGCCCGCATCGAGCGACCTGCACTATCTCTTCGCGCCTTTAAAGGTCGGTCGCCTCGACTATCTCGTGCAAAAGGCCGTGGAGATGGGCGCGGGCGTGCTGCAGCCGGTCATGACGCAGCACGTGCAAGGCAAGATAACCAGCCTGGACCGGATCGAGGCGAATGTGATCGAGGCCGCCGAACAGTGCGGAATCCTCGCCATCCCGCAGGTCGCAGCCTCCCGGCGGTTGGACGACCTCCTTCAGGACTGGCCGCAGGATAGACGCATCCTGTTTTGCGACGAGGGCCATGACAGCCAGAACCCCCTGCCCGCGCTCCATGCGGTGCGGGAGAGCAAGCTGGCGCTTCTGGTCGGCCCGGAAGGCGGCTTCTCCGACGGCGAGCGGGCCATTTTGCGCAACCTGCCGTTCGTGACGCCGATCCCGCTCGGCCCGCGCATCCTCAGGGCTGACACCGCCGCAGTCGCGGCCCTGGCCGTCATCCAGGCCACGATTGGCGACTGGAAATAGCCAGTTTCGCGGCAGCGACATTGCCTGCGCCAAGGACGAGCTTTCCGTTTTTTTGATGGCATCTTGAAAGAAATTCGCTTGCACCGCACTTAAATACGGTTCAAGCACCCTCCACTTGCCCGGCCAGTCGGCCGGCGCCCACCTGACAAGAAGACGCCCATGGCCCGTGATACCACCGACCAGACGCCGGTTCGCTCGACAGCGGACATGACCGAATACCTGGCCTCCGGATGCAAGCCGAAGGACGCGTTTCGCATCGGCACGGAGCATGAGAAGTTTGTCTTCTTCACCGCCGACAACGGCCCGGTTCCCTATTTCGGCGAGCGCAGCATCTCCGCGCTCTTGGCCGGCATGCAGTCCAAGACGGGTTGGGAGCCGATCATGGACGGCGACAACATCATCGGGCTTGCCGGCCCGGCCGGCGCCGGAGCGATCTCGCTGGAACCCGGCGGCCAGTTCGAGCTTTCCGGTGCGCCGCTGGAAACCATCCACGAGACCTGCAAGGAGTCGAACCAGCATCTGGCGACGCTGCGCGACGTGGCCGAGCCGCTCGGCATCCGCTTCCTCGGCATGGGCGGCAGCCCGAAATGGTCGCTCGCCGAGACGCCGCGGATGCCGAAGTCGCGCTATGACATCATGACGCGCTACATGCCCAAGGTCGGCTCCCACGGCCTCGACATGATGTACCGCACCTGCACGATCCAGGTGAACCTCGACTTCTCCTCCGAAGCCGACATGCGTCGCAAGATCCAGGTGTCGCTGAAGCTGCAATCGCTTGCCACCGCCTTCTTTGCTTCCTCCCCCTTTACCGAGGGCAAGCCGAACGGACTTCTTTCCTGGCGCGGCGACATCTGGCGCGACACGGACAACAACCGTTCCGGCCTGATCCCCTTCGCCTTCGCTCCGGACTTCGGGTTCGAGCGCTACGTCGAATGGGCGCTGGACGTTCCGATGTATTTCGTCGTGCGCGACGGCAAGTATCACGACTGCACGCACATCACCTTCCGCCAGTTCATGGCCGGGGCACTCAAGGGCGAGATCGCCGACTGGGAGCCCAACATGGGCGACTGGACCAACCATCTCTCCACGCTGTTCCCGGACGTGCGCCTCAAGCGCTTCCTGGAGATGCGCGGCGCCGATGGCGGCCCCTGGCGGCGCATTTGCGCGCTGCCGGCCTTCTGGGTGGGGCTGCTCTACGACGACAGCGCCCTTTCGGCCGCCGAGGACCTGACGCGCGACTGGACGGTCGAGGAGGTCACCGCCCTCCGCGATGCAGTTCCCGCGCAAGGGCTCGATGCAAGGCACCGGGGCGTGACGCTCTGGGACATCGGCCGCGAGGTGCTGTCGATCGCTCGTTCCGGCCTTGTCGCACGCGGCAGGGTCAACGACGACGGTGTGGACGAATCGGTGTTCCTTGCGCCGCTGGACGAGGTCCTGGCCAAGAAGTCGACGCTCGCAGAAGACATGCTGGCGCTCTACAACGGCCGCTGGAACCGGTCCGTCGAACCGGTCTTTGCTGATTACCAGTACTGACCGCCGAAAGCCCACACCCAAGAAAGCGGTTTTCGTCCCGCATATTCCCGTTATAGTGCGACAGGCATGCTCCCGCACCCGCCGCGGCGCCCAGCGCCGGCAGGTGCGTGTCGCATGCGGAATGCCCGCACCGATGACGAAAGGACCGGCGATGATCCCGCTTTACGACTTGATGCTGCAGGCACAGAACGGCGGCGCGCTGGATGTGATGGCGAAACAGTTCGGGCTGGCGCAAAAGCAGGCGAACGACGCCATTGCGGCCCTGATGCCGGCCTTCTCGGAAGGGCTGAAGCGCAGCACCGCCAATCCCTACGATTTCGGTTCGTTTCTCAAGGCGCTCTATTCAGGCGACTATGCCAAGTATTTCGACGACATGACGAAGGCGTTCACGCCGAAGGGCATTGAAGAAGGCAACGATCTCCTCGGTCAGTTTTTCGGCTCGAAGGAGGTTTCGCGCGCAGTCGCCGCGCAAGCGGCGCAGATGACCGGCATTGGCCAGGAGATCTACAAGCAGATGCTGCCGGTGGTCGCCAGCACGCTGATGGGCGGGTTGCTCAAGCAGTCGTTCGCGCCGTTCTTCGCGGCCATGCAGCCGGACACGGACAATCCTTTCGCTGCGGCCATGCGGCAGTGGATGGAGGCGACCGGCATGGCAAAGAAGCCGGAGCCTCAGACCAACCCCTTCAACAATCCCTTCACCCAGGCCTTCTTCGGCACCGGTTCCGACAAGAAGCCGGCCGAAAATCCCTTCCTCGACAATCCGTTCGCCAAGGCCTTTACCGACATGATGACGGCCATGGGCGGAAAATCACCCGAAGCGCCCGCCGATGACAAGGCGACGCCGGCGGATTCGCTGACGCAACTCGTGACGACCATGTTCGACACCGGGATCGAGATGCAGAAGGATTACCAGAAGAGCATTGAAGGCATCTTCGACACGATGAGCAAAGCATCGTCAACGAGATCACCGGAACCGGACAAGAAGCCGGACTGACTTGCCCAGCACCTCGCAAAGAAAAAGCCCGGCGGGACCTGGGGGGTCGCGCGCCGGGCAAGCGGCAGGGCTATTGGCTCTCACCCTGCGGGGAAGCTGGGAGGCGCCCTAGTCGGGACGACCGCTCCGCAAATGTCTGCGGGCGCGGTCACGCGCCGTGATCGTCAGGTGCATGTCGGGATCGGCCCAGTAATAGGAGGAGATCAGCGCGTTGCGCACATCCTCCCGCCGCAGGCCGATATCGAGCAGCATGTGATCGTCGAGATCGTTCAGCCGATTGAGCGCCGAACGGTTCCGCCAGGTGCGCACGATCCGTGTCGTGGCCCGACGAAAGCGGGCAAGAACGGAGGGAGCGGACGAACGATAGGCGGCAACCTCGAGACCATTTAGGCTTTCAATCATGCGCATGGCATTTCTCCTTTCCGGCAGGGCGCATCGCCTCACTCGGCGGAAAACTGCGCGCATAGCCATATTCGTTTCGCCAATCGGCACGACTGGCGGTCAAATTCTCTCAATACTTCAATGTAATCTTCCCACCCCACCGGCACGTGGGACCGAAGTCAAAATAAAGAGCCGGCACCGGGGCAATTCACTTTGTGTCTCTTTGTCGCAGATAGACATTGATCAGTCCAACGAATGTTTTTAATAGTATCAATCAAACCCTCTTATGGAATGTCGCCATGTCCGCGCCGCTAGACATCGATCAGCTCCAGACTTTCGTCGCAATCGCCGACACCGGCTCCTTCACCAGGGCGGCGGAAAGGGTCTTCAAGACCCAGTCCGCCGTTTCGATGCAGATGCGGCGGCTTGAAGAACGCATCGGCAAGCAACTGTTCATGAAGGACGGGCGAGGCAACCGGCTGACGGCGGAAGGCGAGCGGCTCTTGAATTTCGCCCGGCGGATGATCCGCCTGAACAACGAGGCGATCGCTGCCTTTGACGACAATCGCCTGGAAGGCACGCTTCGGATCGGAACGCCCGACGACTATGCCGACCGCTACATGCCCGAGATCATCATGCGGTTCGCCAAGACGCACCCGAACGTGGAGCTCTATATCGTCTGCGAACCCTCGGTCGATCTCGCCGAAAAGATGAGCAAGGGCGAGCTCGACATCGCGCTCGTCACCCACAACCCGCGCCAGCGTCAGTCCGACGTGGTCCGGACGGAGCCGCTCTGCTGGGTCATGTCGGCCAATCATCCGCTGCCGGAAAACGCGCCGGTGCCGCTTGCGGTCGGCCGGCGCGACTGCCAGTGGCGGCAGGTCGCCTGTGCCGCGCTCGATTCCGTCGGCCGGGACTATCAGGTTCTGTTCACGAGCTGGTCCTCCACCGTCGTCGCGGCGGCCGTGATGGCCGGCATGGCGGTTTCGGTCCTGCCGGAGTCGGCATTGAGACCGGGCATGAAGGTGCTGACCCAGGCGGATGGCTTCCCGCCGCTGGCGCCTGTGCAGATCGGCATCATGAAGCGGCCGGGCCTGTCGCCGTCGCTGATGAATGCGATCACCAGCCACATCACCGCCTGCCTCGACAATATCTCCCCGCTCGCCGTCAACGACGACCTGCCGGAGGCGGACGTGAAGCAATTCCCGCGGCTGTCGCGCCTGCGTCCGGGGCACATGATGCCAGGGTGGTGAAATCCTGACAGGCCGGCGAAGCGCCCCGGCCTTTGCCAGGACGCCGAGACAGCGGGAGATTACAACGCTCCGGTCGCGCAGGCAGGCGCGGTTTGTCTGTTCGTCAGGACAAATTCTTCTTGAGGAACTCGACCGTCCGCTTCCAGGCCAGCTCGGCGGCCGCCTTGTCATAGCGGGCGGTTGAGGTGTCGTTGTTGAAGGCGTGGTTCACCCCCTCGTAGACGAACAGCTCATAGGTCTTGCCATTCTCGTCCAACGCCTTCTTGTAGGCATCGATGCCCGCATTGATCCGCTCGTCGAGGCCGGCATAGTGCAGCATCACCGCGGCCTTGATCTTCGGTACGGCTTCGGCCGGCGGCTGAGCTCCGTAGTAGGCGACGGCGGCTTTCAGGTTCGGATCGGCGACCGCAATCTGGTTGACCAGCCCGCCACCCCAGCAGAAGCCGACGGCGCCAACCTGGCCGTTCACCAAATCCAGTTCCGACAGATAGGCGGCGGTCGCGACCGCGTTCTCGACGGTCGCGCCACGGTCGAGCTTGCCGATCATTTCGCGGGCCTTGTCCTCGTCGGCGGGCGTGCCGCCGTCCGGCGACAGAAAATCGGGCGCCAGCGCCACGAACCCTTCCAGCGCCATGCGGCGCGCCACGTCGCGGATGTGCGGGTTGAGGCCGCGGTTCTCGTGGATGACGATGACGCCGCCGAGCGGGCCCTGTGCATCCTTCGGGCGGGCGATATAGCCCTTCATCTGCCCCTTCCGCGCGGCGAAGGACACCTCCTCGGCAATCAGGCGCGCATCGCCTTCCGCCACAATCTGGGCGCTGGCACTGTTGGCGGCCAGCAATGGCGCGATGGCGGCAGCACCTGCCGCAGACCCGGCAAGCGCCGTCAGCCGCTCCATGAAGCGACGGCGGTCGAGCGACAGATGGGTGTATTCGTCATAGGCGTCGATCATCGCCTGCGTGATCTTCGGTGTCGGTTCCATGAAGTCTTCTCCCGCGTTCCCTTGCGCCTCCGTCGGGCGCTCGCGCGAAAGAATATGCCAAGGCGGGACCAATGTCCGAGCAACACCTCCTCACGGTTGCGTGATTCGTGCTGCGTCGCTTGCAAGGATGCGGCATCGGACATCAACGGTCGGAAGAGAAAGAAAAGGCGGGAGTTTCAGCAGCCCGCCTTGCACAGAGGATTGCTCGAGACTGCTATTTTTTCAGCGTCAGCACTTCCGTTCCCGACCCGTCCTGACCAGTAATCGTCCAGACGCCTTCAAGAACACCGCCGGGCTTGACCTCGTAGACGACAAGACCGATCGCATCATCGAGCACGTATGCCGCAGCAAACGCATTGTCGTTGAGCATGCAGACGCCCTGCGATGCCGTATCGCCGGTCTGCCACTCGATCGAGCAGGTCGTGTCGCTTTCGAGCGTGATGGTGGCCGTGCCGCCGTAGCTCGATCCATCGAGATTGGTGCCCTCGACGGTATAGGTGCCGGCGCTAACCGTCTGCGCGGCCGCGGGCGCGCAAAGGCCGAAGGCGAGCAACGCGAGTGCCAATGTATGTTTCATGACGTTTCCCCCAGTCAGGCGGCGGAAGTGCCGCCAGCGCCTCTATAACCACGGGGAATTAGCGAGGAAAGGGCTTGCACGCACTGCTTGCTGATCGGGGGCGTGCTCGACCACTCAGTGAATGACGATGCGAAGTGGATCCCTCTCCCCGGTCGCTATCACTGCATCAAAGGAAAGCGGCGGCCACCTTCGATGCCGCCGCCTTTTGTTTTCATCCAGATCGTTCGGATCAGCCCATCGCACCCGGGTAGTTCGGGCTCTCGCGGGTGATGGTGACGTCGTGCGCGTGGCTTTCGCGCAGGCCTGCGCCGGAAATGCGTACGAACGTCGCCTTCTCCTGGAATTCCTTGATGTTGCGGCCGCCGACATAGCCCATCGACGCCTTCAGGCCACCGGCGAGCTGGTGCAGGACGCCCGACACCGGGCCCTTGTAGGGCACCTGGCCTTCGACGCCCTCCGGAACGAGCTTGAGCGTGTCGCGTACCTCGGCCTGGAAGTAGCGGTCGGCCGAGCCGCGCGCCATCGCCCCGACCGAACCCATGCCGCGATAAGCCTTGAAGGAGCGGCCCTGATAGAGGAACACCTCGCCCGGGCTCTCGTCCGTACCGGCGAGCAGCGAGCCGACCATGCAGGCCGAGGCGCCGGCGGCAATCGCCTTGGCAAGGTCGCCGGAAAACTTGATGCCCCCGTCGGCGATGACCGGCACATCGGCGTCACGCGCGGCTGCGACCGCCGCCATGATCGCGGCGAGTTGCGGAACGCCGACGCCGGCGACAATGCGGGTCGTGCAGATCGAGCCCGGGCCGATGCCGACCTTGACCGCGTCCGCGCCTGCGTCGATCAGCGCCTTCGTGCCGTCGACGGTGGCGACGTTGCCGGCCATGATGCGGACGGAGTTGGAGAGCTTCTTCACCTGCGACACGGCGTCGAGAACGCGCTGCGAATGGCCGTGCGCCGTATCGACCACCAAAAGATCGACGCCGGCATCGATCAGGCGCTCGGCCCGTTCGAGGCCGTCGTCGCCGACCGAGATCGCCGCGGCAGCGCGAAGCCGGCCCTGCGCGTCCTTCGAGGCGTTCGGGTTCAGCTGCGACTTCTCCATGTCCTTGACCGTGATCAGGCCGACGCAGCGCCCGTCGGCATCGACGACAAGAAGCTTTTCGATGCGGTGCTTGTGGAGGAGGCGCTTGGCTTCCTGTTGCTCGACATTCTCCTTGACCGTGACGAGGTTTTCCCGCGTCATCAGCTCATAGATCTTCTGCTTCTGATCCGACGCGAAACGGACGTCGCGGTTCGTCAGGATGCCGACGAGCCGGCCGGCAACGCCCTTGGTGGCGTCCTCGACCACCGGAATGCCCGAAATGCCATGCGTCTTCATCAGCGCCAACGCATCGGCGAGCGTGGCGTCAGGGCCGATCGTGACGGGATTGATCACCATGCCGCTTTCGAACTTCTTCACCTGGCGGACCTCTTCTGCCTGCTCGGCAGGTGTGAGATTGCGGTGGATCACGCCGAGGCCGCCGGCCTGGGCCATGGCAATCGCCAGCCGCGCCTCGGTGACCGTGTCCATCGCCGATGAGAGGATCGGCAGGTTGAGGTCGAAATCCCTGGCAATGCGGGTGGCGATGTTCGTCTGACCCGGCATGACCTCCGAGTGACCCGGCTGCAACAGCACGTCGTCGAAGGTGAGTGCTTCCAGTCCGGTTGCGGTTTCTACGATGCGTGCCATGGCCAATCCCTTCGGTGTAATAGGCTGCGGGCCAAGGGAGCGCTTGGGAACGGTCCACCTGGTCGCTTGCAAGATAAGTCTTGGAAGTTGGCGAGGGCTCGTAACACGTTCGTGACGGAATGGAAATAGCAAAGTGCCCGTGACCGGTTTGACAGCGGATGGAAGCAGGCGCAAAAGGCGAACGACTGCCGGGCGGCAACGCACCGAAACCATGTCTTTCACTTTGAACGCCTGTTCCCCCGTTCCGATCCGCGGCCTATTGCATGAACCGTCTCGTCCCCCTCATCCTTGCCGTCGCGCTTTTCATGGAGCAGATGGATTCGACCGTCATCGCCACCTCGCTGCCGGCAATCGCCCATGATCTCGGTGTCGGGCCGATCACGCTGAAGCTGGCGTTGACGGCCTACATGGTGTCGCTCGCCATCTTCATCCCCCTCTCCGGCTGGATGGCGGATCGCTTCGGCGCCAAGCGCATTTTTCGGCTGGCGATCCTCGTCTTCGTGTTCGGTTCCATCCTCTGCGCGGTGTCGAACAGCCTGGTTTCCTTTGTCGTCTCGCGCTTCGTCCAGGGCATGGGCGGGGCGATGATGACGCCGGTGGCGCGTCTCGTTCTCGTGCGCAGCACCTCGCGCAGCGACCTCGTCTCGGCCATGGCGATGCTGACGATTCCCGCCCTCGTCGGCCCGCTCGCCGGACCGCCGCTCGGCGGCTTCATCACCACCTATTTCGCCTGGCACTGGATCTTTCTCATCAACGTGCCGGTCGGCATCGTCGGATACGTGTTGTCGGGCATTTACCTGCCGGAGATCCAATCCGCCCGGCCTGCCGGGCTGGACATCAAGGGCTTTTTGCTCGGCGCCGTCGCCGCGGGCGGCACGATGTTCGGCCTGTCGGTCATCAGCCTGCCGGCCCTTCCACCGGAAATCGGTCTCGCCGCGACGACCGCGGGGCTGTTGTCCGGCTGGCTCTATGTGCGCCATGCCCGAAGCCACCCGGCGCCGCTTCTGGATTTGAACCTCTTCCGGGACGGCTCGTTCCGCGCTGCCGCGATCGGCGGAACGCTGTTCCGGCTCTCGGTCGGCGCGATCCCCTTCCTGATGCCGCTGATGCTGCAGGTCGGTTTCGGCTTTTCGCCGTTTCAGTCCGGCCTCATCACCTTCACCGGCGCGGTCGGCGCGATCACGACGAAGTTTATCGCCAAGCGCGTCCTGACGCTTGTCGGGTTCCGCACGACGCTGATCGTCGCAACCATCGCCGGCGCCGTCCTCACCGCCGTCAACAGCCTCTTCACGCCGGACACATCGGTGGCACTGATGTCCTTTGTCCTGCTTCTGGCCGGCTTCGCGCGCTCGTTCTTCTTTACCAGCGTCAACGCTCTGTCGTTTGCAGACATTACCGACAAAGACGCCAGCAAGGCGACCTCGATGAGTGCGGTGCTGCAGCAGATGAGCCTGGCGCTCGGTGTCGCGATCGCCGGTACGATCCTGGAGGTCCAGTCGATGCTCACGGGCACACAACTCCAGCTGCGCGACTTTCACGTCGCCTTCATGATCATCGCGGTGCTGACGCTCATCGCCGTCGTGCCGTTCCTGACCATGGCACGCAATGCCGGCGCCTCGGTCTCCGGCCACCGGATCGGCACGAAGGAACAGTCCGCGGCGATCAAATAGCCGACGTCACTCGGGACGCTCGCATACGATCGACAGCTTGTTGCCGTCGAGGTCGCGCACGAAGGCGGCGTAGAAATCCTGATGGTACGGCCGAATGCCCGGCGCGCCCTCGTCCGTTCCGCCGTTCGACAATACGGCGGCGTGGAATTCGTCCACCGCAGCGCGGCTTGGCGCGTCGAGGGCGACCGTCACCCCATTGCCGAAGGTCGCCGGTTCGCGGTTGAACGGCTCGACCACCCAGAAACGGCAGCGCACGTCGTCGTCCGCGCCATAGCCGATCTCGCCCTGTGCCTGCTTCTGGCGACGATACCCGAGCAACGGCAGCACCGCGTCGTAGAATCTTCCGGCCCGTTCGAGGTCGTTCGTGCCGACGGTCACATAGAGAAGCATCACGCCTCCTCCGCCGCCTCGGCTGCCGTCGCGGCGGAAGACTTGCCGCGTCCCTTGAAGCCCTTGGCGAGCAGGAACATCTCGACCGATTCGGCGCGCGAGGCCGCCGGCTTGACATGGATGACCTGCTTGAAATTCTGCTTGAGCATGTTGAGCAGGTCGCGCTCGGTGCCGCCCTGGAACGTCTTCGCCAGGAAGTGGCCGCCCTCCGCCAGCACCTCGACGGCGAAGTAGGCGGCGACCTCGCACAGGTGCATGGTGCGCAAATGGTCGGTCTGCCGGTGCCCCGTGGTCGGAGCCGCCATGTCGGAGATGACGAGGTCGGGCGTGCCGCCGATCGCCTCCTTCAGCTTCTCCGGCGCCTGCGGATCGAGGAAATCCATCTGCAGGATCTTCACGCCGGGCAGCAGGTCCATCTCGAGAAAGTCGATTGCCGCGACGCGGGGATCGGCGTCGGTCGAATTCGTCACCTTGGCGGCGATCTGCGACCAGCTTCCCGGCGCCGCCCCCAGGTCGATGATGCGCCTGGCACCCTCGAGGATCTTGTGTTTCTCGTCGATCTCCAGAAGCTTGAATGCGGCGCGCGCGCGATAGCCCTCGAGCCGCGCGCGCTGTACGTAGGGGTCGTTGATGTGGCGCTCGATCCAGCGCCGCGAGGACGCCTTGAGCTTGCCCTTCTTCACCTTCTGGCCGAGCTTGCGGCCGGAGCGATTGCCGCCGACAGGAGGCTTGGTCATTTTTCTCGTCCTTCCGATCTGCCGGATTGGCTGCGGTTCTGCCGGCGATGGCGGCCGCGTCGCCAGACGCCGTCGTCGGCCATCATGTCGGTCAAAAGCCCCTCGCGCAGGCCGCGATCGGCGACGCGCATGCGCGTCGAGGGCCAGCGGTTGCGGATCGCCTCGAGAATGGCGCAGCCGGCCAGAACAAGATCGGCGCGGTCGGGACCGATGCATGGATTGGCGGCGCGCGCGGAAAAGTCCCACGACAGCAGGCGGGCCTGCATGGCAGTCACTTCCGCATCCGACAGCCATACGCCATCCACCTGGCGCCGGTCGTAGCGCGGAAGGTCGAGATGCACTCCGGCGAGCGTCGTGACGGTTCCTGACGTTCCGATCAGATGGAAGTCCTCCGTTGCCGCATGGGCGCCCTGCGCCGAGCAGTCGAAATCGGCAAGCATGGCCTCCACTTCACGGACCATGGCCGCAAAGCTCTCGGGCGTCACGTCGCGGCCGCCATGGCGTTCCGACAGCGTCACGACGCCGACCGGAAGCGATGTCCAGTGGGTGATGTGGTTGGCCAGCCGGCTGGAGCGATTTTCGCCGATGCGGATCACCGCGATTTCTGACGAGCCGCCGCCGATGTCGAACAGGACGACGGATTTTGCCTCGCGCCCGACCAGCGACGAGCAGCCGGAAACGGCAAGCCGCGCTTCCGTCTCCCGGTTGATGATTTCGAGCTCCAGGCCGGTCTCCGACCGGACGCGATCGAGGAAGGCCTCGCCGTTCTCCGCCCGCCGGCAGGCCTCGGTGGCAATCAGCCGGCTGCGGCGGATGTTGCGGCTCTTGAGCTTGGCCGCACAGATCTTCAAAGCCTCGACCGAGCGGTCCATCGCCTCGTCGGACAGCCGGCCGCTTGCGGCCAGCCCTTCGCCGAGCCGCACGATCCGCGAGAAGGCGTCAACGACGCGGAACTGGCCGGGGCGGGTGGGCTGCGCGACCAGCAGCCGGCAGTTGTTGGTGCCGAGGTCGAGCGCGGCGTAGAGCGAGGTGTCGTTTTGCTCGCCGCGCGATCCGCTGACCGCCGATGGCTGGCCGCCGGCACGGCCGGCTGTTTTCGCAAACGGCTGGGGCGCGACCGACGACGGCACGGACTTCAGCGACGGCCCGACGGCCTCCGGTGGCCGTTCCGGACCCTTCAGCGGCCGGCCCTGCAGGCCGCGCTGGTGATGGGGCGGCCGGCCCGAATGCCCCTGCCCGGATCGCTCCGAGACGGCTGGCGCGGGAGACCCGGCACCGGCCGGCGTTGCCGGGTTGGGTTGGCCGCCACCCTTGCCGCGGCGACGACGCTTGCGCTTGCGCACAGCTTCGCCATCCTTGGCGACGGTTTGGGGGCGGGTTTCCAGACTGTGGCTGGAATCGTTGCCCGGGGAAAGGGAGCCGGAAGACGGACCTTGTGCCCGCTTTGGCTTTCCCTTGCGGCGGCGCGACCGCTTTGGTCTTGCCGGTCCACCCGTGGCCTGCCCCCCGGAAACGGACGGCCTCTGGCCGTGGTCGGGGTCGTTCACGTGTCTGCCTATCGCGCCGCGCAAAGCCTATAGAGCTGCAGCAGGCGCTCTCTCGATTTTCGTTGCCGAGACCTTACCAGCGCGGACCGCTTTGGACAATTGCTTTTCTGTGCGGCAGCATGCTTGACGCGGCCTGCAACCGCAGCCGAGCCGGCGAACTCGGCAGATGCTGTCGCGCGGGCGTCCTCAAAAGATGCGCCGGGCGTACCCACAAAAAAAATCGAGACCCCTATTTGCATCCGCCAGCCTTTTGGTTATAAGCCCGCCTCACAGGCACAGGCCATCTCGGTCGCAGCCGGCTGGTGGGGAATAGGTTAACGGTAGACCCACGGACTCTGACTCCGTTAGTCCTGGTTCGAATCCAGGTTCCCCAGCCATCTATTTTTCACGCAATAAAATCAATACCTTGCCCAAGGGTTCGTACCTCAGTCCGTACCCGAACTTGTACCTCAATAGACGCGAGTTCTGGTCTCTCGATAGCACGGACGCCCGAAGCTCCTAGCTATGTCGCCAGACCTTCACCGCCGAGATCAGCAGGATGACCGCGAGCAGCGGCAGCAGGAACGTGTTCGGTACCAAGCCGAGGAGTTGGCCACCGAGGAAGGTTCCGAGGATTGAGCCTGCGGCCATGACCGCGACGAACATCCGGTTCTTACCGAGGATGGCGAAGCTGCTGTCCTGGCTGTAGCGGGCAAAACCCACGATCATGGTCGGGAGGCTGACCGCCAGCGAGAGGCTGCCAGCGAGCTTGATGTCTGCCCCGAACAACAGGACCAGCGTGGGAATGAGCAGTTCGCCACCGGCCACTCCTAGAAGGGACGCGACAATGCCGATACAGAAACCAGCGATCACGCCCGCAATGAACTGCAGCGCCCCAGTGAGAAGCGGCTGACCAGCGGCTGCACCATGCCCGAACACCAACGCGATGGCGATCAGGACCAGCAGCGTAGCGATGACCCGATAGAGCGTCTCCGACTTGAGCCGAGTGGCCCATCCTGCCCCGAACCAAGCCCCCAGGAGGCTTCCGGCCAAGAGGTTGGCCATGATCGGCCAATGAGAGGCGACCTCGCTCAAGGGCACCGTAGCAGCCCGGAACGGCAAGGCCGTGGCAACCACCACCAAGCTCATCGCCTTGTTCAGGATAACCGCCTCAAGCGCCGCGAAGTGGAAGAGGCCGATCAGCAGCGGCAACCGGAATTCAGCACCACCGAGGCCGATCAGACCTCCCAGCATGCCGATGATCGTGCCGCCCGCAAAGGCAGCCGGTTGGCTTCTAGTGGAGGATGTATTGGCAGGGTCGGTCATGGCCGTTAAATTTCTCGCGATATGACGTCACGGACAAGCTATGCCAACCAAATCACACGCCTGCAAGTGGTGCGACCGGACCAGAAGCCGATTGCCGAGAACCGATCTCCCCTTCTGATGGACAAGCCGCACCACAGTTATCCGGGCGCATTAGTTGTGACCCGCAGACATGTCGAGAACCCGTTCGAGATGACGCCTGAGGAATGGGGTGACCTTGGCGAGATGATGGAGGAGGCCCGCGCTCATCTAGGGCAGTTCAAGCCCGCTGGCTTCACTCTGGGCTGGAACGCGGGTGAGGTCGGTGGGCAGCACGTCTTCCACGCCCACATGCATGTTATCTGCCGGTTCGAAGGCGAACCACAGGCGGGACGTGGCTTGCGGGACTTCATCCTACGTTGAGTCTCCGCTCTAGTCATCGCCTACTTTCGCGGGTCGGGAGTGGAATCACGCGTGATTTAGGATTGGCTTCGCGACGAGGTGGCCGCCGCCGATGTCGACGAGGTTCACCTTTTCCGGGGCCTCGCCGACCTTCCAGACGGGGCTCGGGATCTCGCCCGAAAGCCGCAGGCCCGGTTGACGTTCGCGGCGCGGGTCCGGAACCGGCACCGCTTCCAACAGGCGCCTGGTATAGGGATGCTGAGGATTGCCGAACAGTTGCGCGCGCGTTCCCATCTCGACGATCTGGCCGAGATACATGACGGCGACGCGGTCGGAGATGTTCTCCACCACCGCCATGTCGTGGCTGATGAACAGGTAGGTGACGCCGCTTTCCTTCTGCAGGTCGCGCAGCAGGTCCAGCACCTTCGCCTGGATCGACACGTCGAGCGCAGCCACGCTCTCGTCGCAGACGATCAGCTTCGGTTTCAGCGCCAGCGCACGCGCAATGCAGACGCGCTGGCGCTGGCCGCCGGAGAACTGGTGCGGGTAGCGGTTGTAGACGTTCGGCGACAACTCCACGCGCTCCAGCAGTTCGCGCACGCGCGCCTTCTGCTCCTCCGGCGTGCCGATGCCGTGAATGACCAGCGGTTCGCGGATCAGCTCGCCGACCGTCATCCGCGCATCGAGGGCCGCCATCGGGTCCTGGAAGACGATCTGCAGGTCGCGGCGGATCGCCTTGCGGCCCCGGCCATCGAGGTCGCTCAGCGCCTGGCCGTTGATCTCGATCCGGCCGGTATGGGGCACGAGGCCGACCAGCGCCTTCGCCATGGTCGACTTGCCGCAGCCCGATTCGCCGACAAGAGACAGCGTCTCGCCGCGGAAGATTTCCAGCGACACGTGCTCGACGGCGTGGACGCGCGCGGCCACGCGGCCGAGCAGGCCCTGCCGGATGGGGAAGTTCACCGACACGTCCTCGTAGCGCACGAGGATGTCGCGTGCCTCATGCTGCGGCCTTAACGCGCCGGTGCCGATGCGCGGCACCGCTGCGAGCAGGTCGCGGGTGTATTGCTCCTTGGGAGCATCGAAGAGGTCGATGGTCGGGGCCGCTTCGACCATCTTGCCCTTGCGCATGACGATGACGCGGTCGGCCATCTCGGCGACGACGCCCATGTCATGGGTGATCAGAATGACGGCGGTTCCGAGTTCTTTCTGCAGGTCGCGCAGCAGGTCGAGAACCTCGCGCTGTACCGTCACGTCCAGCGCCGTCGTCGGTTCGTCGGCGATGAGGACGGCGGGGCGGAGCGCGATCGCCATGGCGATCATCACGCGCTGGCGCATGCCGCCCGAAAGCTCGTGCGGATACTGTTCGAGCCGCTTTTCCGGCTGCGACAGGCGCACGGCCTTCACCGCCTCGAGTGCGCGGGCACGCGCCTGTGACACCGACAGCGGCTCGTGGGCGCGAATGGCCTCCACGAGTTGGCGGCCGATGCTCATGACCGGGTTGAGCGCGGTCATCGGCTCCTGGAAGATCATGGCGATGCGCGCGCCGCGCATCGCCTGCATCTTCTTCTCGGGCAAGGTCGTCAGTTCCGTTTCGCCGAAGCGGATGGAGCCGCCCGTCACCCGGACCGCGGGCGCGGGCAAAAGCCCCATGCAGGCAAGCGACGTGATCGACTTGCCCGAGCCGCTTTCCCCCGCGATCGCAAGCGTCTCGCCCCGATGAAGATCGAAGCTGAGCCCCTCGACCAGCGGAACCAGCCCCTGGTCCGAGCGGGCGGAAACCTGCAGGTCGCGCACTGACAATACGACGTCGACGGCCGCATCGACTGCGGGAGAAAGCATGGCTGCGGTCATTCGAAGACGGCCCTCGGGAAGTAGAAGCTGACCACGACGTTCGGCATGTCGACGATCTCGGAAATGCGAAGATCGCCGCAGGTCGAAACGAGCATGTAGGCGTCGACCGGATCCATCTTCTGCGTCGTCGCGAGAAGATCGACCATGTTGGCGACGGCGTCCTTGGCCGCGGCCCACAGGTCCGGACCGATGCCGGTCGTGACCTCGTAGCCCTTGGCGTCGAGATGCCGCGTGACCGGACCCGGCGTCGTGAAGCGCGGCGTCTTCAGCGGCTGGTCCTTGATGAGGTCGAGCGTCAGCACGACGTCGAACGGGCTCTCGATCGCGGTGCCGCAGACTTCGCCATCGCCCTGAGCGGCGTGGGTATCGCCGACGGAGAACAGCGCGCCCTCGACCTCGACCGGCAGATAGAGGGTGGTGCCGGCCGCAAGGTCACGGATATCGAGATTGCCGCCGACCCGGCGCGGCGGGACGACCGAGTGGTGGCCGTTTTCGGCCAGCGCGTTGCCGATGGTCCCGGCAAACGGCTTCAGCGGCACGCGGCCGTTCTTGCCGAACAGCGCCGGTTCCATGCTGGCGGCGTCGAACTTCCAGACATTGAGGGCCGGTTCGGTGAACTGGTCGGCGAGCAGGCCGAAGCCCGGGATGTTGGCGGTCCAGCCGAAGCCCGCGCCGTCGCGAAGCTGCGGCGTGAAGCTCTCGATCGTCACCTTGAGGACGTCGCCCGGCTTGGCACCATCGACGTAGATCGGCCCGGAAACCGGGTTGATTTTGGCGAAATCAAGCGCCTTCACGTCCTCGACGGTGGACTGGGGGCCGAGTTGGCCCCCAGAGCTGTCGAGGCACTGAAACAGGATCGTCTCACCCGGCGCAGCCTTAAGGGCGGGGGCAAAGGAATTGTCCCAGCCGAAATGGTGCTGATGGGCGTGGATCGTGTGGTTGCAGTGCTTGCACATAACCGAGGTTACTCCTTGATGAAGACGTAGTCGTAGTTGACCGGGATCGAGACCGGGTCGACGTAGAGCGCGTCGTCACCGCCCATGCGGGCGGACTTCAGGGTAAAGCGCTGCTCGTTGAACACCGGCGCCCACGGCGCGTCTTCCATCACCTTCATGTAGATCTCCGACCACTTGGCGAGACGCTCGTCCACCTTGGCGGGGTCGACGATGGAGTCTGCTTCGGCAGCCATCTTGTCGAGATCCTCGTTGCAGTACTTCGCCCAGTTCCAGCCGCCTTCGACGGCACCGCCGCAGCCGAGGATCGGGCCGTAGAAGTTTGCCGGATCCGGGAAGTCGGCGATCCACGCCATGCCGCCCGACCAGATCATCGGAGCCGTGCCGGCGCCGCCGGCCTCGATCACGTTGGCCTGCGCCAGCGACTTGATCGAAGCGTTGATGCCGATCGCCTTGAGGTCCTGCTGGATCGCCTGGGCGATGCGCGGGTTCGGGTCGGTGTTCATGACGAACAGCTCGGTCGCGAAGCCGTCCGCGTAGCCCGCGTCGGCGAGCAGCTTCTTGGCGCCTTCCGGATCGTACTTGTAGCCTTCATAGCCCTTGGTGTAGCCCGGCATGGACGGCGGCAGCGGCTGGTTGGCAGGAACGGCACGGCCATTGATGACCTGGACGATGCGATCCTTGTTGATCGCCATGTTGACGGCGCGGCGCACCTCGACCTTGTCGAACGGAGCCTGCGTGACGTTCATGGTGATGTAGCCGGTATGCAACTGGCCGCCCTCGACGACGAGGCTGGCCTGGGCCTTGTCCTTCATGACTTCGACGAATTTCGCCGGCGGAATGCCGTCGCCCGGAATGTCGACTTCGCCGTTCTGCGCGCGCAGCAGGGCAACGACCGGCTCCTGGCCGACCTCGACCGTGAAGCTGTCGAGGTAAGGCACGCCCGAAATCCAGTAGTCGGCGTTCTTCTCGAACACGAGGCGCTGGCCGAGCGTCCATTCGGTCAGCTTGAAGGCGCCGGTGCCGACCGGCTTCTTGCCGAAATCGGCGCCGGCCGCCTCGACGGCTTCCTTCGGGACGATGAACGAGAAGTTCAGCGCCATCACGTGCAGGAAGGTGGCGTCCGGACGCGACAGCTTGAAGACGACGGTGCCGGCATCGGGAGCGGAAACGCCGGAAACGGTGTCGGCCTTGCCTTCTGCCGCTGCGTCGTAGCCCTCGATCATGGCGAAGAAGCCCTGGCCGGGCGACTGGGTCGCCGGGTTGACGACGCGGTTGATCGAATAGACGACGTCGTCGGCAACCAGTTCGCGGCCGTTGTGGAACTTGACACCCGGGCGCATCTTGAAGGTGTAGGTCAGGCCGTCATCGGAAATCGCGTAGCTTTCAGCGAGGCCCGGACGCAGGGTCGTGGTGCCCGGCTCGTAGTCCATCAGGCCGTCGAAGACCGACTTGATCATCGACCAGTTCTGCCAGTCGTAGCCGATCGCCGGATCCAGGGTCGCCACGTCGTCCTTGTAGGTGACGATCATGTTGCCGCCGTGCTTGGGCTCCTCGGCCTTCGCCGGGGCAAGAGCGGGCATGGCGAGGATGCCTGCCAGCGCGGTCGAAAGTAAGAACTTCTTCATTTATAGTCCCTCCAGTTGGTTGATTGTTCAGCGCAGCTTGATGCGCGGATCGATGAGCGGCGAGATCAGGTCGGCGATGAGGTTGCCGATGACGATGCCGCAGGCGGACACGAGCGTGACGCCCATGATGATCGGGATGTCGACGCGCTGGATCGCCTGCCAGGCCAGTTGGCCGATGCCGGGCCAGCCGAACACGCTCTCGACAACGACGATGCCGGACATGAACAGGCCGATGTCGATGCCGATCATGGCGATGATGGGCAGGATCGCGTTCGGCAGCGCATGGCCGAGAATGACCTTGCTGCGGCCGAGGCCCTTGGCTCGCGCGGTGCGGATGAAGTCGGCGCGCAGCACATCGATCATCGAGGATCGCATGATGCGCGAATACCAGCCCGAACCAAGGATGCCGAGCGTCAGCGCCGGCAGCACGAGATGCGCGAACGTGCCGTAGCCGCCGATCGGAAACCAGCCGAGCTTCACGGCGAAGACGAACAGCAGCAGCAAGGCGACGACGAACTGCGGCGCGGAAACGGTCAGGAAGCTCGTCAGCATCAGGCTGTTGTCGATCGCCTTGCCGCGATTGAGCGCGGCGATGATGCCGAGCGGCAGGCCGATCAGCAGTTCACAGCCAATGGCCGCGACGAGCAGGAGAAGCGTTGCCGGCAGACGGGAAGCGATCAGCTCGGCCACCTCGGTCTTCTGCAGGTAGGAGCGGCCGAAATCGCCCTGTACAAGGTTGAGCAAGTAATTTGCGTACTGGACGAAGAACGGCTGGTCGAGCCCGAGTTGCTGGCGGATGCTCTCGACCGTCGCCGCGGTGGCGGACCGGCCGGCGATCTGCCGCACCGGGTCTGCCGGCAGCACGTAGAGCAGCACGAAGGTGATGAACGAGACGCCGAGCAGGATCAGCGCCGACTGGACGAGGCGTCTAAGGATATAGGCAGCCATCAGTCACGCCCCTGTTGTGTCGGATCGAGAATGTCGCGCAGTGCGTCGCCCACGAGGTTGAAGGCAAGCGCGAGCAGCAGGATCGCTGCGCCCGGAATGAAGACGAGCCAAGGTGCGGACTGGAAGTAGGTCTGGTTCTCGAAGATGATGTTGCCCCACGACGGGATCGGCGGCTGAACGCCGATGCCGAGGAACGACAGCGTCGCCTCGAGCAGGACGGTCGTCGAAATGCCGAGCGTGCCCCAGACGATCAGCGTCGGGATCAGATGCGGCAGGATGTGCATGAAGAGGATGCGGCCGTGGCCGGCGCCGAGCGTCTTCTCCGCAGCGATGTAGTCGCGCTCGGCGAGCGACGAGGTCTGGGTGAAGATCACGCGAGCCGTCTGCACCCAGTTGACGAAGGCGATGACCATCGCGACGATCCACAGCGACGGCGAAAAGATCGCGGCCAGGCAGATCGCGAGAAGAAGCGCAGGAAATGCCATCATCAGGTCGGTGAAGCGCATCAGCACCGCGCCGACCACGCCGCGGAAATAGCCCGCGGTCACGCCGACGATCGTGCCGATCAGAAGGGCTGCGCCATTGGCGACCAGGCCGATCACCAGCGAGGTCTGCGCACCGTAGAGGATGCGCGAGAAGAGATCGCGCCCCAAGAGATCCGTGCCGAACCAGAACGTCGCGTTCGGCGGCAGCGGCGCGCCCTCGATCGTCAGGCCGTCGAAGAACTGCTCGTAGGGATCCAGCGGCGCGATCCACCTGGCGAACACCGCCCCGCCGACGCAGATGAGGATGATCAGCAATCCCAGCAGGGCGAGCTTGCGCTGCGCAAGCCTGCGCAGCACGGACGGCCCGTTCTCCGGCGCGACCAATGGTTCAGGCGAGATCGATGCGTCTGCCATCGTCGGTGCCCCTCTCGTTCGAATGGTTCGCAACCAGCCGCTCCGCGGCGGTTTCGATCGTCACGCGCCAGGCCATGGCGGTCTGGCGCAACAGGTCATAGGCTTCGGCTTCCGTCTTGCCCTTCATCACGAAGATCATGACGGCGCGCACGATCGTCTGCCGGGCCGACAGCCGGTTCTGCAGGTCGGCGATCAGCGCCTCGGATGCGTTGGCGCGGTCGAAATTGCTGCGCGCGACGAGGAGCGCGGCATAAACGCCCTTGTCGCTCATCGGCTTGAGGATCTGTGCGTGCGCGCCCATCTCCATCGCCCACTTCAGCCGGCCGGGCGCCTCCGACCCGATCAGCGCGATCATCGGCATCGGCGATTGGCCCGGCGCCCAGGGGAACTGACCGTCGTGCCCCATGTCTGCGTCGTAGAAGATGAAGTCCGCCCCGATCGCCTCGGCCGAAAGCTCCGGCCAGGCCTCGCGAACCTGAAGCCCGATCACGCCGAGCTGGCGGATGAGCCCCTGCACGGAGGGGTGCGGTCGATGCAGGATCCAGGCTATCGCGCCACCAAGGTTTTCGGTCCTGATGCGCGTCATGAAACCACCTTCAGCATCGAGCCGCCATGAGAGGTTTGTGAACGGTGCGTGAGATAGGGGTCGGCGCGCAGGGCCGGCAACCGCTTGATCTCGTGAAACCGGCCGTTCTCGAGCCGGGCGATGATGGCGGGCTGACGCGCATGGAGATGGGCAGGGTCGAGCCGCGGCGTGTGGCCGGCGCGCATGGCCGCATTGAGCGCCTCGGCAAGGGAGAGCCCCTCCGCCCCCGGACGCCCCTGGAGCAGCAAAGCCAGCTCATGCACGGATTGCCGCGCCATCTCGTGAAACGACCCGCCGGTGCCGCCGTCCGGCTCGAACCAGGGGCCGGCCGAGATCAGCCCCTCGGCCGCGTCGCCGGCAGCGCCGATCTCGCATTCGGTGAAATTGCACGACAGGACGGTCAGGCGATGGGCGAATTCAGGCGCCCGCTTCAGCTCGGAAAGCCGTGCCAGGAACGCGTAGGAGCTCTCTCCGATCAGCGAGTTCAGGATGAAATCGGGCTTCAGCGCACGGATGTCCTGGATGATGTGATCGAGGTCGGTGTCGCCGATCGCAAGGTAGCGATCACCGAGCACCTGGCCGTCGGCCGCCGCGACCCGTTCGCGGGCTATCTGCGCCATTTCCCAGCCCCAGATATAGTTGGAGCCGACGAGATAGGTGCGCGTGCCCAGCGTCGGTAGCGCCCAGTCGAGAAGCGGCAGCAGGTGCTGGCTGGGGCAAGAGTGCATGTAGGCGACGCGCTCGGATGCTTCGAATCCCTCATAAGGCACCGGGTACCAGAGAACCCCGTCGAAGCGCTCGAGCTCGGGAATAACCTCCTTTCGGCTGGCAGAGGTGATGCAGCCGAAGATGTGGCGGGCCTCGGACCCGCGCAGGATTTCGCGGCAAAGCGGCGCATAGCGATCGAGTCGGCCTTCCGGGTCACGCTCGACGACGCGAAAGGAAACGTCGAGGCTCGGATCGGCATTCACCTCGTCCACGCCACGAAACACACCGGCGCGACTGGCGCGTGACAATGCGGCATACATGCCTTCGCGTGACAGAAGTACGCCTATGTCTACGATGCGCTTCATCAAAAATCCATACAAAAAGCCCCGACGATGCGCGTGGGTGGACGCGATCGAAACGGGGCTCAAGTGCCGACTATTTATTTCAG
This sequence comes from Mycoplana ramosa, assembly GCF_041930185.1. Lineage (NCBI taxonomy): Bacteria > Pseudomonadati > Pseudomonadota > Alphaproteobacteria > Hyphomicrobiales > Rhizobiaceae > Mycoplana > Mycoplana ramosa. The sequence goes on along the minus strand of NZ_JBHEEW010000001.1, from coordinate 148,811 downwards.
TCTAGTCTCAGAACAGGCAGATTGGAAGCTTAATTTCGAAATGAGGCGATGAAACTGCACGATTGCTTCTCGTACGCCTCCTGCAGCGCAACAATTATGCATCTGCTGCTTCCTCACCCGATCTGCTTTCAGGATTTGCGAGTGCCATGCTTAGGAGCTCTGCTCCCTCGCCAGCGCTGCAGGAGGCTCCTTCCCTCAGGCAAACACAGGATCGCAGCCACATTGGCTGCCGGTGCAGGTCATCGGACCAGACAGGCAATAACTGTAAACGGCAGGCCTTCAGTGGGTTGGGGGGGCGGAGCTTGGGATGCATTGCCTTTGCGATTTCGCCTTGCATTGGGCGTCATCCCATCGCTGGGATGACGCAAGGCGGGGCAGCACACCAGGATTGCGCAATGCCTCAAGCGACGGCGGCGTCTGCAAACAGGAAATCACCAGCGTCGATCTGGCTCTTGCGCACACCCACGAGTGTGATGCTGTCACCGTCGTCGAGCTCGATCTTGGCGCCAAGCCAGCCGTCGCGAACCGTAAGGTCATCGAACCCGTCGATGCCGACATAGCCCGACAGATCCACTGTGTCCTTTCCATCGCGGTAGTCGACAATTACGTCGCGATTGCTGCCGTGCTTGAAGACGAATATGTCGCCTCCCGATCCGCCGGCGATCCAGTCACGACCGGCGCCGCCATCGATGGTATCCTGTCCGGCGCCGCCATAGATCTTGTCGCGGCCGGCTTCACCCAGCAGCACATCCACACCGCTTCCGCCGGAAATCCAGTCGTTTCCTTCGCCGCCAATCGCGACGTCGTTACCGGACCCGAGCCACATGATGTCGCGGCCGCCGTTGCCGTCGACGAAATCATTGCCCATCCCGGTGGAAAAATGATCCGCGCCTTGATCGCCGATCTTGAGATCCGTCCCTGGCTTGGACAGTATGCTCGAAACCGACACCGGCAACAGAACGCCGTCGATCACATGGATAACTCCGTTCGATGCTTCTATATCTGTGGCGATGATGCCCGGATTGCGCACGCCATCGTCCCGATCGATAATGCTGGGCGGCGTGGTGTCCAGATCCGTTTGCAGATTCGTTCCCTGAAGCGTCGGCACGGCCGCGCCGTCGCCGAGCGCTAGGACGTCGGCCAGTCTGAACTCACCCGGCGCGACGTGATAAGTCAGGATATCGGTCAGCAGACCGGATGCATCGCCCTTTCCCAACAGCGTCAACGTGTCGGCAAGAAACCCGATCGTTTGCCCTTCGCCGGTGGGGGTCTTGTTTCCTGTCAGGGCCGCAATGGAGGAAGCGAGGTCGCGGAAGGCATTGTCGTTGGGCGCGAAGGTCGTCAGGTTCGGAACCGTATCGAGCGCTGCGACCAATCCGATCCCGCCAAAAGGTTCCGCAGATATCTTGTCTGCCGTGATTAGAAGATCGCGCAGGATATCGAAGTCGTTACCATTTTGATCGTACCCGCTGGATCCGCTGGCCGCAACAACAGTACCGGTGATGCTGTCCATGGTGAATTCTCCTGTCCGTCTGATTGCGCAACGCGCTTACGCCTTGTCTCGAAAGGCCCTGCGTCGACAACATTGTTGGAGACCTTCACGGTACGCTGATTGATGATGGGTGGATCAGGACCGGCGCTCACAATTTGCCCCTGAGCAACGCGCCGGCTTGTTGAACGTCCAGAGTCTCGCTCTGCAAAAAGAGACGCATTGCCGGCAGCGCGCCGCGGCGATGAATCGTTCGCAATTGAGAGAAAATGAAGAGGCAAGCGCAAGCGCAAGCGCAAGCGCCGCCACTGCCATGGGGTGTAGACGTTTCGACCTGGCTTCATGGCGCCCGGTGACTTTTACCGGGAGGACCGCGCAACAACCGCTCCAGGGCGGCCGGGTCTCTGACGCCCTGACTGTAATACACCAGAATCGAGCGCGCCAGACTGCTGGCTCCTTCGCTGCCCCGGGCCAGACCGCGCTCGTCACAGAGTTTTTGAAAGATCCGTTGGATTTCCTCCAGATCCTGGGGGAAAAATATACCCATCTCCTCGGGGCTGAGTACGGTTTTCATCGCCATGTCCGCCGGATTAACGCACTCGCGTGGGAGCGTTGATGCGAAATGCGTGGAATGTCACAGGCACAATGAACTCGATGCAAGACAGGTCAAGCCCACGGCGGGCAGAGACCGGTCACGATCGCGGCTTAGCAGGGCATCGGGTTATGCCAAGAGTGCCAGTGTACGCCTCCGCCATGCGTCGGACGATAGCCAATTCTATCTAAATCCGGAGGACTGTCCCCGCCGCGCGCATGCGAGGCGCCTTTCAACGTTCGATGTTGCTGTGCGCACTTTTGCCTCCGGCAATCCAATAAAATCTCTACGGGCCACGGAACCAGACCTCCCCCAGGCTGTTAGGGAACTGCCTGCGCAGGCAACTCAAGTACTCATGAATGAACATGGAGAAAGAAAATGCCCGAACAGAAGCATGAAGACCGCAACCAGCGCTCCGACACCTCGAAGCGCGGGTTTGCCTCGATGGATGACGACAAGCAACGCGAAGCCGCATCGAGGGGCGGAAAGGAATCGAGCGGAAACTTCAAGAACGACCCGGAACGCGCTTCGGAAGCCGGAAAGAAAGGCGGAGAATCGCGGAGCGGTAGCCGATCATAACGGCAATTGATGACATGGCGGTTGAGGGGGCCAAGGTCCCCTCACCGGAATGCAGTTTCGGGACTCGCCCGCCACCCAGATGCCGCCAAACGTTCTCCGTTGCTGCGTGCGAGGCGTCAGAACACGAATTCCACGGATGTAAGCGGCCAGCACCCGAGCGTCCACTCGATCGGTCGGGAGCGTTCGTCGTGATTGAGGGCGTTTACCCGGAAAACCGGCGTTCCCGGCGTCAGCTTCAGCATATCGGCCTCATCCGGAGCGGCAAAACCGCCGCTGACACGGGTTTCGTGCCGATGATACTTGGTGAGGCCATGGGCTCGGAAGACATCGGTCACCGATTGCTGCCGCTGATAGACGGACTCGAAGTCCGGGAAGCGACTGGCGGGAAAAAGCTTGGTATTGACATACAGCGGGTGGCCGTCGGCGCTCCGTATCCGGCAGAGGCGGATGATCTCCGCATCCGCGGCGAGAGCCAACTTGCTTGCTGCAGCCGCCGTGACGGGTTCGCGGCACAGGACCAGTGTCTGCGTCACGACCGCCTTGCCGCCGGCATTGAAATTTTCCAGGAACGGGCGGTCGTCCCGAACCGTGAAGACGGAGGGCAGACTGCGCACAAAAATGCCGACGCCCTTGCGGGCGGTGAGATGGCCTTCGCGCTGCAACTGCTGCAAGGCGCGCCGCAGCGTGATGCGCGTCACGCCGAGTTTCTCGGCCATGTGGTTTTCGCCCGGCAACTGGCTGCCCGGCGTGAGGAAATCGCTTTCGATCAGCCCGAGGATGTGGCCGTAGATCTGCTGCCAGATCGGCATATCGCTGCGTGGCCGGACGACGTCCGCGAAGCCGGCCAGAAGGTCAGTGCCTTTTTCGATTCCGGGAGCGGAGCCGGTGCTGGCCTTCATGCCGGGACCCCTTCCGCATTTCGTGACAGGGAGGGAACAGACACTCCATGACCGCCGGCGGAATAGACCAGGTCGCCGCCCACCATCGTTGCCACCACGTGCGGATGCGCCGGGTCGCGCGCGTCGACCAGGATGATGTCGGCCCGCATGCCCGGTTGCAGGATGCCCCGGTCCTCCAGGCCGGCTGCCATCGCGGCGTTGGCCGACACCAGCGCCCATGTTTCGGCCAGATCGTCGAAGTCGGGCCGGGCCAGCTTGAAGGCGGCGTGCAGCGGCGACGGGTAATGATAGTCGCTTGCAAGCACGCTGCAGAACCCGGAGCGCACGGCGTCCGTTGCGTCGAGTGCGCCGTTGTGGCTGCCGCCGCGCACGACGTTGGGGGCACCGAGGACGATGTGTTCGCCCGCCGCCCGGGCCGCTTCGGCGGTCTCGCGATTGAGCGGAAATTCGGAGGTCACGGCGCCCAGCTGCCGGAATTTCAGCCGTTCCTCCGGCGACGCCTCGTCGTGGGCGAGCAGGATATTGCCAGACGATCTGGCTGCACTGGCAAGCTCCTCGATGGCGGCCGGCACCTCGGCGCGCCGCGACCAGACGCTGTCGAGCAAGGCCGTATAGGCCTCCTGGCTCAGCCCGGAGCGCGATGCCATCTGGCCGATCTTGCGGGCGATCGTGCCCTTCATGACCGTCCCGGTCGTATGGTCGTTGAGCGCAAGGATCGGCCTCGGGTCGAGCGACAGCCACTGCATGACCATCGGCATTTGATCCAATGCAAAGGTTTCCCAGCGCAGGTGCAGGCGGGTATCGCATCGCAGCGAGGAGCGCATTCGCGTCACTTCCGCGATCAGGTCCGCCGCCGCCTCCGCCGATCGCAGCCCCGGTTCCCACGAGATGGTGACGCCGTGAAAGGCGGTAGTGATGCCGTTTGCCACCAACTGCCGGTCGGTGTCGCGAAGCGCAAGCGCCGTGTCGAAGCGCACGCCAGGCCGCGGCATGATCTGCCGTTCAAAGCCATCGCCGTGGATGTCGACGATACCGGGGAGCACGAGAAGGCCGTTCGCCTCGATGACCTGCGCCTCGCGGTCGGGAGCCGGGACGATCTTCCCCCCTGCAACGTGAATGTCGGTGGACGACAAGCGGTTTCCGGCGAGCGCGCGGCCGCCCCTGATGGTCCAGTGCATCTGCGATCCTTATGGGTCATTCATCTCATGGCAAGGTGTCATGCAGGCGTCATCTGCTGTCTATACAGGTATCGCGTCGATCGCATCCTGTCTACACAGCAGAGGAAAAATCATGATCCGCAAACTCGCAGCCGCCCTTGCGCTTACGCTTGCAACCGCAATGCCGGCCCTTGCCGATCCCGTCAAATTCGCCGTCACCGACATCGAGGGTCTTGAAGCGTTGCAGCAAGAGTGAGGGGGCTTCGAGCTTGCGCTGGAAGAAGCCACCGGTCTCGAGATCGAGCTCTATCCCGTCGCCTCCCGCACCACGGCCGTCGAGGCGTTGAATTCGGCCCAGGTCGATCTGGTTCTGACCGGCCCCGCCGAATATGTCGTCATGAAGGAACTGAGCCAGCCGAAGATCGTCGTGGCCTGGCAGCGCCCGGACTACTTCGCGCAGATCGCGGTTCTGGCCGATGGTCCGATCCGCTCGATCGAAGACCTGAAGGGCAAGAAGGTCGCCTTTGGTTCCGTCGGCTCCACCTCGCAGCATCTCGGGCCGGCCCAGGCGCTCGCCGACTTCGGCCTGAAGTATGGCCTCGATTACGAACCGGTCATCATCTCCCGCAACGTTGCCGCCGAGGCCCTCACCCGCGGCGACATTGCTGCCATCGGTCTCAACTTCGGCCACCTCGCTTCGGTCCGCGAAGCATTTCCGGACAAGGCCTTCGCTGTGATCGCCCGCGGCCGCGACCTGCCGAACGACATCCTGGTCGCGCGCAAGGACATCCCTGACGACGTGTTCAACGCCGTGCGCGATGCCTTCGCAGCCAAGGGCAACGAGCTGATGCAGGCGGTCCTTACCGGCGAAGACAATCAGAAGTTCAAGGGCGGCTTCTTCCTGACCGACGTCACGGACAGCGACTACGACTACGTCCGCTCGATGTACCGCACCATCGGCGTCGAAACTTTCACCGACTTCGTCAACTGAGCACTTCGCACCCCGACCTTGAAGGCAGCCGGATCAGCCGGCTGCCTTCGTCGCAACCAGCGATTATCCAGCGGCCAGGACAGACATCATGAGCGAGATCATTTGCGCCCGCGGCGTTACGAAGAAATATGCGGACGGGAAGACGGTCTTTTCCGGCATCGGGCTGACCGTGTCGGCGACCGAGCGGGTGGCGCTGATCGGCTCCAACGGTGCTGGTAAATCCACTCTGCTCAAATGCCTGATCGGGCTCCTGCCGCTCAACGGCGGCGAGGTGAGCACGCTCGGCGAAAGCATCGGCATCAGGCCTTCGTCGCGCCAGCTGCGAAAATTGCGGCAGCGCATCGGCGTGGTGTTCCAGCATCATGGGCTGGTTTCCCGGCAGTCGGTGCTCACCAACGTCGTGCATGGCAAGCTCGGCCTGGCGGGTGCCTGGCACGCTTGGCATCAATCGATTTCTCGCCAGCAATGGCGCAATGAGGCGCACGAGGCGCTGAGCCAGGTCGGTCTCTGCCACAAGGCCGCGGCACGGGCGGACGAGCTGTCCGGCGGCCAGGCGCAGCGGGTCGCAATCGCCCGCGCGCTGGTCCGAAAACCCAAGCTCCTGATCGCCGACGAGCCGGCGGCAAGCCTCGATCCGGCCTCCGGCCGCGATGTCATGGCCCTCTTTTCGCAGCTGTCGCAAGACAGTGGCACCACGCTGATCTACACGACACACGACATGGACCATGCGCTCGAGTTTTCTGACCGCATCATCGCCCTGAAATCCGGCTCCATCCTCTTCGACCAGCCGACCGCGAACCTGACGCGCGCAACGCTCCAGGAGGCCTTCCATGGCTGAGGGCACATTGCCGGCGCGCTTGCCGCGCATTTCGCCGCTGACCTTCGCGCTGCTGGTGGCGGCCGGGGCGCTATTGGTCGCGTCGCTGCAGCAGGTGGCGCCGTCGCCGGCGCAACTCGCCCAGGGCGGGCCCCGGATGGCGGAACTGGTCGGGCGCATGTTGCCGCCCAATCTCGAGGGCGCCTTCCTGCAGCGCGTGTTTTGGCGGATGATCGAGACGTTCCAGATCGCGCTTGTCGGAACGGTCCTCGGGGTCGCGATCAGCCTGCCGATCGCCTGGCTGTCATCCAAGGCCATCTCGCCGGCGGGCGCCTTCCGGCATGTCTTCAAGATGCTCGTCTCGCTCTTCCGCACCGTGCCCGACCTGGTCTGGGCGCTGATCTTCGTTGCTTCCGTCGGGCTGGGCGCGGTGGCAGGAACGATGACGATCATGGTGGACACGATCGGCTTTTGCGGCCGCTTCTTTGCCGAAGCCATGGAGGATGCCGACGAGAAGCCGCAGGAGGCGCTGTTCGCAATCGGCGCAAGCCGGCTCTCGGTGCTGTGCGGGGCCGTGCTGCCGGATGCCATGCCGTCGCTGATCAACACGACGTTGTTCGCGCTGGAGAAGGCGGTGCGCTCCTCGGTGGTGCTGGGCCTGGTGGGCGCCGGCGGCATCGGTCAGGAGTTGAAGGTCGCCTTCGATCTCTTCCAGTACAAGAATGCATCCACCATCATTCTGGTGATCTTCGTCATCGTGCTGGTCATGGAGTTCGTCACCGACCGCCTGCGCGCCCGGGTGCAATAGGCTCGGCGCGCAACACACCGTCTCGATCGGCTGCCAAAACGAGCAGCAAGCGCGAAAAAAGCGACCCGATTTTTTGACGCATCGCAATTCTCTGCCGCCCTGGCGGTGCTAGAGTGCGTCATGGACAAGTCCGGCTTCGTCTTCGTGGCCCTGTTGTGCGCCTTGGCAGCAATCGTGCTCAGCGTGGTGCTGTTCCACCGTCAACCGGGAGATTTGCCGGGGAAGGAAAGGCTGTTACCGCCCGTTAGACAGAACGAACCGCAATAGTATGCCGGTGAAGCAGATCGCGGCCAAAGCGTGTCTTGGGGAACTCTGCTTGCCCTGGCCCGTTTCTTTCCCATCGAGGGACTGGAGGAGTGGCATAATGGATCCGATGTACTGGACGAAATCTGTGGAACTGGAGTTGGCCGGCCCCGGTCGTTTCCAGAAAGTGCGAAGTACTCTTGAAGCGTCGGAATGCCTGAAACGGTGGCCCGACAAGCAAGGTATTGCCTATAGCGAAGCCAAGCGCGTCTTCCGCGCCGTCCTGGTGAGCGGGGCGCCGAGACAGATCGCCCGCGAAGCCTTCATCAGAGCCGCGGAGGAAGCGGGGATCTACATCAAGAAGCGGTGATCCTCCACGCAGATTGTTCCGTCCGCGCCGATCAGATCTTTCGGCGCGTGCGCGCCAGCATCGGACCGTATTCGATGAGAAACAGGGCGAAGGCTGCCAGCCACAGGGCACCGGAAACGCCGTAGATCGCCGGTGCATGGTCAGGGACAAAGCCTGCCACCGGGCGCACCAACGCGCACAGCACCAGCGTCAGATACGAAAAGGTCGTCATGCGCGAGGCTGCAAGGTTACGGCCGGTATGACCGCGGGTTGCGCGCGTCATCACGGCGAGCATCATCATGGCGACCGTGCCGATCGTCACAACATGCAAGGCAGATTTTGGATCGAGGATGCCGAGCGCCGCCATGCTGATCGCGAAGAAGCCGAGCGGCACGAACAGATAGGCCACATGGAGGATCGCGACCAGCATTTCCGAGAGCGTCGTCCAGCCACGCCAGCGATGCAGGCGCACGACATGAAACGCGGCCGCCACCAAAGCGCCCGCCGCGGTCAGGCGGCTTTCGGGCAGCGTCACCCACACGCAAAGGCAGGCGACGCCAGCGGTGGTCGCGGCGGTGTCGAAGCCGCTGGAGGGCGCCGGGAAATCCTTGCGGCCGAGCCGGTTGATCCAGTTGCGCGTAAAGCTCGGGACGATTCGTCCGCCGACAATCATGATCAGACCGACATAGGCCGCGATCGCAAGCCGATAGGCCCGGTCAGTCTGGCCGCCGGCAAGCACTTCGTAGTGAAAGCCGGCATTGGCGAGAGAAAGCGCCAGCAGCGCGGTGATCCCCTTCAGATCGTTCCACTTGCGGCCTGCGACAACTTCGCGCAGACAGGCAAGAAGCATGACCGGCAGGAAGAGCAGGTCCACCACGACCGCGACGCGGACGCCGATCATGTCGGAGGCAACAAGCGCCAGCCGTCCGGCCAGCCATAGCAGAAACAGCCAGAACAGCGGCCAGCCCGAAACCGGCAGTCGGCCCGTCCAGTTCGGTACGGCCGTCAGCAGAAATCCGGTGAGAATTGCCGAGGTGTAGCCAAACAGCATCTCGTGCGCGTGCCAGTGGGAAACGCCGTATTCTCCGGCAAATTCGAGCCCGGAGAGTGCTGCGATCCAGAGCGCCATGGCAGCGAAGGCCCATAGCGCCCCGCCGAGGAAGAACGGCCGGAAGCCATAGGAAAAGAGCACCGGACCGGTTTGCGAAAGCCCCCGCGGAATGCCTCCGGATCTCTTCGATTGCGACGTCGCTGCCATCGGATCGCCCCTCCTGCGCAGGCCCCAAACTTAAGCAAAGGATTGCGTGGGTCGTTGACATCTCGCAAGCAAAGGAGATGCGAAAGTTTGTGGTGGATCAAAGACCACCATGGCGAGTGGCGTAAATTCCTCTCCAACAGATCGGGGGATAGCCCCGGTCTCGTCTAAGGAGAAGACCGATGACCGACCAATTCCAGGTAACCAGACGTACGATGCTGGCTGGAGCCGCGTTTGCAAGCGCTGTGGCGCCGATTGTGACTGCGACATTTGCGCAGGCCGAAGAGGCGCCCGCCAAGATGAACCCGACCGATCTGTCGCACCTGCCACGCGTCAAGGTTGATCTCGTCAAGCCTCCGTTTGTCCACGAACACACCCAGAAGGCCGAGGGCGGCCCGAAGATCGTCGAGTTCACGCTGACGATCGAAGAGAAGAAGATGATCCTCGACGACGCCGGCACCGAAGTGCACGCGATGACCTTCAACGGCTCGGTACCCGGTCCGCTGATGGTCGTGCACCAGGACGACTATGTCGAACTGACGCTGATCAACCCGGAAACCAACACGCTGCAGCACAACATCGACTTTCACTCGGCAACGGGTGCGCTCGGTGGCGGTGCGCTGACGATCGTCAACCCCGGCGAAAAGGCCATCCTGCGCTTCAAGGCCACTAAGGCCGGCGTCTTCGTCTACCACTGCGCACCTCCCGGCATGGTCCCCTGGCACGTCGTCTCGGGCATGAACGGCGCGATCATGGTGCTGCCGCGCGAAGGCCTGACCGACGGCCACGGCAAGGAACTCGTCTACGACCGCGTCTACTATGTGGGCGAACAGGACTTCTATGTGCCGAAGGATGAAGACGGCAACTTCAAGAAGTACGAAACCGCCGGCGATGCCTATGCCGACACGCTCGCAGTGATGCGTACGCTGACCCCGAGCCACGTGGTCTTCAACGGTGCCGTCGGTGCCTTGACCGGCGAGAATGCGCTCAAGGCGGCGGTGGGCGAGAAGGTTCTGATCGTCCACTCGCAGGCAAACCGCGACACCCGCCCGCACCTGATCGGCGGACACGGTGACTACGTCTGGCAGACCGGCAAGTTCAACAACGTGCCGGACCGCGACCAGGAAACCTGGTTCATTCCGGGGGGAACCGCAGGCGCTGCCTTCTACACCTTCGAGCAGCCCGGCATCTACGCCTACGTGAACCACAACCTGATCGAGGCGTTCGAGCTCGGCGCCGCCGGCCACTTCACCGTCACCGGTGACTGGAACGACGACCTGATGACCGCCGTCCTGGCCCCGTCGCAGTCGTAACGGCTAACAAACCGGATACGGGCTCGCCAGACGGGCCCGTATCGCCCTGGCCCGTCCGGCCTCGCCGTGCGGCGCCTTTATCGGCATTCCGGCCGCTCACGGCGGCTCTCGCCTCTGGGGGGCGACGATGTCAACATTCCAAGCAGCACTATCGAACCCGTTGCTTCAGACGCTTGTTCCCGTTGCGATCCTGGCCGGTCTCACCGCCGGCATCGCGCACCAGACGGGCTTTTTCACACCCCAACCGTCCACAGCAGCACTGTTTGCGCCGCAGACGGTCACCATTCCACCGCGCACGTTCTCCTATCGCAGCGACGGCGAGTTCATCCGCGGCACCTATGCAATCGATGCGCCGATGCAGACCGTCACCGAAAGCCGGCCGCTGACCATCATGAAGCATCAGGTCTCGCTGGCCGAATACGGCGTCTGCGTTTCCGACGGTATCTGCAAGTCGCCGGAAGGGGTCTCCTACACGGTCGGGAACGTGCCGGTGACCGGCGTGAACTACGACGACGCGCAGACCTATGCGAAGTGGCTGTCGGCAAAGACCGGCGAGCTGTGGACGCTGCCGACCGACCGCCAGTTGGCATTCGCGGCAGGAACGGACTTCCCCGACGATGCCTTCGGGCTGGAGGATGATGGCACCAACCCCGCCATCCGCTGGCTTGCGGACTATCGCCGCGAGGCGGCCGAGCGCTCGAAACGGGATCCCGTGCCGCGCATTCTCGGCAGCTACGGCGAGAACGAGTACGGCCTGTCCGACTTCGGCGGCAACGTCTGGGAGTGGACCAATACCTGCCATCGCCGCGTCAAGTTGGACAAAGACGGCGCGGTTGTCAGCAGCGAGGACATCTGCGGCGTCTATGTCACGGTGGGCAACCATCGCGCCCCGATGACCTCGTTCGTCCGCGATCCGAAGGGTGGTGGCTGCGCCGTCGGCACACCGCCGGACAACCTCGGTTTCCGACTGGTCAAATCGACCGAATGGTATGCGCCGCTGCTGAAAGCGCTGCGCGACAGGGGCATCAACCTGTAATGCCTGAGAACGATGGGCTGACCTGGTTCGGGAAATCGGGGCCGCCCCCTTCTCCGTCTGATCCAGATCAATGCAGGGCCGGCCCGGCTGCTATTGCCCTTGCAACGCAGTCCGTTCTGACCGTAGAACGGTAAGGGTCAGCGATGGAGTGGGAACCGTGAAGATCGATAAGAGCCTGGTCAGATCCATTGCGCTGTTCGACCGGATGAGCGACGCGGATCTGGACAAGTTCCTGGGCCACGCGGTGCCCCGCCGGGTGCCGACGGGCGAGGCGGTGTTCGAGCAGGGGGCTGCGGCAACGCATTTCTTCCTCCTGCTGCACGGCCGGCTCAAGGTGACCCAGGTGACCGAGGACGGCCAGCAGATCATCGTGCGCGTCGTCCATCCCGGAGATCTGTTCGGCTTCGCCAAAGCCCTGCAGCGATCGGACTACCCCGGAACGGCGCTGGCGGTCTCCGAGAGCATTGCGCTTTGCTGGCCGACCGAGCTTTGGCCGCAGTTCATCGACCGGAATCCGCGCCTTGCCGTCACCGCCATGCAGACGATCGGTCAGCGACTGGAGGAAGCGCACACGCGCATCCGCGAAATGTCGACGCAGGAGGTCGAACGCCGGGTCGCCCACGCCGTCCTGCGCCTTGCCGAACAGGCGGGCAAGAAGGAGGGCCCGGGCGTCAGGATCGACTTCCCCATTTCCCGGCAGGATATCGCCGAGATGACGGGAACCACGCTTCACACCGTGTCGCGCATTCTCAGCGCCTGGGAAGGCAAGGGCCTCGTCGAAGGCGGACGCCAGAAGCTGATCATCCTCGACATCACCGGCCTGACGGCCCTGGCCGACCATGCGAAGGATTGACGCAGCCGCTGTTGCGCTTGCGCGTTGATTGTTTGCGTTATGTCAAAGATTACCTTTCGCACCGCGGTAATCTGCTCCTGACGAAGCCGGTGGGGCTTCCGATGCAGGAGTATACAAAATGCGCATGATCCTTCGTTCTTTGGCGGGCGCTGCTTTTTTGACCGCCGCTCTCGGCGGCTACGCTGTTGCCGCGGACCATGAGATCCACATGCTGAACAAGGGCAAGGATGGGGCGATGGTCTTCGAACCGGCCTCCATCAAGATTGCCAAGGGAGACACGGTCACCTTCGTTCCGACCGACAAGTCCCACAACGTCGAATCCATCAAGGATATGATCCCCGACGGCGCGGCGCCGTTCAAGGGCAAGATCAATGAGGCGATCAAGGTCACCTTCGACACCTCCGGCGCCTATGCGGTCAAATGCACGCCGCATGTCGGCATGGGCATGGTTGCCCTGGTCGTCGTCGACGACGCTCCGGCAAATATCGACGCGGTCAAGACCGGCAAGCTTCCGAAGAAGGCCCGCGAGCGCCTCGACGCGGCGATTGCCTCTGCCGGCCTGTAAGGCAACGGCGACACGAGAGCCCGGATTGCTCGTCTCGGTGGGCGATCCGGCAAGACAAACGAGATCGTCGACACACCCGCCCCGGGGGGCAGGCATGAAGGAACCGCATCTTACGCTCCATGTCGGAGAGGGCGACGGACCTCGTCCACGAGACGACATCCTGGGTGCCATAAGGCGGGTGCGGTCGGTTGTCCTCGACAGTGCCCTGGATTGCCGGTGCCGCGATCGGGTGGCCGACGCCATCCGGGGTTTTGAGCACTTCGAGCAGCGCCGGGAAAAGAAGCGCCTTTCGGAGGCCGTACGGGCCCAGAAGCGCAAGGTCACGGGGCTGCTCGATCTGCTTGGCGATTTCGACCCTGCGGCGGCCGACCAAGGCGAACTCTCCGAAGCCAGCCTGCTGCTCCACGACATTGCATCCGAAGCCGCGCTCGGCTCGACCTTGCTCCGGGAGATGCTGCGCCTCGAAGGCGACACGGAAAAAAATAGCGCCGGCTGAACATACCGCAGGCCCAAAGCCTACAATGAGGACCGCCCGATGAGACAGCAGCCGCGCTGCACCGACAGGGACGGCTTGCTGGACATCTTGATGTCACAGACAACCGCCTCCGCCGACATGGGCCACTTCATCGACCTGCTGGAACGCGAAATCCGCGCGGACGAGTGGGCGGGGAACGGATCCGATGCTTCAGGTCGGCCGGTTGACGGTGGCGCTGGCCCTGAGCCGCATTGACCGCCGCGGTTCGACGAGCAAACGGATCACCATGATCTGAGGACGAACTTCAGCATCGCTGTCCGGTGCGTGAGGTTTCCGCAGACAGGCCGTCCGAAAGCACTTCGCAGGTCTTTCAGGCGACATGCCTGCCGCGGGCGTCGACGCTCAGCCGTGCCCCAGAGCGGCGTCACGGCCTCGTGCCACCCATGCCGCCCCTTCCCTCTGGTGATAGAAACCGTTGGAAAAGACCGCGCCCGGATAGACCTCCGCCAGCCCGGCGATCGCTTCCTCGCCCTCCATGCTTCCGTCAAGCACCGCGTGATACAGCCGGGCCGCCGCGACCATGTCGCAGTCCTGCGGCGACAGGCGCACCCGCGCGGTCCCGGCCGCCGCAAGGGACGCCAGTTCGTCGAGCAGGACCACGCAGGTGTTCGACATGGTCTGCACGCCGTTGAGAACCAGGAACGACTGGCGGTCAAGGGTCCGCAGCGGCAGGCCGTCCGACTCCTCGCCGCAGATGAACTGGCAGTTGTCCTTCGTCAGCCCCTTGGAGCGGGCGTGCGCGCAACGCGCCGAGATCGCGAGCGGCATCCGTCCGAAGGCGAAGATCTCGAAGGAAAAGCCGGGCATCGCCTGCAATATGTTCTCGATCGAGCGCATCGGCAGTTCCGGCGGCAGGCAGATATTGTCGGCACCGCGGGCGGCGAGCACCCTTGCCGTTGCCGCACTATAGACATTCACCAGCGGACCGATCGAATGCGGTTTTCCCTTGATCAGGCCGAGCGCCGAGAGGTCGTTGGCCTCGATCGGATGGTCGCTGTCGCGGATCAGGTCGCGCACATGCCGGCTCTCGCGCTCGAGCGTGACCATGGCAAGCGTTGAAAGCGTGACCCTTTTGCCAGCGGCCTCGAGCCGCTCGATGACCTCGGCGATATGGGGTTCGGTGAAATGCTGGCGCTTGGAACAGACGGTTTCGCCGAGGACCACATGCTCCACGGGCGCCTCGTCGGCGATGCGGAAATAGAAGTCGCGCCACTTCGGACCGTCCCAAAGATAATAGACCGGGCCGAGGCTCAGCGTCGGCTTGAACGCAGTCGTCATGTTGTCCCCTATCGCCAGCGCTTTTCGTAGGCACCGGAGGTGGTGCGTTGGCCCTCGCTCATCGTGCGGAGGCGCGAAACAAGTGCGGATCGCTCCGACGGCTCGGCTGCCAGCGCCCGTTTCAGGGTCGAGACCACCTCGGCGACATAGGCCTTGCCGCGCTGGCGCCCCTCGATCTTCAGCGCCGAGACCCCCGCATCCTTCAGCGCGTCGATATGGTCGACGACATCCAGCGACACCGGGTCCTCGAAGGCATAGCCGTGCGTGTCGCCGATCTCGAAGCGGCCCTTGCAGAGTGTCGGATAACCGGAGGCCTCGCCGGGAGCGAAGCGGTTGATCGTGTAGTCGCCCAGTTCCGAGACAAGCGTCTTGCCGTCCTGGCGGTATTTCACGTGGCTTGCGGGCGAGCAGACGCCGTTCATGTTCGGTGACTTGCCGGTGGCATAGGACGAGAGCGAACAGCGCCCTTCCGCCATGACGCACAGCCCGCCGAAGGCGAAGACTTCCACCTCGCAGTCGATCTGCCGCGTCAGCCTGGCGATGTCCTGGACCGTCAAAACGCGCGGCAACACCACGCGCCTGGCGCCAAAGGCGTCGATGAGAAACTGAATGGCGTCCCGGTTCGAGGCCGAAGCCTGCACGGAGACATGCAGTCGCTGCTCGGGGTATTTTTCCGCGACATAGGCCATCAGGCCGAAGTCGGCGAGGATCAGCGCGTCGGCGCCCATTTCAGCGGCATCGTCGGCCGCCCGGTACCAGAGCGCCTCGTCGCCGGCCCGCATGAAGGTGTTGAGCGCGATGAAAGTCTGGACGTTCTTTTTCCGCGCATAGCCGATCGAGTCGCGCAGTTCCTGGCGGCTGAAGTTCAAGCCGGGGAAATTGCGGGCATTGGTTTCATCGCGGAAGCCGCAATAGACGGCATCGGCACCGGCATCGACGGCCTCGCGGAAGGCCGACGGCGTGCCAGCGGGACAGATCAGTTCCATGACGCGGCCTTTCCTGCCAGCGCTTGCTTGCGGATGTAGCGCGCCGTACCCTTGACGAACGGCGCCAGTGGTCCGGCCAGCGCAGCGAGTTCGTCCGGGAGGTCGATGGCGCTGTCATCGAGCGCGTTGCGCAGCGCCAGCATCGCCTCCATGTCGCCGGTGACGGAAAGGTCGCGCGAGAAGAACAGGGCGTCGGCGTCGCACCGCCCCTCGAGCAGACCCAGCAGCAGCACGAGCGGCCCCTCGATGCAGGCGTCCGAAGCCGGCTTCTGCGCTTTGCGCGAAACGTTGAGCGTCCGGGTCGCCGGAACGACCAGAAAATTCCACGGCAGGTCGGAGGGCGTAAAACAGTAGCGCATTTGCCGATACTCGCCGAGGCGCTCGAACAGGTCGGGGTGAGCCCTGAGGACCCCGGCAAAGATGGTCCTTGCGACACGCTCGACCAGCCACAGCGGGGCGGCGGAGATCGGCGTGACCAAGGCAGGCGGAAGTGTCATGCGGCGAACCTTCGGCAATGAACGACTGCCGCAAATCTACGGAACGGCACGCCGAACCAGTTTGCGCCAACGCAAAGACGCTCGAATATTTCCTCGGCAAGGTTTCAACGATGAAAGCCGATGTTCCCATCCCGCGCAGCTTTTCCGGCCTCCAGGAGTTCGTCGCCACGCTCGAGAGCCGGGCACGGCTGAAGCGCATCTCCCGTCCCGTCTCGCTGGTGCATGAAATCACCGAAATCCATCGGCGCGTGCTGGCCGACGAGGGCCCGGCACTCCTGTTCGAAAAGCCGGTTGACGCCGCCGGCAACGTGCAGCCAATTCCGCTGCTCGCCAATCTCTTCGGGACCCGGGAGCGGATCGAGTGGGGGCTTGGCCTGGGCAAGGGCGGCCTGCCGCAACTGGCCGCCTTCCTCGCCGACCTGCGTGATCCGAAGCCGCCGCGTTCGATGCGCGACGCCTGGCATAAGCTGCCGCACCTGAAGGCGGCGTTGTCGATGAACCCGCGTTCGGTGGCGCGCGCGCCCTGCCAGCAGGTGATCTGGCGCAACGGCGAACTCGATCTCGATCGCTTGCCGATCCAGAGCTGCTGGCCCGGAGAACCCGCGCCGCTCGTCACGTGGCCGCTGGTGATCACCCAAGCGCCGGACGACCCGAGCGACGTCAATGTCGGCATCTACCGCATGCAGAAACTCGGGCGGAACCGTTTGATCATGCGTTGGCTCGCCCATCGCGGCGGCGCACGACACCATCGCCTCTGGCAGGCGCTCGGCCGCGACATGCCGGTGGCGGTTGCGATCGGCGCGGACCCCGCGACGATCCTTTCGGCCGTCATGCCGCTGCCGGACGGCATGAGCGAACTGAGTTTCGCCGGGCTGCTCAAGGGCAAGCGCCAGGAGATCGCACAAGGGGCGACCATTCCGCTGCCGCTGCCTGCAAACGCCGAGATCGTGCTGGAAGGCACCGTTTCGGCGAGCGAGACGGCCGACGAAGGTCCCTATGGGGACCACACCGGCTACTACAATTCCGTCGAGAGCTTCCCGGTGATGACGCTTTCGGCGATCACCATGCGCAAGAACCCGATCTACCTGTCCACCTACACCGGCCGCCCGCCGGACGAGCCTTCCCGGCTGGGCGAGGCGATGACGGAGTTGTTCGTGCCACTGGTCAAGCGGCAGTTCCCCGAGATCCGCGACCTTTGGCTGCCGCCGGAAGGCTGCTCCTACCGCGCGATGGTGGTCTCGATCGACAAGCGCTATCCGGGGCAGGCCAGGCGGATCATGATGGGGCTGTGGTCGATCCTGCCGCAGTTCAACTACACAAAGCTGATCATCGCGGTGGACAGCGACATCGACGTGAAGAACTGGCAGGACGTGATCTGGGCGCTGTCGACCCGCTTCGATGCAAGTCGCGACCTGATGGTCATCGAGAACACGCCGATCGACTATCTCGATTTCGCCTCCCCGCGATCGGGGCTCGGCGGCAAGCTCGGGCTCGATGCCACCACTAAGATCGGCACCGAAACCGACCGCGAGTGGGGACAGGTGTTGAAGATGTCACCCGACGTCGCCTCGAAGGTCGACCGGATCTGGGCCTCGCTCGGGCTGGCAGAGGTCGGGCCATGACGGAACGCATCGTCGTCGGCATTTCCGGCGCCTCGGGCGCTGCGATCGCGGTTCGGATCGTCGAGCGGCTGGCGGAGATCGCCGATGTCGAGACCCACCTCGTCGTGTCCGATGCCGCGCGGCGGACGCTGGATCTCGAATACGGACCCGACGCCCTGGACTACCTGTTGCAGCGCATTTATCGGCATCATCCCATCGCCGATGTCGGCGCCAACATCGCCAGCGGTTCCTTTCCGGTCCGCGGCATGATCGTCGCCCCCTGCTCGATGCAGACACTGTCGGCGATCGCCACGGGCCGGGCCGACACGCTGCTGACCCGCGCAGCCGACGTGCAGTTGAAGGAGCGGCGCCGGCTGGTGCTGCTGGCCCGCGAAACGCCGCTGCATCTCGGTCATCTGCGCAGCATGTGCGCGGTGACGGAAATGGGCGCGATCGTCATGCCGCCGGTGCCGGCTTTCTATCACCGGCCAAAGACAGTCGAGGAGATCGTCGATCACCTTGCCGCCCGCGCCATCGATCTCCTGGCATTGCCCTCGGGGCCGATCGCCCTGCCCTGGCAAGGCTGATCCAGCAAGAAAGGGACCCGGCCATGGAAACTCAACAGACCACCAAAATCGCAATCGTCACCGTTTCGGACCGCGCAAGCCGCGGCGAATATCCTGACCTGGGTGGCCCGGAGATCGAGGCTTGGCTGCGCGCCGTCATCACCACGCCCTTCGAGACGGCCTTGCGGCTCATTCCGGATGGGCGAGACAGTGTGAGCGCAACGCTTGCAGCGCTTTGCGACGAGGACGGCGTCGATCTCATCCTCACCACAGGCGGAACGGGCCCCTCGCCGCGCGACGAGACGCCGGAGGGCACCATCGCCATCCTGCACAAGGAGTTACCGGGCTTTGGCGAGCAATTGCGTCGCGCCAGCCTCCAGCAGACGCCGACAGCGATCCTGTCGCGGCAGACCGCCGGGATCAGAGGCAAGACCCTGATCGTCAATCTTCCCGGCAACCCGGCCTCGATCCGGCTCAGCCTCAATACCGTGTTTGCCGCCGTTCCCTATTGCCTGGACCTGATCGGCGCCGGCCGCATCGAAACCGATCCGACCCGGATCGCGAGCTTCCGCCCCGCCCGCTGACCGCGAGTTCACGGGCACAGACAATCAAGCCACTCGGCGAAGGAGACACTGATGACCGACATTTCCCTGGACAAGACCGTGAGCGCCCTCGCCGCGGAAGTGCCCGGTGCCGCCGAACTCTTTCGCCGCGCCGGCATCAATTTCTGTTGCGGCGGCAATGTTTCGCTGGCCGATGCCGCAGGCAAAGCCGGGCTGGTGCCCGAAGCGCTGGCAGCCGAGCTTGAGGCGCTGGTGGCAGCCGCGGGCCGCGATGCGCCGGCGGAAACCGGTGAACTGATCGACCACCTCATCAATCGCTATCACCAGGTTCACCGGGAGGAACTCGAATGGCTGATCCCGCTGGCGCAGAAGGTGGAGCGCGTGCATGGCGACCATCCGAACGCGCCGCTGGGCCTGGCCGACGCCTTGATCGCCATGCGCGAGGATCTCGATGGCCATATGCACCGGGAGGAACAATTGCTGTTTCCGATGATGCGGCGCGGCGGCAGTCCAATGATCGATCACCCGCTGGCCCAGATGCGCGACGAGCATGACGATACGGCGAAATTGCTGGCCGCGATCGAACATGCCACGCACGGCCTGGCACTGCCGGCAGGCGCTTGCGGGTCCTGGACCGCGCTCTACACCGGCGTGCGTAAATTCTGCGACGACCTCGTGACCCACATGCATCTCGAAGACGGCGTGCTGTTCCCGCGCTTCGAGCGCAGCGGTATTCCCGCCTGACAGCCTCCCTGACGCGGGCGACCCATCCGTTCTGGCAGGCGCCGCACCGTCCACTGTTCCTGTTAGCAGGACTATGGGCGGTGGCGGCGCCTGCTGTCTGGCTGCTTCCGGGCGGAATCGGAGGTGATCCCGTCCTCTGGCATCTGCACGAACTGATGTTCGGCATGGGCGGCGCCGCGGCCGGTGGCTATCTGCTGACGGCCTTGCCGGCCTGGACCGGACGAAAGGTTTCCTGCAGAGCAACGATGGTTTTCACGGCGCTGTGGCTGCTTTCCCGCCTGGGTTTTGCTGCGGCCGGAT
The DNA here is from genome assembly GCF_041930185.1 of Mycoplana ramosa. Taxonomy (NCBI): domain Bacteria; kingdom Pseudomonadati; phylum Pseudomonadota; class Alphaproteobacteria; order Hyphomicrobiales; family Rhizobiaceae; genus Mycoplana; species Mycoplana ramosa. The sequence goes on along the minus strand of NZ_JBHEEW010000001.1, from coordinate 128,795 downwards.
CGCTGCCCCTTGGCCTGCAACTGGTCGCCACACTTGCCTACTTTCTCTTCCTCGCAGGGTTTCTCGCCTGGACACTGCTCTCCGCCGGTCTCTGGTCAAAGACATGGATTCTCGCACCCGTCATCGGCCTCACCGCGGCTGACTGCGGTTTGCTCCTCGATCCGGCCGGCTTGCGCACCGGCGGGACTTTGCTCGCAGCCGTCTTGGCCTTTGCGTTTCTGATCAGTGGCATCGGTGGGCGCGCCGTGCCTGCCTTCACCCGCCACTGGCTCGAACGCGCGAAAATCCCGGCGCGCCTGCGAGACAGCCAGAGGCTGTCGGCGGCCGCAATCGGGACACTGTCAGCGGGCATTTGCCTGGCCCTTTCGCGAATGGACATCGCTGCCGGCGTCTGTCTCGTCGCGTCGGCCGTCCTGCAATTCGTCCGGATGGCCAAATGGCGGCCGAGGGCGACGATCCGCTATCCGGCGCTCTTCCTGCTGCACCTCGCCTGGGCCTGGCTTCCGGCAGGATTGCTGCTGGTCGGGCATGCCCTGGTTGCGCCAGACGTCATCGGGGTTGCCACGGCCTTGCACGGCCTGACCATGGGCGCGATGGGCACGATGATGCTTGCGATCATGGGGCGGGCGGCGATGCTGCGGCAGGGCGAAAGGCTTGTGCTTTCGCCGACCCTCGCCTCCGCATTCGCGCTCGTGTGGCTGTCGGCGCCGGTCCGGATCGCCGCCGGTTTGTTTCCGGCGGATAGGCTCGATCCGGTGCCCGTTGCCGCGCTGCTGTGGATGGCAGGCTGGGCGCTCTTTCTCAAGGCCCACCTGGCGTCCCTGCGCCGTCCGATCCCGCGCCCGGTGCTCAGCGCCCGCATGCGAAGCTGATCGCGCAGATCGTCGCTCGCCAGCGCCAGGCTGAGGGATCGACCGATTTTTCCCGCGGTCCGCCCGGCCCGACCTCACTGCTGCAGAAACAGCACCGTGGCGATCGCGACGGAAAAAAGAACCGCAGCGACCGCACTGTACCGCTGCAGCACACCCATCCGGTGAAGGGCGATCGCGAAGGCGACGATGACGGGGGTAGCTACGAGCAGGCCGGCCTGGGCGTCGGACATATCAGGAACCTCTTGATTTTTGCCAATGCTAGCGCCCCGCCTGCGTCCGTCTTTGCGAAAAGGCAAAGAGCGGGCCGCCGGAATGCGTCAATCAAGGCGCAAACAGAGCTGGAGATTGATATGACGATGGCGCCGTTGTCACAGGCCGACTCCACCGACGAAGGCGGCGACCTGCTGCTCTGGGTGCTCGTCTGGAGCGAACTGGCCGCCTTCGGCATTCTCCTGTTCGGCTACCTCGTCATGTCGATCCTTCATGCCGAGACCTTCGATGCGGCCCAGTTGCACCTGTCGTCCCGCATCGCCAGCATCAACACGATCGTCCTGATCACAAGCGGATGGCAGGCAGCGCTCGCGGCCCGCAAAGGCGCCAGCCTGTTGCAGCAGCGCGTCTGCCTCCTGTTGGCCGCGGCACTGGGCTTTCTGTTCGTCGCCCTGAAGTTCATCGAATACAGCTCGGAATGGAAATATGCCGGCGACGAAACCTTCAGCAGTTTCTTCGAGCTGTACTTCATGATTACCGGTTTCCATCTGGCGCACGTTGCCTTCGTCGCCGGCCTGTTCGTGCTTGTCGCCCGGAGGCCCGAGCGCGGCAACATCCTGATCCTGACGACCGTCTGGCATGTCATCGATCTTGTCTGGCTCGTCATGTTCCCTCTGATCTACTTCGGGTGATGTCGATGAGAGCCACGTCCTCCGCCTCGCTGTTTGCCAGCACCAACTGGATCCTGATGATGGGCATCGTTTCCGGGCTGATCGCCGCGCAATGGAAGCATGAAGCACTGCCGCTTGCCGCCGTCATCGTCATTCTCGCCCTGACGCTCTTCAAGGCTCGCCTGATCATCCTGGACTTCATGCACCTGCGCGGCGAACGTCCCGGGCTCGCAGCAGCGCTTCTTGCCTGGCCGGTGTTTTTCGCGGTCGCAATCCTGGCGAAGTCGCTCGCGGCCGGCCTTCTCGATACGCTCTGAGCGATCACTCCGCATGAACGCGCAGGCGCCAGCGAAATGCTGCGCCGACACTCCCCGACATGCCCGCAAAGCCGCGTTTCGGCCTCCCGCCGGAGCGTCAAACGCGTCGCCATTTCCTGCCGCGGCCCCGCCTCCCCTCACCGTTTTCTTCTTTGCCAAATCGCAAAGAAGCGACCCGGGAAAAATCCGAAGGAACTGATGGTCGTTTGCGTCCGGTCGTACCCGGAGGTTGCGGCGAGCATGACGGCTCGGCGCATGGGGACGATGCGGCCGCTCAAATCAAGGGGACCTTGGAATGGCGGAACGCCTCACAAAGACAGGAGCCCGAAACGTCTTCTACGGCGGCTCGGCCTTCTTTTTCGCAATCTTCATCGGGCTCACCGCCCATAGCCACTTCTACATCCGCACGACGTCCACCGATGAGTCGACGCTCACGGACTCCGTCGCACGCGGCAAGCATGTCTGGGAGAAAAACTCCTGCATCAACTGCCATACGCTGCTTGGCGAAGGCGCCTATTACGCGCCTGAAATCGGCAATGTCTGGAAACGCTGGGGCGGCGACACCGATCCGGAGGCCGCCCGCGAAACCCTGAAGGGCTGGATGGCTGCACAGCCGTCAGGCATCGAGGGCCGACGCCAGATGCCGCAATTCAATCTCACCGAGCAGGAACTGAACGATCTGGCGGATTTCCTGGAATGGACGAGCCGCATCAAGACGCAGAAGTGGCCGCCGAACGACGCCGGCTGACCGGGAAAGGAACCTTCACATGAAATATCAAACCCAGAAGGTCGCGATGCTGTATTTCTACGGCGCGCTCGGCCTGTTTCTCGCCCAGGTCCTGTTCGGGGTGCTCGCCGGCATGATCTACGTGTTGCCGAACACGCTCGCCGAACTCCTGCCGTTCAACATCGTCCGTATGGTCCACACCAACGCCCTGATCGTCTGGCTGCTGATGGGCTTCATGGGCGCGACCTACTACCTGCTTCCGGAAGAGGCCGAAACCGAGCTCTACAGCACCAAGATCGCCATCGTGCAGTTCTGGCTCTTCCTCGTCGCCGCGGCGATCGCCGTCGTCGGCTATCTTCTCCACGTTCACGAGGGGCGCGAGTTCCTAGAACAGCCGTTTGCGATCAAGGTCGGCATTGTCGTCGTCTGCCTGATGTTCCTCTACAACATCACGCTGACGGTTCTGAAGGGACGCAAGACGGTGGTCACCAACATCCTGATCTTCGGACTCTGGGGTGTCGCGATCTTCTTCCTGTTCGCCTTCTACAACCCGATCAATCTCGCCCTCGACAAGATGTACTGGTGGTACGTCGTCCATCTCTGGGTCGAAGGCGTGTGGGAGCTGATCATGGCCTCGGTTCTGGCCTTCCTGATGATCAAGCTCACCGGCGTCGACCGCGAGGTCGTCGAGAAGTGGCTCTACGTCATCGTCGGCCTGGCGCTGTTCTCGGGCATCCTGGGTACCGGCCACCACTACTACTGGATCGGCGCTCCGGGCTACTGGCAGTGGATCGGCTCGCTCTTCTCCACCCTTGAAGTCGCACCGTTCTTCACCATGGTCATGTTCACCTTCGTCATGACCTGGAAGGCCGGCCGCAAGCACCCGAACCGCGCCGCCCTGCTCTGGTCGATCGGCTGCTCGGTCATGGCCTTCTTCGGTGCCGGCGTCTGGGGCTTCCTGCACACGCTGTCGTCGGTGAACTACTACACCCACGGCACCCAGGTCACCGCCGCCCACGGCCACCTCGCCTTCTTCGGCGCCTACGTGATGCTCAACCTCGCGATCATGGCCTATGCGGTTCCCGAGATCCGCGGCCGCGCGCCGTACAACCAGTGGCTGTCAATCGCAAGCTTCTGGATCATGTGCACCGCCATGTCGGTGATGACCTTCGCACTGACCTTTGCCGGCGTGCTTCAGGTCCACCTGCAGCGCGTCCTCGGCGAGAGCTACATGGACGTGCAGGACCAGCTCGCCCTGTTCTACTGGATCCGCCTCGGCTCGGGTGTCGTCGTCCTGATCTCCGCGCTGATGTTCCTCTGGGCCCTGTTCGTGCCGGGCAAGGAGCGCAATCCCCGCGTCTCCTCGGCAATCCAGCCGGCCGAATGAGGGAATGCGGCTCCGTACCCGACGGAGCCGCATTCACCCCCTTCTCTTTCTAGGAATTCCGCCATGAACCTTCTGAAGACCCCGCTATTGCATTCGCAGGAAAATATCCCGCACTACGTGCCCAAAGGCAACGAATGCGCGCTGTTCGAGACCGCGCTGGTGCGGCAGTTGCCATTGCTGCTGAAAGGGCCGACGGGATGCGGCAAGACCCGCTTCGTCAGCCACATGGCCGCCCGCCTCGGCCTGTCGCTGACGACGGTTTCCTGCCATGACGACCTCGCCGCCGCCGACCTGACCGGCCGTTATCTCCTGAAGGGCGGCGACACGGTCTGGGTCGACGGTCCGCTGACGACCGCCGTGCGCAACGGCGGCGTCTGCTACCTCGACGAGATCGTTGAAGCCCGCAAGGACGTCGCCGTCGTTCTGCATCCGCTCACCGACGACCGCCGGATCCTGCCGCTGGAGCGCACCGGCGAGACGCTGGAGGCGCCGGACACCTTCATGCTCGTGGTGTCCTACAATCCCGGCTACCAGAACATCCTGAAGGCGCTGAAGCCCTCGACGAAGCAGCGCTTCGTCGCCATCGAATTCGACTTCCTGCCGCGTGAACAGGAGATTGCTGTCGTCGCGATCGAAAGCGGGCTGGACGCCGCCAAGGTCGCGCCGCTGGTCGATCTTGCCTATCGGCTGCGGGCGATGAAGGGCCATGACCTCGAGGAGGGCGTCTCGACGCGCCTGCTGGTCTACTGCGCGGCCCTCATCGACAGCGGGATGCCGGTGAAGGAAGCGGTCCTGGCCGCTCTGATCGAACCGCTCACAGACGAGCCGGACATCCGCGCCGCGCTGGTCGAAGTCACCAACGCCGTCATCAACTGAGGGCTTGGCCATGCTCGACTTTCTCGAACTGGAGGAAACGGTCGGCAAGTTCTGGCATCGGCTCGTCGGAACGACGGCGAGCATGCCACGCTATCCCGAGCATGCGGTTTCCTTCGACGAGTTGAAGCCGATCCTCCCCACCTGCTTTAGAGGCTTCGGCGGAGAGTCGGCGGTCCAGCTGACGCCGGCCCATGCGCGCACCTCGCGCCATCGCCTGCGGATAAGACAACTGGTGGGGCTCGGCGAGGAGAAGGTCGCCGGCGCCACCCGCGACCACGCCACGGCCATGCTGCCGCCGGTGATCGACCACTTTCCCGACCGGCAACTGAACCGCGATCTCTACATCTGGCTCGCCGCGGCAATGGCGGCGATGGAGCTGGCTGAGCCCGACGCCACGGACCCGCTGCACCGCGACCTGCAACGGATCGAAGCGGCGCAGCGAACGGTCGCAAACGTCCTCGACGCCTTGCCGGGGCTGCGGCAGATCTATGGGCGGCTGTGTCGCGCGATCCTGAAGGAACGCACCCGCGGCATCCTTCCCGCCGTGGAGCAACTGGTGGAAAACCGCATCCTCGGCCTGTTGCGGAAAGGCGGCGGGATTGCCGATGGCACCCCGCCAGCGATTTTTCCGCATCACGCACCGGCCGGCTACCAGCCGATGATGGGCGTGCCGCTGTGGCCGGAGTTCCATGTCCGCGCGGAAACGGCGACGAAGACCGAAGACGCCGGCCGGAACGGCCCGGAAGGGCCGGCAATGGCTGGCAACGCGCGCTACCTGGCGACGAGACAGACGGACGAGGATCGAGTTTCCGACCGCAGCCCCTTCATCCTCAACCGCTTCGAGAAGATCCTGGCGATGGCCGAGATGGTCAATGTCGATCGACCGACGGACGACAGCGAAGAGAGCGACAGCAAGGCGGCGGACGACCTCGACGAGATGAAGCTCGGCCAGCGCAAGGAACGGCCCTCGTCGAAGTTCCGCTTCGATCTCGATCTGCCGCCGGAGATGGTCGATCTTTCCGCCATCGCCGCCGAAATCAGCTATCCGGAGTGGGACTACCGCAAGGGTCGCTATCTCGACAACTACACGAACGTCCTCGCCGTGCCTGCGACCACCCTTGGAGAGAGAAGCGCCCCGAACGACGAGACCCGGGCGCTCATGCGCAAGGTGCGGCGGCAGTTCGAGGTGCTGCGTCCTCGCCATGAACTCCTCAAGGCGCAACTGGACGGGGCGGAACTGGATCTCGATGCCGTCATCCGTTCACGTGCCGACCTTGCCGCCGGCGGCCAGGGCAGCGACCGCATCCACCTGGCGAGCCGGCCGGTCGCGCCGGACCTGGCGACGACGATCCTTGTCGACGTGTCGCTGTCGACGGACGCATGGGTGGACGACCGCCGCGTCCTCGACGTGGAAAAGGAGGCCCTGCTCGTGCTAGCGCACGGGCTGGCGGCTTGCGGCAGCACCCACTCCATTCTCACCTTCACGTCGCGGCGCCGCTCCTGGGTGCGCATCGAAACGATCAAGGGGTTCGGCGAGACGCTCAATGGCACGATCGAGGATCGCATCGCCGGCCTGAAGCCGGGTTACTACACCCGCATGGGAACGGCGATCCGGCATGCGAACGCGGAACTGCAAAAGCAGCCGAGCCGGAAGAAGCTGCTGCTTGTGCTGACCGACGGCAAGCCGAACGACATCGACCACTACGAAGGTCGTTTCGCCCTGGAGGACACCCGTCGCTCCGTGCAGGAGGCGCGCCGCGCCGGCACCAGCGTGTTCGCGGTCACCGTCGACCGCGATGCCAACAACTACCTGCCGACCCTCTTCGGCCGGAACGGATTTGCGCTTGTCGGCGACATCTCGAAGCTGCCGGTGGCGTTGCCCACGATCTATCGCGGACTGACGGTCTAGGGGGACCAGTTTCCGCGATGTGAGCGCGGGGAAGTCCAAAGGTTGGCTCCACTTGGACTTCCTCTGCACTGAAGGCCCAGCATCGGCGGAATGCTGGGCCTTCTTCTGCTTTCGGTTCGCTATGGGATGGACGCGGGTTCAGGCCGCCTTGCTGAAAGTGCGCGCGCTCTTGCCGAGGTAGGCGTCGAACGCGGAGGCGACCGAGCGGACGATGAAGCGATAGCGCTCCTCCACCCGGACGACACCGTTGTCGACCGCGATCAGTCCGTCCTGCTCGAGTTCATCGAGCACGGCGTTGCCTTCGAGCACGGCCTGCGGCTCGAAACCGTGCCTGGAGGCGATCGACGCGACGTCGACGGAAAAGTCGCACATCACCCGTTCAATCAGCTCGGCCCGGAACCGGTCCTCGGCCGTCAGGCTGTACCCCTTGGCGGCGGCAAGCTCGCCGCTGGCGATACGACCGGCGTAGAGGCCGGGCGGCACTTCATTCTGAATGTAGCCCTGCGCGTACTTGCCGATCGACGAGGCGCCAAGACCGATCAGCGTCGAGCAATCGTCGGTGGTGTAACCTTGGAAATTGCGGTGCAGGCGGCCCTCCCGCTGGGCGAGCGCGAGTTCGTCACCCGGCAGGGCGAAGTGATCCAAACCGATGCGATCGTAGCCCGCGGCAACAAGCGCGGCGGCGATCGCTTCGGCCTGCGCGCTGCGCTGTACGGCATCGGGAAGCGCCGCCTCGTCGATCATGCGCTGGTGCTTCTTGAAGGTCGGGATATGGGCGTAGCCGAACACGGCAAGGCGATCCGGGCGCAAGCCGACCGCAGCCTGGACGGTCGCCACGCAGGACTCGACGGTCTGAAACGGCAGGCCGTAGATCAGGTCGAAGTTCAGGGCCGAGACGCCGGCCTTTCTCAGGTTCTCGACCGCGAGGCTGGTGGTCTCGACGCTCTGGATCCGGTTGATCGCCTTCTGAACCACCGGGTCGAAGCTCTGTACGCCGAGACTTGCGCGCGTCACGCCGGACTGGCCGAGCGCTGCGGCCATCTCTTCGGTCAGGGTGCGCGGATCGATCTCCACGGCCGTGTTCACCTGACCGGTAAAGCCGAGCCGGCTTCGCAGCGCATCCATCAGCGACACGAACTCGCCGGGCTTGATGATCGTCGGCGTGCCGCCGCCGAAGTGAATCTCGCCGACCGAAAAGGTCTCTCCCTTCGTCTTCGCCACCAGTTCGATCTCCTGGTGCAGCACGTCGAGATAGTCGAGGATCGGACGATCGCGTTCGGTGATCGTCGTATGGCAGCCGCAGTACCAGCACATCGACCGGCAGAAGGGAATGTGCAGATAGACCGAGGTCCGCTCGCCGCCCGGAATGGCACAGAGCCAGTCGGAATAGACCGATTTGTCCGCAAGTGGCGCAAAATGCGGTGCGGTCGGATAGCTGGTGTAGCGGGGCAATCGCGCCTCGCCGTATTTTTCCATGATGGCTTGGGACATCGGATTTCTCTGCTCGTTGGCTCTGCAGGCGACCCTAGGGGGGCAACAACACTCAGTCTTTGATGAATCGCAAATGCCGCGGAGCGGTTTTTGACTATTGTTTGCCCGGCGACAAATTGAAGCGGGCAGCGCATCGCTAGGTTTTCGAGGTGGGGTGATGTCGGTCCAGTCGCCCGACGAACTCGACAGGGGCCAATGGGAAACACCATGTCAAACTCCGAAAACATTCCGCTGATCGATGTCCGGACGATTGCCCCGCCGGATCGCCACCCGAAGATCTTCGGTGTGCTGGCCGCGCTGGCGCCGGGCGGCATCATGCATGTGACGAGCGATCACGATCCGCGTCCGTTGCACTACCAGATTGCGACCCGCTATCCGGATCAGTTCCAGTGGCAGTATCTCGAGCAGGGTCCGCAGGTCTGGCGAGTGGAAATCCAGCGCAACCAGAGTTCGGGTTGCGGCTGCAGTTGCGGACACTGAGCCAATAACCGGCCTTGTATCGACGAGGTGACGAAATGCCCGGTGCCACGCTGTCCCGTTGGACGATGTCCTATTTTGCTGTCGCACTGGCGTTCCTGCTCGCCGGCGAGGTCCTGCTGACAGCAGGCTTCGGCTACCCCGTGCTGCCCGTCGAGGCGCCGGAGACGCTGATCATCGTTCATACCATCGCCATTGGTTGGCTGGGACTGCTGTTTTCCGGCGCGCTCCTGCAGTTCGTTCCGGTGCTCGTGGCCAAGCCGCTGAAGGCTCCTTCTCTGGCGCTGCCCGCGCTGGTCCTGATCGTTTCCGGCCTGCTGGCATTGCTTGCGGGGTTTCTCGGCCTGAACGGGCGGTTGGCCGTCGACCCACTCGTCCTGCCGGCCGGCGGCGTGCTTCTGGTCGGCGGGTTTGCGGCCCTTTCGACAAGCATCGGCGAGACGATCTGGTCGGCGCGGCCGATCGGTCTTCCCGCACGCTTCGTCGCCGTCGGGCTGGCCGCCATGGCAATGACGGTGTTGCTGGGCCTGTGCTTCACCGCAGTCCTGTCCGGACTGGTCGAGGACACGCATGTGCTCAACCTTGTGCTCGACGGCATCGGCCTGCATGCCGCGATCGGCCTGATCGGCTGGATGACGATCATGGCCATGGGGGTGTCCTATCGCCTGCTCGCCATGTTTCTGTTGGCGCCGGAACGCGACCGCCGGACGACCCGCCTGGTCTTTGCCGCCGCCGTCATCGCGCTGCTGCTCGTTGCGATCGCGACCGTGCTGACGGGAATCGAGGCGCCGAGGGCCTTGCCGCTCTATGCGGCCGCAGCCGTCTCCTTCGTCGGTCTCGGTCTTTACGCGTACGATGTCGTCAGCATCTTCCGGCAACGCCGGCGCAAGACGGCGGAGCTCAACACGCTGATCAGCCTGGCTGCCGTGGCGTTTCTGCTGTTATCCGCCATCCTTTTTGCCGCCTTTGCTGTTAGCGGCACCCTCGCCGACAACGCTGGCGTGCTCGTCTACGTGCTGGCCATGGGCTGGCTTACCTCGCTGGGCCTCGGGCAGCTCTACAAGATCGTCCCTTTTCTGACCTGGATGGAATGCTACGGTCCGGTTCTGGGCAAGACGGCGGTGCCGCGGGTGCAGGATCTCGTCAACGAGAAAAGAGCAGCCTGGTGGTTCGGTCTGTACATCATCACCGTAGCCGTCTCGGCGCTGGCGCTGTTCGTCCATGAGCTTGAGCTTTTCATGGCCGCGGGGGTGCTGCAGATCCTTGCAACCCTGGGCCTGATCGTCGAATTTATGCGCGCGCGCCGGCTCTCCTGGGCACCGCCCGAGATACGCCTGCCGCCGGGCGTGCCGCGGCCCCGCCTGTTTCTTCCTATTGGAGATGACAATGACCGAAAACTTCGCGGAACTTGACGTCAGACCCCTCCTGCAGAATGGCGGCGAGCCGTTTCAGGCGATCATGAGCGCCGTCAGCGCCCTCCAGCCAGGACAGGGGTTGAGGCTTCTGGCGCCCTTCCGACCTCAGCCGCTCTATGCCGTCATGGACAGTCGCGGTTTCGACCATGAAGTGAACGAGATCGAAGGCGGCTTCGAGGTCCGTTTCATTCCCAGGGCATTGCCCGACGTGCAGCTCTCCGAGGAGGCCGATGCGCCCGAGCTTTGGCCCGATCCCGTCGTGGAGCTGGACCTGACCGACCTGGCCCCGCCCGAACCGTTGGTGCAGATCCTTTCTGAAGCGGAGGCCCGGCAGCCAGGCGAGGTCATCTTCGCGCTTCTGTCGCGCGAGCCACTGCTGCTGTACCCGGAGCTTGCCAAGCGCGGGCATCAGTGGTTCGGCAATTTCGACGAGACGGGCGAAACCTATCGCATCATGATTCGCCTGGGAAAGGCGACATAGATGGCACAGATCGAACGAACGGAGCTGAACCGGCGAATTCGCGAAGCCTTGACGATCGTCATGGATCCCGAACTGGGAAAGAACGTCGTCGACCTCGGCCTGATCTACGACATCGCCGACGACGAGGACGGCAACGTGGCGATCTCGATGACGACGACGACGCCGGGCTGTCCGGCCGCGGCTTTTCTGCAGGAGGCGGTGCGCACCTGTGCGGCCGGCGTCGACGGCGTGCGCGACGTCGCGGTTACGCTCACCTATGACCCGCCGTGGACGCCCGACAGGATGACGAACTGAGCCGGATCGGCTCAGTCGCGCATGGCCCCTCAAGCGCATCCGGCCAGAGTCTTCTGGGCGCTCGGGCGTGGCCCAAAAGACCTCCCGATACAGCAGCTTACCGTGGCGCGGCGCCGTGTTCCAACGCCGCAATGCGGCAATGCTGTCGCCGCTTGAACTTCGATTTGCGCTGCTTCGGCTGGATTTTGAGCCTTGATAGTGGCATATTGCGCCCTGTTCTGCCCAACCATGAAGCGCTGCGGACGGCCCGAGCGACGTAGGAGTTGAAGGCAGCAGACAACTCAAACCTCATCCATGTCTTCTCGTCCCAACAGGGATAGGGATGCATTTGTTTGCGAGCAGCCGCGCGCTGCGACGCGGGAGAATGACGGCGTAAAATCGACACCGGCCGGTCGCGCACGGTGTCCCGCTCAACTGAGGTCTTTTGTGCGCTTCGGCTCGGGACGAGCCGAACAGAAAGGAGCCTGTCATGCGAAGCGAGATCATCGTGGGAATGGCCCTGGCCTTCTCGGCCCTGGCTGCGACGGGGGCGATCGCCCAGAAGAAATACGGTTCGGAAGCCGGTTGGGAGATCCTGGTGAAGGACGACATGGGCCCCGGATGCCTGATCAAGAAGGCCAACGCCGACGGGACGCAGATCCAGATGGGCATCGATGCGAAGGGTAAGATGCGCGGCTACATGGCGCTCTACACAAAGGCCGATGCCAATGTCGCCTCCGGCAAGAAAATTCCGGTTCTTTTTGACGTCGACGGGCAAAAATTCAGCGGTGAAGCCGAGGGCCAGGTGATCGGAGGCTACCGCGGAGCGTACGTGTGGGTGAATAATGCTGACTTCATCTACGATCTTGCCAAAAAGAATGCCGTTACGATTACCCCGGAAGGGGGCAATCCGGTTGTCGTCAAGCTTGCCGGAACTGATGCTGCCTTCAAGGCGCTGAAGGCCTGTCAGGAAGCTCAATAGGGTCGCCTAAAGCTACGACGCTTGGCTCGGGTGGCATACCGCCGCTGCAGTGGCGGTGTGCGTCACTTGTCGTGGCGTCATGCATGCCCACCCGCGTCGCCGCCATGCTGTGGCGATGCAGGCGCTCACTCAGACCGGGCGGCCTCCCTGCCGGTCAGAACGCCTCGGCGTGCAACTCCGCCATCGCACGGCTCAGGTCGCCGATCGGCGTCGCGTTCGCCGCACTCTTCCCCTCGACTTCCGGCGGCATCCTCCAGCCGGGATCGATGCCTTCCATGTTGGGCAATTCATGCGCGATGCCCTTGTGGCAATCGATGCAGGTGGCCCGGCCGGGGAGCAGATAGCGCGTGTGGATCTCCGCAGCCCGCTGCGTCTGTTTTTGCAGATCCATTGCAATCGACGAATGGCAGTTGCGGCATTCGAGGCTGTCGTTGGCCTTCAGCCGTGCCCATTCGCGTTGCGCCAGTTCGAGGCGTTTTTCGAGAAACTTCGGCCGCGTGTTGATCGTACCGAAGATCTTGCCCCACACCTCTTTCGAGGCCTGCATCTTGCGGGCGATCTTGTCGGTCCATTCGTGGGGAACATGGCAGTCTGGGCAGGAGGCCCGCACGCCGGAGCGGTTCGAGAAGTGAATGGTGCGCGTCAGCTCCTGATAGACGTTGTCGTGCATCTCGTGGCAGGACGTGCAGAACTGCTCGGTGTTGGTCAGCTCCAGCGCGGTGTTGAAGGCGCCCCAGAACATCACGCCGCCGACGAAGCCGCCGAGCGTCAGGAAGCCGAGACCGAGCGTGCCCGCCGGTGTGGCGATGATATTCCAGGCCCAGAGAACGATCTTCTTGATCCATGCGATCATGGCGTCACTCGCTTCCGGCGGGCTTGACACCCATCTCGCTCATGTCCTTGAAGACGTTGTTGACCAGCGGCTGCGTGTCGGCCTGCGGCACGTGGCAGGCGGTGCAGAAGTAGCGCCGCGGCGAAACGTCGGCGAGCATCTGGCCGTCGCGGTCCATGTAATGGGTCACACTGATCATCAAAGCGCCGGAACTCTGCGTGAACTCGCGCTTGTGGCAGGACAGGCAACGGTTCGCATTGACAGAAAGCTCGTAGCCCTCGATCGAATGCGGGATGACCGGCGGCTGGTCGGGATAGGCGCGCATCCGGCGCTTGTCGTCGACGATCCATTTCGGCAGCGGTGCTGCGGCATCCGTCGCCATGGACGGCGTCGGCCCCTCCAGCTGCGGCACGGTTTGCGGCACCACCTGGGCGATCGCCGCCGTCGCGACAAACAGCAGGACACCTGCCGCGACCACCATCCAGTCAGGCCGCCTCAGGCGACGGGGAGAATTTTGACCGCGCATTTTTTGAAATCCGTCTGTTTGGAGATGGGATCGGTGGCGTCGAGCGTGACCTTGTTGATCAGCTGGCTGGCATCGAACCAGGGGACGAAGATGACACCGGGCGGCATCCGGTTGCGGCCGCGCGTCTCGACCCGCGAGCGGATCTCGCCGCGGCGCGAAACGATCCGCACTTCCGCACCCTGGTTGATGCCGCGCTTGCGCGCGTCGTCGGCGTTCATGAACACGCGGGCACCCGGGAACGCCTTGAAGAGTTCGGGTACGCGCATGGTCATCGATCCCGAATGCCAATGTTCCAGCACCCGACCGGTCACGAGCCAGACGTCATACTCCTCGTCCGGCGATTCCGCCGGCGGCTCGTAAGGCACGGCGAGAATCACCGCCTTGCCATCCGGCTGGCCGTAGAAGTTGACCCCCTCGCCCGGTTTCACATAGGGGTCGTAGCCCTCGCGATAGCGCCACAGCGTCTCCTTGCCGTTGACCACCGGCCAGCGCAGCCCGCGCACCTCGTGGTAGGTGTCGTAGGGTGCAAGATCGTGGCCGTGCCCGCGCCCGAACGCTGCATATTCCTCGAATAGCCCCTTCTGGATGTAGAAGCCGAAGTCCTTGGCTTCCTGGTTGTCGTATTCCGCATTGATCTCGCTGAGCGGGAAGCGGTCGACCTCGCCATTGCGGAACAGAACGTCGTACAGCGTTTTCCCGCGATATTGCGGATTTGCATCGAGAATATCGGCCGGCCAGACCTCGTCGGTCGTGAAGCGCTTAGAGAACTCCACGAGCTGCCATAGGTCCGACCGCCCCTCGCCGGGGGCGTCGACAAGCTGATGCCAGACATGGGTCCGGCGCTCGGCGTTCCCGTAGGCCCCTTCCTTCTCCACCCACATGGCGGCAGGCAGGATCAGGTCGGCACTCATCGCCGTGATCGTCGGATAGGCGTCGGAAACGACGATGAAGTTTTCGGGATTGCGATAGCCCTGCCAGGTCTCGTTGCTCGTGTTGGGGCCTGCCTGGACGTTGTTGTTGACCTGCACCCAATAGAAGTTGAGCTTGCCGTCCTTCAGCATGCGGTCCTGCTGTACCGCGTGGTATCCCGGCTTTTCGGGAATGATGCCGTGCGGGATGCGCCAGATCTCCTCCGCATGCTTGCGATGCTCGGGATTGGTGACGGTCATGTCGGCCGGCAGGCGGTGGGCGAAGGTGCCGACCTCGCGGGCGGTGCCGCAGGCGGAAGGTTGCCCGGTCAGCGAGAACGGGCTGTTGCCGGGCTCCGAGATCTTACCCGTCAGCAGGTGGATGTTGTAGACCATCTGGTTGGCCCAGACGCCGCGTACATGCTGGTTAAAGCCCATCGTCCAGAGCGACATGACCTTGGTGTTCGGATCGGCGTAGAGTTCGGCCAGTTGCTCCAGGAAGCCTGCATCGACGCCGGTCAGTTCGGCCGTCTTTTCCAGTGTGTATTCGGATACGAGTTCCTTGAACGCCTCGAAGTCGATCGGCTCCATCTTCCCCGGTTCGGCGGTGTTGGCTGCCTTGGTTTCCAGCGGATTGTCCGGCCGCAAGCCGTAACCGATGTCGGTGGCGCCGCGGGCAAACCGCGTGTGCTTCTGGACGAAGTCCTGGTTCACGCGCCCGGTCTGGATGATGTGGTTGGCGATAAAGTTGAGAATCGCCAGGTCGGTGCCCGGCTTGAAGACGATGGGTATGTCGGCGAGATCCATGCTGCGGTGAGTAAACGTCGAGAGCACGGAGACCCGGACATGGGGGTGGCCGAGCCGGCGGTCCGCCACGCGCGTCCACAGGATCGGGTGCATCTCCGCCATGTTGGAGCCCCACAGCACGAAGGCGTCCGCATGCTCGAAATCGTCGTAGACGCCCATCGGCTCGTCCATGCCGAACGTGCGCATGAAGGCGTAGGCCGCCGACGCCATGCAGTGGCGGGCATTGGGATCGAGGTTGTTGGAGCGGAAGCCGGCACGCATCAGCTTGGTTGCCGCATAGCCCTCGAAGATGGTCCATTGGCCGGAGCCGAACATGCCGACGGCCGTCGGACCCTTTTCCTTCAGCACCTTCTTGCACTGATCGGCCATCACGTCGAAGGCCTCATCCCAGCTCACCGGCTCGAACTCGCCGTCCTTCGCATAGGCGCCATTGCGCTTGCGCAGCAGCGGGGTCGTCAGCCGGTCCTCGCCGTACATGATCTTGGAGAGAAAATAGCCCTTGATGCAGTTCAAGCCGCGGTTGACCTCGGCCTGGCTGTCGCCGTGGGTGGCGACGACCTGGCCGTTCTTGACGCCGACCATCACGCCGCAGCCGGTGCCGCAGAAACGGCAGGGTGCCTTCGACCACTTGATTTCGAGCGCCTCGACGCCGCCCGGCACCGGCTGGGCGGCGGCGGGAAGCGCGACGCCGGCCGTCGCGGCGGCGATGCCAGCGGCATGGGCCTTCAGGATGTCACGCCGCGTCAGTGTTCCGGTCATCGCTTTCACTCTCCTCTGTCTCGACATGCTCGAAGACCATGTTGGCGGCGATCACTCCGTCCAGGAGCGACATGCGCGTCAGACAGTCGCCAAGCATGCCCGTGCTCGTACCTTCGATCACGACGACGATCTTGCCGCCGCCGTGTCCGTGGATTTCGACATTTTCCATCTTCGCGATTTCCGCAAGGACGGCCTCGGTGTGCGCCGGCATCGTCGCAATCACGGCACTGGAAACATGGTAGCGCTGCGTCGGCTCAGACATCGGCTGTCTCCATATCGCGGGCCCGCAGTCCGATCGCGCCGACGGGGCAGACACTCAGGCAGGCGCCGCAACCGCTGCAGACCGCTTCGTTCAGCTCGGGAAGGAAAGGACCGCCGATACGCGGGCGAAAACGGATCGCCTGCTCGGGACAGCATTCACCGCAGGACTGGCAGGCAATGTCGTTTCGCGCCAGGCAGGCATCCTTGACCACCGCCACATGTGCAAACCGCGTGTCCCCCTTCGATACGAAGACCGGCTCCGGACAGGCGGCGCTGCATTCGCCGCAAAAGGTGCATTCGCCGAGCGAAAAATCGATGGACGGCACGCCATCGGCTAAGCGGACAATGCTGGTGGGACATCGCTCGGCGCAGCGACCACAGCCGGTACAGGCTTCAAGGCTTTGCGGAGTTGCCCCCGGTGGACAGATGCCGGCCGTTCCGGCGATCGAACGGCCAACGAAAAGCTCCCGCCGCGATATCGGCTCTGTCCGCATCACACCCTCAATGTCCCGGGGGGCCGGGCGGGCCGTAAATGATCTGGAACATCCAGACCAGGAAGCCGTATCCGCCCACCACGCCGACGGCGACCAACGGCCATATTCCGAACGCCAGCACGAAAAACGCGATCAGTTCGACACGGCGCCTGGCACGTCTTTCCTGCGAAGCGGGCTGGCTGGAAGAGAGTTCAGACAAATCGACACCTCACCTTGTCGCAGGCAATAGTAGCGTCGGTTGCATAGAAATAAAGGCCCAGCCGCGACGAATGGTTATTTTGGGATCCTTGGTTACGCCGCTGCAATTCGGTGCAAGCCGGACTGGACGACGCCAATCGCTTGTCCGTGACGGATCGGGAAGAGCCCGCCGGGCAAACCGGCAGGCTCCTTGCATCGCTTGACTTTTTGTTGCGGGAACCGAGACCGGCACGAGGCAGTCTCGCTCACCTCCGCCTCAGATCAAAAGGAAGTCCGTCGCGGAGAGAGACGTGACCTTGTCGAGGGTGGCGACGAGAACGGCATCTTCGTCGTTGCCGGCGCCGTCACCATCGTACCACAAGCGGCCATTGTCCTTTTCGAAGAAGAACTGGGCGGTCGTGCCCGTCGCCTTCAGATCGTTGCCTGCATAGAGCACGAGCTTGGAAAAGCCGAAAACACCCTTGTCGATGACGAGCTTGTCCTCGCCGCGCTTGAAATCGGTGATCCGGTCGCCGGAGCCGATCGCATCTCCCGAGCCGTAGATGAACTGATCCGCGCCGGCCCCGCCGGTCAGCGTATCGCCGTCGCCACCGCCCTCGAGCTTGTCGTTGCCGGCTCGGCCATCGAGCTTGTCGTCGCCGAAGCCGCCGGTCAGGGTATTAGCCGAGGCGTTGCCAAGGATCGTATCGTCCCGGGTCCCGCCGATGACGTTTTCGATGCTCACGAGACTCAGACCGGAGGCAACGCCACCGTTCTTCGCGTTGTTTTCGAGATCAACGATGACGGACAGATCCGATACGGCATTCAGGCTGACCGTGTCGACGCCTGCCCCGCCGTTGAAATAATCCGTTTCTTCAGCGGTATAACGGATGAACTTGTCGTTGCCCGCATCGCCATAGAGCTTGTCATTGCCCTTGCCGTCGATGAGGGTGTCGTTGCCGCCGCCGCCCCTGAGGGTATCGTTGCCGGCGCCGCCTTCGAGAAGGTCGTTGCCCGCACTGCCGGTGACGGTGTCCCGCCCCGAGCCGCCGACGTATTCCATCGTCTCCATGCCGGTGAAGGAGGTGCTGGCATTCACCTTGACCAGACCGTTGGTGAAGACGAAGGACACGTCGGACGTTCCTTCGCTGAGGTCAATGATGACACGGTCCGTACCAGTGCCGCCCGAGGCATAGTCGCCGCCGTTGATGTGCAGGATATCGTTGCCATTCTCGCCATAGAGACGGTCCGCTCCGGTGTCCGGCAGGCCGCCCGATGCCCAGAGGATGTCATTGCCATCGCCGCCGTAGAGCTTGTCGGCCCCGGTCCAACCCGTCAGGTAGTCGTTGCCGCCGAGCCCCTTGAGCGTGTCATTGCCGCCCATGCCGTCGAGATGGTCGCTCAGGCTTCCGCCGGTCAGTGAATCGTGACCCTGGCCGGTGGTGATGTCGACGCTTTCGAAGTTCTTTGCCGTCACCCCGCCGTTGACGAGCGTCGCATTGGCAGAAAGCACGAAGGTCAGGTTCGCCTTGCTGTCGTAGCGGTTGATCCAGAGCGTATCGGTCCCCGTCCCGCCATCCACGGCGTAGCGCCCGGCGGTCGAGCCACCCGCGGTGTTGATCATCACCGCGTCGTTGCCGGCGCCGCCGAGCATCGTCGTCAGCGCGGTTCCCGTCTCTGTGTCGGCCGACAGGTAGTCATTGCCGTTGCCGCCATCGATCAGGTTGGTGCCACCGCCATAATCGAGAATCCGGTCGTTGCCGTCGCCGCCCTTGACGGTGTCATTGCCACCCCTGCTGTAGAAACTGTCGTTCCCCTTGCCTCCCGTCATCCTGTTGTTGCCGCTGCCTGCGTCGAAATCGACAAAACTTGCGTTCCCGGCGGACAACACATCGTTGCCGCTTCCGGTGGTGACGGTGAAGCTCTCGCCGTCTGTGACGACGGTCCCGTCCGAAAGCTTGGCGGTCGCTCCCGAGACGCTGAAGGTCAGGTTGCCGGTGCTGTCATATCGCTCGATCCAGACGCTGTCGTATCCCTTGCCGGCCCGGATGGTATCCTTGCCGCCGCTGCCGGCGATGAGAAGATCGTTGCCGTCGCCGCCATCGAGAACGTCGATGCCGAGGCCGCTGGAGATGTGGTCGTTGCCACCGAGACCGATCAGCGTGTCGTTTCCGGATCCGCCGGAAAGCATGTCCGCACCGGACCAACCGGTGAGCCGGTCCGCACCCTCCAAGCCATAGATTTCGTAGGCCTCGAAATTGACGAAGGTCGTGCCGTTGGAAAGGGTCTGCTTCACCGTCGATGCCTTGGCGGTGAAGGTGCCGGAAAAGCCGTGCAGAACGAGCGTGTCTATGTCGGCGCCGCCATCCAGGACGTCCTTGCCGTCGCCGGCCCAGCTTTCCATGCTGTGGCGGATCGTGTCGTTGCCCGCGCCGCCCAGAACCGTGTCGTTGTCCGCGTCGCCGGCGAGCGTGTCGTTGCCGGTGCCGCCATCGATATGGTCGCGTCCGGAGCCGCCCGAGACGGTGTCGTTGCCGCTGTCACCCTTGATGGTGTCGTCGCCGTAGTGGCCGTACATGTAGTCGGAGCCGGCACCGCCATACAGGGTGTCGTTGCCATCATCGCCGGCAATATAGTCCTGGCCGTAGCCGCCGGAGATATAGTCGTCACCGGTGTAGCCCATCAGCGTGTCATTGCCGTTGCCACCGTAGAGCCTGTCGTTGCCCTCGCCGCCGTCGAGCCAGTCACGCCCGATCTCGCCTTTGAGAACGTCATTGCCGCCGCCACCGGAAAACCAGTCGTCCCAGCGACCGCCGGTGAAGCTGTCGGCGTAGCTGCTGCCGTAAAGCTCGAACTGCTCGACGTTGAGGATCTCGGCGCCGAGGATGCTCTTTGAAATGATCGGATCGAAGGCGGCGAACGTGACACCGGCACTCGCGCCGCCGAAATCAATCTCGATCTCATCGAAGCCCAGGCCGCCGTCGATCTTGTCGCCGGAGAGCTCTGCCGGCGCGAGATATCTGATCTCGTCGTCTCCCGTTCCGGCATTGATCGTATCGGCACCGAGGCCTGAAACGATCCGGTCGCGGCCCGAGCCGGTGCTGATCGCATTGTTGCCGTCGTCACCATACTCGCTCTGATCGCCGACCCCGGGGATGGTGTAGCCGACTGCGAGCGGATCTAGCGCAAGCGACGCCCGGAGCGCCGCGACTGAATTCACTTTCTTGCCCATAGCTTCCTCGAAACTTAGAGTTGCTACGCCGACCTGGCGTGTGCCGATTGCTAGTCGGCGTGGAAGCCGGGTGATGTTCCTTCGGTAACAGGCCTGCAATCGCAAGGTGGTGGCGGCAGCGCCAGCCACGGTGCCGCCGACCCTCCATCACGGGCCAGCCAAGCGACGTGGCGCGCACCTTCGGTTTTCCGTTGACGCAAAGAGTTGGCGAATCTTATCAATAAGATCGATACTGACGACTGGCAGCGCCACAAGCTGTTCGAGACCGACACCAACTGCCGCGGCAGAAGGCTTATGGAGCGGAGAATGGCAGGCATGATCAGGGAGGCGGCGCCGGCGAGAAGAGCCTGGCATGGGTCGCTTCGCACCCTCCTCGGCGTCGTGATGGTGGCACTTCTGCTCACTGTCTCCGGGCTGCTGATCGCCCTCGACTACTATCGTGCCCGCAACGCTGCGATCAAAGCAGCCGAAATCCAGATGGGCAGCTTCGATGACCGTCTGATCGCACGCATGCAGGCCCTCTCCGGCGACACCTCGAGCGTCGTCAATCTGATCGTTTCCGTCGCCAACTCCTTCCTTGCACCGCCATCGGAGCGGATTGCGGACAAGGTCACCACCCTGCGGGCAGCACTCTCGCGCTCGCCGCAAATCGACGGCGTCTATGCCGGTTATCCGGATGGCGGATTTTTCCATGCCGTCAATCTATCGTCGACGGACTGGCGCACAGCTCTTGATGCACCGCCAGGTGCCACGATGGCGGTCCGCATTCTGAAGCCCAACGACGGCGGCGCACTGACTTCTGTCATCTTCTACGACGGTAAGGGCAACCAGCTGTTGCAGCGCACGATCACCGGCTGGAACTACGATCCGAGGCAGCGCCCCTGGTATCGCGCCGCTGTTGGCGGAACGGGGCCGATCGCGACCGGTCCCTACAGCATGGCGACGACGAAGTCGCTCGGCATGACCGTCTCCCAGGCGCACAAAGGCAATCCCGACATCGTCGTCGGCGCCGATGTGGTGCTCGATCGGGTCACGCATTTCATCGCCAGCGAACGCCTGACCCCGAGCGCCGTCGCCTTCGTCGTAGGGCCGGACAAGAAGCCCATCATGCATTCCGACCGCGCGATCATGCGGGCGATCGCCGCCTCGAAGTCCGAACGAGACTTCGATCCGGCCAGTGTCCACGACCCACTGCTCGACGCGCTGAGAGCGAATCCGCCGGCTCTGGACACAATGGGCACCGTCGACGTCGCCGGCCGCCAGTGGGTGGCCATGGGATCGGCGGTCGACTCCGCGATCCTGTTCGCTGGCCACATCGCCGTGATCGCGGCACCTGTCGACGAACTGATGGCTTCGGCGCGCGCCGGCCTCTACCAGGGCCTGATCCTTTCTGCCTGCATCGTCGGTCTGGCGGTGCTGGGGGCGCTCCTCTTGGCCCATCTGATCACCAAGTCGCTGCACCAGTTGACCAATAGCGCCAACCGGCTGCAAGAGCTGGACTTCACAACGCCGATCGACGTGCCCACTCGCGTGAACGAGATCGCGACGCTCGGCAGCGCGATGAACAAGGCGCGGGATGCCATTTTCACCTTCGGCCTCTATGTGCCAAAGGAACTGGTGCGCAAGGGGATGGAGTCGGGAGAATTTTCCGGACGGAACGCGCGTCGTCAGGAGGTGACGGCGATGTTCACCGACATCTACGACTTCACCACGATCAGCGAGCAACATCCGCCCGAGGAAGTCGTCAACATGCTGTCGGAGTATTTCGACATCCTCAACGCGACCGTGAACGAGCACCGGGGCACGATCATCCAGTTCCTTGGCGATTCCATCTTTGCCATGTGGAACGCCCCGGCGCCCGACCAGAACCATGCAGAGAATGCCTGCCGAGCCGCGCTGGCGATGAAGGATCGGCTCGATGTCTTCAACGGCAGACAGCGCAGCCGCGGCTTGCCGGAGTTCCGCACGCGCTTCGGGATTCATACCGGCCCCGCCGTCGTTGGCAGCGTCGGGGCGAATGACCGCCTGCAGTACACGGCCATGGGCGACAGCATCAATGTCGCCTCTCGTCTGGAGGGCATGAACAAGAGCTACAGCACCTCGATCCTGGCGAGCAGCGCGGTCGTTTCCCAGTGTCACGGCACGATCCAGTTCCTGCCGCTCGGCCAGGCAAAGGCGAAGGGCCGGTCCACCGTGCTCGACGTCTTTGAAGTGGTCGGCGTGCGCCAAGTGGCTTCGGCGGCGGCGAAGAACGGCGCTGCGGCCCCGGCTGGGGGGTCCTGACCGAACGGAAAAAGGCTCAGAAGGTCGGCGGCGTGCAGGCGCTGATCAACTCGCACGGTACCGGTCCGACGCAGCGGAAACGATGCGGCCGGCGGCTCTCGAAGTAATAGGCGTCGCCGGGCCCGAGGATCCGCCGCTCGTCATCGACCGTCACCTCGAGGCGCCCGGAGAGGATGATGCCGCCCTCCTCGCCGTCATGCACCAGCGGCACCTTGCCCGTGTCGGCACCGGGTTGGTAGCACTCCTTCAGGATCTGCAGGCTGCGACCGAACAGGTTGTCGCCGATCTGGCGGTAGGAAATCGGCCCCTTGCCGATCTCGACCAGTTCGTCGGCGCTATAGAAGGCCTTGCGCGAACGCTCCGGCTCGAAGGCGAAGAATTCGGCAAGTCCGATCGGAATGCCGTCCAGGATCCGCTTGAGGGCGCCGACAGACGGGTTCGATGCGTTCGTCTCGATCAGCGAGATGGTGGAATTGGTGACGCCTGCCCGTTTCGCCAGTTCGCGCTGCGACAGGTTGTGGGCCATGCGCAGGCTGCGCAATCTGCCTCCGATATCGACCGACATGCCACCGCTCCCGATGCTGCACTGCGCGCCTGTTTCTATTGTTCGATATACCGAAACATTCGCGCCTTCACCTCTTAGATTTCAATAAGTTCATATCAGGCAGAAAAGGACTTGTTCAATCTGCCAAATCATGGCGTCAATGCCTCAACCAGAGGAGACTTCCCATGAACGTTCATAAAAAGCCCAACGCCCCGGTGCTCGACAGCTACTGGATGCCGTTCACCGCCAACCGGCAGTTCAAGGCGGCGCCGCGCCTGCTCGCGTCCGCCGAGGGCATGCACTACACGAGCCACGACGGTCGCACCGTTCTGGACGGCACCGCCGGGCTTTGGTGCGTCAATGCCGGCCACGGCCGCCGCCAGATCGCCGCCGCCGTCGAGCGCCAGCTGACGCAGATGGATTTCGCGCCGTCCTTCCAGATGGGCCATCCGATCGCCTTCGACTTCGCCGAGCGCCTGGCCGAGATCGCTCCCGGTCCGGAAGGCGCAAAACTCGACCGGATCTTCTACACCGGTTCCGGCTCGGAATCGGTCGACACCGCGCTGAAGATCGCGATCGCCTACCAGCGTGCGATCGGCCAGGGCACCCGCACGCGCCTGATCGGCCGCGAGCGCGGCTATCACGGCGTCGGCTTCGGCGGCATCTCCGTCGGCGGCATCGTCAACAATCGCCGCGTCTTCCCGCAGCTCCCCGGTTCCGACCACCTGCGCCACACGCACGACCTTTCCAAGAACGCCTACGTCAAGGGCCAGCCGGAGCACGGCGCGGAACTCGCCGACGACCTCGAGCGGCTGGTCGCCCTGCACGGCGCCGAGACGATCGCCGCCTGCATTGTCGAGCCGGTCGCAGGCTCCACCGGCGTGCTGATCCCGCCGAAGGGCTATCTCGAGCGCCTGCGCGCGATCTGCGACAAGCACAGCATCCTGCTGATCTTCGACGAGGTCATCACCGGCTTCGGTCGCCTGGGTGCTGCCTTTGCGACCGACTATTTCGGCGTGACGCCGGATCTCGTGACGACCGCCAAGGGGCTGACCAACGGCGCCATCCCGATGGGTGCGGTGTTCGCCAGCCGCAAGGTGCACGACGCGCTGATGCACGGGCCGGAAGGCGCGATCGAGCTGTTCCACGGCTACACCTATTCCGGGCACCCGGCCGCCTGCGCCGCCGGCATTGCCACCCTCGACATCTACCGCGACGAGGGCCTCTTCACCCGCGGCGCCGAGTTGCAGGACGCCTGGCACGAAGCGATGCACTCGCTGAAGGGCCTGCCGCACGTCATCGACATCCGCACGATCGGCCTGATCGCCGGCATCGAGCTTGCGCCCCGCGACGGCGCTGTCGGCGCGCGCGCCTACGACGTCTTCGTCGATTGCTTCGAGAAGGGCCTGCTGATCCGCGTCACCGGCGACATCATCGCCTTCTCGCCGCCGCTGATCGCCGAGAAGAAGCACTTCGAGGAGATCGTCT
Source organism: Mycoplana ramosa (assembly GCF_041930185.1). Lineage (NCBI taxonomy): Bacteria > Pseudomonadati > Pseudomonadota > Alphaproteobacteria > Hyphomicrobiales > Rhizobiaceae > Mycoplana > Mycoplana ramosa. The sequence goes on along the minus strand of NZ_JBHEEW010000001.1, from coordinate 104,396 downwards.
CGGTGCTTGGCGATGCCTTGAAGCGGGCGAAATAAGCGGCACCGGATGAGATACAAAAGGGCCGGTCAGCGATGACCGGCCCTTTCTATTTCCGCCAACTGTTGCTTGCCAACTACCGGACGCTGCCGTGTGCCGTCTAGAACTTGATGGCGAGGCCGATGATAGGGCCTTGCTGGACGACGTCGAACACGAAGCCGTCATTGCTATAGTCGACCCCGAGCGCCCGGTAGCCGACCACCGCCGAGAACGTTTCATTGAATTTATAGCCGGCCGTCGCGGCGACATCCCAGTCGATGTCCGCGCCACCACCGCCGACCAGACCCCAGCCGGCGAGGAAGACGTTCGGGGTGAGGAAATAGCTTCCCTTCACGCCGCCGAGGGCATCGACCCAGGTGTCGCCGTCGCTCTTCGATACTCCGTCAAGGCGGCCACCGACGAACGAGATCGATGTGTTAACGGACCAGACGCGAACGCCGCCGACGATGTCGAGGCGGCCGGCATTGTCCTCCAACACCGAATAGCCGACGCCGGCAAATCCCGCGAAAGTTTCCGCATCGACCTCGATCCGATCGGCCAGGAAGCCCCTTGGCGTGGCGCTGTTACCGGAGATCTTGGTATATAGCAGGTCGCCAAACACGCTATATCGCCCATACCGGGCCTCGCCGATCGCCATTGCGCCAAAGTCAAGGTGGTCCCAGATATCCCTGAACGATGCATCCACATGCACAGTGGGCTCGAAGCGTCCGATTTTGGTACCGACGTCGCCGGACAGCCCGGCCGCCCAGAAATACGGCGCGAACGTGAAGGTCCAGCCGCTTTCGGTCTGTACCTGCTGCGCATCCGGCGTCATGACGGTCGGCGTGAGGTCGGCGGCCAGAGCGCTGTGGCCGAGCGTGCTGGTCCCAAGAAAGACAAGCGTGAATGCGATGCGATGCGTCATGTGTCCCCTCCAAGGGTTTCCCTGACAACTTTTCGCTGCGACTGGTTCGCGCGTATCCCAATCCCCCAGGAGCGCGCGTTCAGCCAATGCCAACGAATCGATAATGCCGGCAGTTCGACCATGACAACAAGACTTCGGACACTTTGACAAGCGCGTTCTGTTTCCGCAACCGTCGGCGGTGATGGCGAACGCCCTGCCACGGCCCGCGCAATTTTCTCAATCGGAGACCGGTTGCGATGTGCAATCGGATTCGCTAGGCTATGGTCCAACCGGCACGGGAGGACGTTATGAAGCCGATCCTTTTTGCGCATCCATTTTCGTCATACTGCCAGAAGGCGCTGATTGCGCTCTACGAGAACGACACCTCTTTCGAGTTCCGGATGCTCAGCCCGGAAAATCCCGATGTCCTTCGGGAATTCGAGGCGCTTTGGCCGATCAAGCGCTTCCCGGTCCTTGTCGACGGCGGAAGGACGTTGCTGGAAGCGACCGTTATCATCGAGTACCTGGCGCTCGCCCACCCCGGCCCATTCAAGCCGGTTCCGGACGATCCGCTGGCGGCGATCGAGGTGCGGATGCTCGACCGGATCTTCGACAACTACATCAGCACCCCGCAACAGAAGATCGTCTTCAACGCCATTCGGGCGGAGGCGGATCGCGATCCCTATGGCGTCGGCGAAGCGCGCACGCTGCTGGAGCGGACCTACCGGTGGCTGGACCGCCACATGAGCGGCCGGATATGGGCGGCGGGCGACGCCTTCAGCCTGGCCGACTGCGCCGCCGCTCCGGCGCTGTTCTACGCCGACTGGACCCATGCTATCGACCCGGCGCTCACCAACCTGAAGGCCTATCGCGACCGGCTGCTCGCCCGCCCCTCCTTCGACCGCGCGGTGGACGAGGCGCGGCCGTACCGCAAATACTTTCCGCTCGGCGCGCCGGACCGGGATTGAGCGGGCGCACCAGCCTCAGATCAGGCCGCGCCCGGCAAGGTTGCGCATCAGGGCGGCAGCGCCGAAGATCCCAGCAACAATATCTTTTATTTTCAATCTGTTGACAGGGATGTGAATGCGATTTCCGCCGTGGGAAGATCGCGATTGCAATCTGACAAGGTCATCGCTAGTCAGAAACGGTCTCGTTGCGGCACACACAGGAAGCCACCATGACCATCATCGAAGAGTTGAAGCGTGCCCTTGGCCCGGAAGCCGTGCTCACCGGCTCCGAGATCGGTGAGCGCTACGTCAGCGACGCCAGCCTGACCGGGCGGGTTGCACCGATGGCGGTGATCCGTCCGCGAAGCGTGGACGCCGTTTCCGCCGCCCTCAGCATCTGCAATGCGCACGGCCAGCCGGTGATCCCCCAGGGCGGCATGACGGGCCTGGCCGGCGGCGCCAACCCGCGTGGCGGCGAGGTGGCGATTTCACTGGAACAACTGGCAGGGGTGGAGGAGATCGATCCGGCGGCAGCAACGATCACGCTCAAGGCGGGAACGATCCTTGAAACGGCGCAAGCTGCTGCGGCAGATGCGGGCTTCCTGCTGCCGATCGACCTCGGCGCACGCGGCAGTTGCCAGATCGGCGGCAATCTTTCGACAAATGCCGGCGGCATCCGGGTCATTCGCCACGGGGTCACGCGCGACAACGTGCTGGGACTGGAGGTGGTGCTCGCCGACGGCACGGTGCTGTCGATGCTCAACAAGATGACGAAGAACAACACCGGCTACGACCTGCGCCAGTTCTTCATCGGCGCCGAAGGAACGCTCGGCATCATCACCCGCGCCGTTCTCAAGCTGAAACCGCTGCCGGCTGCGCGCAGCACGGCGCTTGTGGCCCTGGAAAGCTACGAAGCCGTGATCGCCTTTCTTCAGAAGGCCCAGCGCGAGTTGCTCGCACTCTCCGCCTACGAGGCGATGTGGCAGAGTTTCGTCCGCTTCAGCAGCAAGGCCGAGGGTATCAAGCTGTTCGAAGCCGAATATCCCTTTCTCGTGATCATCGAGGAAGACGGCGACGGTTCGGAGGTTGCGCGCGAGCGGTTCGAAGGTTTCCTCGGCGGCGCACTGGAGGAGGGCCTCATCGTCGATGCCCTCATCGCCCAGTCCGAGAAGGACGCCCGCAATTTCTGGACCGTGCGCGAGGCCGTCACGATGGATCGATTGTTGCCGTCTCTGGTCAACCTCGACGTGAGCATGCCGAGCGGCGAAATCGGCCGTTTCGCCGAGGCCTGCGAGGCAGAACTGCTGTCACGCTTCCCCGGCGCCCATGTCTCCTTCTACGGCCACATCGGCGACAGCAACCTGCATATCGCGTTTTCCTTGGAGAACGCCTCGGAGAGCGATCTGCATGCCGTGGACGAAATCGTCTATGCTCTGGTGCAACGATTCAAGGGTTCCATATCGGCAGAACACGGGATCGGCACGTTGAAACGTCCCTATCTCGGCTGTTCCCGAAGCCCCGAGGAACTGGAAGCCATGCGCCGGATCAAGCACACCCTCGATCCGAAAGGCATCCTGAACCCCGGCAAGGTTATTTGAGGGGCCGGCTACGGCCAGGCATTGAAGTGCGAGCGTTCAGATGACCGATAGCAAACGACGCGTCCTCGTGACCGGCGCAACCCGCGGACTGGGCCTTGAGATCGCCAAGGCATTTGCCCAGGCAGGGGCTCGGGTCGCCTTCAACGGTCGTGACGCTGCGGCGCTGGAAGCCCAGTGCGCTTCCTTGCGCCAACAAGGCCTCTTCGCCGAAGCGCTGCCGGCTGACCTGGCAGAAAATCCTGAGACGATTGCGCATCGCGCCGCGGAGCGGCTTGCCGGGCTCGATGTGGTCGTCCATGCGGCCGGCGTTCGCGACCGGCGCAAGACCGGCGATCTCGACGGCCCGGCCTTTGCCGCGCTGCTCCACGTGAACCTCACCGCGGCCTATCGGCTGGCGCGCGCGGCCATTCCGCATCTTCAGAAATCCAGTGCCGGGCGGTTGATCTTCGTGACATCGATCGCAGCGCGGATCGCCCGCAAGCCCGATCCCGCCTATACGGCGTCGAAGGGAGGACTGGAGGCCTTGACCCGGTCGCTCGCAGTCGAATTCGGCGCTGACAACCTCACCGTGAACGCGATCGCGCCCGGCTGGTTCGTCACCGAACCGAACAAGGCGCTGTCGGAGGATGCAAGCGTGCAAGCCTTCGTCGACGTGCGCATTCCGTTGAAGCGCTGGGGTCGACCGGAGGAACTGGCGCCGGCGGCCCTGTTCCTCGCCTCGCCGGCCGCCAGCTTCGTCAACGGCATCACGCTCACCGTCGACGGCGGCATGTCCGCGCAGATGTAGCCGAAGCGCAGTTCAGGCCTTTCTGTCAGTGCGTCATGGCATCCGCCTAACCGGTGTCGAAGTCGTCAAGCCGGAGCGGCGCAATCGGCTGCAACGGCGACCGGTCGGGCTTAAAGTCGAGCAGTCCCTCGTCCTCGCGGATTTCGTTGCCCCGAAATGAGCGCCCTGCCCCGCGTCCGCAGTTGGGCGTTATCCGCCGTTCCTGCAAGCGATATATTTTTGGATATATAGCACTGGCCATTTGCCGGTGACCGTTATATTCAACGAAATATCGCGCGCATGGAGGGAACTATGAAATTCAACCGTCGTCACTGGATGAGGCTCGCGGCCGCCTCGGTTGCCGCCACCTGGCTCGGCAGCACGACCATGGCCGCGCCGGCGTCGGCTGAGGACAGGCTCACGGTCTTTGCCGCCGCCAGCCTGAAGAATGCGCTCGATGCGGCCAACGCCGCCTGGACGAAGAAAACGTCCCGGGAAACGACGGTCTCCTATGGCGCCAGCTCGGCACTCGCAAAGCAGATCGAGGCTGGCGCGCCCGCAGACATCTTCATCTCCGCCGATCTCGCCTGGATGGATTATGTGGCGGAGAAGAAGCTGATCAAGGACGATACGCGCTCCAACCTGCTCGGCAACCGCATCGTGCTCGTGGCGCCTAAGGATGGGGCCAAGCCGGTCAAGATCGAGGACGGCTTCGACCTTGCCGGCCTCGTGGGTGACGGCAGGCTCGCCATGGGGGCGGTCGACACCGTTCCCGCCGGCAAATACGGCAAGGCCGCACTGGAAAAGCTGGGCGTCTGGCAATCTGTCGAGGCCAAGGTCGCAGGGGTGGAAAGCGTGCGCGCGGCGCTCGCGCTGGTGTCCCGGGGCGAGGTGCCCTACGGCATCGTCTACCAGACGGATGCCGCGGCCGATCCGGGCGTGGCGATCGTCGGAACATTTCCCGACGACAGCCACCCGCCGATCATCTATCCGATCGCCATCCTGTCGGAAGCCAGGAGCGCCGAGGCCGGCGCCTATCTCGACTTCCTGAAATCCGACAAGGCGGCGGTGTTCTTCACCGAGCAGGGCTTCACCGTCCTGAAGTGAATTCCTCCCCGCGGGCCTTTGCCGGGAACGGTGCGGGCGTTGTATTCCTTTGAAACGTTGCACTAACGTGGCTGCAAATGATTCCCAACCGATGCGCAAGGGCTTTCGCCGGACGGCGTGCCCCGAGATGCCAATCGGGGAACTGTGAGCTCTGACTTGGACTGGTTGACCCTCAGCGACGCGGAATGGACGGCGATCCGGCTGAGCCTGCTCGTTTCCACGGTTGCGGTCGCAGCGAGCCTCCCCTTCGGCGTCCTGGTGGCACTCGCATTGTCGCGGGGCACGTTCTGGGGCAAGTCGCTGCTGAACGGCATCGTCCACCTGCCCCTGATCCTGCCGCCGGTCGTCACCGGCTTCCTGCTGCTCGTCCTGTTCGGGCGAAAAGGTCCGATCGGCGCGTTTCTCGATGAGTATCTCGGCATCGTCTTCGCCTTTCGCTGGACCGGTGCCGCACTTGCCTGCGCGGTCATGGGCTTTCCGCTGCTGGTGCGCTCCATCCGCCTGTCGCTCGATGCGGTCGATCGCAAGCTCGAGGATGCGGCAGGCACGTTGGGGGCCAACCGGGCCTGGGTCTTTGTCACCGTCACGCTTCCGCTGATCCTGCCGGGCGTCATCGCCGGCACGATCCTCTCCTTCGCCAAGGCGATGGGCGAGTTCGGCGCGACGATCACCTTCGTCTCCAACATTCCCGGCGAAACGCAGACGCTGTCGGCGGCGATCTACACCCTCACCCAGGTTCCCGGCGGCGATGCCGGCGCAATGCGGCTGACGATCGTTGCCATCATCATCTCGATGACGGCGCTGCTTGCATCGGAATACATGGCGAGCGCGGTCGGTAAGCGGGTGCATTTTGAATGACGCTGTCGGTCGAAATCCGCCACCAGCTCGGCACCTTCCGCCTCGACGCAGGCTTTACGTCCGAAGGCGGCGTCACCGCGCTGTTCGGTCGTTCCGGCTCGGGCAAGACCTCGCTCCTGCGCGCGATCGCCGGCCTCGTCCGCCCTGACGAAGGCCGGATCGTGCTCGACGGCGACATCCTGGTCGACACCAAGCGCAAGATCTTCGTGCCAAAGCACAAGCGACGCTTCGGCTACGTCTTTCAGGAGGCGCGGCTTTTTCCGCATCTTTCCGTCAGCGGCAACCTGACCTATGGCCGTTGGTTTGCGCCGCGCGACGCCGAGACGGCGAGCTTCGAGCATGTCGTCGATCTCCTCGGCATCGACGCCCTGCTCGACCGGCGGCCGGCGAACCTTTCCGGCGGGGAGAAGCAGCGCGTGGCCATCGGCCGTGCGCTTTTGTCGGCGCCGCGGTTGCTTCTGATGGACGAGCCGCTGGCGGCGCTCGACGAAGAGCGCAAGGCGGAAATACTGCCCTATCTGGAGCGGCTGCGCGACGAAACGAAGATCCCGATCGTCTATGTCAGCCACGCCGTGCACGAGGTGGCGCGGCTGGCGGACCGCGTCGTCTTGCTGAACGATGGCAGGGTGGAGGCCATCGGCGCCGTGTCGGACGTGCTGAGCAGCCCGCTGCTCACCGCGGCCGTGGATCGTCGCGAGGCCGGAAGCGTGCTGATGGGCACCATCGTCGCCGTCGATCGGCCGCATCGGATTGCGACCGTGCGCCTGAATGGGCGCGACCTCCACGTGCCCAACACAGATATCGATGCCGGCCAGGCCGTGCGCGTGCATATTCCCGCCCGCGACGTCATGCTTGCGACCGGCAAGCCCGAGGGCCTGAGCGCACTGAATATTCTCCAGGGAACGATCGCGAAGATCGCCTCCGACGGCGAGGGCATGATCACGGTGGAGGTCGATTGCGGCGGCGATGCCGTCCATGCCCGCATCACCGCACTGTCCGGCGAGCGGCTGCAACTGCACCCTGGCAAGACCGTGTTTGCCATCATCAAGACGGTTGCGCTCGACACGCGCTGAGGGACACGCGCTGAATCAGCGGCCGTCTTCCGGCGCACCCTCCGCACGATTGGCCTGCAGCCAATCCAGATCCTTGGAAAGCGCCCCTCTCGCCTTCTCCTCCATCCCGCGGAAGCGTTCCAGAAGCTCCTCGCCGAACGGGGTCACGGCCGCGCCGCCGCCCTGCTTGCCGCCGCGCTGCGATTCCACCACCGGTGCGGCGAACATGCGGTTCATGGCGTCGACCAGCAGCCAGGCGCGGCGGTAGGACATGTCCATCGCGCGGCCCGCCGCCGAGATCGATCCGGTCTCGCGGATCTTTTCCAGCAGCATCGCCTTGCCGCGCCCGAGCCGTTCGCCATGCGGAAAATCGATCCGGAGGATCACGCGCAGGTCACCGGATGCGTCGTTCTTCATCGGGCCCCAGTCCTCTTGATTGTCCGGTTAACCTAGCGAATGTCGAATGCCAGTGCCAATGCAGCAGTCGGCTGTCAACAGCCCCCGCGCCGTCCGGATATCGCTTGCGCTCCGCCGCCGTCCGCGCAAGAAGAGCGGCGAACGAATTCAGTGGCGGACCGACGGATGCAACGGGACGAGATAGCGATCATCGGCGGTGGGCCGGCGGGGCTGATGGCGGCCGAGATGCTGAGCGGCGCCGGACGTGCGGTGACGGTGTACGAGGCGATGCCGACCGTGGCCCGAAAGTTCCTGCTGGCCGGCAAATCCGGGCTCAACATCACCCATTCGGAACCCTATGCCCGGTTTGCCGGCCGGTTCGGCGAGGCCGCGGAGCGCCTGCGCCCGGCGCTCGACGCGTTTCCCCCCGACGCGGTGTGCGCCTGGGCGGCCGGGCTTGGCATCGAGACGTTCGTCGGCAGTTCCGGCCGCGTCTTTCCGACCGCGATGAAGGCTTCGCCGCTGCTGCGGGCATGGTTGCGCCGCCTGGAGGCGCAAGGGGCAACGATCAGGACCCGTCATCGCTGGATCGGCTTTGCCGATCAGCACCTTTTGTTCGACACGCCGGAAGGCCCAAAGACGATTGAGAGCGCGGCCACGCTCCTTGCGCTCGGCGGCGCCAGCTGGCCGCGGCTCGGCTCCGATGCATCCTGGGTCGGCCCGCTTCGGGAGAAAGGCGTGCCTGTCGCGCCGTTCCGGCCAGCAAATTGCGGCTTCGACGTTGACTGGAGCGAAGCTTTCCTGTCGCGTTTCGCGGGCGAGCCGATCAAGTCGGTGACGGCGACGTCCGATGCCGGCGTCATTCCCGGCGAATTCGTCATCACCCGACACGGGATCGAAGGTAGCCTCGTCTATGCCCATGCGGCCAGCCTGCGCGATGGGCTCGAACGCGACGGCGAGGCGGTGCTTCTCCTCGATCTGATGCCGGGCCGAGCCGCCGAGCGGCTCGCACGCGACCTCGGCCGTCAGAGCGAAAAGGCGAGCCTGGGCAATCGCTTGCGCAAGGGCGCGAGCCTGCAGGGCGTGAAAACGGCCTTGCTGCGCGAACTCGCACCCGATCTCGCACGATACGCTCCGGAGCGTCTCGCAATGACGATGAAGGCCCTGCCGCTGCGGGTCCAGCGACCGCGCCCGATCGCCGAAGCCATCTCCTCGGCCGGCGGCATCCGGTGGAGTGGAATCGATGCCGGCTACATGCTGCAGGCGCTACCCGGCGTTTTCGTCGCCGGCGAAATGCTTGACTGGGAGGCGCCAACCGGCGGGTATCTGCTGACGGCCTGCATGGCAACCGGCCGGGCCGCCGCTCAGGGACTCGATAGCTGGCTTCGACGATAGGGGCCGCGATCCTGCTCGGCGTCGGTGCGCGCCGCGAGGTACGTCGGCAGCGCGTCGCGGGCAAGGGGTGCCGAGATCAGAAAGCCCTGACCGAAATCGCAGTTCATCCCCTGCAGAATTTCCAGCTGTTCCTCGGTTTCGATTCCCTCGGCGACGACCTGCATTCCAAGGCTGTGGGCAAGGCCAACGGTGGCGCGCACGATACGGAATGCATCCGCACTCGCAGACATGTCGCGAACGAACGACCGGTCGATCTTGATCCGGTTGACCGGAAAACGCCGCAAATGCGCCAGCGAGGCATATCCCGTGCCAAAGTCGTCGAGCGCAATCGAAAAACCCAGTTTGTCCAATTCGGTCAGTGTCTGCGCAATCTGGTCATGGGCGGCATCGAGAAGGATGTTTTCGGTCAGTTCCACTTCCACGCATTGCGGTTCCAGCCCGCTTTCCATGACCATCGCCCGCAACATCGTGGGAAAGCCCGAGCAACGGATCTGTGCCGCCGCAACGTTGATCGCCACCTGACCGATGTCCAGGCCCCGGGACCGCAGGCCACGCACGCTGTCGAACGTCTTGCGCAAGATCTGATGGCCCAGTTCCACGATCAAGCCGTGCGCCTCGGCCACCGCAATGAACTCGGCCGGACTGACCGTCTTGCCGGCCTGGTTCCAGCGTGCCAGCACCTCGAACCCGGCATGGGATCCGTCGCTGATCCGGAATTGCGGCTGCAAGGCGACGTCGATCTGATTCGCGGACACGGCCGCTGCCAGCGCGTTTGCCATCCTGAGCCTGCGCTCATTCTCCACAGACATGACCCGCGAATAGAGCTTGTGCCGGCCGCGGCCCTCGGCCTTCGCCTCGTAGAGGGCGAGATCGGCTTTCTTCAGCAGGCTTTCCGGCCGCCGTCCGTCACGAGGAAACAGACAGCCCCCGATGCTCATGCGCGGCGTGATCTGATGCCTCTGGAAAGGAACCGGCTGCTGAACCCTTGCAAGCAACCTCTCTAGGGTCTTGTCGATGTTCGCTCTCGTGGCATTCGACAGAATGATCGCAAATTCGTCTCCCCCGAGCCGCACGAGGGTATCTGCCTTCCGGATTGCATCCTGCATCCGTTTGGCTACCGCAATGAGCAGCGCATCGCCGGCAGCATGGCCCAGCGTGTCGTTGACCTGCTTGAAACCGTCGAGATCCACCACGATCAAGGCGCCGCTCACACCGGTCTTGCGACTGCTTGCGACGGCCTGCTCCAACCGCTTCTCCAGCACCGAGCGATTGAACAATTTCGTCAGCGGATCGTGCTCGGCGTGATACTTGATGGCGGCTTCGGATCGCTTCAGCTCGGTGATATCGGTTCGGGTGCCGACGACATGACCGGAGTTTGATCGTCTTTCCTGCACCTGCAGCCAACGCCCCCCGGCGATTGCCACGACCGCCTTGCGCCCTGGATTTGCGTGTTCGCGCAAGCGTGCCTGGAGCCAGGCTTCGCGCCCCTCCGCGGTGTTGCGCGGCAGGATGTATTGCCCATTCTGCAATCCGCATTGGACGATCGCGGCGTAGGTGCTGCCGGGCACGATCGCTTCACGCGCCTTGCTGTACATTTCCTCGAAGGCACGATTGTGCAGGACAAGTCGATCTTCGGCGTCAAAGGCGGCAATGCCGTCGGGGATCGTCTCGATGACGTCCACAAGCAACGCCTCGGCATTGCGACGTCTGGCGACCTCCTCTTGCAAGGTCTGCTCGGCGAGCTTCCGATCGGTGATGTCATACCGGATCGAGACATAGGCGTTCGTCCGACCCGCGCGGTCCGCGACCGGGACGATCGTGGTGTCGACCCAGTAGAGCGCGCCGGATTTGGTGCGATTGCACACTTCGCCGTGCCAGATTTCACCGCGGGCGATCCTGCCCCACATGCCCTCGAAGAAATCTTTCGGATGGTGCCCCGAGTTGACGACCCGATGGTTCTGTCCGATCAGCTCGTCGGATGCGTAGCCGCTGATCGCGCAGAACTTGCTGTTGACGAAGACGATCTTTCCACGCCTGTCCGTCACCGCAACGATCGCATGCTGGTCCAGCGCAGCCTGGTAGGCGCTGAACAGTCCTTGCAAACCGCCGTTTTCATCCTCCCCATCTCGGGTGTTGCCTGCGCCTCGCTTCGAGTCCGCCAGGATCCGGACAATTGCTGGTCGCCGCCGGCGTTTGCGGGAGCGGCTTTCGCCGACGCTTTCATCGACGATCGGCACAGTCTCTTCAGTAATCTGCAATCCATCCATTCTAATTCAGGCTCCGTGCTGAATGGATCAACTGTTGTGTATTATAACTAAACGAAACAAGCAGTTATCGCTGATTTGACATTTCACAATTTTTGCGGTGTGTTGGCACTAAAGTCACGCGGAGCGCACCTTGGCAGAGAGTGGCAATTCCCCAGCATTTCTGAGCAACAACGTCCTCGCCGCACTGGGTGCGGACGCCCGGAATTTCATCGCTGACCACTCCGAGATGCGCGAGATGAACACCGGCGATGTGATCTTTGCGAACGGCGCGCGGGTGACGCACCTGGTGTTTCCGGTGGAGGGCGTCGTGTCCTTCATCGCCGAACTTGCGGGCGACAAGTGCGTCGAAAAAGTGTCGATCGGGCGCGAGGGGTTTCTCGGTTTTGCTCGTATCATGGAGAGCGACACGTCGTTGGGGACGTCGGTCGTGCAGGTGCCTGGTCGCGCGCTGTGGCTTCCTACGTCCGATTTCGATCAGGCTCTCCTGCGCTTCAGTGGCGTGCGCGAGACCATGTTGCGCTACGCCAAGTCGCTGATGATGCAGCTGATGGAGTCGGTCGCATGCAGCTGCCTGCATACGGCGGAGCAGCGGGTTTCCCGCTGGCTGCTGCAGGCGCATGACCGTGTCTCCGGCGACGAGTTCCAGGTCACCCAGGAGGCGATCTCGCGACTGCTGGCACTTCGAAGGGCAACCGTGAATGCCGCCTGCAGCGAGCTGATGAACGCGGGCGCGATCACCTACAATCGCGGCCGCATCACCGTGCGTGATCGCAAGATCCTGCATGACCGCTGCTGCCCCTGCTACGATCGGATCCGGTCGGCCACGGCGTCCTGATCTCGGCCCCGAGCGCAGCCGAGCGTGTTCCTGGACGGCCGATCCGCTCCGATCACGCTGCATGGCGCGGCCTGCTTCCGTTGACGCCCGCCCCTGCCCTGCGCCCAGCTTCCGGCCGTGGGCGCGCATCGTCGGTTCCGTCTCGAAAACCAGCAATGGCACGCGAAAGAGCCTCCGCTTCGGCGGCAAGCGACCGGCTTGCAGCAGCATTTTCCTCGATCACGGATGCATTGCGCTGCGTGGCGTCGTCGATATGGCCGGTTGCAGTGGAAATCTCGGCGATACTTGCGGCTTGCGTGTGGGCCGACTGGGCGATGCCGTGAACGAGATCCCCGGTGTGCCGGATCGCGTCGGCTATACTCGACAGCTGGGCCTGCGTTTCACCAACCAGGCTGACACCGGCCGAGATGCTGTTCGAGTTTGATTCCAGCAGGCCGGCGATTTCCCGCGCCGCATCGGCCGATCGTTGCGCCAGCGACCGTATTTCGCTTGCGACCACCGCGAAACCCTTTCCGGCATCGCCGGCGCGCGCGGCTTCGACGCTGGCATTGAGCGCCAGCAGGTTGGTCTGGGAGGCAATCTTGTCGATGACGGAAATGATGTTCGTCACCTTTGCCGACGAGGCATCGACCTCGCGGATGGCATCGGCCGTCCTTTGTGCAATCATGACGCCCTGTTCCGCCGACTCGATCACACTTGAAACCGTGCGGCTCGCCTCCTGAGCCGTCCCGGCCGTGCTCTCGATCGCGCCGGCCAGTTCCCGGATCGCCTCGACGGTCTCCTCAAGTGCGCTGGCCTGGCGCTCGCACTGACGGTTGGCGTTCTCCGCCGCGCTCGCGATCTCCACCGAGCCGGCGCGCACATTGGCCGCGGATTCGCGCACCGAGGCGATCACGCGCCGGAGGCTTGCGACCGCTTCGTTGAAGCCATGGATCAGTTGCTCCGATTTCTCCGATACGTTGGGATCGACCGAGACGCCGAGGTCGCCATCGGCGAGCCGCAACAATGCCGCGGCAATCTGATCAAGGGACTCGATCTGCTGCGCTTCCGCCTGGAGGCGGCGTTTCTCCAGATTGTCGAGATAGACGGAGATCGCCAGTTCCATGTCGAGCATTGCCGCCTTGACAAGAACGATCGCCTCCCTCGCCAGGTTATCTTGCGGCGGTTGCGTCTTGCTCCAGGCGGCCGCAAAGCCCGATTTCGGCTTTTGCGGCTGTCGGGCCGCAAACAGCCCCTCGAGCAGCCGCTCCATCACGAGAGCATAGCCGCCGATGTACCAGCGAGGTTCCAGCCCGATCCTGGCATGCACGGAACCGACGGCGCGGACGGCCTCCATGTAGTCGCGGCCGAAGTTTCCGCTAAGGATCATCGCCCAATGCTGCTTCTGACGGCTTCCCGCACGCGCTACCGCCGCATCGCTGTCAAAGAAACCGCGCGTCTGGGGCGTGGACAGGATTGTTCGGTAGAATGCTGCAAGTGCAGCATCCATGTTCGCCATCACGATCGGTGAAGTCTGCCTCAGGATATCGCTCTCGTCAGGCCCCAGCCCGACAAAGGTCAATCGTTCACGAATCTCGTCCTCATCCCCACGCGCATTCATATATTATCCCCTCAAGCAGATATGCACGCTACCGTTCCGAACGATAACGTGCATATAAGTATATTAAGGTTCTGTTACCGATGTACGACGAAAGGACTAGTTACATCAAAAAGTAATCAAAAACAGCGTTTTGGGATCAGTTCAGCCAAGGTCGCGGGTCAGGGCTTGCCATTTCTGACAAGGCCATTTCTACCTCAGTACCCCGAAATCAGTTCGATCTTGGAGCCGTCCGTAAAGCGGGAAAGGCGAAAATCCTTCGGGTCGACCACCGGAGTTCGGCCGGTAACGATGTCGGCCATGAGCCGGCCAGCGCCCGGGCCGATGCCGAACCCATGGCCCGAAAAGCCGGTGGCGATATGGAAGCCGGGAATGTGATCGATGGCGCTGATCACCGGAATCGCGTCCGGCATGACATCCATGTACCCACCCCAGCGCTGCGCAATCTGCGCACTCTCGAAGATCGGAAAGGCGCGCCGCAGGTTGGCAAGGGCGTTGTCCGACATCCCCGTCGACGGCCTGGGATCGAGGACGCGGCAATATTCGAACGGGCTCGGCTCGTCCAGGGTCCAGCGATCGGGGATGCGCAGTTCGTCCCAGAAGCGCCATCCGAGGCGGAACTTCAGGGCCCGCCATTCCTTGCGCAGCGCCGGCACGAAGTCCAGCGCGAAGCGGAAGGACTTCGGCACGATATCGACGATGTTCTCGTTGCCCGATGCGATCGTATAGCCGCCGTCCTGCCGCTTGCGAAAGGCGAAGTTGCTGGCCCACATCGTCTGTTCCGGTCCGCCTTCCAACGGCTTGGTGCGCAGGACCGAGTTCAGGACCTTCAACTGCGGAAGATGGATGCCGAGTGTCCCGGCGAAAAGGCTGGACCACGCCCCGCCGGCGAGCACCACCGCCTTGCAGGCGATCGACCCGCGCTCCGTAACGACGCCGGACACGGCACCGGCGGCCGTCTCGATGCCACGCACGGCGCATTCGGTGAGGATCGCAGCTCCATTGGCACGGGCCGCTTCGGCGATCGCGGGCGCGGCCTTCTGCGGCTCGGCACGCGCATCGGTCGGCGTATAGAGCGCGCCCTTCAGGTTCATCGTCGTACCCGGATACATGGACCGGAACTCCTGCCCGCTGAGCATCCGCGCCTCGATCGGATGGCCCTCGAGGTTCTTGATCCAGTTGCTGTGATCGCTGAACTCCTGTTCGGTCGAGGATGTGAAGATGATGCCGGCGCGCTTGAAGCCGGTGTCGCGCCCGGTTCGTTGGTCGAGCGTGTCCCAGATCCGCAGCGATTCCGCCATCAGCGGCACTTCGCGCGGGTCGCGGCAGGCAATCCGCACCCAGCCCCAGTTGCGGCTCGACTGCTCCTGGCCGATGCCGCCCTTTTCGCACAGCGCCACCCGCACCCCCCGCTCCGCCAGCTCAAGCGCCGTCGAGGCACCGATGATGCCGCCGCCAATGACGACGACATCGACGTCCTTCGGCAATTCGGCATCGCCATGAACGGGAACGACATAGGGACCGGGCATGCGGGAAATTCCTTGAACGGTGGATGAAACGGCAGCACCGTTCGTCCGGCACAGCACGTTCGAAGTCAAGCCGCTAATTACGGGCCGGCACGCGCCGGCGAGACAGCATAGCGACTGCGGCGGCCTGCTAGCGCAAAAACTGCCGGAACCGCTGAAGCGAGAAATAGAAGCAGATCACGCCGATCACGAACAGCGCGACGAATTGCGGCCACACAACGGCCAGTCCGGCGCCTCGGAACAGGATCGACTGGGCGAGGATCACGAAATGCGTGTTCGGCGCGGCGAGCATCAGGTTCTGGATGATCTCCGGCATGCTTTCGCGTGGCGTCAGCGCGCCGGAGAGGACCTGCAGCGGCAGGAGCACGAGCATGAGCAGCAGCCCGAACTGCGGCATCGAACCGGCAATCGTCGCCAGGAAGATGCCCATGCAGGTCGTGGCGAAGAGCTGGAGTGCCGTGCCCGCAAGGAACAGCGCCAGCGAACCCTCGATCGGAACCTGCAGCATCCGCTCCACCACGATCGCCAGCGACAGGCCGGAGGCGACCAGAACGACGAGCCCCATCGACCAGATCTTGCTGACCATGATTTCGGTCGGCGTGACCGGCATGACAAGCAGGTGCTCGATCGTTCCGTGCTCGCGTTCGCGGATCAGGGCCGCGCCGGTCAGGATGATCGAAAGCATGGTGACTGCGGTGATCACGTTGGAGATCGGCATGAACCAGCCCTTGTCGAGCTGCGGGTTGAAGCGCGCGCGCAGCACGAGCTCGACCGGCGGCTTCGACGCTCCACGATAGCGGTTCAGGTATTCGTCGATCTCGCCGGCCACGATCGATTGCACGTAGCCGCCGCCGGTGAAAGCCTGCGACATGCGCGTGGCATCGATGTTGAGCTGGATCGTCGGCGTCTTCTTCGCCAGCAGATCGCGCTGGAAATCCGGCGGAATGTCGAGCGCAAACGTGTCGAGGCCGGCATCCATCCGCTTGTCCATCTCGGACTGGTCGATCAGGCGCGGAATCGAAAAGTAGGGCGGGTAGAAGGCCGTGATGATGCGCGAGGAGATCGGCGACTCGTCCTCGTCGACGATCGCGATGGCTGCGTGGTTCAACGTCTCGGGCGTGGCATTCGATGCGGTGTAGATCGACAACGAAAAGGTGTAGACGATGAGGATCAACAGCATCGGGTCACGCGCCAGCCCCCGCAATTCCTTGACGCCCAGTTGAAAGATGTTTGCCAGCTGCATCTCAGGTCGCCTGCTTCTTGAGGAAGGCCGCGCCCAGGCCCAGCAGCACAGGGATGGCGATCAGCAGCGGCACGAAGGACGGGCCTAGATCGACAAAGCCCAATGCCTTGGAAAAGGACCCGCGCGAGATCGTCACGAAATAGGTCGTGGGGAAGATGTTGCCGACGACGGCGCCGAAGCCCTGCAGCGACGACACCGGATCAATCAGGCCGGAATACTGCACGGCTGGAATGAGGGTGATCAGCGCGGTGCCGAAGACGGCCGCGATCTGGCTGTTGATGAACGTCGAGATCACGAGCCCCATGCTCGTCGTCACGATGACGTAGAGCAGCGCGGCCGTCCCGAACACCAGAAAACTGCCGGTAAAGGGAACACGGAAAACGAAAATCGCAAAGGCAGTCAGCAGCACCACGTTCAAGGCCGCCAGCACGACATAGGGAAGCTGCTTTCCGAGCAGGAACTCGAAACGGGTCACGGGCGTGACGTAGAAATTGATGATCGATCCGAGTTCCTTCTCGCGAACGACGCTGAGCACGGTCAGCATGGAGGGAATCATCAAAAGGAGGATCGGCATGACCGCCGGCACGATGGCGATCAGGCTCTGGACATCGGGATTGTAGCGATAGCGGATCTCGAGCTGGTAGTCGCCGATCGTCGCCGCGTCCCCGTAGATCTGGCGCGCCTTTTGCGCCAGCCAGGTCGCGTGCATGCCCTGCACGTAACCGCGCACGGTTTCCGCGCGCGTCGGCATCGCGCCGTCGATCCAGGCGCCGATCTGGGCATCGTGACCGCGGGCCAGGTCGCGGCCGAACCCCGGTGGAATTTCGATCGCAAGGCTCAGTTCGCCGTTGCGCATCCGCCGGTCCATATCCTCGTAGTCGGCGATCGGCGGCTTCTCGGTGAAGTAACGCGAACCGGCGATCTGCAGCGTATAGTCACGGCTGATCGGCGTGTCGTCGCGATCCAGCACGGCGAAGGACAGGTTCTCGACATCCATGTTGATGCCGTAGCCGATGACGAACATCAGGATGAGGCTGCCGATCAGCGCGAGCGTCGCTCGGATCGGGTCGCGCTGGAGCTCCAGTGCCTCCCGCTTCGTATAGGCAAACATCCGGCCGAAATCGAAGACGCGGCTCGTGCGCGCCTGCATGGCGGCGGCGCCTTCAACGGGCGCGGTGGATCCCTGTACGATGGCGGCCGGCGCCGCCGGCGCATCGGCCTCGCCTATCGCATCTTCGAGATATTCGACGAAGGCCTGTTCGAGCGTGGCGGCCCCGCGCCTTTTGACGATGTTTTCCGACGTGTCGCTGATCAGGACCCTGCCGGCGTGCATGAGCGAAATGCGGTCGCAGAGGGCCGCCTCGTTCATGAAATGGGTCGAGACGAAGATCGTCACATTGTCCTTGCGAGACAGGTCGGCAAGAAATTCCCAGAAGCCGTCGCGAGCGATCGGGTCGACGCCGGAGGTCGGTTCGTCGAGGATGAGGATTTCCGGCGAGTGGACCATCGCGACCGCAAGGGACAGGCGCTGGCGGATCCCGAGCGGCAACGCGTCCGGCATGACGTCCATCACCTCCCCCAGCTCGAAGCGCCGGGCCATGTCGGCGATGCGCTCGGGGATCACATCGCGCGGCAGATCGAAGAGGCGCGCGTGCAGTTCGAGGTTCTGCCGGACCGACAGTTCCGTGTACAGCGAAAAGGCCTGCGACATGTAACCGATGCGCCGCCGCACAGCCATGTCGCGCGGGTCAACCTCGGTGCCGAACAGCCGTGCCGTTCCCTCGCTCGCCGGCAGCAGTCCCGTCAACATCTTCATCGTCGTCGTCTTGCCGCAGCCGTTCGAGCCGAGGAAGCCGAAAATCTCGCCGCGCGGGATGCGGAAGCTGACGTCGCTGACGGCGGTGAAGTCGCCGAAGCGCATCGTCAGGTGTTCCGCTTCGATCGCGATCTCCTCATCCGCGGCAGCCTTGCGCGGCGGTATGATGAGCTCGACGTGCCCATGGCGCTTTTCCTCCGGCAAAAGCGCGACGAAGGCGGCATCGAGATTGGTCGTACCCGTTCTCTCGAGAAGCTCGGCCGGCGTGCCGGTGGCCAACACCTTTCCGGCATCCATCGCCACCAGCCAGTCGAAGCGTGCGGCTTCCTCCATGTAGGCGGTGGAGACGACTACGCTCATTTGCGGCCGGTTCTTGCGGATATCGTCGATCAACTCCCAGAACTGGCGGCGCGACAGGGGATCGACGCCGGTCGTGGGCTCGTCGAGGATCAGGAGGTCGGGGTCGTGTATCAGGGCGCAGCACAGGCCGAGCTTCTGCTTCATCCCGCCGGAAAGCTTCCCGGCGGGACGGCCGGCGAAGGGGCCGAGGCCGGTGCTCTTGAGCAAGGCTTCGATGCGCGTCTTGCGCTCCAGCGCGCCCTGCCCGAACAGCCCGCCGAAGAAGTCGGCATTCTCGAACACCGAGAGGGTGGGATAGAGGTTCTTGCCGAGCCCCTGGGGCATGAAGGCGATGCGCGGCGAGGTCAGGCGGCGGTGCCGGGCGTCGGCAATATCGCCGCCGAGCACCTCGATATGGCCCTCCTGCATCGCCCGTGCCCCGGCGACCAGCGACAGCAGGCTTGACTTGCCGACCCCGTCCGGGCCGATCAGTCCCACCATGCAGCCTGCCGGAATGTCGAGCGTGATGGCGTCGAGCGCGCGCGTCCTGCCATAGGAAAGCCCGACGCCCTGCAAGCTGACGACCGCCCCTGGCGCCGGTGCAGCCTCCACCGGACGGGCGCTCATTTTACGATGTTTCCGAGGAAGGCGGGCCACTCGGCGTCGGGAGCGACCTGAACATAGGCCATTCCCGGCAGACCGGTCTTGACCTGCCTGATATACCGCTTCAGCAGTTCGGGCTCGATACGCGCCTTCACGCGAAACATCAGCTTCAGCCGCTCTTCCTGCGTCTCGACGGTCTTCGGCGTAAATTGGGCGACGTCGGCAACAAAGGTCGCCTTGGCGGGAACCACATACTGCGGGGCGGCATCCAGCACGAGCCGCACTTCGCTGCCGAGAGCGACCCGTCCGGCCTGCTCGGTCGGCAGGAAGAAGGTCATGGAAACGTCGCTCAGATCAACGAGATTGAGCACGCGGCCGCCGGCGGCAAGCACCTCGCCGGGCTGGGCAACGCGGTACTGCACCCGTCCGGCACGCGGCGAGCGCAGGACGCTGTCGGCCAGGTCCGCATCGATGCTTTCGATCGACGCCTGGGCCGCCTCGACGGCGGCCTTTGCATCCACCACCTGTGCCTGGGCGGTGCCGACCGCGGCTTCAGCAGCGGCCTCCTGTGCTTTTGCCGCAGCGACGGTCGCGATCGCCGCCTGGTACCTGGCCCGGTCGTCGTCCAGCACCTGCTGCGAGACGGTATTGGTCTTCAGCAACTGTTCGGAGCGGTTCATTCTCGTCAGCGCGGCATCGAGTTCGGCCCCTCTTTGCGCGATGACGGCGCTTGCCGCTTCCAGTTGCGCCTGCTGCTGCTTCACCAGGCTGCCGGCCGTATCGACGCTGATTTTGGCGCGCGCAAGTTCCGCCTCTGCCTGCCTGCGCTTGGCCTCCAGTTGCACGGTGTCCATGCGCGCAAGTTCCTGGCCTGCCTCGACGAAATCACCCTCGTCGACAAGAATGTCCAAGATACGCCCGGCGGTTTTGGTCGATATGTCGATCTCGACTGCCTCGATGCGACCGTTGCCGCTGGCGATGCCGGCTGGCAAACCGGTGCCGGAAAGATTGGCCCAGGCATAGTACGCAGCCGCAGCCACAAGGGCCACCAATGCGGCAATGATCCATCCCTTCCTGTCCATCAAACGGTACCTTTCACTTTTGCCGCCCACCGGAGGGACGATTGCCGCGACGTTGCAATCCGTTGTGATGCAGAAAGCATACCCGGCGCCGGGCGCCTGACATTGATTGCTGTCAACTGCGCGATAGTAGGAACAGCAATCCAGGGCTGCAAACGATTTTCGCCGGCCGGGCATCGACCTGACCACGCGGGGAACCTTGCCGCCGGAATGGCGTTTCTCGTCCGACGTTTCATGGAACCGGATGAAGGAGCAAGACGATGCAGGTTGTTGGAGTACAGGTTCATCCGGAGAGGGGTGGTAGGTCCGGCTTCACCGTCGAATTCGTCGGCGAGGCCGGCGAGGTGGTCAGTGTCCTCCTGCCGGCCGGCGACGACAGTGATCTCAATCGTCTCAACGCCATGGACCGTGCCAAGACGGTGCTGCTGGAGGTCGCCGCCTTCGATGGCAATCTGCCGAGCAACGATGGGGCGAATTGCCTTCGCAGCGCCCGCGCCACCGGCGACACGCAAACGATGGAGGAGGAACTGGATGAAGGACTGGAAGCTTCGTTTCCCGCAAGCGACCCGGTTTCGATCACGGTGAGCACCATTCCCGCCGGCAGGACCGATCATCCGGACGCGAAGACGTCCGAGTAGGCCCGGCAAATGCCGAGCGTGACGGGGCCGGCCAAGGCCTGCCCTGCCCCCGCTGCTCGGCGCGCACCAGCATCCATAAGGTCAGCGCGCGCACGGCGTTCGAGCCGCCGGTGTGCCAATCGGTGCCGCGGCCGTTCCGATCACGCAATTCGCGAGCAATGCCGATTATGTGAAGGGAACATTGGTCCAAGGATTCCGTTTTCCTGTATAATGATTCTCAGGCAGCGATTCCGATCCGACTCAACGACTTGTCGTGGGAGACGACCATGCAAAGGGGTGAATCCGACGTCTTCAACCTTTTCTCGGAGATCTACTCCAGCACCGCGCGGGAGGAGATGAGTCTTCAAGAATATCTGCTCGCGTGCCGTGACGATAAGAGTATGTACGCGACCGCGCAGGAGCGGATGGTTGATGCGATCGGCCAACCCACTCTCGTCGATACCAGCACTGACGAACGGCTCGGGCGCATATACTCCAACCGGACCATCAAGATCTATCCGACCTTCTCCGATTTCTACGGAATGGAAGACACGATCGAGCGGATCGTGGGGTATTTTCGCTATGCCGCCCAGGGTCTCGAAGAGCGCAAGCAGATCCTCTACCTCCTCGGCCCGGTTGGCGGCGGCAAGTCCTCTTTGGCCGAGCGTCTGAAAAAGCTGATGGAACTACGGCCGATCTACACCCTGATGGTCAACGGCATGGTAAGCCCGATCTTCGAATCGCCGCTGGGCCTGTTCCATCCCGAGCGGATGGCCGACCTGCTCGAGGACAAGTACGGCATCGCCCGCCGCCGCCTCACCGGACTGATCTCGCCCTGGGCCGCCAAGCGGCTGGACGAGGTTGGCGGCGACATTTCCAAGTTCAGCGTCGTCAAGCTGATGCCCTCGCGCTTGCGGCAGATCGCCATCGCCAAGACCGAGCCGGGCGACGAGAACAACCAGGATGTCTCCTCGCTTGTGGGCAAGGTCGACATCCGCCAGCTGGAACACTACAGCCAGTCCGACCCGGACGCCTATTCCTACAGCGGCGGCCTCAACCGGACGACGCAGGGTCTGCTGGAATTCGTCGAAATGTTCAAGGCGCCGATCAAGGTGCTGCATCCATTGCTGACGGCAACCCAGGAAGGCAACTACAACGGCACCGAGAACTTTGGCGGATTCCCCTATCAGGGCATGGTGCTTGCCCACTCGAACGAATCCGAATGGTTGCAGTTCAAGAACAACAAGAACAACGAGGCCTTCCTCGATCGCATTCTCGTGGTGAAGGTCCCCTATTGTCTGCGGGTCACCGAAGAGCGGCTGATCTACGAAAAGCTCCTGCGCGAAAGTGAACTCGCCAATAACCCCTGTGCGCCGGAAGTGCTCGAAAACCTCAGCCGTTTCACCGTCTCGACACGATTGGCGCCGCATGAGAACTCACCGCTGTACACCAAGATGCGCGTCTACGACGGCGAGAACCTGAAGGATGTCGATCCCAAGGCGAAATCCGTGCAGGAGTACCGTGACGCAGCCGGGGTCGACGAAGGCATGACCGGTGTCAGCACCCGCTTCGCCTTCAAGGTGCTTTCGGAAACCTTCAACTACGACACCAAGGAAGTGGCGGCCGATCCGGTTCACCTGATGTACATCCTGGAGCAGGCGATCAAACGCGAGCAGTTCCCCAAGGAAACCGAAGCCGCCTATCTCGACTTCATCCGCTCGGAACTGGCCACCCGCTACGCCGAGTTCATCGGCCACGAGATCCAGAAGGCGTATCTGGAATCCTATAGCGAATACGGGCAGAACCTGTTCGACCGCTATATCGCCTATGCCGATGCCTGGCTCGAGGACCAGGACTTCAAGGATCCCGATACGGGCCAGATCCTCAACCGGCAGATCCTCGACAGCGAGCTGTCGCAGATCGAAAAGCCGGCCGGCATCGCCAATCCGAAGGACTTCCGCAACGAGGTGGTGAAGTTCACCCTGCGGGCCCGCGCCAAGAACCATGGACGCAATCCCTCCTGGACCAGCTACGAAAAGCTGCGCGAGGTGATCGAAAAGCGGATGTTCGGCCAGGTCGAGGATCTCCTTCCGGTGATCAGCTTCGGCTCCAAGAAGGACAGTGCGACCGAAAAGCAGCACGCCGAATTCATCCAGCGGATGATCGAACGCGGATACACCAAGCGCCAGGTCCGGCGTCTGGTCGACTGGTACATGCGGGTCAACAAAGCGGGCTGATGCCCACCGAGGGGTCTGGGGCATGCCGAATTATATAGACCGGCGTCTGAACCCGAAGGACAAGAGCATCGGCAACCGGCAACGCTTCCTGCGGCGGGCCCGCGAAGAACTCAAGCGTGCCGTCAAGGAACAGATAAAGTCTATCGGCATCGCGGATGTCGGCACCACGCACAGCGTGTCCATGCCCACGCGGGGTGTCGGCGAGCCAACGTTCCAGCCCGCCGGCGACACCGGTGATCGGGAGCGCGTGCTGCCGGGCAACAAGGAGTTTTCCCCCGGCGATCGCCTGCGCAAGCAACAGGGCGGCGCAGGCGGCAAGGGCGGCGCCGGCACCGGGGAGGACGAGGACGACTTCCAGTTCGCCCTTTCACGCAACGAGGTGCTCGACCTGTTCTTCGAGGATCTCGAACTGCCGGACATGGTCAAGCTCTCGCTGAAGGAAACCCCGACATTCAAGCCCCGACGCGCCGGTTTCTCCGTTACCGGCAATCCCACCAACATCAATGTCGGACGAACGATGCGAAACAGCTTGGGCCGGCGCATTGCGCTGCGACGACCCAAGCAGGCGGAGATCGATGCGCTGCAGGCGGAGATCGCCGAACTGGAAATAAAGGGGGGCGGTCATACGCATCAACGGCTGGCAATGCTGCACGCCGAACTGGACTGGCTGGAGCGCCGGCGCCGGCGCGTTCCGTTCATCGATACGGTCGACATCCGCTTCAACCGGTTCGAGCAGCAGCCATTGCCGAATGCCAGCGCGGTGATGTTCTGCCTGATGGACGTGTCGGCCTCGATGGGCGAGCGGGAGAAGGACCTCGCCAAGCGCTTCTTCGTGCTGCTGCACCTTTTCCTCAAGCGACGCTACGAGCGCATCGAGATCGTCTTCATCCGGCACACCGACGAGGCCCGGGAGGTTGACGAGGAGACGTTCTTCTACAGCACCCAGAGCGGCGGCACGATGGTTTCCACCGCTCTTGCTGAAATGCTGCGCGTCATCGAGGCGCGCTATCCCGCCAGTGAATGGAACATCTACGCCGCCCAGGCATCCGACGGCGACAATATCTCCGGCGATTCCGACCGCTGCATCACGCTGCTCAGTGCGGTCATGCGGCTGTGCCAATACTACGCCTATGTCGAGATCATCGACGAACGCGAAAGCGAGATCTTCGCCCGCACCGACAACGGCACTTCGCTCTGGCGCGCCTACCGGACCATAGACGGCGAGTTTCCCAATTTCCAGATGACCCGGATCGCCAAGCCGGCGGATATCTATCCGGTTTTCCGCAAGCTCTTTGCCAGGCAGCCCGCCGCACGCAAGCCACGCAAATGAAAAAGGCATCGTGATGATGAAAAGCGCTGGAAAGCTGCTGTTTCAGAGCTCCGACTGGAATTTCGATACGCTCGCGCGCACGTATGACGCGATCGAGACGATCGCCCTCGACGAGCTCAAGCTCGACGTCTATCCCAACCAGATGGAGATCATCTCCTCGGAGCAGATGCTGGACGCCTATTCCTCGGTCGGCATGCCGCTGATGTATCAGCACTGGTCGTTCGGCAAGCGCTTCGTCTTGGAGGACCATCTCTACCGCAAGGGGCGTCGCGGCCTCGCCTACGAGCTGGTGATCAACTCCAATCCCTGCATCGTCTACCTGATGGAAGAAAACACGATGGCGATGCAGGCGCTCGTCACCGCGCACGCCGCCTTCGGCCACAATCACTTCTTCAAGAACAACTATCTCTTCCGGCAATGGACCGAGGCCAGCGCGATCCTGAGCTACATGGAGTTCGCCAAGAAATACGTCAGCAAATGCGAGGAGCGGTACGGAACCATGGCGGTGGAAGCCATCCTCGATTCGGCACATGCGATCATGGACCAGGGCGTCTTCCGCTATCGCCGCCCGCCCAGGCTGTCATCGGAAAAGGAGCGCGAGCGCGCACGCGAGCGGCTGGAATACGAGGAACAGACCTTCAACGACCTCTGGCGGACCTTGCCGCCTACGGCCGGCACCAGCGACCGGGACGCCGCCGAGCGCGACGCATCGGAACGAAAGAAGGCGCTGCACCTTCCGGAGGAAAACCTGCTCTACTTCCTCGAGAAGACGAGCCTGATCCTGGAGCCGTGGCAACGGGAGTTGCTGCGGATCGTTCGGGTGATCGCCCAGTATTTCTACCCGCAGCGACAGACGAAGGTGATGAACGAGGGCTGTGCCACATTCGTGCACTACACGATCGTGAACCGGCTGTTCGAGAAGGACCAGATCACCGAAGGAGCGATGCTGGAAATCCTGCAAAGCCACTCCAATGTTGTCTTCCAGCCAGGCTTTGACGACCCCCGCTATTCCGGCATGAACCCCTATGCGCTCGGTTTTGCGATGATGCAGGACATCCAGCGTATCTGCATCGACCCCACCGAGGAGGATCGCGACTGGTTCCCGGAGATCGCGGGAAACGGAGACTGGCGCTCGACGCTGCTCGACGCCTGGGCGAACCATCGCGACGAGTCCTTCATCCTGCAATATTTGAGCCCGGCCCTGATCCGCAAGTTCCGGCTCTTCCTGCTGACCGACAGCGCCAGCGACAACTACCTCGAGGTCGCCTCGATCCACAACGAGCGCGGCTACCAGGCCATCCGCGCTGCGCTGGCCAGAAGCTACGACATCGGCGTCAATCAGCAGGACATCCAGGTGGTGGACGTCGATCTTCTGGGAGACCGCCAGCTGCGGTTGCAGCACAATGTCAAGAACGGCATCCAGCTCGAGGAGGACAGCCGCGACGCTACCCTGCGCCACATCCGCCACCTCTGGGGCTACGATGTCAGCCTTGTGGGCGTCGATGCCGACACGGGCGAAGAGCTCTATGAATGCTCGACCGATGAGGACAGTCTGTAGGCGCGAAACGGCCCTAGGGCGTCCCGGCACCGGCTCCGTGCGGGCGGCCTACTCTGCTGCGCTTCGTGTCTCGGTCTCGATTTCGACCTCGTACGAATAACCGTCGAGCATGCCGTAGGCCTGCTCGATGTCCTTGATCTGCGCCTCCGCCTTCTCGATCGCCTCGGCAATCGCCTCGCTGCGGGCGCGCAGCATGCTGCCGAACACGTCTGCGCTGGGCCGCTTGCCGACCCGATCCATATGGTTGCGGATGCGGGCGCGGTGCCGCTCCATCTCCATGATGTGGAAGCGCGCATTGACGATCTCGTTCGTCAGCTTTCGCCGGATCGTCGCGATCGGATCGAAACTGCCGGGTTCGCGCTCGTCGAGGATGACCTCGTTGATCAGCTTTTCGAGCACCATCAGACCCTTGAGGTCCTTGGTATCCGCAAGCTCCGGATCATAGCCGGTGTCGTCGTAGACCTTCCGCCGCACGGGGTCGAGCAGCAGTTCGTAGGCGACCTTGAGCCTGCCGAATGTGTCGACGTCGCCGCCGGAATCCGGATGGGCCGTCTTGGCGCGGCGCCGGTACGCGGCCTTGATCGCCGCGGTGTTGGCATCGCGCGGGACGCCGATGATGTCATAGGGATCGATCACAGTTTCACCCGTCTCCGGCAAAGTTCGACTTTGGCCCCGCTTCCTCCTAATGGCTGAAGCGGTCCGCCTCAACCCCGGAGAACATGTCGTGCCCAATTCCTTGCCCTGCCCTGTTTTGGCTGGCGAGAATCACCGCCCAAATCCGGCATTCCTATGTTCTCATGTCCCACGCACCGCGACAACTCAGGCGCAATCCACGAGATTCTGAATGCTGACGCGGTATATCAACGCTTCGGTCGACACGCGTGCTTTCGGCATGCAGCAACCGGAAAGAGAGGCTGCGCAATTCAATGTTGCGGTCCCAATCTTTGCGCCTGGTCGGTTGAGGCTGGCTACAAGATCAGCGCGCCGGTGACCTCTGGACGTGCCGCTTGCCTCGGGTTCCTTCGGTCGAGTGGGTCAAAACCGCAGTCAGGATTTCGGCCGCAGCGAGCGTCGCGATCACTGCCGGGCGCTTGTCCGTTACCGCCCCACCACCAATAGGGCAGACAAGACGCTCGCAGAGTTCGGGACGACCGATCTCGCGCGACAACCAGTTTCGGAACGTCGCCCGTTTCGTCTTCGAGCCGATCATGCCGACATAGGCCGCATCCCCTCGGGACAGCGCCTCGGCGGCGATCAGAAAATCAAGCGCATGATCGTGCGTGAGGATGACGAAAGCGCTGCCGGCGGGAGCATCACGCACCATCGCCTCCGGCACCGGCGTCAGGCAGGTCTCGACACCGGCGATCTGACCGTCGCGAAGTTCCTGTTCGCGCGTGTCGACCAGCACGGTGCGGACCGGAGCGGGCGCCAGCGCCAGCGCCAGCGCACGGCCGACATGGCCGGCGCCGAAGATGCAGACATGCGGCCGGCGCACCGTCTCGGCGTCGCTGCGCGCAATCAGATCCTTGGACCGTTGCGGCGTCATTGCCGTGAAGGCAAGCCGGACGCGCCCGCCGCAGCATTGACCGATTTCGGGGCCCAGCGGAACCGAGATCGGCTCGACGGGCTCGTGCAGGCCCAGCGCACGGCGCGCATGGTCGATCGCAAGATATTCGAGCTGACCGCCGCCGATCGTGGCGAAGATACGATTTCGCGAAACCAGCATCCAGGCATCGGTGTCGCGCGGCGTCGAGCCGTCGGCATCCGTCACCTCAACAAGCATGCAGTCTGCTTCCTCCCGCAGAAACTCCCGCAGATCCTCACGGGCGGCAGCCATCATTTCACTCCTTGCCCGCTCTGCGCCGCCGAACCGGCGCTTCAGGCACATCGACGCGCGAAAATGGCACGATAGTCCGCAATGTTCGTTGCCGCCATAGCGATCACATCCAGCACGGACCAATTCCGTGCACGAAGGAGGTTTCCGCGCAACGCAAAGGCTTTGAGCGTGATTGGCCGACGACTTTTCAGGCGGACTGCGCTATCGGTCGGCATACGGGATCTGTCGGATTCGCAAAACACACGGGGAGACTGAGTTGACTGAACGGACCTATTTTTCACCCAAGGGCGGCGCTCCAGAGCAGACGCAGCTTCTGACCGGACGAGCGGTCTTTACCGAAGCCTACGCGGTCATCCCCAAGGGCGTGATGATGGATATCGTCACGAGCTACCTGCCCTTCTGGAACGACACCCGCCTCTGGGTTCTCTCGCGCCCGCTGTCCGGCTTCGCCGAAACCTTCTCCCAGTACATTATGGAAGTCGCCCCCGGCGGCGGCAGCGACCGGCCCGAACTGGACCCGGGTGCCGAAGGCGCGCTCTTCGTCATGGAAGGCGAGGTGACGGTCGAGTTGGCCGGACAACTGCACGTTCTGCGCCCCGGGGGCTTTGCCTTCCTGCCGCCGTCGAGCGGCTGGCGCCTGCGCAACCATGGCACGGAAGCTGCCCGCTTCCACTGGATCCGCAAGGCCTATGAAAAGGTTGACGGCCTGGACATGCCGGAACCGATCTTCACCAACGAGCAAGACATCGTACCGACGCCGATGGCCCACACTGACGGCAAATGGGCGACGACGCGCTTCGTCGATCCGGCCGACCTGCGCCACGACATGCACGTGACGATCGTCACCTTCGAGCCCGGTGCCGTCATCCCCTTTGCCGAAACGCACGTGATGGAGCACGGACTGTACGTGCTGGAAGGCAAGGCCGTCTACCGGCTGAACCAGGACTGGGTCGAAGTCGAAGCCGGCGACTTCATGTGGCTGCGCGCCTTCTGCCCGCAGGCCTGCTATGCCGGCGGGCCCGGCAAGTTCCGCTACCTGCTCTACAAGGACGTCAACCGGCACATGAAACTGCGCTGAGGCTAACACCCCTAGGCCAGTTCCGGGCGCCCGCCTCGAGTCCCGAAAACGCCGCTTTCGGCGGCCGTGCGAAGCGCGGCCGTTCGCCGGCGGCGCGACGCCTACGATCCAGATGGTCGAACGGATTGCGGCGGATAGGCAATTGCAACGGGCGCCTTGATGGGTAACAATAATTTTATAAGTGTCTACGCGCGGCTGGCTCCCGTCTGCGCTAGACAT
Organism: Mycoplana ramosa; assembly: GCF_041930185.1. NCBI lineage: Bacteria > Pseudomonadati > Pseudomonadota > Alphaproteobacteria > Hyphomicrobiales > Rhizobiaceae > Mycoplana > Mycoplana ramosa. The sequence goes on along the minus strand of NZ_JBHEEW010000001.1, from coordinate 75,177 downwards.
CAAACCCCAATGTGACAGAGAGGTTCCGATTCGAAGCGATATGTTAGCTGATGCCTGAAAGCTTGTTGTTTTTTCTGTTAGTTCTTCCCTTCGCCGGTAGCATTGCAACCGCCCTGCTGTTGCGCACAGCCTCCCGGTCGCTGCCTGCCTGGCTGGCGGGCACCGTCGCGCTCATCGCGACAATCGCGACGGCGCTCTACTATCCTTCCGTCACGGCCGGGAAAGTGGTCCGTCAGGAAATTGCCTGGCTACCCGAACTGGGTCTGAATTTCACGCTGCGGATGGACGGCTTCGCCTGGCTGTTCTCGATGTTGGTTACCGGCATCGGCTTCCTCGTCGTGGTCTATGCCCGCTACTACGTGTCGGCGGAAGATCCGATCGCTCGCTTCTTTTCGTTCCTGCTCGCCTTCATGGGCGCGATGCTCGGTGTCGTGCTCTCGGGCAACCTGATCGTGCTGTCGATCTTCTGGGAACTGACAAGCATCTTCTCATTCCTGCTGATCGGCTACTGGTACCACAACGCCAATGCCCGCGATGGCGCGCGCATGGCGCTGACGATCACCGGCACCGGTGGATTTTGCCTTCTGGTCGGGGTGATCCTGCTTGGCCACATTGTCGGCAGCTATGATCTGGACGCGGTCCTGTCCGCAGGTGACGTGGTGCGCGCCCATCCGCTGTACGTGCCGACGCTGATCCTGATCCTCATCGGCGCGCTGACGAAGAGCGCGCAGTTTCCCTTCCATTTCTGGCTTCCCAACGCGATGGCGGCGCCCACGCCCGTATCGGCCTACCTGCACTCCGCCACCATGGTGAAGGCCGGCGTGTTCCTGCTGGCCCGACTCTGGCCCACCCTGTCCGGGACCTTCGAGTGGTTCTGGCTGCTGGGGCTTGCCGGCATCGCATCGCTCGTGCTCGGCGCCTATTTCGCGATCTTCCAGCGCGACCTGAAGGGCCTGCTCGCCTATTCGACGATCAGCCATCTCGGCCTGATCACGACGCTGCTCAGCCTCGGCAGTCCGCTGGCAGCGGTGGCGGCGATCTTCCACATGGTCAACCACGCCACCTTCAAGGCATCGCTGTTCATGGCAGCCGGCATCATCGACCACGAGACCGGGACCCGCGACATGCAGAAGCTGAGCGGGCTCTACCGCTTCATGCCGCACACGGCGACGCTGGCAATGGTCGCCTGCGCGGCGATGGCCGGCGTGCCGCTGTTGAACGGCTTCCTGTCGAAGGAGATGTTCTTCGCCGAGGCCGTCGAGACCCACGCGGACTCGATCCTCGATCGCGCCCTGCCCTACATCGCGACGATCTACGGCGCCTTCAGCGTCGCCTACTCGATCCGCTTCATCCACACGGTCTTCTTCGGGCCGGCCCCGACCGAGATTCCCAATCCGAACCCGCACGAGCCGCCGCGCTGGATGCGCTTTCCCGTCGAGTTCCTGGTGCTCGCCTGCCTGATCGTCGGCATCGTGCCGAGCATGTCGATCGGGCCCTTCCTCAGCACCGCCGTGGTCTCGGTCCTCGGTCCCGACATGCCGCAATACAGCCTCGCGGTCTGGCACGGCGTGACCCTGCCGCTCCTTATGAGCGTGGTCGCGATGGTCGGCGGCACGATTCTCTATTCTCTCCTGCAGAAGTACCTCGCCCACTGCGAGGACGGGCCGCCGATCTTTCGCCATCTTCGCGGACAGCGCATCTTTGAGCGCATCCTGGTTACCGTGTCGTGGAAATGGGCGCGGTGGGTGGAAGCCAATCTCGGCACAAGGCGACTGCAGCCGCAGTTGCGCCTCGTCGCCGGTTTCAGTTTTCTCGCGGCCGCCGTTCCGCTCTATCTCGCCGGCTTCGATGCAAAACTGCCGCCGCTTGCCCAGGTCGATCCGGCATTCGCGATGCTCTGGGTCATCGGGATGGTTTCGGCGGTCAGCGCCGCGTTGCTGGCCAAGTACCATCGCGTCGCAGCGCTCGTGCTCCTCGGCGGATCCGGCGTCGTCACCTGCATCACCTTCGCCTGGCTGTCGGCACCGGACCTCGCCATCACCCAGTTGGTGGTCGAGATCGTCACGACGGTGCTGCTGCTTCTCGGGCTGCGGTGGCTGCCCAAGCGTATCGGCAAGATCGACGAGAGCACCACCCTCGCCGCGCGGCTGCGCCGCCTGCGCGACTTCGCGCTCGCCGTCATCTGCGGAGCCGGCATGTCGATCCTCGCTTACGCGGTGATGATGCAGCCGGTGCCGGACACCATCGCCAACTATTTTCTCGACAATGCCTACACGCAAGGCGGCGGCAAGAACGTGGTCAACGTCATCCTCGTGGATTTCCGCGGCTTCGACACGATGGGCGAAATCACCGTGCTCGGGATCGTCGCGCTCACCGTGTTTGCGCTGCTGCGTCGTTTCCGGCCGGCGCCGGAGAGCATCGGGACCACCGAACAGCAGGAGATCCAGAACGCCTTCGACGTTGCCCAACCCGATCGCAAGGAGGGCGACACGGTCCGGGATTACCTGCTGGTTCCCTCGGTGGTGATGCAGTGGATGTTCCCGGTGATCATCATTTTCGCCATCTACCTGTTCCTGCGCGGCCACGACCTGCCGGGCGGCGGTTTTGCGGGCGGCATCACCATGGCGATCGCCTTCCTGCTGCAGTACCTCGGTGGCGGCACGCGCTGGGCGGAAGACCGCCTGCGAATCCTGCCGCTGCGCTGGATCGCGCTCGGGCTGCTGATCGCCGTCGCCACCGGCGTCGGATCCTGGTTCTTCGGCTACCCGTTCCTCACGTCGCATTCGCAATATGTGGAACTGCCGCTGGTCGGAAAGGTCCCGACCGCAACCGCCCTGCTCTTCGACCTTGGCGTGTTCAGTCTCGTCGTCGGCGCAACCGTTTTGATCCTGATCGCTATTGCCCACCAGTCCGTCCGCACCTATCGGATCAGGACCGAGCCGAAGCCGGAGGACACATAATGGAACTCGTTCTTTCGCTGGGGATCGGAATCATGACGGGATCGGGCGTGTGGCTCATCCTGCGTCCGCGCACCTATCAGGTCATCGTCGGGCTCTCGCTGCTTTCCTATGCGGTCAACCTCTTCATCTTCGGCGTCGGCGGTCTGAAGGTCAACGCACCCGCCATCCTGGCGGACGGGTCCAAGACTGCGGCGCTGGCCGACCCGGTTCCGCAGGCGCTGGTGTTGACCGCGATCGTGATCGGCTTTGCCACAACTGCACTCTTCCTCGTCGTGCTGCTCGCAGCCCGCGGCCTCACCGGGACGGACCACGTCGACGGCCGGGAGCAGTCGCAATGAGCTTCGGGCAGCATCTCATTATTGCCCCGATCCTGGTTCCGCTACTCACGGGAGCCATGCTGCTTCTGATCGACGAGCGCCGGCGGTTTCAGAAAGCAATGATCGGCCTCGCCTCCACCATCATCCTCCTTGTCGTTGCCGTCGCGCTCTTCCGCTTTGCCGATGGGATCGACGGGCCGGAAACGGCGCGGCAGGGCGTCTATCTGCTCGGCAACTGGGCCGCCCCCTTCGGCATCGTGCTGGTGGTCGATCGGCTTTCCGCACTCATGCTGGTGCTGACCGCGACGCTCGGGCTGCCGGCGCTGATCTTCGCCCTTGCCCGCTGGCACACGGCGGGTGCGCATTTCCACAGCCTGTTCCAGTTCCTGCTGATGGGACTGAACGGGGCCTTTCTGACGGGCGACCTGTTCAATCTCTTCGTCTTCTTCGAGGTGCTGCTGGCAGCCTCCTACGGCCTGCTGCTGCACGGCTCGGGGCTTTTGCGCGTCAAGGCCGGATTGCACTACATCGCCGTCAATCTCGCCGCCGCCCTGCTGTTTTTGATCGGCGTCAGCCTCATCTATGGCGTCACCGGCACCCTCAATATGGCCGACCTCGCCGTTCGCGTGGCAAGCGTCGAACCGCAGAAGCGGATGCTTCTCGAGGCCGGTGCCGGCATTCTTGGCGTGGCCTTTCTGATCAAGGCCGGCATGTGGCCGCTCAATTTCTGGCTGCCGCCGGCATACACCGCGGCCGCCGCACCGGTCGCCGGCATTTTCGCGATCCTGACGAAGGTCGGGATCTATGTCGTGCTCCGGCTGTCTCTGCTGGTGTTCGGCGAGGGCACGTCGAGCTCGTCCGGCTTCGGCCTGCAGGTGCTTCTGATCGGCGGCATGGCGACCATCGCGTTTGGCGCCATCGGTGTCCTCGCCTCGCAGGCGCTCGGTCGCCTCGCCGGCTTCTCGGTGCTGGTCTCCTCCGGCACGCTACTGATGGCCATCGGCCTCGGCAGCGGCGCGATCACGACAGGGGCACTGTTCTATCTTGCAAGTTCGACCCTGACGATCAGCGCCTTCTTCATGCTGATCGAACTGGTCGAGCGCGGCCAGGATGCCGGCGCGAGCGTGCTGGCCGTGACGATGGAGGTCTACGGCGACGCGGACGAGGATGAACCGGAAGAAGGCGGTGAGGGCATTGCCCTGCCCGGCACCATGGCGGTGCTCGGCATCTGCTTTGCCGCCTGCGGCATCCTGCTCGCAGGGCTTCCGCCGCTCTCCGGATTCGTGGCCAAGTTCGCCATGCTGTCGGCCATGCTCGAGCCTGCCGGCAGCGGCAGCGCCGCCGTCGTGCCGGCCGTCATGTGGTTCGTCGTTTTGCTTATCATCCTGTCGGGCCTTTCGGCGCTGATCGCGATGACACGCTCCGGCATCCGCACCTTCTGGGCATCGATGGAAGGCACCAAGCCCCGAGTGCTGGTGATCGAGGTGGCGCCGGTGTTGCTGCTGCTGCTCGCAACGCTGCTCCTGACCGTGCAGGCCGGCCCGGCGATGCGCTACATGGAGGCGACCGCGCGCGCGCTGAGCGCCCCGCACCAGTATATCGACGCCGTCACCAATGCCCGCCTGGCGGGCCCGGCCAGCGCGGAGGTGCAGCCATGAGTGTCCTGCCCTACCCGCTGCTGGCACTGTCGCTGCTGTTGATGTGGCTCGTCCTCAACAGCTTCTCGGTCGGCCATCTCCTCCTCGGCAGCGCCATTGCGGTCTTCGCATCCTGGTCGATGGCGGCCCTGCGGCCGAGCAAGCCGCGCATCCGCCGATGGGATCTTCTCGCGCGGCTGCTTGCAATCGTACTCTACGACATCATTCAATCGAACATCGCCGTCGTCTTGCTGATCCTCACCGGCCGCAAGCCCGGACATCACTCCGCCTTCCTGGTGGTCCCCCTCGACCTGAAGGATCCGACCGGGCTGGCGCTGCTTTCTGTGATCGTGACGAGCACGCCAGGCACCGCCTGGATTGAATACAACTCATCCGAGGGAACGCTGCTGATGCACATTCTCGACGTCATGGACGAGAGGGAATGGATCGACATCGTCAAGAACCGCTATGAGAGGTTGCTGAGGGAGATATTCGAATGAGCGCAACGATCCTCTACTGGTCGCTGACCGCCGCGCAGGTGATGCTCTCGATCGCCATGGCGCTGGCCCTGCTGCGGATGGTCTTCGGGCCGCGGGCGCAGGATCGCGTGCTCGGCCTCGATGCGCTCTATCTCAATTCGATGCTCCTGCTGCTGGTCTTCGGCATCGGCAGCGGGCGGACGATCTATTTCGAGGCGGCGCTGATCATCGGCCTGCTCGGCTTCGTCTCGACGATGGCACTGGCGAAGTTCCTGATGCGCGGCGAGGTGATCGAATGAGCCATGCCGCGGACCTGCCGCTGTGGGCGGCCATCGTCGTGTCGGCCTTTCTCCTGCTCGGTTCGGGGCTGGCGCTGATCGGCATGATCGGCTTCACGCGGCTGCCGACCTTCTACCAGCGCCTGCATGCGCCGACGCTCGGCACCAGTTGGGGAACCGGCGGCGTGGTGATGGCCTCGATGATCTACTTCTCCGTCATTGGCGGACGGCCGGTGTTCCACGAGCTGCTGGTCGGCATTTTCGTCACCGTCACGACGCCGGTCACGCTGATGCTGCTCGCCCAGGCAGCGCTGCACCGGGACCGCGCGGAAGGCGATCCGGACGTTCCACCGTCGGTCTCCACCATCGTCTCCAGCCAAGACGATGAGCAGCGGCTGGAACAATAGTGCCTCGGCGGCAACCGGTGCGGACATCGACCCATCTTCGCTGCCCGGCCCTGCGACGCAGGCCGTCGGCCGGCCTTTCTCGTGATCGGGTGGCAGAATGTGCGGCCTGACTGCGGCTGTCTGCCCGCCCGGACCAAGCCTCCATCATCGCAAATGTCGCACTGGTCGTGCAGCAGGATGATTATGTCGTAGACAGGCTTTAGTCACGATGGTGCAGGCTCTAAAATCCGGCGCGAATACCAACTAGGGTGGCAATCAATGGCAGAGTTTCCGAACAAGGCGAAAGTCGTAATCGTCGGGCTGGGTGGCATCGTCGGCGCGTCGATCGCCCATCATCTGATCGAACGGGGCTGGGACGACATCGTCGGCATCGACAAGTCAGGTATCCCGACCGACATCGGCTCGACGGCCCATGCCTCCGACTTCTGTTACACGACCAGCCATGATTACCTTTCGGTCTGGACCACGCAGTACTCGATCGATTTCTTCGAAAAGATGGGCCACTACGCCCGCATCGGCGGCCTGGAAGTGGCCCGCACCGGCGACGACGCCTGGATGGAGGAGATCAAGCGCAAGCTGACGTCGGCCAAGGCCTTCGGCACCCGCGCCCATTATGTTTCGCCGGCCGAAATTAAGAAGCTGTTCCCGCTGATCGAGGAAGACAAGGTGCAGGGCGGTCTGTTCGATCCCGACGCCGGTCTCGTCATCCCGCGCTCGCAGACCGTTGCCGGCAAGCTGGTCGATGCCGCCGAAAAGACGGGCAAGCTTACGGCCTTCGCCAACACGCCCGCCCAGTCGCTGATCGTCGAGAACGGCCGCATCAAGGGCGTCGTCACGCACCGCGGCACGATCATGGCCGACCACGTCGTCGTCTGCGCCGGCATCTGGGGCCGCCTGATTGCCGAAATGGTTGGCGAAGACCTGCCGGTCATGCCGGTCGACCACCCGCTGACCTTCTTCGGCCCGTACAACGAGTTCGAGGGCACCGGCAAGGAGATCGGCTATCCGCTGCTGCGCGACCAGGGCAACTCCGCCTATATGCGCGACACCGGCGACCCGAAGACCACCGAGGGCGGCCAGATCGAGTGGGGCTACTACGAGACCACCAATCCGCGTCTCTGCCACCCGCGCGACATCCTCGAAAAGCATGAGGCGCGCCTGTCGCCCTCGCAGCGCGACCTCGAGATGGAACAGATCCTCGAGCCGCTGGAAAAGGCCATCGAACTGACGCCGATCCTCGGCGAACTCGGCTACAACGAAAGCCACTCGTTCAACGGCCTCTTGCAGGTCTCCGCCGCCGGCGGTCCGTCCTGCGGCGAGAGCCAGAAGGTGCGCGGCCTGTGGTATTGCATCGCCATCTGGGTCAAGGACGGCCCCGGCTACGGCAAGCTGATCGCCGACTGGATGACCGACGGTCGCACCGAGATCGACCACAACGGCATCGATTACGCCCGCTTCTACCCGCATCAGCTGGAAGAAAAGTACATCGAGGGCCGCTGCTTTGAGTCCGCCCAGAAGATCTACTTCCCGGCCGTGCATCCGCGCGAACCCTTCGCCAACGGCCGCAACGTCAAGCGCTCGCCTTTCTACGAGCGCGAGGTGGAACTCGGCGGCTACTTCATGGAACTCGGCGGCTGGGAGCGTGCGCATGGCTACAAGGCCAACGAGCATCTGCTCGAAAAGTATGGCGATCGCGTGCCGGTGCGCGAGAACGAGTGGGACAACCGCCACTTCTGGCGCGTCTCCAACGCCGAGCATCTGGCGCTGAGCGAGGATTGCGGCATCATCAACCTCTCGCACTTCCACATGGTGGACATCGAGGGGCCGGACCACGTCGAGCTGCTGGAATGGCTCTGCGCCGCCAAGATCGGCGGCGATGCCAATATCGGCAAGGGCATCTACACCCACTTCCTCGACGACGAGGGCATGGTGCGCGCCGACTTCACCGTCTTCCGCATGGCCGACCGTTGCCGTCTGGTCAACGGTGCCGATGCCGGACCGCGCGACCTGCACTACATGCGCCGGGTCGCACAGGATCGCGGCCTCGACGTCACGATCACCGACGTGTCGGAAAAGTTCATCACCATCGGTATCTGGGGCCCGAATGCCCGCGCCACGCTGAAGAAGGTGGTTGCCGATCCGGCCGGTCTCGACATCGAGAACTTCCCCTTCGCCGCGATCAAGCCGATCGAGATCGCCGGCAGGACGGTCAGCGCCTTCCGCATCTCCTATGTCGGCGAGCAGGGCTGGGAGCTGCACATGAAGTACGAGGACGGCCTTGCCGTCTGGGACGCGCTGCGCTCCACGGGCGTCATCGCGGTCGGCGTCGAGACCTATGCGAACTCGCGTCGCATGGAAAAGAGCCTGCGCCTCCAGAACGCCGACCTCCTCACCCAGTACAACCTCATCGAGGCCGACCTTGCCCGCCCGAAGGTCAAGGAGGCCGACTTCCGCGGCAAGGCAAAGCACCTGGAATACAAGGCGCGCGAGCACCAGCCGGCCATGCTCTGCACGCTGGTGATGACGGAAAACACCGACCGGAACGGCGTGAAGCGCTACCCGCTCGGCAACCTGCCGGTCATGGATCCGGAAACCGGCGAGGTGCTCATCGACGAACTCGGCCGCCGCTCCTACACGACCTCGATCGCCTTCGGACCGACGATCGGCAAAAACATCGCGCTTGCCTATCTGCCCTGGACCTACTGCCAGGTGGGGCGCAAGCTCAACATCCAGTATTTCGCCGAAACCTACCCGGTCGAGGTCGTCGGCATCGGCTACAAGCCGCTCTACGATCCCGAGAACCTGAAGCCGCGCACCTGATCTCCAGGTCTGCGGCCGGGCTCAACGTCACTGACCAAGGCGGGCCTGCCTGAAGCCAAGCAGGCCCGCCGCGATTTATCGGCCCAGGAAGACGCGCTTTGTCAGCATCTGCTCCGCAAGCTGGCAGCGGAACAGGAACGGTTCTATCGCCTCCATCATCTGCGTGTCGGACGCTTGGTTGTGGAGCCTCAAGAGGTTGTCCTCGGTCGCCGGTCCGTAAAAGGCGGAACTCTCGAGGCTGGCCGAAAGGAGTTCGACGGCATGCTCTAGGCAGCGAGATCGGAAATGAACCCCAGAAATGCGAAACAGGATCGATGAGAACATGGGTCGGCTGCTCCATGAGAGAGCCAAACGTCAACGCCATCTGTCTCCGGTCAGACTTTCAAGATGGGCCGCCCAACCCCTCCGGCACGCTCTTCGAGCCGCCGGACAGCAAGATTGCCAGCCACTGTACCGATGGAATGCCGGCACAATAGACGATGAATGCAATCAGGATCGGCACGCCGATGAAGGCGCCGGCGATGCCCCATAGAAAGCTCCAGAAGAACACCGCGAAGATGACGGCGAACGGCGATATCTGCAGCGATGCCCCGGTCAGCAGCGGCTCCAGATAGCTGCCGATGATGAACTGGATCACGTTGAGGCTGACGAAGACGACCGCAGCCGTCTGCCAGGTGTCGAACTGGGCGATGGCAAAGACAGTCGGGAGCGCGGTGGCGACGAACGGGCCGAGAAACGGAATATAGTTGAGCGCAAACGCGATGGCGCCCCAGGCGGCGGCCAGCTCGAGCCCGGCGACAAGCGCAAACAACCACACCAGCAGCCCGGTGAGAATGCTCGCCACGGTGCGCACCAGCATGAAGCGACGCAGTTTCGCACCGATCACCCGGTTGGCGATCAGGAGCCGCTCGCCGTAGGGTTGGGCGGCCGGGGCGCGAAGACGCCGGTTGAAATCCTCGACTTCCAGCAGGCCGAGCATGACGAAGATGAAGACGAGCAGCGCAAAGCCGGCAAAGCTGTTCAATCGCCCCGCCATGCCCTGCAGGAAGCCGACCAGCCAACCGACGTCGAAACGGTCGGCCACCGGCCCCGCAATGGCGATGCCATGCTGCTCCAGCCAGTCGGTCCAGTCGGCATAGATCGCCTGGAATCGCTGCGCGTTGAGAAAAAGCCAGTGGCCGAGCTTGCCGAATCCCCATGCCACCGACGAGCCGACGGCGACGATCACGGACATCGTGACCAGGAGCGTGACCAGCAGCGCCAGCAGGCGCGGCAACCAGCGTTGCAAAGCGGCCTGAAACGGCCAGACGAGCGCAATGATCATCAGCGAGAAGACCAGCGGTGCAAAGATCGGCTCGGCCACATAGAACAGCGCGAGCACCAGAATTCCCGCGGCGACCGCGCTTCCCGTCCCATTGTTGCCGCGTTCCGCCATGTCTCCCTCAGGCATTTTTCCCAGGCTTTGGCATATTTCCGCACGGTTCCGCCGGTCGCGGGTCTTGGGCGGTTTCAGCCGACGGAATGATTTTCATTTGGGCGCCCGCCGCCGTCTAGCCTCCGACCGCGACGGGTTGCGGTTCGGATGCTTCAAGTTCGGCGTCGACCCTTGCCGGCTCCGCCTTGGGAGGAATGCGGAACCAGAGGACATAGAGCACCGGCAGGAACACGAGTGTGAGCGCCGCCGCCACCACGAGGCCACCGATGACGGTGAAGGCAAGCGGGGACCAGAAGGGATCGCGAATGATCGGCAACATGCCGAGCACCGTCGACCCGGCAGTCAGGAACACGGGCCGCACCCTGTTCGCGGTCACGTCGATCACGCCCTGCCACGACTTGCCCTCCTCCTCCATTTTTTGATCGATCTGGTCGATCAGCACCACCGAGTTGCGGGTGATCATGCCGATCAGCGCGATCATGCCGAGAACGGCGATGAAGCCGACGGGGGTGTTGGTGATCAGCATGGCCAGAACGACACCGATCAGGCCCAACGGGACGACGCTGATGACGAGCAGCAGCCGTTGCACGCTCTGCAACTGGAACATCAGAATGATTAGAATGATGACGGCCATGACCGGCAGCATCGCGACGACCGAGGCGAGCCCTTCGTCGGCGCCCTCGACGGTGCCGCCCACTTTGATCTGGTAGTTCGGATTGGCCGCCCGAAGCTCATCAATCTTGGCGGCGGCATCCTCGACCACGCCGGCGGCCATCACGCCCTCGGCCGTATCGGCCTGGACGGTTATGGTCGTGGAAAGATCGTGTCGCCGGATGACCGGCTGGGTCACCTGATAGTCAATGGTCGCAATGCTCGACAGCGGCACCGTGTGGTTGGGGCCGACGGGGATCTGCAGCGAGCGAAGCGTGTCGACGTCGACCCGCTCGTTCTCGGGAGCCCTGGCCACGACATTGACGAGATAGATGGAATCCTTGACCTGGGTGACGGGCAGGCCGGACGTGGTGGCAAAGAGCGTCTGGGCGATGACGGACGAGTTCAACCCCACCAGCCGCGCCCGATCCTGATCGACATCGATGACGATCTTGCGGATCGGTTCGTTCCAGTCGAGGTTGGGCTCAACCACGCCCGGGACCCTGCTGATCGCATCGGCGACCTCCCAGGCCAGCCGGCGCACGCCGGCGACATCCGGGCCGCTCACCCGATACTGCACCGGCCAGCCGACCGGCGGCCCCATTTCCAGTGGCGATACACGCACGACGATGTCGGCAAGCTTCTCGTCAAGGGCCTTCTGCAGACGCGCCTGCAGCGCATCACGTGCGCCGACGCTCTTGGCGATCACGACGGCCTGGGCACGCGACGGGGCCGGCGCCTGCAAGTCCATGGAGAGGTAGAAGCGGACCGGATCGGAGCCGACATAGAAGCTCCAGTCGGCCACGTCTTCGTCGGCGGCAAGCACCTCTTCGGCCTTGGCCACGTGCGCCGCCGTCGCTGCCTGGGACGCGCCTTGCGGCAAGGTCAGTTGCAGGATCAGTTCGGGACGGTCCGAAGGTGGAAAGAACTGCCGCTTCATGAAGTTCGATCCGAAAAGCGCGGCAATGAACAGGCCGATTGTCGCCAGGATCACCACATGGCGCATTCGCATGCAGTTGCGCAGGAGGCTCTTGAAGCCGCGGATCACCGGGCCGTCTTCCTTGCCGCCGCCGCCTGATCCGGATTTAAGCACCGCAAGGCCGACGATCGGCGTCAGCAGCACCGCGACCAGCCAGGACACGATCAGCGCAAAGCCGATGACGAGGAACAGCGAGCGTGCATACTCGCCGGAAGAGCTCTGCGCGAAGCCGACCGGAATGAAGCCCGCAATCGTAACAAGCGTGCCCGCGAGCATGGGAAATGCCGTGGACGTGTAGGCATGGGCCGCCGCCTTGACGCGTTCATAGCCTTGTTCGAGCTTCGCCATCATCGTTTCGACGGTGACCATCGTGTCGTCGATCATCAATGTCAGGGCGATGATCAACGCGCCGAGCGAGACCCGCTGCAGCGCGATCCCGGCAATATCCATGAACAGGAAGGTCAGCGCCAGGACGAGGGGGATCGAAACGGCCACCGCCAGCCCGGCGCGGACACCGAGCGCGAGAAAGCTGACGCCGAGAACGATGACGACCGCCTGCGCCAGCGAGGTTGTAAAACCCCGGATCGCGGTCTTGACGACGGTCGGCTGGCTGGCCACGTGCGTCAGCGTGATGCCGATCGGCAGATCATCCTCCAGCTTCCGCATGGTCGCGTCGATGTTGCTTCCGAGTTGCAGGATGTCGCCACCCGATGCCATCGAGATCGCAAGGCCGATCGCAGGCTTGCCCTTGACACGGAAGCGTGGCTGGGGCGGATCGACCGTGCCTCGTACCACGGTTGCGATGTCGCCCAGCCGGACGAAGCCGGCGGCGGTCGGAATGTTCAGCGCCCGGATGGTGTTCTCATCGGAGAGGGTTCCGGTAACCTGCAGGATGGTGCGGTCCTGGTCGGCGGTGATGAGGCCGGCCGGCAGCACGGCATTCTGAGCCTGGATCGTGGCGATCACCGTCTGGCTGCTCAGCCCCAGGCTCGCCAGCCGCTCGGTGGAAAACTCGATGTAGATCGTCTCGTCCTGCGTGCCGATCAGCTGAACCTTGCCGATGTTTTCGAGCTGAAGCAGGCGCGTGCGCGCCTCATAGGCCCAGTCGCGCACCTCGCGGTCGCTGAATCCCTCCGCGGTGAAGGCATAGATGATGCCGAACGTGTCGCCGAAATCGTCGTTGAAGAACGGGCCGCGCACCCCGGCGGGCAGCGTCGTCAGCATGTCGCCGACCTTCTTGCGCGCCTGATACCAGGATTCGCCGACCTGGTCGGGCGGCGTGGCATCGTCCAGCGTGACATGGATGACCGCCTGCCCGGCCGCCGTCAGGCTTTGCAGGTTGTCGAGATGCGGCACCTCCTCCAGCGCGCGCTCCAGCCGGTCGGTGACCTGGTCGACGGTCTGCTCGATCGTGGCGCCCGGCCAGCCGGCGGAGACAACCATCGTCTTGAAGGTGAACTCCGGGTCTTCGTCGCGCCCGAGGTTCAGATAGGCGAGGATGCCGGCGATCGCGCTGAGCACGACGAGGAAGATGATGAGGCTCTGCCGCTCGATTGCCCAAACCGACAGGTTGAAGCCATCCTTCATTCTGTGCTTCCTTCAAGCAAGCGAACGGCCATGCCCGGGCGTATCTGCTGGACGCCGGCGGCGACCACATTGTCGCCACTGGCCAGCCCCTTGGTCACCAGGAAGTCATCCGTATCGAACCGTTGCACTTCGACCGGCATGAGCTTGGTCGTGCTGGTCGCCGTATCGACAACCCAGACCGCCGTCTGGTTGCCCTGGTTGAACAGCGCGGAGATCGGCAGGCGCGCGGCCGGAGGTCCCGGGAAACGGAGCGTCCCCCGCACCGCGCTACCGAAGCGGAAATCCTCCGGAGCGGCGTCGAGTGCGACGCGAACGGTAAAGTTGCGGGTAATCGGGTCCGCGGTCGGGGATATCTCGCGCACGGTTCCGGTCGCCTTGACATTGGGATTGCTCAGCAGCTGGACCTCGATGCGAGCGTCGCCGCCGGTGGTCTGGATCGTCGCCTCAGGCACCTGGAACACGGCGTCGCGGGCATCGAGCTTGGCGACGCGAACCACCATCTGCCCTCCACCGACCACCTGCCCGACTTCGCCCCCCACCGCGGTGACCACACCGGCGGAATTCGCTTTCAGGACCCGGTTGTCGAGGTTGGTCTGGGCGATCCGCAGACCCGCCTGGGCGGCGTCAACGCCGGCCTGGGCAGTGCTTGCCTGGGCAATCGCGCTTTCGAGCGCCTGGCGGGTCGAGGTCCGCGGGTAAAGCTGCTGCTGGCGTGCCCGCTCGGCCTCGGCATTCTCGAGTTGCGCCCGGGCGGCAAACAGGTTTGCCTCCGCCTTGCGCAAGGCGTCCTGCGCATCTTCGGCGTCGAGGCGGGCGAGAACGGTTCCGACCTCGACAAGATCGCCGACTTCGACATCGCGCTCGCGAATCTCGCCGCCCTGCCGGAAGCCGAAATTCGTCTCGGTGCGCGGGCGAACCTCACCGACCAGCGAGCCGAACGTGTCATCGGGATTGAACGAGACGGCGATTGTCTTCACCGGGCGTGGCGGGCGCGCCGCCGCCTCTTCCTCGTCCCGGCATCCGGCCAGGACCAGGGTGGCGAGTGCGACCGCACAGACACCAAGGATTGCGCTAGGTCTCGATGCTGCAAGGCGAGCTCTCATCGATAGCGTCCCAAATAGCTTGGCGGCGCGGCATCGTGCCGTCACGCGCAAATCATTGAAGAAACCTGGGCATGGGTCGGCAAACGGGTCGCGAAGCTATGAACCTGGCGCGGCGGAACAGCGTTGTGGACCCGGACCCTTTTCCGGCGCGGACGACCGTGCGACAGAGCAGGCAAGGGCTCCCTTGATTGTGAGACCTGCTGCAGTTGTGATCAGTGCGAACGAGCGTCTGAACCCAAGTCACGATGCGCCCCCAAGTGCCTGGATCGGTCTGGGCAATGCCTTCAGCAGCCCCACACAGCCCAGTTCGGACTATAGTGCGGTTCAAGACGCCAAGTGATCAGCAAGGAATCCCGCAATCAGGCCCAGCGTCCAGATTTTTTGTCGCCACCCGACACCTCCGCAGAAAAACGTCCGTCACATCGGACCGGAATCCGCTCGATCAGCCTCGCGGAAAGCCGAAAGTGCCAAGGACATAAAGCACGATTACATAATAGAGCACGTGCAACGCATAGGTCTGGCCGTCGCCCGTATAGATCCTTCGCACTCCTCCCGCTGCCGCCATCGTTGCGGCCCACACGCCGTCCCAGAAGACGCTGGCGATCGGGACAACGACCCGCGCCAGGGCGGCCCGGTAGAAGGCGTAGAACTGCGGCGTGCCAATCGCCGGGGAGCGACGACCGCGCCGCCTGTAGATCAGCAGGAACAGCAAGAACAGCACCGCCGTGGCGGCCACCGTCATCGCCATGACGGGTATGGGGTTCCAGTAGCCATAGATCGTTTCAAGCGACATGCCCTGCCAGACAAGCGTCGAAGCGAAGTAGGGGTCGATCGCGGCGGATACCGGGTCCATGAAGAGCTTGGGGTAGAACGACAGCAGGAAAATCGCCGCAGCCAGAACGAATTGCGCCCCGAGCAGCGGCCACGGGGCTTCGCGCAGATCGCCCCGGCCCGCCTTGCCGGATCCGACGGCAAGTGCATGGGCGAGGCGGAACATGTAGAGAAAGCCGATAAATGTTGCCAAGACCGTGAGGATCGCAAGCCCGTACCAGCCTTTGTCGACCATGGCGCTGAGCAGCAGCCATTTGCCGCCGAAGCCCGCCAGCGGCGGCAGGCCCGACATCGAGACCAGGGCGATCACGACGAGCCCGAAGGTGAACGGCATTTTGGCCGCAACGCCGCCCGCCTGGTCGAGCAACCGGGTTCCGGTCCGCAGGATGACGGCGGCGATCGCAAGGAACAGGATCCCCTTGACCATGAGATGGTTGGCGACGAGATAGAACGCCGTCACCCAGCCGAGATGGCTCATCAGCGCGATCGCGGTGACAATGTAACCGATCTGGCTCATGCTTGAATAGGCGAGCATGCGCTTCATGTCGTCCTGCTGCAGCGCCAGGATGGCGCCGACGAGCGTCGTCAGCAGGCCGATCCAGCCCATGGCGTGCGCCATATCGAGCCCGACCTCGGAGCGAATGGCGAGATAGGTCACCATGAACAAACCGAAGACCGCCAACTTGCTGACGACAGCCGACAGCATCGCCGACAGATCGTCGTCCGCCTCCGCATAGGCTCCGGGCAGCCAGACATGCACGCCGACAGCCCCGGCCTTGACCAGGAAGCCGATGGCGAGCAGCGTGAAGGCGGTGGTTGCGGCAGGCCCCGCCGTCGCCAGTGCGGCAAGGGCGGTCGTTCCGGTCGCCACAGCAGCCAGTGCGAAGCCCGCGAGCATGCAGTAGGCCGAGGCCAGCGAAAAAAGCAGGAACGGCAGGATGTGCGCCCCGGCGCGGCGACCCTGCGCGATCAGGAAATAGGACGAAAGCGTGATGATCTCCCAGTGGAAGAAGAATTCCAGGCTGGTCGAAGCCCGCAGCAGCGCGACAATGGACAGGAGCAGCACCGCCAGCATCGCATGGAACCCGGATCGCGGCTCGGAACGGTAGAGGCCGGCAAAACCGATGACCAGTCCGCCGGCGAGCAGGACCACGGCGAACAACTGTCTGATGCCCTGGAGGCCGGGCAGGATTGCCACTCCCGAAGCCAAAACGGCAACGAGCATCAGCAGGCATTTAACCCGGCCGGGAAGCCCGTCGAACAGGAAGAGACCGGCACCGATGCACAAGGGCGCGACCAGCAGGAGAGACGCGGCATCAGCAAGGGCGGCGGCCATGGTGCCGCTTGCGGCAAGCAGGACCACGCAGGCCATGGCAGGCATCAGCCGCGCCACAGGCTGAACGACCACTGCCTCGCCCGGCGGCGCCCGTTTTGCCTGCCCCAACCAGCGAAACATATAGGCCGCCTCGAGCAGCGAACCGATCAGGACGACAGCGACTGCCGCATACCGCCCGCCGGCCGCCGCCTGCATGACGAGTTCCCATTTCGCCCAGAACGCCGGAAACGGCGGCAGCCCGGCAATCGCGACGACAAGCGCGGCAAGGGTCATGAAAACCCGCCGATCGCCGGCAATGCCGCCCCAGCCGTCGACCTCGTCCCGGCCGACCAAGCCGGCCAGCCAGAACAGCCCGGCCTTGGCGAAGAGATGGTTGACGAACAGGCCGCCGACGACCAGCGGCAGCGCCGCCTCGGCGTCGGTTTCGTGCAGCAGCGACAACGCCAGGAGCAGAAGCCCCATCTGCGCGATCGACGAATAGCCGAGCATCCTTTGGACGTTCACCTGTCGCAGGCCGACAAGATTGGAAAACAGGAAGGTCGTCCCACCGGCAAGGGCCAGAATGCCGAGATAGGGTTCGAACAATGGCAGGAGCTTGAACAGCGCGAAGAATACCCCAGCCGAAACCCCGACCGAGACGAGTGCCGCCGTCCCGGAGCTTGCCGCCTGATAGACATCCAGCCCCCAGCCGTTGGCCGGAAACGGCTTCAATTCGACGACAAGGCAGGCAAGCACGAACAGCAGTGCCGTCGTGCCGAGCGGACCGACGATCAGCGCCCGATTGGCGATCATCGCATCGATGTTGAGCATGCCGGTGACATGATAGAGAAGCCCGGTCCCCAGCAGGAAGAAGGACGAGGCGAGCACCGTCGCCAGGATGTATTTGAAGCTCGCAGCCAGCGCCACCGGTGTCCTGTCGAGGCCCAGAAGCCCGTAGGTGCCGATGGAGACGATCTCCAGGAAGACGAACAGGTTGAACAGGTCGCGGGTCATCACCATGCCGTTGATGCCCATGATCAGGATCAGGTAGAGGAGCAGCGCCACATAGCTGTCGCGCAATCGCTCCCAGGCGTGCCAGGCCCCCAGCAGCGCAACGATGTTGACGCTGAGCGAGAAGAAGCCTTCCCAAGGCCCGAAGCGCAGGTTGATCGAAAACGGCGGCACGCTGCCGGCCATCATGACCTCGAACGACGACACGCCCCCCTGGATCCGCCACAGGCAGGCCGCGGAAATGACGGCCATGCCGACAAGCGCGAGAATAAAGGCAATGGCCGGCAGGCGCTTGTTGATCTGGTAAAGAAGAGGAATGAGAAAGCCGCCGCCGAGCCCAAGCAGGAAGATGTTCAGCGGCTGGAGAAGGCTCTCTACCATTTCGCCTCCGTCAGCGCGTCGATCAAAAGGGTCTTCCGTGTCTCATAAAGCCGGATGGCAAAGGCCAGCATCACGGCGCTGACCGAGAAGCCGATGACGATCGCGGTGACGACGAGCGCCGAGGGAATCGGATCGACGGCGCGCGTGGCCGCCTCGCTCCGGCCGAGCGCCGCGTCGATGATCGGAGCGGTTCCGCCGGTGATGTAGCCGGTCGCGACCAGCACGATGTGCATGCCGGTATCGACCAGGGAAAAGCCGATGATGATCCGCAGGATGTTGCGGTGCCTCAGAAGCCCCCAGAAGCCGAGCAGCACCAGAGCAAACCCGGTGGCGAGCAGTATGTGCGATACCGGCACTCCCATGATGATCCCCCTGCTGCGGTTCAGCTTCGGAAGCGGTAGATGATCACGCTCAGTTCAGCCCCCACCTTGATGCCGAGCAGGGCCGAAACGAGCGGGATCGCGCCTGCGCTGATGAATGTCCCGAATTCGCCGAGCGGCAGGATGCGACTGTCGAGGAAACCTCCGGCGAAGGCGATCCCGAGGATGCCGATGGTGACGTAGAGGACACCCGCCAGCGATTCCGTCACGCTGAGGAAGGCCTGCGGGATCCGGCCTTCGGGATAGGCGAGCATGAACAGCATGACGCCGGAGGCCACGACCGCGCCGCCCTGAAAGCCGCCGCCGGCGGACAGGTGACCGTTCTTGATCACATAGGCGCCGAAAAGGAAGATCAGCGGCAGCACGACCTCGGCGCCGTTGCGCACGAGTTCGCTCGGAGGCCGCCTCGTCGCCGCTGTCCCGGCGGCTTGCGGCCCTGCGCCGGCTCCAGCGGTGAGAAGCGCGCCGACGCTCGCCGCGACCATGAACAGCACGGCAACCTCCCCCAGCGTATCGAAGCCGCGAAAGGAAATCAGGATGCCCGTGACCACGTTCGGCGCGCCAAGTTGCGCGGGAACCTGCGTCAGATAGTACTCGGCCAGCTCGGAAACGAGCTGGCGCTCGCTGTAGTCGAAGACGAGCCCGGCGAAGATGAAGCCGAAGGCAGCGACCGCCAGCAGGGAGAAGGCGCCCCTCATGCCGCCCCCTCGTCGTCGGCCGGCCGGTTCCTGTCCGCTAGCGCGTCGGCCACAGTCGTCGGTGCCATCGGCGTGCCCATCGCGTGGGCGGCGCGCGACAGCGCGTGCGAGGACAACGGATTGGTCATCAGAACGAAATAGGCGATGATGACCAGCTTCAGCGCCCAATCGGGATGGTAGATGCCGAGGCCGACAAGAATGAGGATGTTGCCCAGCGTGGACGCCTTCGTTCCGGCCTGAATGCGCGTGAAAACGTCCGGCATGCGCAGCAGGCCGAGGCCGGCGGAAAACAGGAAGAACGCCCCGCCAAGGATCACGATGCTGCCGATCAGTTCCCTCACGCGCCGTTCCCTCCCCCACCGGTCTTGCGGATCGCATAGAGAAAGACCAGCGTTGCAAGGCCGGAGCCGATCGCCGCCTCGGCCATGGCAACGTCCGGCGCGGCAAGCAGCACATAGGAGGCTGCGGCAAACAGGCTTGCCAGCCCGGCGCTGACCATCGCCGCCATGAGATTGTCCAGCGTCACGGCGAGGAGGCCACTGACGAGAATACTGCCGCAGACCAGGAGGATCAGCAGTTCGAGCATCACGCTATGGCCCCCTTTCCAGAAAGCGGGCAATGGCAAGAACGGCCAGGAAGCTCAGCAGCCCATAGACAAGCGCCACGTCGAGATAGACGAAGCGGCCCGACAGGTGGGCATAGAGCGCGATCAATGCGATGGTGACGACGGTCAGCATGTCGATGGCCACGACCCGATCGAACACGGTTCGTCCGACGATCAGCCGCACCACGCCGAACAGGATGCTGAGGAAGATCAGCACGACCGCGATTGTGAGGATCGTATCAGCCAAAGACCGCTCCCAGATGCCGTTCGAACGGGTCGACGATCATCGCGGTCGCCTGCTCCGGATCCGTGGTGCGGATGTCGAGCCAGTGGATGAACAGTGCGTCGCCCTCGATGTCCATGACCAGGGACCCCGGTGTGAGCGCGATCGAATTGGCAAGCGCCAGCCGGCCGATAGGCGATTTCAGCCGCATCTTCACCTTGACGATGCCGGGATGGATGTCGATCCGCGGCGCATAGACGTAGCGCAGCATGTTGAGATTGGCCTTCACCAGCTCGACGATGAAGACCCCGGTATAGGCGAGGAAATGAAATGCCGTGCGCGGCGTGCACTCGATCCGCCAGACCGCGCTGCGACGAACGAAGACCCACGCCAGAATGAAAGACAGCACCGCGCCGACAACGACGATCGGCAGTTCCAGCGACGCGTTGACCACCAGCCAGACGACGAACAGAAGCGCCCAGAGCACCATGACGCTCTGTGACATTCCCGCCGCGGGTGACTGAACCTCATTCTGGCTTTGCGGCATCTTGCAGGCCCTTGAGCGGGTAAAATTGTCTGGGATGCACGACAGGGCAGGAACGTTCACTGCATGCGGCCCTCCCCGCACGCCCACGAGCAGACGGAGGCTTGCGATACTAGCACTGCCGATGCGGCGCTGTGATCGGCATTGAATCCGGAAATTTCGCCTCTGGTCCGGCGAGCGCGGCACTTGCCGCGTTTTTCGGCTTCGCCGTAGCCCGCAATGACCCCCGCCCCTTGACCCGTTCGTCGAATGAGAGAAATCAATTCTTGTTGGCCTGCCGGATCAAGTGCGCGTAGCTGCCGCTGGCTGTTGCTCTCCGTTCTGGCGGTCGCCTGCCGGTATCCCCCCGTGCGCCCTGCGCCGAAGAAGGAGACGATGGCATGAGCAGAAGCGCTTCCATGGCCGTGTCAACGAGGGGACGGGTTGCGACAGCGCTTCGCCCCGAAACCGATCGGATGCCGGACCGATGAACGACAGTGGTCCGCCCCCCGGTTCCGACATTCCGCCTGCGGCGAGCCTCGCCCGTTTCCAGCCGCTCAGCGCCGCCGAGTCCAAGATCGTCGCTCACCTGAGCATGGGCGATTTCGACAGGCTCGGCGACGGCCTTCGGCCGGAGCGGGAGGACCCCGCCCGCGTGGTGCGCGCGGAATTGCTGCGCGTCCTCATTCTCGGCAAGGACGAATTCCGTGTGCACGAAAAAGGCTTGCGGCTGACCGGGGCGTGGGTGAGTGGAATTCTCGACCTGGAGGGGTGCCGCATCCCGCGCGACATCGGGCTGAAGGATTGCCACTTCGATGCGCCGCCGGTGTTGCGCTCCGCCATCATCGACAACCTGTTCCTCGATGGCTCCTCGCTGCCCGGACTGCAGGCCGACCGGCTGGAAGCACGCGGTTGCCTGTCCCTTCGCGGCGCGATCGTGACCGGCGAAATCCGGCTTTCCGGTGCACGCACCGGCGACAGCATCGAGGCCGACGGCGCAACGCTTGCAGTGCCGGACGGCATCGTGTTCGAGGCGGCGGGATTGGAAGCCCGCGGCGGCGTCCAGTTGCGCGGGGCGAATGTGCGCGGTGGCATCAACCTGTTGGGGGGCCGCCTTGTCGGGGACGTCAACGCGGTCGGCGCGCGCATCGAACGTCCTGGCGGGGTGGTGCTCAATCTCGATGGTATGGCGGCAGGCGGCGATCTGGCGCTGCGAGGCGCCATCATCTCAGGCGAGATCCGCCTTCTCGGGGCCCACTTCGGTGGTGACATCGACTGTAGCGCTGCAACGCTCCTCCAGCCCGGCGGCCATGCCCTGCGGCTCGACAGGGCCACGATCACCGGCGCCTTCTTTCTACGCCAGGGAGCCTCGATCGAGGGGGTGCTCGATCTGACGGCCACGTCCATCGGAGCCATCGACGACGACCGGGGCAGTTGGCCGCAGCCGGGCGACCTCCTGTTGAACCGCTGCCAGTACGGCGCCTTCATCGGCGGTCCCGTCGATGCGGCAAGCAGGCTGGACTGGCTGTCACGCCAGACGCCGGAGCGCTGGAACGCGGATTTCTGGCCGCAACCTTACGAACAGCTTTCGACCGTGCTCCGGGAGATGGGCCACAACGAGGACGCCCGTGCGGTTCTGATCGAGAAGGAGCGGCTGCAGCGGCGGGCGCGGCGGGCACGCGCACGGAACCCGTTTTTGCGCACTGCCCTGGCCGTAAGCGACGGCGTGCTGGCGGTGACGCTGCGCTATGGGCGACAGCCGCTGATGGCGCTGCTGTGGCTGGTGTTGTTCTGGGCGATCGGCGTCGTGGTCTTCGCGCTGGCGGAGCGAAACGGCGCGATCAAGCCGAACAGCCCTGTCGTGCTGCGCTCGACAGAGTGGACGATGTGCGGCCTTGAGCAGACCGAACGCCGCTTCATGCCCTCCACCGGACAGGAACTGACAGGGCGCGCTAAGGCCGGGGAGAGCCAGCTCACCTGCTTTCGTCGCCAGCCCGAGGCGACCAGCTATCCGGAGTTCAAAGCGGTCATGTATTCACTGGACGTGCTTCTACCGGTGCTGGCGATCGGGCAGAAGGAGTACTGGCGGCCGGACCCGACCATGCCCAACGGGGCCTTCACGTTGAACTACTACTTCTTCCAGTCCGTCGTTGGCTGGGCCCTGAGCCTTCTCGCCGTCGCCGGGTTTTCCGGACTGGTCAAATCCAACTGAAGCGCGCCGCGCTTGCGGCAGTGGATGTCAGAACCGCCAGATCAACGGGACGATGAACACGGAAACGACGAAGAACCAGATCAGCAATGGCAGCCCGAGCTTCCAGTAGTCGTTGAAGGCGTAGCCGCCGGGCGCCATGACCATCAGGTTGGTCGGCGTTGCGATCGGCGTCAGGAACGCGCCGGCAGCGGCCACCGCCGTGCTCATCAGCACCGGTCGCGGCGAAATGCCCATGGTCGTCGCCGCGGCAATGCCGATCGGTATGACGATAAGCGCCGTCGCCGTGTTGCTGATCAGCTGCCCCATGATCGCCGTCAGCACGAACAGCCCCGCCAGCAGCGCCATCGGCCCGGCATCCCCGACCAGATTGACCAGATGCTCGGCCAGCAGCTTCGCCGCGCCGGTCTCCACCATGGCGGTGGAAAGGGGCATCAGCGCGCCGACGAGGATCACCGTCGTCCATCCGATGGCGCGATAGCATTGCTCCACGTTCATGATCCCGGAGAGCACGATCGCGCCGGCTGCCAAAAGGCCGGCGACGGCCGGGGGGACGATGCCGGTCGCCAGGAGCAGCACCATGGCGATGAGAATGGCGACCGCCTGGCGCGCGCCCGGCCCCATCGGCACGGCCTGACGGCGCACCAGCTCGGGCGAATTGACCACCAGCACGTCCGGGTCGTCGAGGTGGACATCGAGCGCTTTCCAGGTTCCCTGCAAGAGCATGGTGTCGCCGGCCTGGAGAACGATTCCGCCCGTATCCCTGGTGGCTTGCGCCGCGATCTCCGTGCCTGCCCGCTGCACCGCCAGGATAATGAGGTCGCCGCTTTCGGTGACCATGCCCGGAAAGACCGTCTCGCCGATCAGGCCGGAGCGAGGCGGAATGACGACCTCGGCAAGACCGGAACTGCGGTTGAACAGGGTCTCCTCGCTGTCCCCTGCGGAAACCTTGTCGCGAAAGGCGAGATGCATCCGCGCGGCAAAGGCGGCGGCGGCCTCGGCCTCGCCACGCACCAGCAACCGGTCCCCCTCGGCGATGACGGGCCGGCGAAGCGGTCCTGCCGCGTCGCCCTCCTGGATCGCCACGAGTTGCAGGCCGGAATCGGCCGCCAGCACCAGCTCATCGGATCGCATGCCCACATAGGGCGAGTTGCCGCGGACGCGCATCTGATGGATACCGGTGGCGAGGCCGTATTGTTCGACCAGCGTTCTGGCGTGATGGCTGAAATCCGCCGGCATTGTTGCGCCGTTGCGTTCGGGAAGAAGCTGCCTGCCAAACAGAATAATGATTGCCATCGTGCCTGCGAGCAGCGGCACGCCGACCAGGGCGAACTCGAAGAAGCCGAAACCGCCGACGCCGGCGTCCATGCCCGCCTCGGACACCAGCACGTTGACCGGGGTCCCCGTCAGGGCCAGCATCGATCCAGCATGGGCGGAAAAAACCAGCGGCATCAGCAACTGCGAGGCATACCGCTTCAGCCGGACAGCGATGACGACCACCACCGGCAGCAGCGCGGCAACCGCACCATTGACGCTGATCAGCGCCGTCAGAAGCGCCACCAGCCCCATCGTCAACAATAGAAGCCGGGTGCGGCTTTCTTCACCTGCCCCCCGGATCAACAACTGCCCCGCCCAGGCGGTCACGCCGGTCGCCTCCAGCCCGGAACTGATGACGAAAAGGGATGCGATGAAGATCACCGCCGGATCGCCGAAGCCGCTCAGCGCCTGGCCGATCGTAAGGACGCCGGTTGCCCAGAGCGCCAGGGCGGTTGCCATCGCGATGACGACCACCGGCAACTTGTTCCAGACGAAAAGGACGACGGTCGCGGCGATGATGATCGCGATGTAGGCAATGGGGCTCAAGCGATCTGCTCCTCAATCGGCCCCGCCGGGCCTCGATGCCAGGTCAGTGACGCCCGCTCCCGACGCGCACGCCACCTGCGGTAAAATCGCCCCGATCCGCGGCGAGGTCGGGCTCCGTCCCTCGCGGGTCGGCCGGACGATCGCGGTTGACCGCAATGCCCGGACAGCCGGTCGCGGAGCTAGTCGTCGAGCGTAGCCATCAGGATGGCCAGGCGGCAGCCTATTTCATATTCCGCCAGGTTCACGTATTCCTTGATCGTATGAATTTCGGCCTGACCGGCGCCGATGGTGATCGTCGGGACCCCGTGCTTGTCGAGCCAGTTCGCGTCGAGCCCGCCATTGGAAAACACATAGACCGGCTCGATGCCGAGCATTCCGAGGGCCTTCGTCGCCCGCTGGACGACCGGACTGTCCTTGCCCAGCTCGAAGGGCGGATAGGACGCCCTGTGGCTGAACTTGACTTCGGCCATGTCGCCGTCGCTGGTCTTGACCTCGGCCTGGGCCTTCGCGAAGGCTTCCTTGTACCCATTGGCGATCTTGGTTGCAAAGGCCGCTTCGGGGCTGCGCGCCTCCCCCTTGATGAAGGCGTAGTCGGTGACCACGTTGGTGGCGTCGCCGGCCGGCTTGTTGCCCTTGCCGCCGAAAATGCCGACATTGCTGGTGCCGCGGCCATCGGGCTTGACGATCTTGCCGAACCAGCCGGCGCGCTGCGCCTCGGTGAGCGCGATCGCCCCGACGAGCGTCGCAGAGATGCCCTTGTCCGGCGCCACGCCGGCATGCGACGCCCGGCCGGTGATTTCGACCTCCCAGTTCTCCTGGCCGACTGCCCCGACAATCAGGTCCGAGGCAAGTTGGCCGTCGACATTGACGCACATGGCGGCGCCGCCGAGATCGGCAGGGTTCAACTCGCGCGCACCGTGAAGGCCGCTTTCCTCGCGCACCGTGAACAGAAGGGTGATCGGCGGATGCGGCAGCTTGTGCTTGATGATGGTCTCGGCGACCACGACGAGAACGGCAACGCCGGTGCGGGCGTCGCCCCCCAGGGCCGTCGTGCCGTCGGAAACGATCCGGTCCCCTTCCCGCCGCGGCTTGGCCCCGGCACAGAGCGGAACGGTATCGAGGTGGGTGGAAAACAGCAGCCGCGGCCCCGGCCGCGTTCCGGGAATGTCGACGATGAGGTTGCCGGTCTGCGTCGGCAGCGGAATGCGCGTGTTGGCGTCGTCGAAGCGAATGGCCGAGGCCGGCACGCCGATCTTCCTCAGGGCGTCGCTGACGGCGGCGGCGATGTTGGCTTCCTGCCCGGTGACGCCTTCGACGGAGAGAAACTGCATGAGATGTTCTTCCGCCGCGGCGACGTCGAGGGGAATAGAGGTGGTGCTCATGATTTCCATCCGTTCGCTTGGGTTTCGGGTCGCTTGGGTTTCCAGGGTTGCACCGCCTCGTCACAGCCCCCAGGGCAGTCCGAGCGCCTTCCAGATGGTAAACAGCGCCGTCCACAACACGAACATCCACACGACATAGGGAAGCATCAGCGAGACTATCGTGCCGACGCCGGCGGACCTGTCGTATTTCTGGGCGAAGCCGACGACGAGCGCGAAATAGGCGTTGAGCGGGGTGATCGCGTTCATCGGTGAATCGCCGACGCGATAGGCGGCGAGCACGGCTTCCGGCTCGACCCCGAGCTTCATCAGCAGCGGCACGAAGACGGGCGCGAAGATCGCCCATTTCGCAATCGCTCCGGTCAGAAGCAGATCGATGATCGCCACCACGACGATGAAGCCGAGGAGCAGCGGCAAGGCGCCGATATTGGCCGCCTGAAGGGCGCCGGACAGGCTGAGCGCCATGACCGTGCCGATATTGGTGTAGGTGAAGTAGGCCACGAACTGGCTGAGCACGAAGAACAGGAAGATCGTGCCGCCCATGTTCTTGATCGACTTCTCGATCGCTGCGATCACCTCCGCCAGGGTTCGCAGCGTTCCCGCGCCGATGCCATAGGCCCAGCCCGTCACCAGGAACATCAGCATGATCAGGGCGATCAGCCCGTTCATGAACGGCGAGTTGCCGATCAGTTCGCCGGTGTCGGGATTGCGCAGCGGCGCGCCGGCCGGCACCGTCAGGAGCAGGAAGACCGCGATCAGGCCGATGAACCCGTAAAGGGCAAAGCGCAAGCCACGTGATTCCCGCTCGGAAAGGGCCGCGCCGGCCTCGGTGCCGGCACCATCCACCGCATTGTCGGGCACATAGGCGCCCAGGCGCGGCGCGATCATGCGGTCGGTGATGAAGGCGACGACGACCGTGAGAAACAGCACCGAGGCGATGGAAAACCAGAGGTTGGAGGCAAGCCCGATGGAGCGCGACGGATCGACGAGGTGCGCCGCGTCGTTGGTGAACTCCACGAGCACGGCATCGAGCGGCTTGATCAGCATGTTGACCGTGAAGGCGCCGGCGACCGCGGCAAAGCCGAGCGCAATCCCGGCGACCGGGTGGCGCCCGACGGCCAGGTAGGCCACGCCGGCCAGCGGGATCAGCACCAGATAGCCCGCATCCGCGGCGATGCTGGCGAGAATGCCGACAAAGGCGAGAATGTAGGTCAGCGCCCAGCTCGGCGAAACAGCCACGAGCTTGTGGATCAGCGCCGTGACCATGCCGGACTCCTCGGCCACGCCGGCGCCAATCATGGCGGCGATCATCAGCCCCACGGCCGTGAAGGTCATGAAGTTCGGAATGAGCGAGGCGTAGAGAAAGCGGATGCCGTCCACATTCAGCAGGCTGCGGATCTGTGTCGACGCGGCCTCGATTTCGTGGGTTTCCGGATTGATCCGCTCATAGGTGACCGCGGCTCCAAAGGCACCCAACACGGCCGACAGCACGATGACGATGCCGATCAGGATCAGGAAGATGACCACCGGGTGGGGCACCATGTTGCCCACCTTCTCGACGCCGTCGAGGAATCGTTGCATCGCGGTCTTCGGTGCGGCGTTGGCAGTTGCCATATGCGGTCTCCTGTTGAGCCCGTTGAACCGAGGAATCGCGACCGAGCGTCGCGCGAAAATTCTGGGGCCGGCGCCATCGACTACCACTTGCGCAGGCACCGCTGCAGGCACCGCTAATGGGCACTTGGGAGCACCGGCAGGCCTGCGACCCGGTACGCCCAGCCGCAAATACGCGGCGCCGAGAGCGACACCACCGGGACGTTGTGCGGCTTGACGTCCACCGGCTGCCGCGACGCGCGACATCGGAGGGGGAAAAAGCATTGGTCTGACTGTCCCGCGCCGTTGCCGATCACGGCCCTGGAAACGCTGCGGATAGCGGCGCCAATTCCAACTCTCCGCTGCGTCGATGAGTGCTCACAACTCGGCGCCGATGATTGCTCCAACCGTAATCACAAGCACGACTCCCCACGCGCCACCCGCATGAGTATAGTGTCAGGCCGATCGGGCTGTGATCGGCATAGAATCCCATAACCAGGCTGTCAGTTCAAATTTCGGCGCTCCCGAAGTTCACGCCGAACCCATTCCCCGGAACGTTCGTTCGGAAAGCCTCGATCGTTCCGCCGACTTTTCCACCCTCTTCTGTCGTCCATGCCGGCATGACCGGGGCATTATTCTTCGGTTTTTTTGGAAATGCGATCGGCACTGCAACAGTATCCGGCCTACCCCTGCAGGCGCCGCAGAAGCACGCCCAGGCGCTCCTGCGCGGGGCAGTCCTGGAGGTTCGTGGCTCGACGGTATGGCAAGCCGCCGCCGCGATTTCGCACCGCGCTTGGGCTATGGCTGAACGCCCGCTTGAAGGCCCGGCTGAATTCCGCGCCGTCACTGAACCCGTGCTTCGCGGCAATTTCGAATATCAGCCGTCGGTCGCTCGGGTCGGTCAGCGCGGCATAGGCGCCCATCAGCCGACGGTGCTGAATGTAGTGCATCACGCCGCCGAACGGCTCGAAAAGGTTGTAAAGGCGCGTGCGCGAGGTACCGAGCTCGCGCCGCACAGCCTCGGAATCCAGTTCGGGGTCAAGCAGCCTCTTCTGTATGAACTGCCTCGCCCGCTCGAGAAGCAGGGTCGAGATCGGCCCCTCCGCGGCACCG
The DNA here is from genome assembly GCF_041930185.1 of Mycoplana ramosa. Lineage (NCBI taxonomy): Bacteria > Pseudomonadati > Pseudomonadota > Alphaproteobacteria > Hyphomicrobiales > Rhizobiaceae > Mycoplana > Mycoplana ramosa. Next base: position 46,404 of record NZ_JBHEEW010000001.1, on the reverse strand, counting down.
ACATTCTCTACAGAAGGTTGCACGCAGGCGAGAATCATCGCACGCGTTGCTGCCACCAAGGCATCCAGCTCTGCCGGCGCAAGCATCGGCAGCCGGTTGGCCACATCGACCAGAAAGTCCGCGAACAGGCCCGCCATGCCGGTCGAAAGCCTGGAGAACTCGGCCCTTCCCAGCATGGCCGTCGCTTCGAGCGAAAAATCGCGCGGCACGAAGAGCATCAGCATCTCGCTCTTCGACGCGTGGCCGGTAAACTCCCGGCCGAGCGAATGAATCTGGACACTGCCCGTCTCGGCCGTAAAGGCCGTCCTCGGCGTCTCGGTCCGCATGGTGCCGGATTTCAGGAGTGTGATAACCCAGTGATCCACCGGGTCACGCCGCGCATGTCCGGGCAGACTGGCAAACGCCAGGTCGTCGGTGATGATCTCTGCAAGGAGGAGACTGCCAAGGTCCCATAGCCGTTGCCGGCCGCTGAAATGCGTCGGCGTCGCATCGGTACGCGCCAGTTCGACCATTGGTGCAAAGCTGTCGCGCCAGGCCGCAAACCGGTCCGAACCCGCCACGTCCTCGGTCGAGAACTCAAAGCGTGTCAGAGCCGCCGCGTTTTTCGTGACAGACACTGCACGATCTTTTTCGCGGTCGGACGGTACGTACCGCCCGTCCAATCGCTCCGCATAAGGGGCGTGGGTGATGCTCCCATCGGCGGTCACCGTCCCGGCTCCCGCCAGCAGGAGCGGGATCCGCGTTGCGTAGTCGGTGCGGCCTCCCAATCTCCCGGACCCGGCGAAGTAGAACCACCAAGTGCCAAAGAGCCCTCAACGAAAAGCCCGGAAACAACAGAAGGATGCGGAAATGTCATTCCTATTCCCCTCCTTTCGACCCGAAAGGTCGGTCTCAGCAAAGACTGAGCTATGCCTTTCGTATGTTGCGCCTTGTTTTCAAGTAATTCTTATAGCCAGGTACGCGATGTGTGGATCCTGCTCGACCATCGTTTGTGGGCGGGATTGCAATCTAGCTTTTTCGCGCCGTCTTCTCAATCCTTTGCTCCAAGTTCGACGGCAATCGCTCGCAGGCGATGCAGATGGATGGCAATGGCCGCGTGTATCGAGCGAGTGGGAGAAGGCCTTTCGGCTTACGCCACCATGAAGGCGGCCACTGTCCTTCGAGCGCACCCCGTTTCACCGGACAGGTCGGCGGGTTTGATTTAGCCCTAACGAACTGCCGTGGGGAAGCCATCTTGAGCGCGGAATGGGGATGGATTTCGCTGCAGTCTTCGATCCATCCTGCGATGAGCCGAAGCGCGGTTTGAACCGCACCGGGTTTGCCGGAGGCTCCAACTTCTGAGAAAGTGGAGCCGATATGAAAAAGACAACAAACAAATTTTCACCGGAAGTCGCGCCCGAGCAGTGCGGATGGTTTTGGATCACGAAGGCGAATATTCCTCACGATGGGCAGTTATTTCCTCGATCGTCGCCAAGATCGACTGCACGGCGCAGACGCTCAATGAATGGGTGAAGAAGGCGGAAGTGGACGATGGTTCCCGGCCCGGACTCCCAAGCGACGTGGCCGAGAAGATGAAGGCGCTGGAGCGGGAGAACCGCGAGCTTCGGCAGACCAACGAGATACTGCGCAAAGCGTCTGCTTATTTCGCGATGGCGAAGCTCGACCGCCCATTGAAGCGATGATCTCCTTCATCGACGAACACCGGTCGGTGTTCGGGGTCGAGCCAATCTGCAGACTGCTGCCGATTGCCCCATCAACCTACTACGACAACGTTGCCAAGCGCCTGGACGTGGACCGGTTGTCGGTCCGCGCCCGCAGCGATATCGCATTGAAGATGGAGATACGCCGTGTGTTCGAGGCGAACTTTCGCGTCTACGGCGTGCGCAAGGTCTGGCGGCAATTGAAGCGGGAAGGCTTCGATATAGCCCGCTGCACCGTCGCCCGGCTCATGCGGTCGATGGGACCGCAGGGTCTCATCCGCGGCAAGCCGATCCGCACGACGATCCCGGACAAGACGACTCCCAGCCCGCTCGATCGGGTGAACCGCCAGTTCAAGGCTCCTGCGCCGAACAGGCTCTGGGTTTCGGTTTCACCTATGTCGCGACCTGGCAGGGTTTCGTCTACGTGGCCTTCGTCATCGATGCCTTCGCCCGTCGCATCGTCGGCCGGCGGGTGAGCCGGTCGGCACACGCGGGGTTCGTCCTCGATGCCCTGGAGCAGGCCCTTCATGAGCGGCGTCCCGTTCATGGCGGCGGTCTTGTGCATCACTCGGACAGGGGCGTTCAATATGCGTGCCCCCGTACTTGACACGGAGCATAAACGCAAAAAGCTCCTCGACGCATCTGCGGAGGAGCTTCGTCGCAAATACCCCGAGTGGGAGAATTTACAAGTATCGTTGGTTGCGGGGGCCACCAACCAGGTCGTTCGCTACCCGTACAAGGCCGGGGACCGCAAGGCGACCGGGCCTGCCGAAGTCATCATCCCCGATATTCCCACCAAGCGGCACTGGACCCGCGACCTAGCGGTCTCGCCGGACGGCCAACACCTGTTTGTCTCCATAGGCTCGTCCACCAATGTCGCTCCCGACATGCCGAAGAAGTCGCCCGAGGAGATCAAGGCCTTCGAGAAGACGCACGGGGTCGGCGCCGCCTGGGGCGATGAAGAGAATCGGGCCGTGGTGCGTGTGTTCGATTCGGAAGGTGAGAACGTCCGCAATTTTGCTACCGGCATCCGTAATTGCTCGGGCATGACCATTCAGCCGGGTACGGACACCTTGTGGTGCACGGGCAACGAACGCGATCATCTCGGCCCCAACCTGGTGCCCGATTTCCTGACCACCGTGAAACACGGCGGATTTTACGGCTGGCCATGGTACTACACCGGCGGCAACGAGGATCCGGCCAATGCCGGCGAGCGTCCCGACCTCAAGGACAAGGTCAGCGTGCCGGACGTCCTTCTCCAGGCGCATTCGTCCACGTTGCAACTTGTCTTCTACGACAAGGACGCGTTTCCAGCGGAGTACCGGGGCGACGCATTTGCGACCATGCATGGGTCCTGGAACAGGCAGGAACGGACCGGCTACAAGGTGATACGTGCCCGCATGAAGGATGGCAAGCCGACCGGCGTCTATGAAGACTTCATGACCGGGTTCGTGCTGGACAAGGACACGGTCTGGGGCCGCCCTGCCGGCATCGCAGTCACCCAGGACGGAGCCCTGCTGGTTAGCGACGATGCCAATGGCACAATCTTTCGTGTTGCCCTGGCTGAACATTAAGAAGGAGGTGCAGCCTTCATCATCAGCAATATGCGGGGTCGCCGGATTGGATGGCAGTGGCGTATTTGGAACGGCGGCTTCACCTGCGGCGGGCGCCCCCCGGCTCTCAGAGCGGGCGGGTGTCGCTCACATAGTGCTCGAAGAAGTCTGAGAATGTGGCAACCCGCAGTGGCAGTTGCGCGTAAGGGGGATAGTAGAGCGTTAGCCAGATCTCCGGCGCGGTCCAGTCTGGCAGAACCTCGGCGAGGTGTCCGGAGCGTAGGTCGTCTTCGACGATAAAGCGCGGCAGGAGGGCGATGCCCTCCCCGTTCATGACCAGGCGCGCCAGGAAGTCCCCGTTGTTGGCGCTGAAGCTGCCTTCCGCCCTGTGGCTCCGGTGGCTCACTCCCCTCGAAAGTTCCCAGATCTCGATTCCTGCATCCTGGCTGTAGCTCAGGCAAGAGAATCCGGCGAGGTCCTCCGGCTTTTCCGGAGTGCCTCGCTGCGCAAGATAGGCGGAAGAGGCGACGAGCACGCGGGGTACCCTGCAGACCTTCCGCCAGATCGTCGATTTGTCGGAGGGCGGGCCCGATATGCGGATGGCGAGGTCGTAGTCGTCCTCGACGATGTCGACAAAACGGTCGGAGAGCGTCATTGCGACGTGGGTCTGAGGATAGAGCGTCGCGAACTGCGACAGCACGGTGGGCAGCACCTTCAATCCCAAAGACATCGGTGCACTCACCCGGATGAGGCCTGAGGTGATGCCCTGCGCCTCCATCGTCTCGGAAGCAGCATCGGCGATGCCCCTTACCAGCGGAGCGACGCGCGCCGCGTAAACCGCGCCAGCCGAGGTCAGCGAGACCTGCCGAGTCGTTCGAAGGAGAAGCTGCACGCCCAGCCTCTCTTCGAGAGCCGCCACCGCACGCGTCACCGAGGCGGGCGTCATGCCGAGCTGGCGGCCCGCGCCAGCGAAGCCGCGCTCCTCTGCAACGGCTAGAAAGACCCGGAGGGATTCGAGTTCGCCCATCAATCACCATTGCATTTGGCGCAATAATATCCGCCGAATTATGCCTATTCTACTGCGGAGTAGCAAGCCCTACCTTCTGGGCAGCGAAACACTCGAACGCGAGGAGATCCTGCTATGCTCAACCAGATCCGAGGCCTGCACCACGTCACGTCGATGGCGGCGGACGCCCAACAGAACAACGACTTCTTCACCAAGCTGCTCGGCCTGCGCCGGGTAAAGAAGACCGTGAACTTCGACGATCCGGGCACCTATCACCTCTACTATGGCGACGAGACCGGAGCCCCCGGCTCGATCATGACCTATTTTCCATTTGCCGATATCGTAAAGGGACGACGGGGCGCCGGTGAGGCTTCCGAGACAGTCTTCGCTGTTCCGCGCGGCACGCTCGGCTATTGGCAGGAGCGCTTCGCTGCGCAAGGCGTGTCCGGTTTGGAACAGCAGGAACGTTTCGGCGAGAAGCGCCTGCGCTTCTTCGGACCCGATGGCGACGGCTTCGCGCTGGTGGAAGTGGATGGTGACGAACGCAAGCCCTTCGACGGTGGCCGTGTACCGGAGGATGTCGGCGTGCACGGATTCCACGGGGTCACCATGCGCCTTCGCGACGGCGGCGCCACAAGCGAGCTGCTGAAGTACATGGGCTACCAGGAGGTCGACCGTCAGGGGGCGCTGACCCGTCTGGCCATTCCCGGCGGCAATGGTGCTGACTTCATCGACCTGGAGGTGCTGCCCGGTGCGGCACCGGCCCGGCAGGGTGCCGGCTCGGTCCACCACGTCGCCTTCGCTGTGGAAGATCGCAAGGCCCAGCTCGAGGTGAGGAAGGCGCTAATCGACACTGGCCATTACGTCACCCCGGTGATCGACCGCGACTATTTCTGGGCAATCTACTTCCGCACGCCAGGCGGCGTGCTCTTCGAGGTGGCGACCAACGAACCGGGCTTTGATACCGACGAGGACACAGCGCACCTCGGTGAGGCGCTGAAGATCCCCGCCCAGCACGCGCTTCTGCGTCCCCAGATCGAGAAGATTCTAGCCCCGATCGCGGACTGACCAACCTCAGCAACCGCCGGCCCTGCCGGCGGTTCCCCCTTGAAGGAGTCGAACAATGTCGAAATCGGCCTATCACCACATCACCAAACGACCTGCCGAAGGCGCTCCGCTGGTGTTCACCTTTCACGGCACTGGCGGCGACGAGCACCAGTTCGCCGGCCTCGTCGAACAGATCCTGCCCAAGGCGGGCATCGTCTCGCCACGGGGCGACGTCTCGGAACACGGTGCCGCCCGTTTCTTTCGCCGCACCGGAGAAGGGGTCTACGACATGGATGACCTTGCGGCGCGCACGCAAAAGATGAAGCAGTTCATCCAGGCCCATAAGGATTCGAGCCCCGGTGCGCCTGTCTACGGGCTGGGCTATTCGAACGGCGCAAACATCCTGGCATCCGTCATCTTCGAGGCGCCCGAACTGTTCGACCGGGTGGTGTTGATGCATCCGCTGATCCCGTGGACGCCGCAGCCAAATCCGGCGCTGAAGTCCGTGTCGGTGCTGGTCACGGCGGGGCGGCGCGATCCGATCTGTCCGCTGCCGACAACGCAATCACTGGCGGCCTACCTGCAAGGTCAGGGCGCGCATGTGGAACTCGCGATGCACGACGGCGGCCACGAAGTCCGGCAGGAAGAACTCGTCGCAGTGACCAGGTTCCTGAGCTGATCTGGTTCGCCTATGGAGGAGCATCATGACACTCGGGTTCATCTATGAGACCGTCCTGACGCGGGTCGTATTCGGCAGCGGAACGATGCGTCAGGTGAGGAATGAGGCTGCGCGGCTGGGCGGCCGACGGGCCATCGCGATCACCACCCCGGGGCGGGGAGAACGCGTCGCCGACGATGTCGCCGGGCATCTCGGCCCGCTGAGCGTGGGCGTGTGTGCCCAGGCCGTGATGCATACCCCCGTCGCGGTGACAGACAGCGCGTTGTCAGCCGTTCGGGAGGCTGGCGCTGACATGCTGGTCGCGGTAGGAGGCGGCTCCGCGATCGGCCTGTCCAAGGCGCTCGCGCTCCGCACCGACCTGCCGCAGATCGTGCTGCCGACGACCTACGCCGGGTCGGAGATGACACCGATCCTCGGCGAGACCGCGGGAGATCGGAAGACCACGCAGCGCAGCCCCAAGGTCCTGCCGGAGACGGTGATCTACGACGTCGACCTGACCCTGACGCTGCCGGCTGCGATATCGGCCACGTCGGGCATGAACGCCGTGGCGCACGCCGTCGAAGGCCTCTATGCACGGGATGGCAATCCTGTCGTGTCGCTGCTGGCGGAGGAAGGCATTGCAAGAATGGCGCGAGCGCTCCCGCGCATCATGAGGCAAGTTTCGGACCGGGAGGCGAGAGCGGATGCCCTCTATGGAGCTTTCCTGTGCGGATCCGTGCTTGGCTCGACGACGATGGCGCTGCATCACAAGCTCGCCCATGTGCTGGGCGGGATATTCAACATGCCGCATGCCGAGACCCACACGGTTCTGTTGCCGCACAGCATGGCTTACAATGCCCCCGCCGCCCCTGCAGCCATGGAACGCGTGTCTCGGGCCATTGGCGTTCGAGATGCGGCTCGGGGCATCTACGATCTTGCCAAGGCGCTCGGCGCGCCCACCGCACTCCGCGACCTCGGCATGCGCGAGGAGGGAATCGACGCTGCCGTCGACGAGGCCCTTGCCAAGCCCTACTGGAATCCACGGCCGCTCGAGGCCGCCGGGCTCAAGGCCTTGCTTGTTCGCGCCTGGAGCGGGGAGGCCCCATCACTGCGTAAGCCCGGCGGCTCGCGCGCCTAGCGGTCCCTCGCCCGCGAGCGAGCACAGGCGGACGCGGAAGGCGGGTAACTGGGGGCCAGAACTCGTTTTATCGGCTGTGGCCAAGGAGGGCCGGGAATGACAATCGAACCTTGCATTATCTGCGTCGCCATCACCGGGTCACTTCCGCAAAAGTCGGACAACCCGGCTGTCCCCATCACAGTGGCGGAACAGGTCGAGAGTGCGCAGGAAGCATTCGAAGCCGGAGCTTCCATCGTCCACTGCCACGTTCGCGACGATGCGGGACAGCCCACCTCGGACCCGGAACGGTTTGCGCGCCTGCAGGAAGGAATCCGGAAGAGTTGCCCAGGCATGATCATCCAATTTTCCACGGGAGGACGGTCCGGCGCGGGAGAGAGGCGTGGGAGCATGCTGTCCCTGCGGCCGGACATGGCGTCGCTTGCAGTGGGATCGAACAACTTCCCCACCACGGTTTACGAGAACCCGCCCGAACTGGTCGACTGGCTGGGCAGGCAGATGTTGATCCACGACGTGAAGCCGGAGATTGAAGTGTTCGATCTCAGCCATCTGTTCAAGGCAGCCGAGATGGTCCGCGAGGGGAAGATCAAGAACCTGCCATACGTCCAGTTCGTCATGGGCGTGAAGAATGCCATGCCTGCCGACCGCGAGGTCTTCGACTTCTATGTCCGCACGACACAACGCCTCATGCCAGGAGCACTGTGGTGCGCCGCAGGAATAGGACGGCACCAGATTGAGCTCAACGAGTGGTGCATCGCGGGAGGCGGACATGTCCGCACTGGGCTCGAGGACAACGTCAGGCTGGACCGCCATACCCTTGCGCCTTCCAACGCCGCCCTTGTGCGCCGCGCAACAGAGCTATGCGAACGGCACGGCCGCCCGGTGGCAACGTGGCGGCAGGCCCGCAAGATGCTGGGCCTGAGAGATCCGCAACCATAGAGCGAGGCGATGTTTAGGCACATCGTCACAAACTCGGATGCTTTCCTGACCGCTCTGTGTCTTGGCTCCTTGCGGACGCGAGGATTCGCCAAAGGAGACGTTCATCGGCCGACAGATGAACGTCAGGCTCGCGGCCATCTCAGCCTTGCATGAGATGCCCGAAGGCACACGTCAGAGCGACCCTGCTCGCGAAGCGCGAGATCCGTTCCGCCACTTACGGCGGGGTTGGCGGTCAGCTTTCAAGCCCGATGTAATGCGAGACTGCGAGCGGTCGCTCACTTCGATGGAGCGCCCGCGCCTTCTCCTGGATGTTGGCGGGAATCTTCGAAGCCCGCCGACGCTGACGAAGGTGTGCCGCCAAGCTTCAACGAAGAACCATTTAAAACCGCTCCGGATATTCGTCGGGCCCGCCACAGCGACGCTCATGAGAAAGCTCCTTCATGACTTCTTTTAAGTATACCGCCTGGTAGGCTGGTGAGATCCGATATTCGACGGTCGCCATGACGGGGCGCGATCGTGCGCTTGGACGACGAGGCGGTTTGGGCCAGTGATCGGGCCAAACCGCCTCGTCGCCAGTTCGCGTCAAGTCAACTCAGGCGGCCGCAAAGGGCTGCCCGCATGGCAACCGGTTCGCGGATCCGCTTGGGGTTTTCACTCGCTTCGGTGAAATCCGCCGAACTGCGCCACCGGCGACCAGGCGGGTTGGATCGGGGGCAGCTCAGGTGCAAGGTCTCCGAAGGAATCGGCGCCGTAGACGATCTGTCCGCCCGTGACGGTCAGCACCCTTTCGATGGACGGAATCCTGTCCTCCGGCACGGAGAAATAGTCTTCCGAGAGAACGGCGAGATCGGCGTATTGGCCGGGAGCCAGGCGGCCCTTTCGGGCTTCCTCGCCGGAGAACCATGCCGCACCCGTGGTGTGGAGCCCGAGCGCCTCCTCGCGCGAGAGAAGATGTCGCGGATCGCGAAGGGGCGTGCCGCCGACGGTCTTGCCCGTCACCAGCCACCACAGGCTGATCCAGGGATTGTACCCGGCGACCCGTGTCGCATCGGTGCCCGCGCCAACCGGAATACCAAGCTCGATCATGTCGCGGATCGGGGGCGCCTGGCGCGTCATCTCCTCGCCGTACCGCTCTGCGAAGAACTCGCCGGCGAAAGCCATGCGGTTCTGGATTGCAACACCACCGCCAAGCGCAGCAATCCTCTCGAGGTTCTTGCGGCTCACCGTCTCGGCATGATCGATCGCCCAGCGTATGCCCCTGAATCCGGAACCGCCGGCTTCGACTTCCGCGCGATGCGCGGCCTCGAACACGTCCATGACGTGGCCGATCGACTCGTCATAGGTCGCGTGAATGCGGATCGGCCAGTGCTCGCGAAGCAGGTGGCGCGTGACCGAGGTCAATTCCTCGCGCCAGCCCGGTCGCGCAGCAATATCGGGCATCGGCGCGGTGAAGTTTTCCCAGTCGCCCGCCGACTGGGTGAGGAACTCGCCAGCGCCTTCGAGGACGAAGCCATCCTCCAGCTTCCTGGCCATGTTCATGTTTTCCGCCCAGTTGCGGGACCAGCGCTGGAAGTCCCTCAGTTCCTCATGCGCTCTTTGCGCGAACAGATAGTACGAGATACGTATCGGCATCTCGCCGGCTGCGGCAAGCACCTCGCTGCCGCCGTAGTCTTCAGGGAACTCATGGCCGCCGCCGCCCGCATCGATCGCGCTGGTGATGCCGAACCGATTGAGCTCACGGTAGAAATGGCGCGTCGAGTTGACCTGCTCTTCGGCCGAGAGCTGCGGCGGGGCTGCGATCGTCTGGTACAGGATTGCCGGGTTAGGCTCGGCCCAGAGTATCGCGCCGCCGTCGGGCGTAATCTCGTAGCGCCCGCCGTCCGGAGCCTTCGTCTGCGGGGTTATGCCGAGCGCCTTCACCGCGGCACGGTTGAGGAAACCGCGGCTGTACAGAAACAGCACGAAGACCGGCGTGTCGGGAGCTGCTTCGGTCAGTTCCGCAGGCGTGGGCATGCGCCGCTCGGCAAACTGATAGGGCGACCAGCCGCCGATCACCCTGACCCATTGCCCTTGTGGTGTCCGCTTCGCCTGCTCGGCGATCATGGCGAGCGCACGCTCGAGCGTCGGCACACCGTCCCATCGCAGTTCGAGATTGTAGAAGCGGCCGCCGCGTACAGCGTGGGTGTGGCTGTCGTTCAGGCCAGGGATGACCGTGCGACCTCCGAGATCTATGATCCTCGTCGCGCTGCCTCGCGCGGAGAGAGCCTCGTCGTCAGAGCCTGTCCGCAGGATGAGGCCATCGCGCATTGCGACGGCGCTGACCTGCGGCCGCAGCGGATCCAAAGTGGTGATGCGCCCGTTCGTCAGAATGAGGTCGGCTTCCCCGGTCTGCCCGAACACGTGATCTGTCCGCAGGGCGGCCGCAAAGGCGAGGCCGCCGGCCAGACCCAAGCGCAGGAAATCGCGACGGCCGATATCCAAGCGGGGCTCGGTGACTGCAGCAAGCGCGCGGCGATTGGATCTCGAGTTCTGTATCATCATAATGCTCCTTCGTTTGCCCGCGCGCGACCGCTCGGATCGGCAGGTCGGCCGATCCGTCTCGCAGTCCGTCCAGGCTTCTCGTTGTCCGGGCGTCGGTTCATCCGACGCCCGGCGTCAAAAGACACCTTGCAATCAGGCCGCCAGGTCTGGCAGCCGTGCCTCGATTTGTTGCCGCCGCGACTCGTATTGCGACGGAAGCTTCAGCGACTGACCGAGTTCGGCCATCGGCTCGTCGACAGCGAAGCCCGGAATGTCCGTCGCGATCTCGAACAGGACGCCGCCAGGTTCGCGAAAATAGAGCGAGCGAAAGTAGTTCCGGTCCTTCTGCTCGGTGGTGCGGATGCCATGATTTTCGGCGAGCTTTCGCATCATCGCGAACTCCGCCTCGTCATCTGCAGCACGGAAGGCGATGTGGTGCACCGATCCGCAACCCTGTCGCCCGCGCAGGAAGTCGCCGACAGCATGAATGTCGATGATACCGCCAAGCCTGGTCTCTGCGGCCTTGAAGCGAACGATGGAGCCTTCTCGCCCTGCTTCTGAGAAGCCGAACACGTCCGTCAGGATCGCGCCGGTCGGAGCAGCCTCGCGCAGGAGCAGGGTCACGCCGTGAAGGCCGCGGAGCGAATGCTCTGAGGGCACGTCTGCCGCAGCCCACGCAGCCTCGTTCCCGATGCCAGGGTGGGCGACCAGCGCCAGACGCATGCCGTCGGGGTCCCTGAAGGAAAGTACCGTCTGTCCAAAGCGCCTGATGATCGCATCATATTCGACACCCTTCTCAAGGAAACGGTGCGTCCAGTAACCGATGGATCCCTCTGGAATCCGGAAGGCGGTCTCTATCGTTTCGCCAATGCCGCCCCGCCCGGGTGCAACGTGCTCCCATGGGAAGAAGGTCAAGATCGTCCCAGGTGTCCCGCTCTCATCGCCATAGTAGAGGTGATAGGTCGCTGGATCGTCGAAGTTTACGGTCTTCTTGACCAGCCTGAGACCAAGGACGCGGGTGTAGAAATCCAGGTTGCGGCGGGCTAGGCCAGATATCGCGGTGACGTGATGAATGCCGTTCTCAACCATCTGAAATCTCCCTTCACGGGGGCGTGCTTTCATGCCCTTGCTTCAGAAGATAGGGAAAAGGCGGGCGGGCACTAGGGTTTGTTGATTGCATCGGCGCAATGGCGGTAGCGCAATTTTGCAACGGCTGTTGCAATGGCAGGGAAATCGGCCTTCAAAAGAGCACGCCGGCCCCGCATCGAATGAGGACAGGATGACCGATCAACTGAAAACGCTGCCATGGGATGACTTCCGCCTTGTGACGGCGGTGGCCGACAGGCAGGGATTGCCTGCCGCCGCGGAACAACTCGGCGTCAGCCATTCGACTGTCTTCCGGCGGCTTGCACAGATCGAGGAGGCACTGGGGGCAAAGCTCTTCGAGCGCCATCGCAGAGGCTTCGTCCCTACGCCTATCGGCGAGGAGATGGTGGAACTCGGTCAGCGAATGGACGAGGAGATTGCCGCATTTGCCCGCCGAGCGATGGCTCGCGAGATTTCTCCCGCGGGCGAGTTGCGCGTCACCACCAACGACTCCCTCCTCGTTCATCTGATGACGCCGCTGTTCGCCCGCTTCCGTTCAGCCTATCCACAGATCCGCCTCGACATCGTCCTGGCCAACCGGGCGCTCAACCTGTCAAAGCGCGATGCCGATGTGGCGATCCGCGCAACAGATGCTCCACCCGAGAATCTGGTGGGCCGACGCGTCGCGCGGATCGCGTGGGCTCTCTATGGTTCAAGCGCCGAAACCGCTTCTGGCAGCGAAGCAAGCGACGGCGCTTTGTTCGGGCGCAACTGGGTTTCGCTCGACGACGACTTCGCGGGACTGAACGTGGTCCGGTTCGTCCAGCGGCACGTTCCGCCGGAACGGATCGTCTACAGGGTGAACGCCGTGCTCGGCCTTGCGCGGGCGATCGAATCAGCGATCGGCATAGGCTATTTGCCATGCTTCATCGGGGATGCGCACCCCGCCCTCAGCCGGCTCTCGGATCCGCAGCCCGACTTCGCTGCGGATCTCTGGCTGCTTACCCACCCCGATATGCGACATTCACCGCGCGTTCGCGTCTTCCTTGATTTCCTGGCGACCGAGATCGCGCGGCAGCGGAATATTCTGGAGGGGGACAGCACAGTCCCCTAAAGGCCTTTCCAGTCCGCTTTGTCACATCGGCAAGCGAGAGACCTCAATCCCCAAGCCGGAGTTCGCGGTCCCAATAGGGTTCCTTGCCAAGCGATCGCGCGAGGTGATCGAGGAAGGCCCGAACCTTCAGAACGTCGACGCGGCCCGGTGGCATCACGGCGAAGAAGGCCGGGGCAACGATGGACCAGTCGTCCAGGACAGGTTTCAGGGTGCCGGCCCGCAAAGCCTCATGGGCGATGAAGGTGGGCGACAGCGTGATGCCATGCCCGTCTATGGCCGCCTGCATGAGCACGTCGCCATTGTTGCCGCGCATGCGCCCGCGCACGCGCACGTCCTCGCGCTCCCCCTGCCGCTCAAGGCTCCAGGTCCCGTGCCGGGCAAGATAGTCATAAACGAGGCAATCGTGCCCCTCGAGATCGCGCGGATGCGCAGGCTTGCCCCGCCGTTCCAGATACTCGGGCGAGGCGCAAACCACCATGCGGGCCGGAGCCAGATACCTGGCTGTAAGCGATGAATCCTCGAGTTGGCGGATGCGGATGGCGACGTCATAGCCGTGCTCGACAACGTCGACCACCTGATCGTTCAGCGTGAGTTCGACCTCGACCTCAGGACATTGCTTGAGGAATTCGCTCACGATCCGCCCGAGATGCCGGATGCCGAAGGACATGGGAGCATTGACGCGCAGCGTGCCGCGGGGCGTGGCCCTCGACGCGCGGATTTCCTGCTCGGCCGTCTCGATCAGGCCGAACATCGTGGTTGCCGTCGCGGTAAGCGTTTGACCTGCCTCCGTGAGGCTGAGATGGCGCGTCGTGCGATTGATGAGCTTGACGCCGAGTTCCGTTTCCAGGTCCGCGATGTGTTTGCTGGCCATGGCCCGTGAGATCCGCAGCTTCTCAGCGGCACCGGCAAAGCTTCCCGCGGTTGCGATCGTCACAAGCGTTCTCAAGGTGGCAAGATCTCGGATCATCTGTCTCTGTTTCGTTGCAATGGCCGGTCCGGGAGGGCTCCGAGGCTTGTCAGGGATTATTCAATAATATCGAATTCAATATTCCCGCAATAGGCAATTGTTCCGGCATGAAAAACCCATCAACTCTAGGCCGTGAAGAGGCATTCCCGCCTCTGTCAGATTACCAGGAGTTCCAAAATGCGCTTCTTCGACACTCTGAAGGCCATTGCTGTCGCGCTGCCGATCAGCCTCGGCACTTACGCAGCCGAGGCTGCTCCCGCGGCCAACAGCCTACTTACCCCGGACAATCACTCGCTGATCCTGATCGACCACCAGCCGCAGATGGCGTTTGCCACCAAGTCCATCGATGTGGCGGAGCTGCGCAACAATGCTGTTGGCCTGGCCAAGAGCGCCGCGCTCTTCAACGTGCCGACGATCCTGACGACTGTCGCCGCCGACAGCTTCTCGGGCGCGATCTTCCCCGAGATTCAGGCGGTCTTCCCCGATCAGAAGCCGATCGATCGTACCACGATGAACACCTGGGAAGATGACAACGTCGTTCGCGTCATTAAAGAAACCGGACGGAAGAAGATCGTCATGGCTGGACTGTGGACTGAGGTCTGCGTCGTGCTGCCGGCGCTTTCCGCCATTGAAGACGGATACGAGGTCTATGTCGTCACCGACGCCTCGGGTGGGGTCACGGACGAGGCGCATGACATGGCCGTTCAGCGGATGGTCGCGGCGGGGGCAATCCCGATCACCTGGGTTCAGTACCTCCTGGAACTCCAGCGCGACTGGGCCCGCGGCGAAACCTATGCCGGCACGATGGACATCGCCAAGGAACATGCTGGCGGGTATGGTCTCGGTGTCATCTATGCCGAGCAGATGTTCAGCGCCAAGGAAGGCCAGTAAGGCCGATCAGCCGGGCGGGTTCGCCCGTCCGGCTCATCCACAGGGACATCGGCCATGCGGTACGTGCTTATCCTCCTCCCCATATTGATTGGCCTCGCGATCCCTGCGGCATTTTCGCAGTCGCTGACGAGCAAGGCTCAGCTTGATTCCTCGGACTGGAACGTCGGAAAGGAAGTCTACGAATCCTCCTGTGCGGCATGTCACGCGCCTTCCAACATCATGGTGTCCTCGCCCAAGCTGCGCGACCGCGTGCAATGGGAGCGACGCCTGAAAGCAGGCTTCGAGACGGTTCTCCAGCGTGCCATGGATGGATTCAATGCCATGCCTGCCAAGGGCGCCTGTGAAGACTGCTCTGAGGAAGAGATCGAAGCCGCTATCCGCTACATGGCCTCTCCGGCGCTTGGGGGTAAACTTGCCGAGTAGCACAGGACAGAAGTGTCAGCCGCTGCTTCCTGCAATTCGACGTCATCCGACTAAGTGCGCAATGCCCATAACGCTCCGCGCCGGTCACAGATGGTCCAAGCGTCTGCTTACGGGCGTGCGAAACATTCATCTCAACGACCGAAATGGCGGCGCAAACCCGCCACTAACAGTCGGTCGTCTAGACATTACCTTCGAACCGTGAGCGGAAATTTCCGCTCACGCGCAATGGTCCCAAGTGCAAGTGTACATTTCACTTCAGTGAGACGGCTCAAGCGGAAATAATTTCCGCTTCAGCGAAAATGAGTTGAGTAGGCCTTTCTTGAATCACGGATACAAGCATCAGGAGCGGACATTCAGGCCAGTGCCAGTGACCCTGAGCAGCCATTGGTCATTTCAATCCAGATCGATTGCTTTTGTAAGACATCATAGCGGCCAAGGTGTAACGCAGGTGGAAATGGACAGACCAGAATGACTCTTCTAGTCAGCCGGCACATTTGGTGGCGGGCGACCTTGCGTAGAAACAGCCCTCCATCGTGTCAGCGTGGCACCAAGCAAGCCATAGCTTGAGTTAATTGAGGTAGTCGCCGATCGGGGATGCCGTTACATGAGGCAGCCTCTGTGCGGCAAGAACCAGTTCGGTCCGATTTCTGACCTGAAGCTTTTGCAGCAAGATGCCAATGTAATGCTTAACCGTCTTATCGCCGATTCCCAGTTCGGCGGCGATCTCGCGGTTTGTTTTTCCGAGTAGCAGGAAGCTGACCACCTGCTGTTCGCGGACGCTCAGCTTGAGCGCATTGCGATCAAGATCATGACCTTTCTTGCTGCTACGCAAGGCGGTGATCACGCTGAGTGCGACCTCTTGTGAAATAAAGGTTCCACCCTTGAGAACCGCAAAGATGGCTCTACGTAGCTCTTCCGTCGTGCTACCCTTGAAAACATAGCCGCTGGCTCCGGCCTCCAGCGCCTTGACTGCCGCGTCCGTCCCGGAAGCCGCAGTAAAGGCAACCACCTTCGTTTCCGGCGCGGCCCGGGCGATCCATCCTATCGCCTCGAATGCATTGCCTTCCATGTTCAGGTCCATGACGAGAACGTCTGGCCGAAACTGCCTGGAGATGTGAATCGCGTCTGAGGCAGAACTGCCGCTCGCGACCACTCTGAAGGCGCGGTCCATGGAAAATATCTTCCCGATCCCCTCAAGCAGTACAGGATGGTCATCAATGAATGCTAGGGTAACCTCGCCCATAACCCAATCACCTCCGCCTCAATTTTGAACGCAAAGGATACATAATTAGAATTTTAGCGGAAACGAAAAATTAATTATTGGTAAATTCTGGCGTATATTCTTTCGAAGCAAAGCCGCTCATCGCCTATATTAGTAAATGTGTCCCTTCAGCAGAAGCGTCGTCCATACGGTCTATTCAAACTTGTCAGGATGTAGGGTGAACACATCATCTCCGACATTGAGGCGCATCTCGAGCCTGGCGGCATCGTCCGGGCGGATGCAGAAGGTGACGTTGCCGCCTAGGCTTTCCACCCGGCTGCGTATGCCGACGAGACCCAACCCTCGGTCGCCGCGTACCGCGCGTTTTTTCGGCGGTCCCACAGGGTTGAGGACAGCTACCGCCAGTTCCTGATTCGCCAGACGGGCTTCCACTTTGTGCCAGTCTGCCGTGCCGTGCCGATAGGCGTTGTTGAGGCCTTCCTGCATAAAACGGTAGACGCAGGCGGTCACGACAGGAGACATTTTTACGTCTATCTCATCGAGATCAAACTCTACCGTTGTCCCAGTCCTCATTTCGTGGGCATTGATGGCTTCCATCACAACTGACTTTAGAGGCAGGTCGTCCAACTCCGGCATCAGCAAACCCTTTGAGATCGCGCGGATTTCCCGCGTCGCGTGCTGGAGCGTCGACACTAGGATACTGATACAGGTTTCGCGCTCGTTGGTTTTGTTGACGGTCGCGAGATGGCTGGCTTGGAGAATGGCGAAGGCGAGGAGTTGGACAGGGCCGTCGTGAAGGTCCGCACCAATCGCCTTTAGAAACCGCTCGTTCACATCCGATGCCCTGACCGAGGCCTTGCGCGCGCGGTCCTTCAGGACGCTGTTTTGCTCGGAAATGCTTTGCGCTTTGGCGAGGCGCTGTCGAAGCTCCGCGTCCTGACGTTCAATCGTCCTGCTTCCGCGATGGACGATTGAAAATAGGCCCCCAACGAACAGGAGGGTCGATCCCCCGACAACCGCCCAAGTGGTGGCCTCCAGGTGGGCCAACTGCTGTCTCAACGGTTCGGCCGACTCGTGGACTTCTGCGACGGCTACGATGCGTCCGTCTACCGCTCTAAGCGGGCTGTAAACCTCGAGGAACTGCGACCTAAATCCGCGCGAACTGTGTTCCCTTGCCTGCAGGTCCGTGTATTCGGCCGCCACCTCACCCGCCAGAGCCCGCTGAAGGCCCGCAGGGGGATCGAAGCGCTGGCCAATGAGTTCCCGACTAGTCGAGTAGAGGACGGTGCTCTCAGGCGACCAGATTTCGACGAAGGGAAACCTTTGCTTGAATGCATCCGCAGCAAATAGAGATTCCAGGTCCTGCACTGTCTCTGAATCCAGCGACTGAAACCCGCTCAAATGGGGAATGTGCTTGCCCGTAATCGCCTGCATAAAGAGGGCCGTCGAAGCGGCAGTGGCGCCGACAGTGTCGCGGGCTACCATGGTTGTGATCAGATAACCCGCGACTGCCATGACTGCGACCGTTAGCAGCCCGCCGACAACAAGGAACTGCATCGACAGCGATCGAAATCTGGCCACTCTCAATTTGACCGTCCCCACTGATGCCCCCGTCGCAAACCCCGGGTACGCTATACTCGCGCTGGTTCAGGCAAATACTCGCCTGGATAGCCACATGCGTGGAAAAGTTGTAATGCACCCCCCCTAACGTTAAGTCAACTTCAGTTGATCCGCGTGCTCGCCAACGCGTGCGTGTCACGAAATTCAGTAGCCCGCATCCGCCTTTGGTCCAATCGCGCTACCGGCCGAGGGTCCAATGCCTATCCGCTGGAAGTCCAACAAACGATTGGACCAACAGAAGATGCGGAGGAGGTGACCCCGGGGCATTGTCGGTCAGTCTGGAACACTGCGAAGCTCCCGTTCGCTGACACAGAGCAAAATAGTCCAGGAACGGCGCCCGCCAAACACGGCTATGCAGGTTCGTTCCCGCAGTCCTGGCGGGCAGGTTGACTGCCGCATTTCAAACGTGAGGCTAAAATGGTCCAACTGGTCAAGCACGATCTCGAATTCATCCTGAAGCAGATCAAGACTGCCGAGGCCAACTCGGTGGCCCATGACGGCCCCGAGTCGACCCCGCTTACGGAACTGGTCAGCCATGACCTGCTTCCCTACGGACTGCGCACAGTAGACGGCAGCTACAACAACCTGATCGCCGGCCAAGAGTGGAACGGCGCCGCAGACCAGATCATGCCGCGTCTCCTCAATCCGAAGTACGTTCCGGCCGATCATAGACCCGCCGGGGCGCAGGGGCCCGGGTCGCCGGCAAGTCCGGAGCCGACGCACTACGGGAACACTGGCGACGTGTGGGATGCCGATCCTCGCATCATCTCGAACCTGATCTCTGACCAGTCCCCCGACAACCCTGCCATCAAGGCTCTCATCGCTCAGGGCAAGGCTCAATACGTATACGGCACCGCGACCAGGATCGAGGCGGAGGACTTCACCAATCCCGGTGCCTTCTTCAGGGAGACGATCAGCGGCACGTCCGGAAACACGGTGATCCGCCTTGGTCCCAACCAGAGCGGAGCGGCCTCGACCAATGTGTCGTCAAACGAGGCTGCATCCGTATTCAATGACATCAAGATCGCCTACCTGGACGAGAACGACGGCGCCATCCCCATGGAACTCTGGGTCGACGGCAAGAAGGTCGGCAACTGGATGCTCGATGCCCCGAACCAGCCCGGTGACGGCGCCCAGGCCGCGAACCTCCGCACCATCACCTTCGAGAACGTTAAGATCGGCCCGGAATCGGTCGTCGAGTTGAGGGCGACCGCGAGTACGCTGGAACTCGCCCGTATCGACTACATCGAGATGACGCCCAAGACCGTCATGATCGACAACGTGTCCGCCGACCTCGGCGATACGGCGCCCTTCAACGGCTTCTTCACCCTGTTCGGTCAGTTCTTCGACCACGGCCTCGATCTCGTCAGCAAGGGCGACAACGGCACCGTCTACATCCCGCTCCAGCCCGATGACCCGCTCTACGTGGACGGCAGCCACACCAACTTCATGGTCCTGACGCGCGCCACCCCGGTGATGGGCGCGGGCGCGGACGGGGAACTGGGCACGGATGACGACGTCCTCCTCGGCCACCGGAACGAGACCACGCCGTGGATCGACCTCAACCAGGTCTATACCTCCAATCCGTCGCACCAGGTCTTCCTGCGCGAGTACACGCTGGTCGACGGCAAGCCCGTCGCGACTGGACGCATGCTCGAGGGCCAGAACGGCGGCCCGGCCACCTGGGCCGACGTCAAGGAACAGGCGGCAACCAAGCTCGGCATCCTCCTGACCGACATGGACATCCTGCGCGTTCCTGGCCTGTTGACCGATGTCTACGGCGAGTTCGTGCGCGGCGAGAACGGCTTCCCGCAGCTCGTCACGGCCAATGGTTTCGTGGAGGGCAACCTTGCCGATCCAATCACAGCCTCGGATGCAATGTCAGCCGGGCGTGCGTTCCTGAATGACATCGCCCACAACGCCGCTCCTGGCATGTACGACCTCGACCATGACGGCGTCGCGGACGGAATCAAGGCCGCTGACGACGACAGCATCGCCGGCAACCCCATCATCGCGAACCAGATGGGGGTCAACACCACCTACGACAACGAGCTTCTCGACAGGCACGTGATCGTGGGCGACGGACGCGGCAACGAGAACATCGGCCTGACCTCGATCCACCACGTCTTCCACTCCGAGCACAACCGGATCATCGATGAGACGAAGAAGATCGCGCTTGAGTCTGGGGATCTCGCGTTCCTCAACGAGTGGCTGGCCGTCGACGTGACGCAAATCCCGACCACGCAGGCTGAGATCGATGCCCTGGTCTGGGATGGCGAGCGCCTTTTCCAGGCGGGGCGCTTCACGACCGAGATGGTCTACCAGCACCTGGTCTTCGAGGAGTTCGCCCGCGCCGTCGCGCCGGACGTCGACCCCTTCCTGTTCTCCAATTCCACCACCGTCTCCGGCGCCATCGTCGCCGAGTTCGCCCACGTGGTGTACCGCTTCGGCCATTCGATGCTCACCGAGACCATCGACATGGTCCACACCGATGCTCAGGGCAATCCGGTCCAGAGCGATATTGGCCTGATCGAGGCGTTCCTCAACCCGCTCGCCTTCGGCAATGCGGGCATCAACCCCAACGAGGCGGCGGGTGCCATCCTGAACGGCATGAGCCGCCAGGTCGGCAACGAGATTGACGAGTTCCTGACGGGCGCGCTGCGCAACAACCTCGTCGGCCTACCGCTCGACCTGGGTGCGACCAACATCGCCCGGGCCCGTGAGACCGGCGTGCCTTCGCTCAACGAGGCCCGCAAGCAGTTCTTCGCCGACACCCAGGACACCCGCGTCAAGCCCTACGAGAGCTGGTACGACTTCGCGCTCTCGCTCAAGAACACCGCCTCGGTGATCAACTTCATTGCGGCCTACGGCACTCATGCCTCGATCACCGCAGCCACCACACTAGAGGCCAAGCGCACGGCGGCGACCCTGCTTGTGATGGGTGGCAATGGCGCTCCGGCCGACCGGCTAGACTTCCTGCACGGACAGGGTGCCTACGGGGACACGGAGGATGGGAGGCTCGGCGGCCTCAACGACGTCGACTTCTGGATTGGCGGCCTGGCCGAGAAGAAGATGACCTTCGGGTCGATGCTCGGGTCCACCTTCACGTACGTCTTCGAGTACCAGATGGAGCAGCTCCAGGCGGGCGATCGGTTCTACTACCTGAGCCGCACGCAGGGCCTGAACCTGCTCAACGAGCTCGAGGCTGACTCCTTCGCTCAGCTCATCATGCGCAACACCAGCCTCGGCGACGATCGTTCAACTCACATCAATGGCGCCGCCTTCCAGACTGCTGACCACATCCTCGAAATCGAGAGACACAAGCAGATTGGGGACGATCCGCTGCACGACGATCCGATCCTCGGCGCGATCAGCCCGATGGTGATCCGCAAGGACACCAACAATGACGGGATCGTTGACTACCTGCGCTACACCGGCACCGACCACGTCGTGCTTGGCGGCTCGAACCGGGGCGAGACCTTGATCGGCGGCGACGGCGACGACACGCTCTGGGGTGACGGCGGCGACGACTATCTCGAGGGCGGCTACGGCGTCGACCATCTCCACGGCGGCGACGGCGACGACATCATCGTTGACAGCGGCACCGACATCGGCGCGGGCGACGTGATCCATGGCGATGCAGGCAACGACGTCATCAACCCGGGCAGCGGCCTCGACCTCGTCTTCGGTGGCAGCGGCCAGGACTTCATCTACGGCGGCACAGAGGCCAAGGACATCTCCGGCGGCCTGGGCAACGACTTCATCCGCGGCGGCACGGGCATCAACTTCCTGAAAGGCAATGAGGGCGACGACTGGATCGAGGGCGGCGAGAGCTTCGACACCCTAGCGGGTGAAAATTCCGAGCTATTCTTCAACTCGACCATCATTGGCCACGATGTCCTGAACGGTCGCGGGAACGACAACGACTACGACGCCGAGTCCGGCGACGACATCATGTTCCAGAATGAGGGCATCGAACGCAACAATGGCATGGCTGGCTTCGACTGGGCTATCCACAAGGGCCACAACCAGGCCGCCGACTCGGATATGACGATCACGATCTTCCAGAACCAGCAGAACAACATCCTGCGGGACCGCTTCGACCTCGTGGAGGGCCTGTCGGGCTGGAAGCTCAACGATAAGCTGACTGGCCGTGACGTGGTCATGGGCGCCTTCGACGCCAACGGCAACGCCGCCCAGATCGGCCCCGATGCCCCGCTTGAGTCCTACTCCAACGCGCTGCTGGAGAAGAACCTTCACCTGGTCGACGGCCTCGCCGATCTCGTGGCGCATCTCGAACGGTTCACGCTCACCGGGGCCGACGGCAAGACCGAGACGGCGGTGATGAACACGGACGACGCCTCCGACATCCTGCTCGGTGGCGGCGGCAGCGACACGATCAAGGGCGGCGGCGGCAACGACATCATCGACGGCGACAAGTGGCTCAACGTCCGCATCCGGATCGTCAAGGATGATGTCGCATACACGGCCGACGGGATGGACTCGAAAATCTACCTCGAGTCTGACTACATGAAGGGCGAGGTCGTCGACGGCGCGACGGCGCAGTTCGGCGGCAAGACCCTCCAGCAGACCATGTTCGACAGAACGCTTAACCCGGGCCAGCTCTCGATCGTCCGCGAGATCGTCGACGGCGGCAAGGAAGGCGACGTGGACGTTGCGGTCTACTGGGACGTGCGGGAGAACTACTCCATCACGCGGAACGCCGACGGCAGCATCACCGTCGAGCACGTCACGGTCTCGGACGAGGTCAACCCGACCACGGGGGGCAACAGGGTCTCGGACGGCATCGACCGCCTGACCAACATCGAGGTGCTCAGGTTCAAGGACCAGGAGATCACCCTCTCCCCGCCGAAGCTGATGCTGAATGCCTACGACGCGGCGGGCAACTACCGCGACAACTTCAGCAGCAGCAACTACGGCAATACCAACGGCTCACTCAACTGGGGGCCGGGCTGGGCAGAGCAGGGCGACGGCAACTCGTCCCCGACCGCGGGCCAGATCCGCATCACGGGCGGCACCTTGCAGTTCGGCCAGGGCGGCGGGGCGACCATCACTCGCACCGTCAACCTCTCCGCGGCAACGGACGCCAAGATCGGCTTCACGACGAGCACCGCGAACCTTGAGCCCGACGAGCAGGTGATCGTCTGGTTCTCCCGCGACGGATCGACGTTCGAGCAGATCGGCATCATCGACGGGGGCAGCCCGGCAGAGATGGGCTTCTATCTCAAGGGGCCGTTCACGGTGAACGCCGCGATCCGCTTCGTTGCCTCCAACATCAGCAGCGGAAACGAGTTCGTCCGCGTCGACAACCTGTCGATCGACGTGATCGTGCCGGCCGCCTCGCCGACGGAGCATCATGCCGCCAGCTTCACCGAGAACGGGAATGCGGTCCCGATCGCCTCGCTCCCCGGGATCGAGGAGGACAGCGGTGAGCTCGTGTCGGCCCGGATCGTCCTGACGAATTCCCGTCTGGGGGACTCGCTGATTGTAGGAGCCCTGCCGGCAGGCATCTCGGCAACGGTGGACGAATCGGTCGAGGGACGGATCACAGTCACGCTCTCCGGCACCGCCTCGACGGCCGACTACCAGATGGCCATCCAGGCGATCTTCTACCGGAGCACCTCCGACAACCCGGGCAACCAGGACCGCGTCATCGACGTGACGGTGAACGATGGTATCCTGGACAGCAACGTGGCCAGGACCACAATCAGCGTCACACCGGTGAACGATCGACCCGTCGCAGTCGGCGACAACGTCATCACGAACGTCGCGAACAACACCGCCTTCCTCGTTCCGGAATGGGCGTTGCTGGCCAACGACTCCGATCCGGAAGGTTCGCCAGTCTCCATCACGGGGAACCCCACGCAGGTGAACAGCCTAAACGTGGTTCGTTCGGGTGGCTCATTCAGCGTGACGGACACGCAAAATTCAGGTGGGCGGTTCGACTACAACATCACCGACGGCAGCCTCAGCAGCAACAATGCTGCCCGGGTAACCGTCACGACGACCACGTCCGACGCGCTCAACGGCACCACCGCAAACGACATCATCGTCGGAAACGGCAACGCCAACGCGATCGATGCCGGCACGGGCGACGACATCATCTTCGCGGGAGGCGGAAACGATACGATCACGTGGAACGCCAACAACAATGGCGCCACGGACGGCCGTGACTTCGTCGACGGCGGCACGAACACCGCAGTGGGCGACCGCTTCGTGGTTAACGGTAACAACACGGCAGAGGCCTTCGTGGTCTACTCGAAGGCAGCCGCGGTCGCCGCGGGGATCGCGGTCCTGAGGGATGAGACCGAGATCGTCATCACCCGCAACGGGGCCGTGATCGCGGAACTCGACAACATCGAGGAGATCACGATCAACACCGGGGCGGGCAACGACACGGTCTCGACGGTGGGCGACTTCGGCCCAACCAGCCTCAACTTCAACACCATCACCATCAACGGCGATGGCGGCGATGATACGGTGGACATCTCGGCCCTGGCCTCGGCCCACCGGATTTACTTCCGCTCCAACGGCGGCAACGACACCATCATCGGCACGCTGCGTTCGCAGGATGTGGTGGAACTGCCATACGGCCGGACGATTGCCGACTACGAGGTGACGATCGGCGACGACGGGCGCACGACCCTGGTCGGCCCCGACGGGCAGACCATCACATTTTTCGCCCCTGACGGCATGCCGACCATCGGTGGCGCGGATGACGATGACGTTCCCTATGCCGGCGGCGATGATGACGACGTGCTTGGGGGCGGTGATGATGATGATGATGATGCCGCTGGTGAAGACGACGGTAATACGCCAACTGACGACGACGATGTCATCTTGCCACCGGTCTCTCGGCCGGTCCTCGTAGGAACACCGGCTGCCGACGTTCTGACCGGTGGCGCGGATGCAGACACGATCATCGGCTTTGACGGCGATGACGTTCTGATCGGTGGCGGCGGTGCGGATGTCATCCGCGGCGGTGCCGGCGACGACTTCATCGACGGCGGCACGGGCCGGGATGTCATCTTCGCCGGTGCGGGCAACGATGACGTGCTGGGCGGGGCAGACGCGGACATAATCTACGGCGAGGCCGGAGACGACCGCATCCTCAGCCAGGGTGGCGACGATCTCATCAACGCCGGGGCCGGCAACGACACGGTGTTCGGGGGCGAAGGCAACGACCTGTTTGTAGCCGAAGCCGGCGACGGCAACGACACCTACTACGGCGACGACATGCACGGTGGAACCGGCAACGACACACTGGACATGTCGGCCATCACCGTGGCCATCACGGCCGATCTCGGTACGGGCTACTTGGGACGCGGCAGCGTCACCAGCTCCCAGACAGGTTCGGACACGCTGTGGAGCGTCGAGAACATCATCACCGGTTCGGGCGACGACACGATCACCGCGAGTGCTGCGGTGAACGTCATGGATGGCGGCACCGGCAACGATACGTTCCGCTTCCTTGCAGCCGCCGACGCGGACGGCGACACTATCCTCGGCTTCCAGCCGGGCGACCGGCTCGACCTCTCGTCGATCGATGCCGACGGCGCAGTTGCTGGCAACCAGAGCTTCACGCTGGTGTCCAATGCCATCACCGACCGTGGACAGTTGCTCGTGACCTACGAGAACCGAGAAGACGGGGACTACACGGTGGTTTCCGGCAACACATCGGGCAGCACCGATGCCGACTTCAAGATCAGCATCAAGGGCACCCATAGCCTGACAGGGGGCGACTTCAATCTCTGAGCCGGAGCAGCAAGAGCAGCAGGGGCCGCCACTGTTTCGTCCACAGGGCGGCCCCGACCAGCGAAGGACGGCGTGGGGGATTTGACATGCATTCCAAGGATGCCAGGGCAGCGTCGCTTAGCAAGGGAGCCGAACAGCTCACCAAGGGATTTCGCGGCATCTTCGTCTTTCTCTTTTTCACGTCCGGCATCATCAACATTCTGGCGCTGACAGGCTCCATTTACATGCTGCAGGTGTACGATCGGGCACTGACGAGCGGGTCCGTCGCAACGCTCCTGGCTATCTCGGTTCTCGCCGTCGGACTTTATTTGTTCCAGGGCCTGTTCGACATTATCCGCTCCCAGGTTCTTATCCGCGTCGGAGCCCGGCTCGACAAGAAGTTGGCACCGCTCGCCCATGAGGTTGCCGTCGACATGCCGCGGTTCGGCTTTTCGACGGCGGAGGCGCTGGAGCGCGGCCGCGACGTCGACACCGTGCGTGGGTTCCTCGGCAGCCAGGGACCGATCGCGCTGTTCGACCTTCCGTGGATGCCGCTTTTCCTCGTCTTCGTCTACATCCTCCATCCTTTCCTTGGCGCCCTGACGATCGGCGGCGCGTTCGTGCTGACCATGCTGACGATCGCGACCGAGCTCATGACACGGCGCTGGAACAAGGCGCTGCACGAGGCGGTGATCAACCGCAATACGATCGCCGATTCCAACGCGCGCAATGCCGATATCCTCAAGGCGATGGGCTTTGCCCGCCGTGCTGTGCAGCGGTTCAACACGGCCAACGACGCCCACCTCCGGGTGCAGACCCGCACCAACGACATCAGCGGCACGTTCGGGGCCATCTCGCGCGTGCTGCGGATGATCCTGCAGTCGGCCGTGCTCGGGCTTGGCGCATTCCTGACCATAAGCGGGGAACTGTCGGCCGGCGCCATCATTGCCGCCTCGGTGGCCTCCGCGAGGGCACTCGCGCCGATCGACTTGGCCATCGCCAACTGGAAGAACTTTGTTTCGGCACGCGCTGCCTACAACCGGCTGAAGGAGACGGTGGTGGCACTCTCGCAAGTCCGCCAGCCGATGCCGCTTCCCGCCCCGACGCAATCGCTGAAGGTCGAAAACGTGACCGTAGCAGCTCCGTCGTCGGGACGCATCCTACTCGCCGATGTCGGTTTCGAGTTGAAGGCGGGCCAGGCCGTCGGGGTGATCGGCCCAAGCGGCGGCGGCAAGACGACCCTCGTCAAGGTCCTGACCGGTGTGTGGCCCGTTTTGCGCGGCAGCGTGCGCCTCGACGAGGCGGAGTTGGAGCAGTGGTCCGATGAAACGCGGGGCCGCTACATCGGCTACCTACCGCAGGACGTGTCGCTGATGGACGCGACGATCGAAGAGAACATCTCCCGCCTGACTGCGGAGCCAGAGGCGCGCTCCGTCGTCGAGGCGGCAAAGGCAGCTGGTGTACACGAGATGATCGTTCGAATGCCGGAGGGTTATCAAACTCGGGTTGGACCACTGGGCGTCTCGCTCTCGGGGGGACAACGCCAGCGCATCGGGCTTGCGCGCGCTCTCTACGGCAATCCGTTCCTGCTCGTTCTGGATGAACCGAATTCGAACCTCGACGGCGAGGGAGAGGCGGCTTTGACGGCTGCGATCGAAGCGGTGCGGGCCCGCGGCGGCATCGTCGTCGTGATAGCGCACCGGCCGAGCGCGCTGGCGGCGGTCGACCTTGTCGCAGTGGTTCAAAATGGAAAAATGACGGCCTTCGGAGCAAAGGACGGCATTCTCGGCGGCGAGAACCGGCGTGCCGAGCCGGCGATCAATCCTGACGGCAAAAAACAGGGGCGCGCACAGCTATCGGCGCGGTTACCGGCATGATTATCAAGGCAAAAGGCACCAAAACAGATTCAAAAGAGGCTTCCGCATCACAACGCTATCTTTTGGAAAGCATGGACCGTCCGGCTCACGGCCCGAAGGTGATCGCCTGGTTGTTGGTCGGGACAGCACTCTATCTGATGTCAATGATGTCTGCCTGGCTGACCCAACCGCGAGCCGAACGGAAGGCCCGTGGAGACGACCTGCCTGCGGATCCGGCGAACGAGATGATGGAAGCCGGCGATCAAATGTCCCCGCAAAGCGAGGAGGAGCGGCCGGACACAGAAGTGATCACCGGCTCGATCCTGCCGAACAGTTGGGCCGGCGGTGGGCAGGTAATCGAACTGCTCGGCCGAGGCAGGCTGTTGCCACTGGCCATGGACCCAGTACCGAACTATCTGTTACCGGAACTGCCTTTGACCTGGCGCGATCCGTCCCTACCCTCTGCGCCCGCGCGCCCGGCCAACGACAACATGGTGGATGGCGGCACCGGTCCGACACCTGGCATTAAGCCGACGCCCGACGGAAGCGACGCCGTCGACGACGACAAGGGCGGCGATGGTGATCCCCCCACTGACAGCGACAATGATGACGATAAAGAAGAGACCGATCCGCCATCCAGCAACGACAATGATGATAACGACGACGATGATAGCGGCAATGATAACAGCGATGACGACGGGGAACGTGTCAATCGGGCGCCGCGCCTCTCCGGTCCCGTCCAACTGATGGATGTCACCAGTTGCATCGCCTTTGCGATTTCGATTGCCGACCTCCTGCGCAACGCTCATGATCCCGATGGGGATACGCTTTCGATCAGAAATGTGCAGATCTCCTCCGGCAGTCTAGCCGCGTCGGCAGAAGGATGGATTTTCCAGGCAACACCGCGCCTGGAGGGCCCGATCACCATTACCTATGAAGTGACCGATGGAGCCCTTTCCGTCGTGCAGACGGCGCATTTCGCCGTCGTCGGGGAAAATCTGATCATCGGTACGGATGCCGACGACCGGGTTCTCGGCTCCACTTGCCGCGACACGATCGACGGCGGCGCGGGTGACGATAACATCGATGCGCGCAGCGGTGATGACACGATTTTCGGGGGTACCGGCAACGACCACATTTTGGCGGGTAGCGGCAATGACTCGGTTTTCGGCGGCTCGGGCCACGACGTCATTTTCGGCGGGAGCGGCAGCGACTGGCTCTCAGGCGGCGACGGCAACGACCGGATATTCGGAGAAGAGGGCGACGACACGCTGTTCGGCGATGCCGGAGACGACGTCCTTTTCGGCGGCAAGGGCAACGATCTCATCATCGGTGGGCTAGGCAACGATACCGCCTATGGCGACGACGGCAACGACCGGATGGACGGCGAAGAAGGCGACGACATCCTCGACGGCGGCGAGGGCGACGATGTCATCCGCGGCGGCAATGGCAATGACCAGATCCGCGATGGGGCAGGCCGTGACGTTGTTCATGGCGGCGCCGGTAACGACACGGTGGTTGCGGCAATCGACGGCGACGACGACCATTACGACGGCGGCGACGGGCGCGACACGCTCGACTACTCGGAAAGCCAACAGGGTGTCGTTATCGATCTGGTCGACGGCAGCGCGTCCGGCAGCGAGATCGGCAACGATGCGATTGTTGGCTTCGAGATTGCCATGGGCGGTGCCGGCGCAGACACGCTCATTGGCGGCGATGGCGACGAAATCCTCTACGGTAACGGCGGCGGCGACCTGATCCACGATGGGGCAGGCCGTGATATCGTCTATGGCGGCGCCGGCGACGACACGGTGGTCGCAGCGCTAGACGGCGACGACGACCGCTACGACGGCGGCGCGGGTTGCGACACGATCGACTATTCGGCAACCACCCAGGGCGTAGCAATCGATCTGGTCTGCGGGACCGCTTCCGGCATCGAGATTGGCGATGATACGATCACCGGCTTTGAGATTGCTATCGGCGGTGTCGGTGACGACTATTTCCGCGCCGGTGCCGGCGCACCCGCTGTTCTTGCGGGCGGCGGCGGCAACAATACTTTTGAGTTCACACCTGTAGCAGCACCAACGGTATTCGAAATCACCGACTTCAAAGCAGGCGACAAGGTAAAGCTCAAGAAGTACGACATATTCGAGAAGGTGTTCGACAAATTCGAGGACGAATTCGAGAAGATTTATGGCGATAAAGTTGACGACGACGATGCCCGAATTCGCTTCCGAAGCGAGTACAACGCGGAGACGGGCACCGATACCACCGTCATCGAGGCCGATTTCAATCGTGACGACATCTATGAGACCACCATTTTTCTTAACGGGCGTCATGTGCTGGTCATCGTGGAGGCCATCGCCTGAGCTGCCAGGCTATATTATGAGAAATTGGGGAACGCACCGCCATGATGATGAAGCCGAACAGTATCCGGCCCGCGTCGGCCAACCCTTCCGAAGAGGAGCAGCCCGCCTTTCGCCTCGGGCTGCACGTAACGGCCGGCCTCACGCTCGCCTTTCTGCTGCTGGCAGGAGTCGGCGGCTGGGCGGCGACCGCTCAGCTCACCGGCGCCGTGATTGCTCAGGGCTCTGTTGCCGTCGATCAGAAGCTAAAGTCCGTCCAGCATCGTGACGGCGGGATCATTCGCACCATCGCTGTGCGCGAGGGCGACTTCGTTGAGGAGGGACAGGTGCTGCTCTCGCTCGAGGATGCCCAGACAAAGGCGGAACTGTCGATCGTTCGCGCGCAGACAACCGAACTTGCGGCCCGTGAGGCCAGACTCCTGGCTGAGCGGGACGGCATTGACCGAATCGTGTTCCCGAAGAGCCTCGCTACCGAGGGAAACGAGGCAACTCTCATGATGGCGGGCGAAACGCGCCTTTTTGAAGGCAACCGTAAACATCGCCTCAGCCAAAAGCAGCAGCTCGAACTCAGCATCGCCCAAATTGACGACGAATTGGCCGGCCTGGAAGCCCAGCGCGAATCGAAGAGCGAGGAGATCACGCTCATCGCCGCCGAGCACGCCAAGATGAAGGGTCTGGTCGAGAAGCAACTCATCGAGCACAGCCGGCTTTACAGCATCGATCGGGACCGGGCCCGTCTGGCCGGCGAACGCGCTGAGATCACCGCAGCGATCGCGCGGGCGGGAACCCGAAAGAACGAGGTCCGCCTCCAGATCATCGCCATCGACGAGCAGGCTAGAACCGAGGCGCAACGCGAGCTTGGCCTCGTCGTCACCAAGCTTTCCGAACTGCACGACAGAAGAACGGCGATCGAGGACCTGCTGTCGCGCACCGACCTGCGCGCGCCGATCTCGGGCGTGGTCAACGAACTCAAGGTTCACACGATAGGCGGCGTCATCACTCCGGCCGAGATTCTGGTCACCATCGTGCCCAGCGATGCACGCCTTACCATCGAGACACGGCTCTCCCCGGTGTCGATCGATCAGGTTGAGACGGGGCATGTGGCGCGCCTGCGCTTCTCCGCTTTCAACCAGCGCACGACACCCGAACTCAGCGGAAGCGTGATGCACATCTCCCCGGCAACCAGCCATGACGACGCAACGGGCGAAACCTACTATCTCGCGAGGATCGACGTCACGGCAGAGGAACTGAAAAAGCTCGGCCAAGCGAAGCTTCTGCCCGGCATGCCGGTCGAAGTGTTCATCTCGACCGAGCAGAGGACGGCCCTCTCCTATTTCGTCAAGCCGTTCACAGATCAGTTCGCACGAGCCTTCAGGGAGCGATAACGGAAGATGGGTAGAAGACCTGAACCTCTCAGCGATCTAAACCGTTGCTCCTCCTTCAGGAGGAGATGACCAAACGATGACCGCTGCAAAACTGCTTATGTGGCTGGGTTGTGTAGCGGGAATGTTGTTATTGCTTGCTGCGCAATTCTCACCGGATCTCGAGCCCTTCTCCCCTGCTGACGGGAGCCGCGGCGTCCATCCGGGGCGGGTCCTGAAGGTGCGCATCGGCGATGCCGCGGCATTGAACGATATCAACATTTCGTTGCGCAAAGATGCAGGTGTGAGTTTGTGAGTTCATGCCGAACCGCGACTTGCGAGCGGAACCAAGCTATCCGGCAGGGCGCATCTGCGCCAGTAGCTTCTGCCGGAAGACTTCGGCTGGTGTCTTGTATTGACCTTGCCCCGTTGAAATAATCCATTTTGAAGTAAGCTCTGGCCCATTGAGAGGACCAGGGAATGAAGCGCAACCGTTTCACAGACGAACAGATCATCGGCATTTTGAAGGAGCACGAGGCGGGTACGCCTGTCTCGGAGCTTTGCCGGAGGCACGGCGTCAGCGATTGCCGGAAGCGGGCGATCGGCACACGAGCCCCGATGCTGATCCCGATGGCAGCCAATGAGCACTGGTCGCTGGACTTCGTGTCGGATCAACTGACCGATGGCCGCAGGTTACGGGTGCTGACGGTCGTCGACGATTGCACCAGGGAATGCCTGGCTCTCGTCGCCGATACATCGCTTTCCGACCTACGGGTTGCCCGTGAGCTTGACCGGATCATCGAGGCGCGCGGCACACCGAAGATGATCGTCAGTGACAACGGCAGCGAGTTCACCAGCAACGCGATCCTGCAATGGACGGACCGGACCAAGGTGGATTGGCACTACATCGCGCCTGGCAAGCCGATCCAGAACGCCTTCATCGAAAGCTTCAACGGGCGGCTGCGAGACGAGCTCCTGAATGAAACGCCCTTCTCATCACTGACCCATGCACGCTCAGCGCTTTCAAACTGGCGCGGCGACTACAACGATCACCGACCGCACTCCGGCCTCGGCTGGCTGACACCTGCCGAGTTCGCTCAGACCATCAGCCCGCGACGTGATTCGGTGCTGCGCAGCCGAAATGGCTCCGCACCGCAACCCGCCGCTACACCCCAAATGCAGCAACCCAAAACCGCTGGAGCGAACTCAAAACTGGATAAAACTGGGGGACAAGGTCAATTATGCATCGGCCCGGAGTTTCTTGGCGAGAGTAAATCCCGTCACGGCAGGTTTAACTCCCTATGTAGCGAATGAACTTCGACGGGTCCTCCAAGCCGGATGACCCAGTCTGAGCCGCGTGAAGCCTACGGGCCGGGGCTCCTTGGCAACAGAAAACCGAAGCGGCACGGGCCAACCGGATTTTTTCCAAGAGTCCTGCAAATGTTGAACCGCTCGTGCTTCCAGCGCACAACGAGTGAGAGTGTGCTTCGTCAATCCGTTCTCACAAGCTCCGGTATCCACCGTAACCGGTGTCTTCCTCGCACATTGACCAAGTACGGAAGGCCGTCAAGAAAGCTTGGCTGATTGATTGAGTCTGCGGAAAACTGCGCGGTCGAGGTGGCCACGGCGTGCCCAAAGAGGACAAGGCAGAGAATCACTAGTATGCCTCTTCAACGCGATGGCTAGAACGCGATTGTCGCAGCACATTTCCGGAAGGGCGGGCTATGCAGGTCCGGGGATTTTCCGGGGAAATGCGCTCCGTATCGGTGCAGATCGGATAACCTCAGTCCTTAACTCGCCGGAGCCCGGTTTTTTTCCGAGCGCGGCGGGCTCAAAACAATGAGCTGCATTAAATTAAAATTAACAATAGCTTATACAAAAAAGCCCGCACGAAGCAGGCTTTTGATCTGGTTGCGGGGGCCTGATTACACTGAGACTTGTACATTCGCCGCAGTCGAAACGGAAACGGTTTTCACTACGGCTCCAACTCAGCTTCCAAGCCACGGTCAAAACGACCGAAATGGGGCCGGAAGCCGACTGTCCGCTGCTGGTGGGACGTGGAAGGAAAGCGGACAGAATGGATTGTATGCCATCGCGCGCAATTGGCCTCGCGGCTTCGCTCCCCATTTAAGTGGCTCAACAAAAGGGTTGTCTGTCGCCTTCCCACGAGACCTCCACCCGGCCTGCCGATTGGGGCATTGGTGCCGCGTAATCCACATTTCAACGACGCCCCCCTGCGTCTGATTGAGGATGACCAGCCTCTTGCCCGTCTCGAGCACTTACTAGGCCGCCAGGGCCGCGCCAATTAGTCGGTCCCATAGCCTGATGCCATCCCCCAGCACCGCATCATTGAAGTCGTAGAACGGCGAGTGCAGCATCGGGTTCTTACCGTTCCTGCCTGCGCCGAGCCAAATGTAGCAGCCGGGCTTACGTTCCAGCATGAATGAGAAGTCTTCGGCGCCCATCGAGGGCGGAGCCGAGACAATCCCAAATCCTGCCTCTGCCGCAACACTGCGTACGAAGGTGGCAGCCCCGGCATCGTTGATCGTTGCCGGGTAACGACGCTGATGCACGACCTCTGCGCGGCATTCGAATCCCGCGGCCACATGCTGCGCCACCTCCGTCAGCCGACGTTCGATCAGTTCGACACCTTCAGCAGTAAACCAGCGGGTCGTGCCAGCCAGATGCAGCGATCCAGGGATCACATTATAGGCGTCGCCTCCGTGCATCTTGGTCACTGAGACGACGATGGAGTCGAGCGGCGAGACATTGCGTGCCGCAATCACTTGCAGGGCCGAGACGATCTGGCTGGCGGCAAGAATGGGATCGGCACTTTGGTGCGGCATGGCACCATGCGCACCCTTACCCGAGACCGTGATGTCGAAGGTGCCAAATGCCGACATCATCGCCCCGTCCGGGGCTGCCACGGTGCCGGGCTGGGCATCAGGCCAGTTGTGCAAGCCGAAGATCCGGTCGGGCGCAATCTGATCGAACAGCCCGTCCTCGATCATCTTCTGCGCGCCGCCCTCGACCTCTTCGGCGGGCTGGAAGATGACATGGAGCACCCCGTCCAGATCCTCGCGGGTAGCGGCGTGGCGCGCCGCCGCCAGCAGCATCGCGGTATGGCCGTCATGACCGCACGCATGCATCATCCCCGCCACCGTCGAAGAGTGGGCAACCCCGGTCTGTTCATGGATTGGCAAGGCATCCATGTCTGCGCGAAGCGCGATGGAGCGTGTGGAACTGCCGCGTCGTAACGTGCCGACGACCCCGGTCCCCCCCAGGCCGCGGGTCACCTCATAGCCGAATTCGGACAGCCTGCCGGCGACAAAGGCCGATGTGCGGTGTTCCTGATAGGCAATTTCCGGGTGCCGGTGCAGGTCATGGCGCCATTGCAGCGCTTCCTGAACAAGATCATGGGGTAGGTCAGCTGTCATCTGGTGCCTCTGAAGCTTATCAAGAGGAGCCGTCCGCCCGGAGGCAGGCCGCGCATCCTTTTGTTACCAATGTTGTACCGGAAGCCCGCGGCGCAGGCGAAGATGGACGTTGTTGCTTCTATCCATGGCTTAAATGGCAATCGTCTTGTGCTCGATATAGTGGTTGATCCCTTCAGCGCCGAACTCGCGGCCGATGCCACTCTGCTTGAATCCCCCGAAGGGCGAAAGCAGATCGATCGCCGCGTTGCCATGCGTCACCGTGCCAGTCCGCACGCGGCGGGCGATAGCCTCGGCCCTTTGCGCATCCGGCGTCCAGATCGACCCGGCCAAGCCATAGTCCGAAGCATTGGCCAAGCCGATGGCCTCTTCTTCGCTGTCATAGGGGATCATGCAGACAACCGGGCCAAATATCTCTTCCTGGGCAATGCGGGAGCTGTTGTCGACGTCAATGAAGAGGGTGGGACGAATGAAACTGCCGTGGTTGATGCCATCGGGCATTCCGCTGCCGCCAATGGCGATGCGGGTGCCCTCTGCTTCGGCCTGACGGATGTAGTCCGTTATCCGCAACCGCTGGCGTTCCGAGACAACCGGACCAAGAAAGGTGGTCTCCGCACTTGGATCGCCGATGGTCATTTCCTTGATCATCGCGGCCATGGCATCGGCAAATTCGACTTGGCGATGCCGCGGTACCAGTACCCGGGTCTGAGCCACGCAGACCTGCCCATTGTTCGGGAAGGAGCGAAACTTGAGCGCCGCCACCGTTTCCTCGATATCGGCGTCTTCCAGGACGATGGCTGCCGACTTTCCACCCAGTTCCAGGCTCACGCGTTTCAGAAGGGCGCCGCCAAGACCGGCAATGCGGCGCCCCACCGCAGAGGACCCTGTAAAACCGATCTTGTCGATTCCTGGATGGGTCACCAGACGTTCGCTGGTTTCCTTGTCGGCGGCAATCACGCTGAACACGCCCTCTGGCAGCCCCGCCTCGGCGAACAACTCGCCCAGGAACTGGCCGTCAACCGCCGTTTCCTCGGCAAGTTTCAGCACTACGGTGCAACCGGCGATCAGCGCGGGATAGAGCTTTCCAAGCGCCACCTGATGTGGGGCATTCCACGGAATGATGGCTGCGACGACGCCGACCGGCTCCCGCAACCAAAGGCTCTTGCCGGTCGGGAAGCCATCGCGGCGGTCCTCCCACGGGTAGCTGCGCGCGGCCTTGAAGAAGGCATGGCTCTGATTGGTAATCAGGGTCCGGATTGCCTGGGTGAACCAGTGCGGTGCGCCCATCTCGCGCGAAACGAAGCGGGCGAACTCATCCGAGCGCGCCTCGTATAGCGCATGGAACCTCTCGATTACCTGAATGCGCTCTTCCACCGAAAGGCGCGGCCAGGGCCCATGATCAAACGCACGGCGGGCCGCGTCGACCGCGCGGTCAATGTCTTCGTGGCTGGCCAGCGGGGCAGTGCCGACGACTGAGCCATCATAGGGAGAGCGGACCTCAATGATCCGCGGAGCGGTGGAGGCGACGCGACGTCCTCCGATGAAGAGTTCAGAAAATTCCGTCATGTCAGGATCTGCCTTTTGAACGTGGTTCACTAGCCCGCGTCCCGGCCGGGACGCAGTGGAGCGAGATGAGTGAGGCACGCGACGTGCCGGAAGTCTGGTTTTCGACAAGGCCGGAAACGCGCCCTTGCCGGGACGGCGTCAGGCGTGAATCAAATCCGAGGCCTTGTCCCCGATCATGATCGCGGTGGCATTGGTATTCCCCGAAATGTGCCGCGGCATGATCGAGGCGTCGGCGACCCAAAGCCCCTCGACGCCGCGCACCTTGAGGTCGGGGCGCACCACCGCCTTGTCATCCGATCCCATCCGGCACGTGCCGACTGGATGGAAGAACGGCACCGTCGTGCGGCGCAGGTAGGCGATCTCTTCCTCTCGTGAGCTGCCCTCGGGCGGAAGGTCGAGAAAGCGCAGCATGTCTTTCGAAAAGGGCGGCTGGACACAGATCCGACGGATCCACTCAATGCCGCGAAGCAGGGTTTCAACATCATCGGGGTGGTCCAGCAGACGCGGGAAGATTGCCACCTTCTCCCGGGGGTCGGCCGACCGAAGTTCAAGATGACCGACGCTTTTCGAATGATTGATGTTCATCAAGATGGTGACAAGATCCGCCTTCGGCACCTTGAGCTTAGTCTTGGTCTGAGCCAGGCCGAACGGGAAGAGGTGAAACTGCAGATCGGTATACTCCAGCTCCGGCCGCGACTTGATGAATGCGATCAGCTGGGCGGTCGGCACGCTCATCACCCCTCGCCTGCCGAAGAGCCATTCTCCGAAGGCCAAGGCGCCGCGTAGTGGACGAGCCATCCGGTTGGCGGTTGGCACTTTCATCTCGGCCAGCGCATAAAGGCCCGGATGCTCAAGCAGGTTCTTGCCCACCTCCGGGCTGTCGACAACCGTGACGATCCCGTGCTTTTTGAGTTCCGCCGGATCGCCAATGCCGGACAGCATCAGCAATTGCGGCGAGTTGATCGAGCCTGCAGACAGCACCACGCCCCGCCTGGCGGAGAAGGTGACACGTTCACCAGATTGGAGCGCCTCCACCCCCGTAGCGCGGCGGTCCACGATGATCACGCGCTCGACCAGCGTGTCGTCGACGAACCTCAGGTTCGGATTGCCAAGCTTCGGGCGGACGAAGCTGTCATAGCTCGAAGCACGAACACCGTTCCTGGTCGAGCCCTGGTTCCAGGCCACGCCCTCATGCGAGACGCCGTTCATATCATCGTTGAACGTGGCACCGGCAGCGAGGAAACTTTTCAAAAAGGTCTCCGATACCGGATGCTTCCAGCGGAGCGCCGAGACGCGCTGCGGCCCCATGCCGCCGCGCACACCATTGTCCTTGTCGTTATCAGCCGTTTCCATCCGCCGGAAATACGGCAGTACGTCGTTCCAACCCCAGCCTGGGTTGCCCAGCTTCTCCCAGGCATCGTAGTCCTGCTTGGCGCCGCGGATGAAGATCATGCCGTTGATCGCGGAAGACCCGCCCGGCACCTTGCCGCGGGGCCAGGCCTCGGTCAGTCCGTTGCGGGTGGGATCAGGCTCGGTCTTGTAGCACCAATCATAGCGCGAATTGCCGACCGTATGTATCAAGGCTGCGGGAAGGCGGGTGATCGGAATGCGCTCGCGCTTGCCCGCCTCGATGAGTAGCACTTTCATGCCCTTCTCGAGAAGGCGAGCGGTCAGGGGAGACCCGGCACTTCCCGAGCCGATCACGATGTAGTCGAAGTCCATCTGGTGAAACCCTCAGTTCAAGCGCCTGTCCCGGATCTCAAGGCCGGCACTTGGTTAAGATCGTGAAGTCCTGCCGGCGACATGCCGGGTGCGGGCATCCCGCCTTCTGCCAAATGACAGGCAGCCAGATCGCCGCTGCCGCGCGCGAGAAGCGCCGGATCGTCCTTGGCACAGCGGTCGAAGGCAAAGGGGCAGCGTGTGCGGAAACTGCATCCGGGCGGGATGTTGATCGGGTTCGGCGGCTCGCCCTCCAGCAGGTAGGTCGCTGCGTCATAGGGCCGGTGCTCGATCGCCGGCACGGCTGAGAGAAGCGCCCTTGTGTACGGGTGGCCCGGGTTGAAGAAGGTGGTTTCGTTCCCGGCCAGTTCGACCACGCGACCAAGATACATCACTGCGACGCGGCTACAGACCCGACGCACCATGCCAAGATCATGCGAGATGTAGATGTAGGTCATGCCGTGGCGGACCTGCAGTTTCTCGAACAACCCCAGGAGCTTGGCTTGCTCCACCTGATCCAGTGCCGAAAGCGTTTCATCGAGGATCAGAAGCTCCGGTTCCAGCACCATGGCGCGGGCGATGTTGACCCGCTGGCGCTGCCCGGCGCTGAGGCCGACCGGCAGGCTATGGGCAAGCTCGGGCCCCAGCCCGACCTCAGCCATGGTCTCTGCCACCTTCTCGCGGATCTCGGCCTTGGAGTGACCGCCGTGGATGATCAGCGGCTCGGCCACGGTCCGACCAATGGTCAGATGCGACGGGATCGAATTGTAGGGGTCCTGCAACAGCAGCTGGAAGCCCCGGCGGAGGTTGAGGAGGGCGGTCCCCCGCAAGCCGCCCACGTCCTGACCCTTGAACAGGATCTTACCGCTGTCGGGCTCCTCCAGTCGGCTCAGCAGCCGCGAGAGGCTTGACTTCCCGCAGCCGGATTCTCCGACAATGCCAAGGCTGTCACCCTTGTAGACGTCAAAGGAAACCCCTCGGACCGCTTGCACATATTGCTTGCCAAAAAGGCGACTTCTGTCCTTGGTCGCATAGGTGCGACTGACATCGCGCACCGAAAGGATAGCCTCTCGCCCATCATTGGAGTTCACACGGGCCCGGACGGCCGGGACTTCGCTCTGCGCCTCCCAGATGCGCGGCATGTCACGGACCAGATGGCGGGTGTACTCATGTTCGGGCGACTGCAAGATGCCCTGCATCGACTGGCGCTCGACGACCCTCCCATTCGCCAGCACCAGCACTTTGTCTGCGATATCGTTGACCACCCCCAGAAGCGAGGAAACGAAAAGGATTGCAGTGCGGTATTCGGCCTGCAAGTCCCGTAGCAGCCGCAGAATCTGGGCGGCCACCGTCACGTCCAGCGGCTGGGTGATATTGTCGGTGACCAGCAGGTCGGGGCTGGTCACCAGTGCATCGACGATCATCACCCGTTGCATCATTCCGCCGGAGAACTGAAACGGGAACTCGTTGAACCGTTCGGCGGCCGAGGGAATCCGGACAGCCTGCAGTGTCTCGATCACCCGCTTCCTCGCGTCGGCCTCTGATATGCCCGGCTCGACCGATTTCAACTTCTCGACGATCTGATGCCCGATCGGCAGCGTCGGATCGAGCGCGCTGGTCGGGTCGGCACCGATATAAGAGATCTTGCGACCGCGCAGGACCTGCAACTGCCGCACGGGCATCTGCCTCAGATCCTCGCCATGGTAGAAGATCTGGCCGCTGGTCATCTCGAGCGGGCGCGAGACCCAGTTGACCATTGCCCGCGACAGCACGGTCTTCCCCGAGCCGCTTTCGCCGATGATGCCCAGAACCTCGTCCGCGTGGAGGTCGAGAGAGACACTGTCTAGAACCGTGCGGCGGCTAGCAGCGGATTGCAGTTCAACCGTAAGGTCGCGGACCCTGAGGATGGGATGCGCTTCGCTCATGATACCCCCTGCAGAAGCTTGTTGCGGGCCCGCTCCAGTGCGCCACCCATGAGGTTGATGCCGCAAAGCGATATCGCCAGCAGTAGGCCGGGGACCGTGGTGATCCACCATGCATTCATCAAGTATTTCGTTCCATCGGCAATGATCGTGCCGAACGTGGGGGTCGGCGGCTGGATGCCGATGCCGATGAAGCCGAGGATGGCCTCGATGATCATCATCCGTGCCACATCCAGAACCGCGACAAAGGCGATAGGCGGCAGGATGTTTGGCGCGACATGCACGATCATGATGCGCAGATCCGAGGCGCCGAGAATCTTGGCCGCGCGAACATATTCCTTGCGTCGTTCGGACAGCATCACGCTGCGGGCTGTGCGGGCATAGGCGGGCCAGCCGGCGAGAATAAGCACGCAGACGATTGAGAAAGGCGTCGGGCGAGAAACCCCCAGGATGGTGATCGCAAGTATGATGACCGGAATGGCCATCTGTGCGTCAGTGATCCGCATCAGGATCAGGTCCACCCACCCCCCGACGTATCCCGCAATCATTCCGATTGCCGAGCCCAGGAGAAACATTCCAACGACCGAGATCAATCCGATCATCAGCGCATTGCGCAACCCGATGAGCGAACGGGCAAAAAGGTCACGGCCCAACTGGTCGGTTCCGAGCACATGCGCCCAGTTTCCGCCCTCGAAGCCGATCGGAGGCAGAAACTTGTCCGCGACGCTGATTTTCGTGGGCGAGACGCCGAACAATGACGGCCCCAGCACCGACAAAACGATCAGCCCGAAGAAGACGAAAAAGCCTATTCGAAACTCGGTCGTTCTCCAGGCATTGATGAACATCGTCGCCGAAAGCGAACGCTGACCACGGAGGGTCGGTTGTGCGACAGAGGTAGTGGAGACAAGCTCGGGCGTCATCAGTATTGCAACCTTCTGTCGATCGTGGTGGCAGCGAAATCCACGAGGATGTTGACCAGCACCAGCACCGTGCAAGCGAGGATGGCGATGGCCTGGATCACGGGGAAATCGCGCTGGAAGACGGCGTTGATCATCAGCAGCCCGACACCAGGATAGTTAAATGCATATTCAATGACGAAGAGACTGCCGAGCAGCAGGCCGATGGCCTGGATACCGACGACATTCAACAGCGGGATCATCGAGTTGCGCAGGACGTGGGCCACGATCATCCTCGGTCGTGACAGGCCGCGAATAATTCCCGACGGCACGTAGGATTCCATCATGTTGCTGGATACGGCCACCGAGGCCGAGCGGATGAACACCGGCGAGAGCTCGATTGCCAGAACGAGCGCCGGCAGGATGGCGTAGGTCCAGTTCTGGTAGCCGATGGCGGGCAGAAGCCCTCCCTTTACCGAGACTAAGAAGATAAGAACCAGTGCCAGCCAGATGTTCGGGAGGGAGACGAAGAGCGAGCTCAGGTATAGGGCAAGTCGATCGGGCCAACGCCCGGAAAACAGTCCCGCAACGATGCCTATGGGAAGCGAGATCACCAACGAGATGCCGAGAGCGAGGCCGGCCAAAAGAAGGCTGTAGGGCAAGGCGGTCAGGATCAGCCCCATGACCGGCGCGCGGTTTGAGGCATCGAAGGTGTCCCCCCCGCGCGAACCGCCGGTACTGCCCCCTTGTGCACTTCGCACGAATGAATGGCCAAAGTCGCCGCTTACGACCTGAGCGGCGTATCGGATGAACTGCACCGGGACCGGATCGCGCAGCCCCATCTTCTGCGCGGTCTCCTCGGCCATCTCGGCCGTGACCATCGGGCCCAGCATAATCCGGACGGGATCGCCCGGCACAACGCGAAGCAGCGTGAAGATCAGCATCGCGACAAGAACGACGATGACCAAACCCTGCAACAACCTGCGCAGAAAGAAGTCTACGGCAAATAACATGACCAGTCCTGTTCGGGTCGCCCTGGCAATCCGGCGGGCTCGCAAATTCTTGCGCCCGGCCCACCCGCAGGCGGGCCGATGCAAATAAGGGTTTTGGGAAGTCCCCCGTCAGGGACGGGCATCCCGGCGCGACATCAGACCAGGTCGGCCTTGGTCAGGTCGATCGGGCCATTCGGGTAGTAGTAGGCACCCTTGAGATTCTTCGCAGCACCGTGGAAAACGACCGCCGAGAAGAGCGAGAAGCTCGGCACCTTGGCAGCGAGAAGCGGGAAGGTCTCCTCGGCCAGCACCTTCATCCGCTCCGCCGGATCCAGCGTCGCCCGCTCCTTGTCCAGCGCGGCATCGATCTCGGCATCGCTCACCCCGTTGATCAGCGCGGCCGAGGAATGCCAGTTCGGGCGTAGCACCAGATCGGGCTCCGGCGAGCCGGTCATCCAGCCCACGTCACACATATGCCCCGGACCCTGGCCATCGGCACCGCGGTAGATCGCCTGCTCCCAAGCCGCCGGCTCCAGTACGGTCAGTTGCACATCAAAGCCGACTTGCATCAGCATCGCTGCGATCAGTTCGCCATATTCCTTGGTCTTGGGATAAAAGCCGATCGAGGTGATGTATTCCAGCTGAGGCAAACCCTTGCCGCCCGGAAATCCGGCCTCCTCGAGCAGACGTGCGGATTCGGCCGGATCATAGGTGGGATAGTTCGGAATGTCCGTGTAGCCGAACTTCATCGGCGAAACGAAGCAATTCGAGGCCACGCCCGCATCCCCCATAAGGGCAAGGATCTGTTCCCGGTCGATTGCATGACAGGCCGCCAGACGGATGCGCGGGTCATCGAAGGGGGCCTTGTTGCAGCGGAAGTGCAGATACTTGTTTTCCGTAGACATGCCCTTGCGCACCGCCACGGTGTCATTCGACAGCAGCGATTGATACTGCTCAGGTTCCAGCCGCTCGGCGATCTGATACTCGCCGTTCATGAGGCCAAGCACACGGGTGTTCGCATCGGGCACATAAGCATAGACAATTTCGTCGATCTTCGGCCGACCCGCATAATAGCCGTCAAATGCCTCGAGCGTGCTGCGGTCACCTTCCGTCATTACATACTTGAAGCCATTGGTGCCGTTCGGGCGCGACTGCAACTTGGCGGGATCGGCGATGTCGGCCGCGCAAAGGATCGGCAGGTAGCTGGACACGAACCAGAAGGTCGAGGCCGGGTATCCGTATTTGTCGGTCTTGATGCGGACGGTCAACGGGTCGACCACTTCGACTTCGACCTGCCCGGGATAGAAGGAAGAGGCAGGACGATCGGGCTGCGATGCATACTCAAAGGTAGCCTTCACATCCGCTGCGGAAAAATCTTGCCCGTCATGGAACTTCACGCCATCACGGAGCTTGAACTCGAGGGTATGCTCGTCGATGATTTGCCAGCTGAGGGCCAGATCGGGCTCGAGCACGTCAGTCTTGCCCTCTTCCATCGGCGCACGTGTCAGATGGCTGAAGATCAGCTTGTCGAAATTGCCCTGCCCCAGCGTCGTATGGGACGTCGGATCGAAGTTACCGGTCAACGGACCCATTGATGCCAGCACAACGGTCTTCTTGCCCTGGGCTTTGGCCGCAAGTGGCATCCCAACCGCGCCAAGCGCCAGCGTGGCGCCCGCACCTACCAAAACCTGTCTGCGAGTTGTCATCCGTTATCTCCTCCCCCTTTGGGCTCCTTGACGAAGGCGCAACGTCACGCCTTCACATCTTTGTTCGATGCAGCAGGATTACATCCGGTAGGGAGGCGATCCTGGCCAGGCAATCACCGGATCATGCTATTGCACTTCCCGGTAAAAGCCCTTGTCTGTGCGGACAAATTTCTTGTCGCAACGGACAGGTCCGAAGGTCGCTCAAGCGTTGATTTGAGGGCAGCAGTGAAGAAGACAACGCAACGACGCTGTACGGTCTGCACCCACTCAGCGCAACGTACGCATTTGCATCGGGCTTAATCCGAAGGTTCGGGTAAAGGCGCGCGAGAAGGAAGCCAGCTCGGCATAGCCAAGTTGCTGTGCCAGTTCACCGATCGCGACCTTGTCCTCACAGAGACGGTCTCGGGCATAGTTCATGCGGCACTGCCGCCAGTACG
Organism: Mycoplana ramosa; assembly: GCF_041930185.1. Classification (NCBI taxonomy): domain Bacteria; kingdom Pseudomonadati; phylum Pseudomonadota; class Alphaproteobacteria; order Hyphomicrobiales; family Rhizobiaceae; genus Mycoplana; species Mycoplana ramosa. Next base: position 2,513 of record NZ_JBHEEW010000001.1, on the reverse strand, counting down.
CCTCGACCGAGGTGCCCATCAGCGCGCGGAAACCGTGGGTCAAGCGGGTGCGGCTGATGCCTACCTCGCGGGCGATTTCATCGAGGCTGCCCATGCGATCCAGCCGCGAAGCAAGAAGCGCGGCAGCCCGGGTGATGGCTTCGGTGGTGTGTCGCGTGAGCGAGACGCCGACGCTCTCGCCGGGCATTTCGACCGCGGCCTGATAGATCAGCGCGAGGATCTCGAGATAGCGCGAGCGAACGAAGGCACGCCGGGTACCTCCGGTAAAGGGGCAGTCCAGCACCTGATCGACCGCCAGAACCATCCGCCTGTCCAACGGCAGCGAAAAATGCCTCGGCGTATCGATGTGGCCGGGGTCAACCAGAAGCGAAAGATGCTCAGGAACGCGTGACACCGTGGTTTCAAGGAAGCGCAGTACCGCCGCCGGCCGCAGCCAGAGGCACGCTGTGCGCCAGCCATCGACCGGAGAGGAAATCCGCTCTATCCGCGCGCCGGCCGGATAGCGAGTGACGATGCAGCTCCTGCTGGGCTGGTCTATATCTGCGTAGTTCGAGATGCTTTCTACGCCCCGCCCGCCAAGACGCAGGCAGAAATGCAGCCAATCCCCGCTCTCGACGGTCTGGTAATGATGCCCGACGCTTGGCAAGGGGCGCGGCGTGCCGCTGCCGGTAAACGCGAGGGCATCTGGATCAAATTGTATCAGATCTTGATGAAACGGGTTGCCATCGATGTCGGAGCGCACCACCAGCCCTCGATCATCGTCATAAAAGCGTCCGGCACGCTCCGGCGGGGAACCGTAGAAGGCTTCGGCCTTGGGCCGGTCGAAGAGCATCTCGTTAGAAAATTCCATTCGGGCCCGCGTTGCGGCGTCAGGCCCATCCTCCTGAGGACGGCTAGAAGGCAAATACGGTGGCGACATCGGCGGCCTTGTCGAGTTCGAAAGATCAAAGATGCAGGCTGTCATAAAGGTGTCATAAACAGTGGCAGTCTTGTTGCAGTGGGTCAACCGGCGTGACCGTGCAGGAAGCCCCGCCATTGGAGGATTACATATAGGCGTCACCTCCGTGCATCTTGGTCACTGGCCGACGATAGAGTCGAGCGGCTTGGGCGGGCTTTTCGGTCTGGCAGTTTGGGGCCGGTAACGGACTGGCGGCTTCTGGCAGGCTTATGGTGGATAGGAGACGCTCGAAACATCGTTCAGAACGCGGATATTCCGCCTGGCCATTAGAATGCTCAATCATCAAAGACGCGCCCAGTTAGGGGAACAAGAACTGAAAGCAGGCGGCGCATGCCAGCTTCCAAGACCGAGCGCGACGTGCCGAGGTTGATACGGATATGATTTTCCCCGCCAGGCCCCATCAATTCGCCGTAGGTCACAATGAGCTTCGCTTGTTTTTCGATAAGCTCCTCGTAAACGCTCTTCGGCGTCTTTAGCTTCGAGAGGTCGAGCCAGGCGAAGTATGCCGCTTCGGCCGCCGGAACCGTCACCTCTGGCAGAAAAGCATGGATGAGGTCGGCGACGTAGGCGTGATTGCTGGAGATGTGCTGCATCAACGCTTCGCTCCAATCGTCACAATCGCGAAACGCTGCCTCTGCAGCGGCGTAGCCAAGGACACTCCCGCCATACATGAGATTAGCGCCTACCAAACCGCGCCTGAAATCTTCCCGCAGTGCCGGATTTGGGGTGATCACGATGGAATGCTTTAGCCCGGTAAGGTTAAAGGGCTTGCTTGGGGACATCAGGCAATAAGAATTCATCGCGGCCCATTCGGAAACCGCCGCGAAAGGTGTGAACTCCACCCCTTCAAAGAGCATCCCACTGTAAACCTCATCGGAAACCACGATGATGCCGCGTTCCGCGCATATACGTGCCAGCTCTTTTAGCTCGTCTCGAGTCCAGACGCGACCGACCGGATTATGTGGACTACAGAGCAACAGCAATTTTGTTCGCTCGGTTATGCAGGCCTCCAGCCCGGCAAAATCCATCTCATAGGTTTCACCGCGTCTGACCAGTTGGTTGGCGACCGGTACACGACCGTTGGCCTTCACAATTTCCAAAAAAACGTGATGAACGGGTGGCTGATAGATGATTTCATCACCCGGCTGCGTCAATTCCGTGATGATCGCGAACATTGATGGGTAGATCGCGACGCAGGAATCGATCCACGACTGTTCGACTTGCCATCCAAAGCGCCTGCTCAGATAACCTGTGAGCGCGTCGAAATAGCTCGGCCTCCTGTATGGGTAACCGAAATGGCCGGTATCGACCGCACGATGCAGCGCGTCTACGACAGCCGGCGGAGATCGAAAATCCATGTCGGCAGTTCCAAATGAGAGGATATCCGGGGTGCCCAGCCGGTCGACTTCCATCTCCCATTTGAGGGTGCTGAGATCGGCCCTATCTATTGCTTTGCTAAAGTCATAGTGCGATTGCATTGACCTGCCACTGAGAATTTCCTCCAGAATGGATTAGAGTCCGGCCCATTGAGGACGGACGCATGAAGAAGCAGAGA